>NZ_JBQFIL010000011.1:0-1190 GCF_056535465.1 Ruegeria sp. G7 | reverse complement strand
ATTTTGGGCTGGCTGAGGCACAAGCCGATAAGCTCAGCGTTGCCATTGCCCCCAATCCAAATGCTCGACGATCCATGTTTTCACTGCCTGCTGTTTTTTGGGGAACTATTATGCCAAAAAACAATAAACTGAAATCACTTTTTCATGTTCGACTGCTCAATTAAGTGGCGTTCGATGATTTCCAGCCGCTCCAGCACCTGATCGCGATAAGCATCGGTTTTCACTTCATCCTCGGCATGATGGGCGTCCTGCATCGAGTTCACGATCAGACCCACAAGCAAGTTCACCACCGCAAAGGTTGTGACCATGATGAAGGGCACAAAGAACATCCAGGCATACGGGTACACATCCATCACCGGCCGAACGATCCCCATGGACCAGCTTTCCAGCGTCATGATCTGGAACAGGGTGTAGGCCGACAGACCAAGATCGCCGAACCATACGGGGAAGGACTGTGAGAACAGTTTGGTTGCGATCACCGCGCCGATGTAAAACAGGATGGCCATCAGCAGGAAGACACTGGCCATTCCGGGTAGTGCTGAAATGAACCCTCGACCACGCGGCGCAATCGCGGGGCAACGGAAATGACCCGCAACACCCGCAGGATTCGCAGCGCTCGCAGCACCGACAGACCCCCGCCGCCTGGGATCAGAGCGATGCCGACGATCACGAAATCAAAGATGTTCCAGCCACTTGTGAAAACCTGCGCCCTGTGACGATTAGTTTTGAGCCGATTTCGGCAACGAAAATCGCCAGGCAGACCTGATCGAGAAACGATCAGCGGCCCGGCCTGTTCCATCAGCGTCGGTGATGTCTCCATGCCCAACAGCACGGCGTTGAAGATGATCACACCAGTGATGAAGCGGCTGAAAGCCGGAGCCTCGATAACGGTCAGCAAACGCTGTCTGAACCCCATTCTGCCTGTCTCCTGTCTGCTCAAGATGCGGGGTTCAGCACAAACCGCGCCGCAAGTTCCGTATGTGACGACCATCGAAATTGGTCAACGACCTGTACCCATTCAAGGGTGTAACCCGCGTTAACAATGGTTTTTGCGTCGCGCGCAAAGGTCACCGGGTTACAGGATACATAGGCAATGACCGGGCGTTTGGCCTGAACCAGCTGGGCGACCTGCGCTTCGGCCCCGCGCGAGGCGGATCCAGAACAACGGCGTCGAACCGCGTCAACTCGTC
>NZ_JBQFIL010000010.1:0-10521 GCF_056535465.1 Ruegeria sp. G7 | reverse complement strand
CTGCAAACCAGCGAATTGCATGATCAATCATATGGATCGCGGTACTCGAGCGGCTCAATAAATCCGCCGGACAAACCAATCGCCACACAGTTCTTGACCCAGGCATTGCGCACACGCCCGATGCGCATCGGGATCACGCGCGGTGTCGCACCCTTAGCCGCTGGCGCCCAGCCATTCGAGATATTCATCTGCCGCCTGATCATCCGTGCGATGCGCGGACGAGAACACGTAGCCCGTGCCGACACGGTTATAGAGCGGCACCCGCCACGTCCAACCGGCACCAAGTGCCGTGGACCGGGTCACGCTTTCGATCTTTGGGGTTAGGATGCTCGATCTGCAGCGCCATGGCGCGATCGTTTGGCAGGTAGTCCGAATAATCCATAAACGGCTCGCCAAGGCCTGATTGATGATCAACCCGCGAAAAGCCGGTACAATCGATGACCATCTCGATGTCGTGGCGGCCGTTGCGCTCCAGCATCAGATGGCTGACGTTGCCCTGTTCATCCAGCTCAACCGATTGCACCTCATCCTGGATATGTTCCACGCCACGCTGGGTGCAGACCCGTGTCAGCATGCTGCAAATTTCACAGCATCCAGATGATAGGCATAGCCAAAACGCTGCTCAAATTCCGGCTGACGCAACTGCGCGCACCTTGCATAGGCGTGCCAGATCATCATGTGGCGAGATGGATTGCGTGAAGTCCCGGTCCCCATTGCCAAATCGCAAGAAATACTCGGCGGACCCAAGCCTTCCAGCACCTGGCCATGGGCAAAGGGTTGACGTAATCGATGCGTTTACCCTTGGGGTCCTTGTTCCAATTGCAGAACTTCACCCCCAATTTAAAGGATGCATTGGTCTCGCGAAAAAATCCCGCTCTGAAATGCCCGCCTGCCGGAGCGTGACCGGCATACGCGGCACTGTGGCTTCGCCAACACCCACGGTTGAGATATTGGGGCTTTCGATCAGGCAGATCGCGGGGCGATCCTTGGACGCTGAGGTGCGAGAAAACACCATGTCCAAGATCAGCGCGGTCATCCAACCTGCTGTACCACCACCTACGATGGTGATTTTACGCAAACGATTATTCATTATCTTTGTCCCTGTCGGCTTTTGGGGATTTTTTAGCTGCTTGCCCCTTTTTGTTTTGGGGCTTGTAAAGCGGCCTTCCTCTTTGGCGTGCCGGAGACTATAACGACTTTATTGCGTCAATCTATACCCTTGACAAATTTACATGTGTCTCATTCTGATCCTTCGACTCAGAGCGTTCGATCTTCCGAACCCGGGCCGCACAAAAAGAACCGCGAGGTGTTCGAGGCAAATCCCCGCATATCTTGATCGATACGGTCGCTTTTGCGGACGGAGGTGGGCGCACCTATAAGCACTAAACTCAAGGTGTGGTTCAGATTTCCTCGCCTTTCTTCAGAAGGTCTTCGATCAATTGCCGTTGCAATTCATCGCTGTCACCCCGCCAAACTGGATCGCGCCACCGGTATAGGATGTGCCGTAGGTTTCGGCGATGTTCACCGTCTGCGCCAATCCAGAAATCAGTTGCGCCTTGTCCAACGACGAAAGCGGATGAATAAACGTCGCCCAAACGGTTCCATTTGCAATCGCGTAGCGGCATACAATGCCGTGTCGAAATTGGCCTGCATCATACGGTGCAGCTCTTCTTTCGACAGTTCATCAGCACCGCGGACCGCCACCACTGCACGCATCCGATCCGTGCTGACATCGGTGATCACCAGAACTGAACATCCGAGATCGTCAGCTCAAAACCCGGTCCAAGTGGCTGTGTCTCGGGGTCGAGGCGCAAACAGGATCTTGCCCAGCCTTTCGTAATCCATCGGCGGCTCAGCCTCTGGGCGGCAAGGCTTCCGGCGAGGAACATCAGCGCAAGGGCAAGGCGGATCATGATCATTCTCCCGCAGTGTGTGGCCCAACAATAGGGTCGCGGCAGGACACAAGCCAAACAAAGCCTGGTGAAGAATATTTCCCATCCAGTGCTACCGAACGGTGCGTCGCTGTTCCGAGATCAAGTCGATTGCTTTGTCCAAAGCGTCTTTTATCGACAGGTCTGAGGTATCCAACAGTACCGCATCTTCCGCTGGCTTCATCGGGGCCGTGCTGCGTTCTGCGTCGCGCGCGTCGCGTTCGCGCACATCGTTCAGAACCTGCGCGCGCGAAACGTCGGCGCCTTTTTCCCGAAGCTCAAGAAAACGCCGTTCCGCCCGCACCTCTGGGTTTGCGGTGACAAACAGCTTCACCTCGGCTGCGGGGCAAATCACTGTTCCTATGTCCCGGCCGTCCAGGACCGCACCGCCTGCCCTTCTGGCAAAAGCGCGTTGGAAATCGACCAAGGCGGATCGCACTTCGAATGACTGCGACTTGGATGCGGCCTGCGCGATATCCGCTGTGCGCAGATCGCCGTGGTCCAACGCCTCTGCCGTCAAGGCATGCGCCGCCGTGATCGCATCGACCCCGTTGAGCGTTTCACGGCCAACCGCGCGGTAGAGCAGCCCGGTATCCAGATGGGCAAACCCGAAATGCGCTGCGACGCCTTTGAAATTGTTCCCTCCGCCGCCGCAGGACCGTCAATCGCCACTGTGAAACTGGTCGTCAAGCCTACCGATTGCTGCGAACCAACTGGGCACCAAGCCGGGCCATCAAGGGTTCAAAAATCGGAAAGACGTAGCGATGGGCCCGGCATCATCTACGGTCACCGCCTTTTGCGCGCCCATCCCGAGGATCATGAAGGACATGGCAATGCGGTGATCCAGAAAGCTCTCGCACGTACCGCCGCCTGGAACGCCGCCGATTCCATGGCCATCGACGGACCACCAATCCTCGCCTTCTTCAACAGTGACCCCATTGGCCCTCAGGCCACGCGCCATTGCGCCGATCCGGTCACTTTCCTTGACGCAGCTCTTTGACGCCGCCCATCACCGTGGTTCCCGTGGCGTTTGCTGCACAACGGAGAGCACCGGGTATTCATCGATCATCGACGCGGCGCGTTCCGGCGGGACCGTGATACCCCGCATTTTGGGCGAATACCGCGCGCGCAGATCGGCCACGGGCTCGCCACCTTCTTCGCGCTCGTTTTCGGTTAGATCGGCCCCATGTCTCGCAGCGTGGTGAACAGACCGGCGCGGGTTGGGTTCAAGCCAATACCGGGGACCAACACGTCCGAACCCGGCGTGATCAGGGCTGCGCAAACCGGAAACGCCGCACTGGACGGATCGCGGGGTACGGCGATTACCTGCGGTTTCAACTCAGGGCGACCGGTCAAGGTGATCACCCGACCTTCATCAGTGTCTTCAACGGTGATTTCAGCGCCAAACCCCGCCAGCATCCGTTCCGAATGGTCGCGGGTGGCTTCTTTTCAATCACCACGGTCTGGCCGGGTGCGTTCAGGCCCGCCAGCAACACGGCAGATTTGATCTGCGCAGAGGGAACCGGAACCTCGTACCGCACGGGCACCGGTTCGGCGGCACCGACGATGGTCATGGGCAGACGCCCTTCTGACCGCCCAACGGACTGCGTTCCAAACAGAGACAACGGGTCCGTGACACGCGCCATCGGGCGTTTGTTCAGACTTGCATCGCCCGTAAAGGTCGCTGTGATCGGTGAGGTCGCCATTGCCCCCATGATCAACCGCACGCCGGTCCCTGAATTACCGCAGTCGATCACCTGATCGGGTTCCGCAAAGCCCCCGACGCCCACGCCATACACCGTCCACTCCCCACCACCGTGATCGGTCACCTCGGCCCCAAAGGCGCGCATCGCCTTAGCTGTGTCCAGAACGTCCTCACCTCGAGAAGGCCCGAGATCTTGGTCTCGCCCACCGCCATTGCACCCAGGATCAAAGACCGGTGCGAGATCGACTTGTCGCCGGGCACCTCTGCCGTTCCAGTCAGTGGGCCACAGGGGCGGAGGTCATCGGGATGGGCGAACCGTGTCCGGACATGAGGGTTCCTTTGCGCTGTCTTACTCAGGCCGATTAGCGAATTGCCGCCGCTTGGTCCAGCGCAATCACCCCTTGCGCCGGAAGGTCAGGTAGGTGGTGTGCGGCCCTCGCGCAGGGCCTTCTGTTCGTAGCGGGTGGAGATCCAATCATCCCAAGGCTCGCGCCAGTCCGCCGGGCGCTCGGCCAGCCATTCGAACCCGCACGCGGGACCTCTTCCAATGTTTGACGGACGTAGTCGGGGATATCGGTTGCCACCCGGAAAATCGCGCCCGGTTTCAGCACACGGCCAGCGGCTCCAGATGTTCGGTTGTCACGAAACGGCGGCGGTGGTGCCGTTTTTTCGGCCAGGGGTCCGGATACAGCAGGAACGCCCGCGACATGCTGGCATCGGGAAGCACATCAAACAAATCGCGCGCATCGCCGGGATGAACGGCTGGTTGTGCACGCCTGCACGGCGGATTTTTCCCAGCAACATTGCGACGCCATTGATGTAAGGCTCAGCCCCGATGATACCGGTGTTCGGGTTGCGCGCCGCCTGATGCACCAGATGCTCACCACCGCCAAACCCATTTCAAGCCAAACATCCTTGCCGCCGAACAACTCTTGCAGGTTCAGCGGGTGCCGCTCGGGGTTGGTCTGCCAATCCACTGCGCCGGGTGACAAGGCGTTAAGATCTTCGTGCAGATAGGTCTGTTGACTTCTCTTGAGGGCCTTTCCTTGAGACGGCCGTAGAAGTTTCTGTGTGGGCGTTGTGGTGTCTTGGAGTTCATGACGCTGGCCATACTGCGCCGCCTAACGCGTTGCAAGAGGTGCCCGCCGATGCGATGCGATACAAAAACGCGCCGGGTCGGGCGCGTTTTTCTAAGTCTCTTTGAATCAGACCGCCTGTTTCAACGCGTCGACCAGATCGGTCCGCTCCCAGCTAAAACCACCGTCTGCATCCGGTTCGCGTCCGAAATGACCAGGCTGCGGTACGCTGATAGATGGGTTTGTTCAGCTCCAGTTTCTGACGAATTCCGCGCGGTGTCAGGTCCATGACCTCCCCACCGCTTTTTCGATCTGCGCATCCGGCAACTGTCCGGTCCCGTGGGTGTCGGCGTAAATCGACAGCGGTTTGGACACACCGATCGCATAGCTTAGCTGGATGGTGCAGCGATCCGCCATTCCAGCAGCAACAACGTTCTTAGCCAGATAACGGGCCGCATATGCGGCCGAGCGGTCGACCTTGGTCGGGTCTTTGCCGAGAATGCGCCACCGCCATGAGGTGCCGCGCCGCCGTAGGTATCGACAATGATCTTGCGTCCGGTCAGACCCGCATCACCGTCCGGGCCGCCGATTACGAACTTACCGGTGGGATTGACATGCCATTCGGTCTCTGCCGTCAGCCAACCCTCCGGTAGCGTCTCGCGGATGTAGGCTCGACAATCTCGCGGATATCGTCCGAAGTCAGAGCCTCGTCCAGGTGTTGGGTCGACAACACGACTGAGCTGACGCCAACTGGCCTGCCATCGCGATAAATCACCGACAGTTGCGATTTTGCATCCGGGCCCAGCGCAGGCTCGGTTCCGTTTTGCGGACCTCGGCCAAACGGCGCAGAATCGCGTGGGAATACTGAATCGGCGCAGGCATCAGTGCTGGCGTTTCGGTCGTCGCGTAACCGAACATGATGCCCTGATCCCCGGCACCTTCATCCTTATTGTGGGCGGCATCTACACCCTGCGCGATATGGGCCGATTGTTCGTGCAGCAGGTTGGTCACTTCCACCGTGCCATGATGGAATTTGTCCTGCTCGTACCCGATATCCTTGATACAGGCCCGCGCAATCTGATCAATGCGGCCCATGTAATCGTGCAATTTATCCTGATCCGAAAGACCGACCTCACCACCGATGACGACACGGTCGGTTGTGGCGAAGGTTTCACACGCAACGCGCGCTTCGGGTTCTTCGTTCAGGAATGCGTCAAGGACGGCGTCGGAAATGCGGTCGCAGACCTTGTCAGGGTGTCCTTCGGAAACGGATTCGAAGTAAATGTATAGTTCTGTCGGGACATAAAAGTGCTCCATTAGGATTTTCCTGCCACGCCAGGAAGCCGTTGTGACAGGCGACGGACGGGATACGCGCCCAGGCAGACAGGGTCAATCCAAAATCAGCGTCGATCTTTGCGGGCGTTGCGCCAGAACATCGCGAACAACACCAATAGCAAGACCAAGACCGGATTATCGCCCATCCGTGAATAAAGCGTCGGCGCCTGTGGTTTCGGCAGCGTGGCATTTACATACCCGGCCTGCCCCAATGGCAGCGATGCCGTGATCCGCCCCAAAGGATCGATCATCGCCGACACGCCGGTGTTGGCCGACCGCATCATCGGCAGGCCTTGCTCGATAGCCCGCATCTGCGCTTGTGCCAGATGCTGATACGGCCCAGAACGTGTGCCGAACCACGCGTCGTTGGTAATCTGCAGCAGGTAATCCGCCCTGTTGGTGCACCCAGAACGTCCTGCGTAAAAACGGCCTCGTAACAGATCAGCGGCAAGGCCTTGCCCAGGTCTCCGGTATCGAGCAGTTGGGGACCGGGTCCGGCGCTGAATCCATTTCCCGTTGTTGCCGCAAGGCCGTGGATGCCGAAACGCGCCATCAGATCGCCAAATGGCACATATTCGCCAAACGGCGCGAGATGATGTTTGTCGTACAAACCTTGCTGACGACCGTCTTCACCCAGAAAAATCATCGAGTTGTAGATACGTGGACCGTCGCTACGCTGAAT
The DNA here is from genome assembly GCF_056535465.1 of Ruegeria sp. G7. Lineage (NCBI taxonomy): Bacteria > Pseudomonadati > Pseudomonadota > Alphaproteobacteria > Rhodobacterales > Roseobacteraceae > Ruegeria > Ruegeria sp. G7. The sequence goes on along the minus strand of NZ_JBQFIL010000010.1, from coordinate 3,792 downwards.
GCCCAGAATGACGGGCGTACCCTGCGCCGCCTCGGCAACTGCCGCCAGATAGGGTTGCGCACTACCCAACCATGCCGGAATCGCAGTTTCTGGCCAGACGATCAGATCCGGCCGGGGTCCGCAGCCGTAAACTCCAGCTGTCGTGCAAAAACAGCGGCGCATACTCAGGATCCCACTTCTGGTGTTGTGGAGCATTGGGCTGCACCAGACGAACGGTGTATTCGCTGTCCTGAACGTCAGGTCGCATCGCAGCGTAAGACAAAGCTAAAACCGCAAAACCCATGGCAAAGACAACGGGTCCCGCAAGACGCCGGATGGGCCTGTGTTCCGAGAGCGCTGCACCGACAAGCAGGGGCGCCGCAAACGTCAGCGCTGCAAGACCATATGGACCCACCAACGACAAAAGCTGCGCAACTGGTGTGTCCACCCAGATTTGTGCCACCGCGGCCCAGGGGAACCCGGTGAGCAGGTACCCGCGTCCGAACTCAACAAGCGAGAGCGCCAGCGCCAACAGAATGCCCTGACGCAGCGCCGGCGCCCCAACCGGCGCGACAGCCAAAAAGCGAGCGCCCAGAACAAGGCCAACCCGCCCGCCATCAAGACCAGGGCGAACGGCGCCATCCAGGCGTGTCGTGCGGCATCAACTTGAAACGGCTCGATGATCCAGTTCAACGCGTGCGCAAAGTAGCCGGTCGCAAAACCCAACCGAGCCAAGCGGCGCGGGTGCGCGTTTCGCTGGCAAGAAACAGGGGCGTGATCAGAACCAGTGAGGTCAATGTCGCCAGCCAGTACCCAAACGGGGCAAGACCATAGGCAGCCGACGCGCCCAGCGCGGCGGCAACCACGAGCCTCACCCATACAGGCCAGCCCTGGGCAGGGTTCATGCAGCGATATCCGGCAACATCACGCGCAATCGCTGATGCGGCGTGGATCGGCGTCAATAACTTCGAATTCCGGACCTTCGGGATGCAACACAACCTCGCCCCGCGCGGGAACGCGCCCAGACAGCATAAAGACCAGCCCCCGAGGGTGTCGATGTCTTCGTCATCGACATCCTTATGATCGGTCAGGGATCGGCCAATCTCGGCTTCGAACTCTTCCAGAGGCACGCGGGCCTGAACAACGTAGCAGCCTGGTTTCTCCTGAATCCAAAGCTGGTCTTCATCCGCATCATGTTCGTCGGCGATCTCACCCACGACCTGCTCAATCAGATCTTCGATTGTAAGCAACCCGTCAACGCCGCCATATTCATCGATCACCAGCGCCATGTGACGCCGTTCGGTCTGCATCTTCGTCAACAGAACCCCAATCGGCATTGAAGGCGGCACAAACAGCAACGTGCGCAGCATCGATTTCAGGTCGAACTCGTCCGATCCCCGTTGAATCCGTGGATCAAAGCAAAGTCTTTTAGATGTACAAACCCCAATGGTGTGTCCAGCGTGCCTTCGTAGACAGGAACCCGAGATAGCCCGCTGTCACGGAACACCTGAGCGAGTTCATCTTTGGATATCGTAGAAGGTACTGAGATAATTTCCGCGGTCGGTATCGCGACATCCTCAACCCGCATCCGGCGGAGGTTGATCATGCCACGCGGCTGCACGGCAACCGCCTCGCCCCGTTGACTGTGGTCTTGCTTGTCGTCCGGACCGGAGAAAGCATCAAAACTGGAGAAAAAATGCTGCTTTTTCTTCGATGTCGTTGCCGCTGTTCTGTGGTTGCGCGCTGTGCGCCGCCCTAGAACTGCCGTCTATATCGCCCATTATCCTGTTCCAATTGATCGGGTTTGGTAACCCACGTCATGTATTATATGGGTCATCAATACCCATTTTGCCAAGTATCTCGACCTCAACTGCCTCCATCAAAGTGGCGTCCAGGTCACGAACGTGATCATACCCCAGCAAATGCAACGTTCCATGAATGAGCAAATGCGTCACGTGATCGTCCATGGAATTACCCGCCGCAGCAGCCTCGCGCGCGCAGGTATCGAACGCGATTGCGATGTCACCCAGCATGATTTCGCCGGTGAGATCCGGATGCGGGAGACGCGGCGTTTGCCCGGCATCAACCGCACCCAATTCGGCTCCCGGCCAGCTGAGAACATTTGTCGCTGTTGGTTTTTCCCGAAACTCGTCATTCAACTCGGCAATACGGTTATCGTCGCATCCCAATACGCTGACTTCGCAGATGTCGGGGCAGCCCACATGCGAGAGCACGGCGCCGATAGCGTCCTGCGACAAGTCTTCAAGATTTTGCCAACGCGAGTCTTCGACTGTGACTTGGTTCATTTCGACACTTTCCGCAGCCTCAAACCGACGAGGCCCGGGATATCACCCCGTTTCGCGGCCAGCTTCAGCCTCATATGCCTCAATAATGGCCGCCACAAGCGGGTGGCGCACAACATCTTTGACGTGAAATAGTTGAAGCTGATGTTTGGAATCGCCTTCAGCAGCCGTTCCGCATCCGCCAGACCCGACAGAACACCGCGCGGCAGATCGACCGAGACCTGTCGCCTGTGATGACCATGCGGCTGCCTTCTCCAAGACGGGTCAGGAACATTTTCATCTGCATGGTGGTTGCGTTCTGCGCCTCATCCAGAACAACAGCATTGGCCAAAGTCCGACCGCGCATAAAGGCCAGCGGGGCAATTTCGATTCGCTTTTCCTCGATCAGTTTGGCGAGTTGCTTGCCCGGCAGGAAATCGTTCAGCGCGTCATACAAAGGCTGCATGTACGGATCGACCTTGTCTTTCATATCACCCGGCAGGTACTAACTTTTCGCCGGCTTCGACGGCCGGACGGCTAAGGATAATCCGGTCCACGTGACCGCCAATAAACATCGACACGCCAACCGCAACGGCCAGATAGGTTTTCCCAGTGCCGGCAGGCCCAATGCCAAAGGCAAGCTCATTATTGAAAAGGGATTGAACATAAGCTTTTTGAGCGTCTGTACGCAGTTCGACCAGTTTCTTACGAGTTTTGATCTCAACCGTCCCGCCCTTGAACATCTCAAGCTGGTCACCGTCGCGGCTGCCAGTCTCCTGTTCAGAGCCGCCCATGCGAAAGCTCGCGATCCACATCCGCCGCCTCAACGTCGCGCCCGCCTTCCAACCGCGTATAGAGCGCTTGCAACACCTCCAGCGCCTGTTTCTGCAGATCCTCGTCGCCCATAACCACCAGCTGATTACCCCGACGCAGGATCTGAACAGACAGCTTCTGCTCAATCTCGGCCAGATTGCGGTCATACTCGCCGCATAAATCAATCAACAATCGGTTGTCGGGAATTCAACAAACGCCTCGCGTTGGGGCATGTCGTCTTGCGGTGGGGTCAGGCACCGATGGCCAATCCGTTCTCCTGTCTTGGCGTTTTCACCTTTAGCGTAGACAACAAGACTCGGTGGGCGCAAGCCACAGTTTCAAAATTTCCGCGCCAAAGGACAAAACCGCCGACCAGTTGTCAAACAAAAGCTAAACAAAATGGTTCTTTGCTAGAATTTGTAATTCAGACCAAACCGCAGTCCCCGATAATTGGGCGTGGATTTGGTGGAAAATCCAGAACCAAACACGACATCCTCGGAATCGAACTGCACATACTCGTATTCGCCGGTAACCGACCAATTGTCGTTCAGCCTGTGTTCAGCCCCAATACTTGCCGAAAGCCGCCTCGTCGATCCGAGTTTGCAAAGACTGAACCGTCGATCCGGACGTGATGCTGTTTGTTGTTTCTATGTCACCCCAGACGTAACCAAGGCTGACAAAATACAAGACGCGACCGCTGCGGTTCGTCAGACCATTG
>NZ_JBQFIL010000009.1:0-29062 GCF_056535465.1 Ruegeria sp. G7 | reverse complement strand
GTTTGCGGCCATTCTGATCACCGACATCGACAGCGACATGGAGGATGTCGAGGCGCAGTTGGGCCTGATTCCGGCTTGCGCGCAGCATTCCCGTACACCGGTCATCGCAAGTGGCGTTGTGCGTACGGTGGACGACATTTCACGACTGGCCTACATCCAGAACATTGCCGGAGCATTGGTGGGTCGCGCCCTGTTCCGCAAGGCGATTGACCTGTCTGAGGCGCTGATGTGGCACGGGCCGCGCACGAACCCGTGGCGCAGTTTCAGTAAGGGCGGTTCGGTTGATCCAACCCGTTCGCGTTCCGCGAAAAGCGGCGGCTGGTTTTTCCGGAAATTTCGAAGCCAAACGCACTTTTCGCGGCAAAACCATCGGCAACAGGATGCCGGTGCGGAACCGCCGTTGCTTTTGCCTTCGGCCCCGGGCCGGGGTAGGAGCGGTTCTCAAACAGGAAGCAGGCAAGAGGCACTTCATGCGCAGAGTCGTTGTAACCGGTCTTGATTGGTCACTCCTTTGGCCAGTGGGGTCGAGGAAACCGGTCGCGGCTGCTGGACGGGGAATCCGGCGCAGGACCCATCACCCAGTTCGATGCCGAGGCAAGCGGGGTCACAACGACCTATGCCTGCGAAGTCCCGCGCGGGGATGGCACCAACGGGACGTTCAATCCTGATGACTGGATGCCGCCCAAAGAACAGCGCAAGATCGAGGACTTTATCCTCATTCCATCGCTGCCGCAGAGATGGCATGCAAGGATGCCAACTGGTTACCCGAGGATGAGGAAGACCGCCTGAAAACCGGCGTCCTGATTGGGTCCGGTATTGGTGGGCTTGGGTCATTGCCGACACCGCGAACCTGATCCGGGACAAGGGTCCGCGCCGCGTGTCGCCGTTCTTTATTCCAGGCGCGCTGATCAACCTCGCGTCGGGTCAGGTGTCGATCCGGTTCGGGTTCAAGGGGCCCAACCACTCGGTTGTGACTGCGTGTTCGACCGGCGCGCATGCGATTGGTGACGCAAGCCGTATCATTCGCGCTGGGGATGCCGATGTCAGCGATTGGTGGGTGGCGGAGAAGGTGTATCTGCGAAATCGGTATCGCCGGTTTCAATGCCTGCAAAGCGCTGTCCACAAAGTATGCGGACGATCCCAAGCGGCCAGCCGCCCTTACGACATTGACCGCGACGGGCTGTCATGGTGAAGGGTCTGGGATCGTGGTTCTTGAGGATTACGACCACGCAAAGCGCGCGGTGCCAAGATTTACGCCGAGGTTCTGGCTATGGCATGTCGGGTGACGCCTATCATCACCGCGCCCAGCGAAGATGGGGATGGTGCCGAACGCTCGATGAAAGCGGCGCTGGAGCGCCGGGCTAGAGCCCAAAGATCTGATTACATCAACGCCCACGGCACGTCGACCATGGCGGATACGATTGAGCTGGGTGCGGTGGAACGACTGCTGGGCGACCACGCCAGCAACGCGACCATGACATCGACCAAATCCGCGACAGGCCATCTGCTGGGCGCTGCAGGTGCGATTGAGGCGATCTTCTCGATCCTTGCTATTCGCGATCAGGTTGCGCCACCCACGATCAACCTGGACAACCCAGCCGTTGAAACGCCCATCGACCTGGCTCCAAACGCCAGCGCGAGCGCGAGATCAACGTCGCCTTGTCGAACTCGTTCGGATTTGGAGGTACAAATGCCAGCGTGATCTTCGGTCGAATAGATGTGGCGGGCTCTGGCATCGAACATGCTGACCGTTCTTGTGATCGGCCTGTTCTGGGGGCCGGTCTGATGTGGGGGCAATCGCAATACAAATCGGAAGGCCCGCTTGAGACGGCGATCTGCCTGCAGGTCAAAAGCGGTACAAACATGACAAATGTCAGCCGCGATCTTGAAGACCAGGGTGCGATCAGCAGCGCCACCATCTTCGGATGGCCGCCGATTACACCGACAAGGCGCAGCAGTTGAAAGCGGGTAGCTTTCTCGTGCGCGAAGGCGCCTGATGCAGCAGATCATCGAAGACATCACCCGCAGTGGGGCGAGCACCTGCGGTGCAGAGATTGAATACCGGATCGGTGTGACCCGTAACCAGACCCGGATACGCGAACTGAACTCGGCGACGCTCGACTTTGTCGAGGTTGCGGCGTTTGAGGTTGGCGAAGATGAGATCCCCGAGGTCTATCAGGAAAAACGCGACGAGGCCGACACGCGTTTTCGCATTTCCATGGCCGAGGGGGTTACCTCGTGGCAGGTGGTTGAAGCGTTGAAAGCGTTGGATGTTTTGACGGGCGATGTGACCGAACCGCCGGCCGAGGGAACGCTGGCACCAGACAGCTACGAGGTTGCAGTGGTGAAGACCGGAACGCTGTTCTGCAGGAAATGCAGGAGCAACAGCAGCTTAGGATCAACGCGATCTGGGAGGGCCGACAAGAGGGCCTGCCCCTTAATAACCCGGAAGAGATGTTGATCCTTGCGTCAATCATTGAAAAGGAAACGGCGGTCCCTGAGGAGCGCGGACAAGTTGCCAGTGTCTTTGTCAACCGCCTGAACCAAGGTATGAAACTGCAAACCGACCCGACGGTGATCTATGGTGTCACCAAAGGTCAGGGCGTGCTGGGGCGCGGATTGCGGCGAAGTGAGCTGCGCCGCGCAACTCCATGGAATACCTATGTGATCGACGGATTGCCGCCGACCCCAATCGCCAACCCTGGGCAGGCGAGTCTTGAGGCGGCTGTAGCGCCGGACGATACAGATTATGTGTTCTTTGTGGCCGACGGGACAGGCGGTCACGCCTTTGCCGAAACCCTGCAGGAGCACAATCGCAACGTGGCCAAGTGGCGTGAGATTGAGGCTGAGCAAAACTCGGGCAACTGATCAGTTCGTATCTTTGCAAAGAACCGGCGCAGGTTTCACTGCGCCGGTTCTTTCCGTTTTTCGGCCGTCGTCGCGGATCGTTCTGGGTGACGATCACGCTGCCGGTTTACGTGGGCGCCGGCGTCGTCTGGAGGTCCCGGTTTTGCGGATCTGTTAGCGGCATGGGGTGTCGTTCTTCTACGTCGATTGATCTGACGTCTTGCAGGTTTCGGTGCCTCAACAGCTTCCGGCATTGTGCCGCCGCAACTGGAATTTCGATTTTCATCAGCTTTTGAATCTGACGCAGCAGGTCCACCTCTTCCGGTGCGCAAAAGGCAATTGCCTCGCCTTCGCGTCCGGCGCGGGCGGTTCTTCCGATCCGATGAACATAGTTGTCAGGCACTTCGGGAAGATCGTAGTTGATGACATAAGCAACGCCAGGAATATCGATTCACGAGCGGCGACATCTGTCGCCACAAGTACATTGATTTCCCGCTGCGAAACGCCTTGATTGCGCGATCTCGCTGGCCCTGGCTTTTTTGCCATGGATGGAGGCGGCGTTGTACCCGTCGGCCACAAGGCTTTCATGAGCTTTTCGGCACCGTGTTTTGTCCGCGAAAACACAAGTGTCGGTGTATGTCGGCAGACAGAATTTCCTGCAGTTTGGCCGGTTTTGCGGGTTTGTTCACAAAATGAACCGATTGAGTGATCTTGTCCGCCGCTTTACCCGGGGTGAGACCTGCACGCGCTTTGGGTTGGTCAGGTAGGCACGGCTCAGTTCTTCCATCTGTTTTGGCATCGTGGCCGAGAACAGCATGGTTTGCCGGGGGTGCCAGTTGCGGGGCTATCCGACGCAGAGCGTGGATGAAGCCCATGTCCAGCATCTGATCGGCCTCGTCCAGCACGAGATGGCGGACCGTATTAAGATTGACGGCCCCGCGGTCCATCAGGTCGATCAAGCGTCCGGGTGTCGCCACCAAAATGTCGGTCCCGCGCGACAGGAACATGATCTGTTTGTTGATCGATTGGCCGCCGACCACAGTGGCGACGCGCAGTTTGGTTTTTTTGGTCAGGGTGCGAAGGTTGTCGGCGATCTGGTTTACCAACTCGCGTGTCGGAGCAAGGATGAGCGCCTTGGCGGTTTTGGGGTCGGTTTGCCGGGCTCGGCCAGCAAATGATCAATCACGGGCAAACCAAAAGCCAGCGTTTTACCTGTGCCGGTTTGGGCAAGACCCAGAATGTCGTGGCCCTTAAGAGCCAGAGGGATGGCCTGATTTTGAATAGGTGTGGGCTGTGATAGATTTGCGCGTTTAAGCGCATCGTTCACGGCTGGCGCAAGGCCGAGCATGTCAAAGTCGAACACTGTTTTTCCTTTTCGGCCCGGGACCTTAACCCATAGACCAGTAACAACTGGCCGCGCACAGAGCGTGACCAACAGGGGTTATGCGAGATATCAGGACGTGCAGGCGAATCCTGCAACCCTGGTCGTCGCGTTAAGAACCCCGCGTGATTGGGAACTATGAGATAGGTAAGCGCTGTTCGGGCCGGTCCGGCCAGCCAATGCTCACGCTGCAGCGCTGTTTCGTTCGGCACATGAGGGTTGGAGCGATGAATGTCAAGGGATTGTCTGGCTGACGGTGTAACCCCTTACCACAATCTGCTGCATCTGAAGGATGCGATAGCCGGGTTTCCCCGGTCGGAGGTGCAGCAATGGATCAGAAAGACCACTCGTTTCAATTGGAAGTGCGGATTTGTTCTGGCGTTTCAAAACCGATTAGGCCATTCGATCCCGTGTGTCGGCAGACTGTGGCGATCTGCAGCAAACCGGAATTCGACACCAGATCAATATGTTTTTGAGGATTGCGGATGACCGCAGGAAATGTGCCCGGCTCCAATCTGAAAGTTGCCAGTATCGCCCTGGTGTTCGGCATGTTGTGGGGATTGTATTGGATTCCGGTTCGGTTCTTTGTTGATAAGGGTTGACCGGTCCATGGCCCGGGATGGTCATGTATGTTGCCGCGCTGTTGGTTCTCTCGCCTTTCTTATGGCGCATGCGACTGGAGATATTTCAGGACTGGCGAGGTCTGATAATCAGCGGCATGTTCACAGGGGCCGCGTTCAGCCTGTTTTCAATCAGCCTTGTCTATACCGAAGTCGTGCGATCAATCCTCCTGTTCTATCTGACGCCGGTTTGGGGCACTCTACTTGGCCGCCTGTTTCTGGGTGAGCGTCTCAGCCCCATGCGGTTGCTGGGTCTGTTCAGCGGTCTTTTGGGTCTCGTTATCGTATTGGGCGGCGAACAGATCATACCCAGGCCGCGCAATGCGGGCGACTGGCTGGCCCTGATTTCCGGTATGGTTTGGCGCTTGGAACACTTGGGCTCTACCGGGCGGGTGCGGTTCCGGTGTCGGGCCAAGTGTTCGCTTTTCTGGCGGGGCTTTGGTATTGTCGCTTGTGAGCCTGCCATTTGGTTCAGGTCCGATTTTCCCAACTGGCGATGGTTCTAGCGTTCTGGACGTCCTGCCGTTTGCATTGGTGTCGGCGCTCTACACGTTGCCGATGGTCTTTTTGACGATTTGGCCAGCGACACAACTGTCTCCCGCACGGGTCGGGTTACTCCTTATGAGCGAAGTCGTTGTGGGATTGATCTCTGCCGCGATCTTTTCCGGTGAGCCGTTTGGTCTGCGCGAGGCGACCGGCGCTGCGTTCATCGTGACAGCAGCCGTTTTGGAAATCATACGGGGATAACCCCTTGGGCGCGATAGAGCTTAAAGCCACGACCCTGCAATGGTAACCAAATCGTACGCTGCCTGTTGCGTGTGTGTTGCGTAAGTCATTGACTTTAAATACGGTATCACGTACAGGTTGTGTCATGCTAGAAGAAGTGGGCAACGGCCCCGGGGCAACCTGGTGGCCGTTTTCGTTTCTCTCGTGCGGAGAAAACTCACGCATGAGGTCACAGGCAAACATGACTTTGATTACCCCGGAAGAGCGGATTTCCCAGACGGCAGATTTGTTGCGGTCGCTTGAGACATCCATTCGCGGTCTGCGGCAAGCGGCGGAAGACCTGCGCAAGCAGATCGGTACCGGGAGGATGCAGATCTTGCTGGTTCAGCCAGGCAACTAGGGCAGCTCGAGGGGCTGATCCGAATATGTCAGGAAAGTGGAGACAAGCTTTGTCGAACAACATCACAGACAAGCCGGTATTGCCCAAGGAGGGTACGCGCTCGACCTTGATCGGGCACGATCTGAGATCGGGTGCAGGCTGGCTCGCCTCCGCCGATGCTGCGGTGCGAGAGAGATTTCTGAGTGAGATCGGGGAGGGAGGGCTGTGTGCCCTCCCTTTCCTGTTTGAATTCTGGGCGCTGCCACACCAACTGCCACCCGAGGGTGACTGGCGATCTTGGGTGATCATGGGCGGTCGAGGCGCAGGTAAGACGCGGGCCGGGGCCGAATGGGTTCGGTCAATGGTCGAAGGGTCAAAGCCGTTGGATCGCGGTGAGGCGTGTCGTGTGGCTCTGGTCGGCGAGACCTTCGATCAGGTGCGCGATGTAATGATTTTTGGCGATAGCGGGATTTTGCAGTGCTCGCCGCCGGATCGGCGGCCCACGTGGAAGGCATCGGAACGCAAGTTGATCTGGCCCAACGGGGCTGAGGCGCAGGCGTTTTCGGCGCATGATCCCGAGGGGCTGCGGGGCCTCAGTTTGATGCGGCTTGGGTGGATGAACTGGCCAAGTGGAAAAAGGCGGATGAGACCTGGGATATGTTGCAATTTGCGTTGCGCTTGGGCGAACGGCCACGGGTCTGTGTGACGACCACGCCGCGCAATGTGAAAGTCTTGAAGGACTTGTTGGCGTCGCCCTCTACCGTGCAGACCCACGCCCCGACCGAGGCGAACCGGGCCAATCTGGCAGGCTCGTTTTTGGCCGAGGTACGCGCGCTACGCGGGCACGCGGCTGGGGCGGCAGGAGTTGGACGGGGTGCTGTTGTCGGATGCTGAAGGGGCGTTGTGGACCGGGTCGATGCTGGAGGCGGCGCGCTGCGCGCAGGTGCCCGCGTTGGATCGCATCGTGGTGGCGGTGACCGCGGGGTTGGATGCGGATGCTTGCGGAATCGTAGTGGTCGGCGCGCAGGTGCAAGGCCGCCGGAGGACTGGCGGGCCTATGTGCTGGCTGACCGGACGGTGCAGGGCGTTGGCCCGGCGGGCTGGGCGCAAGCGGCGATTGGCACGATGGATGAGTTTGGGGCCGAACGGCTGGTGGCCGAGGTCAATCAGGGCGGGCAACTGGTGGAAGAGGTCGTGCGGCAGGTGGACCCTCTGGTGCCTTATCGGGCGGTGCGGGCGTCGCGCGGCAAGGTCGCGCGAGCGGAACCTGTGGCGGCTCTGTACGAACAGGGGCGGGTAAGCCATGTGGTCGGGCTGGACGCGCTGGAAGAGCAGATGTGCCAGATGACCGCACGGGGGTTTGAGGGGCAGGGCTCACCCGACCGGGTCGACGCGCTGGTCTGGGCGTTGCATGAGTTGGTGGTGGGGCCTGCAGGGGCGTATCGGCGGCCTAGGGTTAGGACATTGTGAGGATGGCCTATGGCGGCTCGGAGCGCATCAGCGTCACTATGCGGACCACAACACAAGCTCCTCCTTTTCCCCGGAGCTTGGTAGACGGGGAGCCGGGTTAAGCGTTGTGAGGCTTGTTCCGACAACTGTCGCGCAACCTCGTCTGAAAGGACGATAGACGCGTCGAATGCCTTGGCGGCCTTTTCGATGCGGGCAGCAGTGTTCATGGGATCGCCCAGAAGTGCAATTTCCTTTTTCCAGTCGCCGATTTCGCCAGCGGCGACCTGACCACAGTGGATCGCCACGCGAATGCGGGCTTCGGTTCCATAGGTTTCTTTGTAGTAGGCGGATCGGTGGGCCAAAATTCTGTGCATTTCTTTGCACAAGTCAGTCCAGCCGCACAGGAGGCTGCGGTTGCTCCCGGCCATGTCACAATGATCGCATCACCGACGTATTTATGGACGTCTCCGCGCGCGAGTTCGACAGCCTCAGCCAGATCCAACGCCACATCGCGCAGGAAGTCGTGAAAACGAAGCTGACCAATGGTCTCGGCCAGCGCGGTTGAGTTGATGACATCCGCAAAAAGAATGGTCCGGTTTTCCAGCCGCGCCCGGGTGTATCGTCCGGAAATCAGGGCGACCATCGCCTCTTTGCCCAGCAGCCGCGTGATTTCTACGCCGACCGAGAAAGAAAAGGCGATGCCGGAGGATATGATAAAACGTTCGGCAAAACCGGGGTTTAGCCACGGGGTTTCAACATCAAAAACCAGGCCGGGGAGAAACAGCCCAAAGATGATGAATAGGCTGTAGGCAGCGCCCCGCACGGCCATTAGAAAGATCGGTCTTACCCGGCGCGCCATCCGGAATTTGGGGTTGGAAAAGACCTGAAATTCGGCAATCAGACAGCAAACGGATATGACCAACCCCGTCAACGCACCGGCCCAGATATCGGTCCAAACTGTATCGGGGGACGAACGCAAACCGCCGAGTGTCGCGCCAATCCCTGTTGAGAGCGCAACGACTTTGGCCGAAACAAGTGTGGAGCGTGAGGAGAACGTTCTCCATGGGTGCATGGGTCTACCTTTGTTGGAAAACAATGCGGTGTTTAGGGGTGTTTCAGGGTATCCTATGCGTGTGTTCGGTGGGCGCAAGCGGGTGTTTCCCAATGACGATTTTCGTGGTTAAGGAACTCGCGTCTTTAGGCTGGACGCGCTGGAGGAATGATGTGCCAGACGACCGCGCGCGGGTTCAAGCGGCAGGGTTCGCCCGACCGGGTCGACGCGCTGGTCTGGGCGTTGCATGAGTTGGTTGTGGGGCTTGAGGGAACTTATCGGCGACCGCGGGTGCGGGCTTTGTGATGGTTTTTTTAAAAGTCCTCAGAATTTTCGCTGCAACGACCCAAATTTCGAGGCAAATCACTTGTCAGTTCTGATGTCCGGTTCATCGGGTCTTAGTAAAAATGCACCCGCACTGAGTATGCAATTCCACAACATGTGTTGCCTGAGTGAGTACATTTCGACCCCGGCATCCAAGAAAGTATTCGCAAACCAGCCGACAACGATAGGAAACGACAAAAACCCAAATACTTGAAGCGATTGAACCAATCGGTTTTCTAAGCTGAGACTAAATTTGAAAACGTGCTGGTTCATAGTGCGCGCAATGTGCCCGCCAAATGCTACGCCAGCGAACATACTGCAGACGATACCCAAGACCAGCACCAACATCCAAACGTCACCCACCACGCCGCCAAGTAAAGCAACGGCCAGGACCAATGCTAGGCCCATCCACGGCCACCATCTGGCAAGTTTGAATCGTTTGAAAAATTCAGCCATCATAATTGTTTGATACGCGGTCCAAAATTCCAATTCCACCTTTTTGAGAAGTCTGTCGAGACGGCCGTGCATCCCTAAGTTCAAACCGTTGCCCACCCCGTACGCCCCATTCCCGAGGCTTAAACGTCTTTCCGTCATAACTCTTTTCAACAAGCCGGGCAGAGCGGCGGCAGAAAGGAGCACAGATGGTATTCGATTTCTTGCGTCGCGGGTCGGCTGAAACAGCACCCGAGGCGAAGGCGAGCGCGGCGGGGCCTGTGGTGGCGTGGCAGACGGGCGGGCGCGTGGCGTGGAGCCCTCGGATGCGGTTTCGCTGACGCGGACGGGGTTTCGGGAATCCGTGGGGTTCCGCTCGGTCAAGCTGATTGCCGAGGCGGCGGCGGCGTTGCTTGGTGCTGCAGGATCAGGCGCAGCGGTTTGATACTCATCCGATCCTGTCGCTGATGCGCCGTCCGAATGCGGTGCAGGGGCGGGCGGAGTTGATGGAAGCCTTGTTCGGGCAGTTGCTGCTGTCGGGCAATGCATATGTTGAGGCGGTGCAGACCGACGAGGGCCTGCCGGTTGAGCTGCATGTCTTGCGATCTGATCGGATGAGCGTGGTGGCGGCGCGGATGGTGGCCCAAGGCATATGACTACGCGGTGGGCGGCAAGAAGCACCGGTTTGCGGCGGAAAACATCTGTCATATCAAGTCGTTCCACCCGCAGGATGATCATTATGGATTCACCGATGCAGGCGGCGGCGATGGCGATTGATGTGCATAACAGCGCGTCTCGGTGGTCGAAATCGTTGTTGGACAATGCGGCGCGGCCCTCGGGGCGCTGGTGTGGAAAGGCGATGGCCATGGGGTGATGGCCGAGGATCGGTTCCGGCGTTTGTCCGATGAGATTGAGCAGAACTATCGCGGGGCGCGTAATGCGGGTCGTCCGATGGTTCTGGAAGGAGGGCTGGATTGAAGCCGATGGGGTTCTCTCCGTCCGATATGGAGTTTCAAAAGACCAAGGAAGCCGCCGCCCGCGAGATCGCGCTGGCCTTTGGGGTCCCGCCGATGCTGCTGGGGATCCAGGGCGACGCGACCTATTCGAACTATCAGGAGGCCAACCGGGCGTTTTATCGCCTGACCGTGCTGCCTGGTGACGCGGGTGGCGGCGGCGGTTTCGGAATGGCTGGTGGGCTTTACTGGCGAAGAATTGGTGCTGAAACCCGATCTGGATCAGGTGCCGGCTTTGGCAGCGGAACGCGATGCTCAATGGGCGCGGGTCAGCGGGTCAGATTTCCTGAGCGATGCCGAGAAGCGCGCGTTGCTGGGTTTGCCGGAGCGTACGGATGGCTGATCCGTATCCTCCGTTTGAATGCGCGCCGGGTCTGCGCCTGGCTGCGCATGAACGGGTGGCTGAGATTCAGCACGCGCATCTGTGCCGACGGCTGGATCAGATCGAAGAGATGATGGAGCGGTGGAGCGGCGATTGTGGCTGACGGTCTATGGAGTGGCGGCGGTGATCCTGGCGCAGGCGTTTCAGTCGTTCCTCGTGGTAACGCCGTGAGTTCAGAGAGTTACATGGAGACGTTTATGGATTTGGAGCATAAGTTCGCGCGGTTCGGAGAGGGCTTGTCGGTGACCGAGGATGCAGTCATCGAAGGTTATGCCAGCCTGTTCGGACAGGTCGATCAGGGCAGCGATGTGGTGCAGAAGGGTGCCTATCGTGCGTCGGTGGCCAGCTCAGCGAATGCGGGTCGGCGGGTGAAGATGCTGTGGCAGCACGACCCGGCGCAGCCCATTGAGTCTGGGACGAGGTGTGAGGACGACAAGGGCCTTTGGGTCAAGGGGCGTCTGCTGGAGAGCACGCAGAAGGGCCGTGAGGCGGCGGAACTGATCCGGGCGGGTGCAATGGATGGTCTGTCGATTGGCTATCGCACCAAGCGGGCTGTGAAGAATGACAAGGGCCAGCGGGTCCCGACTGAACTGGAGCTTTGGGAGGTGTCTTTGGTGACCTTCCCGATGTTGCCCAGTGCGCGGGTGGCGGCAAAGGGGAGCGACCCTGAGACCGAGAACACCTGGCGCTGTATTGCCGAGGTGTTCGACGACGCCCGGCAGGAGCTGGCGCGGACCTAGCGCGCCTCAAACCCACCCGAAGAAGGAAGAGCTGATGAGCAAGACCGAAACCCCGGCCTTGACCGGAGAGGGTGCACCCCTGGTTCAGGAGGTGAAGCAGGCGATGACTGGCTTCGTGAATGAATTCAAGGGGCTGAAAGCCGAAGTTAAAACCAAACTGCAACAGACAGAAGAGCGACTAACCATGCTGGATCGAAAATCAACCATTGCGGCACGCCCGCATCTTGCGGCATCGAACGAAGATGGGGCACCGCATCAGAAGGCCTTGACGCTTATGTGCGGTCGGGTGACGATGACACGCTGCGCGGCCTTGAGATCGAATCCAAATCGCTGTCGACGACAGTCAATAGCGAGGGCGGTTATCTGATCGACCCGCAGACCGCCGAGACGATCAAGTCGGTGCTGAACTCGACAGCCTCGATCCGGTCGATTGCCTCGGTGGTCAATGTCGAGGCGAATTCGTTCGACGTGCTGGTCGACCACACCGATGTCGGCGCAGGCTGGGCGGATGAAACCGCAGCCACTACCGAGACTGCGACGCCGATGATTGACCGTATTTCGATCCCGCTGCACGAACTGAGCGCATTGCCCAAAGCCTCGCAACGTCTGTTGGATGACAGCGCGTTTGATGTCGAAGGCTGGCTGGCGGGTCGGATCGCTGACAAGTTCGCGCGCGCCGAGGCCGCATCGTTCATCAACGGCGATGGCGTCGACAAGCCCAAGGGTCTTTGATCCATCGTGCGGTGTCTGAGGACACCTGGTCCTGGGGCAGCCTTGGCTATATCGCGTCCGGCATCGACGGCGGTGTGGATGCCGATGCCATCGTGGATGTGGTCTATGCGCTGGGCGCGCAATATCGGGTCAACGGCACCTTTGTGATGAACTCGAAAACCGCCGGTCTGATCCGCAAGCTGAAAGACAGTGATGGCCGCTTCTTGTGGTCTGATGGTCTGGCGGCCGGTGAGCCTGCGCGTCTGATGGGGTATCCGGTTCTGATCGCCGAGGATATGCCCGATGCGGCAACTGACAGCCTGTCGATTGCCTTCGGTGACTTCCGGGCGGGCTATACCATTGCCGAACGCCCCGACCTGCGCGTGCTGCGTGATCCGTTCAGCGCCAAGCCGCATGTTCTGTTTTACGCGACCAAGCGTCGGTGGCGACGTCAGCGACTTTGCCGCGACAAGCTGGTGAAATTCGGCATCGCGTAAGCGGTGGCGGATCCGGGGCGCGGGGTAACCCGCGGTCCGGCGGCGGGCGCGGGCCGGGTGAGATCCCTGCGTTGTCTAGCTGCTCCCCTCCGTCCGAGCAACGTGGGGCGGCGCGTGCCCGTCATTTTCCAAGGATGCGGCCCCGGAGGGGTCCGAGATTGCGGAGTGAATGGATGATGTTGATCGAAGAAACCGCCATCGCGGATACGGCGCCGCCGGTGGATCAGTTCAAGGCGCATCTGCGGCTGGGTACTGGGTTTGCCGAAGAGAGCGTGCAAGACGAAGTGCTGAAGGGTTTTTGCGCGCGGCGATTGCAGCCATTGAGGCGCGCACCGGTAAGGTGCTGATTACGCGGGAGTTCTCATGGACTTTGAGCGTGGCGGGACCGGGCGGGTGAGATACTGCCAGTCGCCCCGATCTCATCGGTCGAGGATGTAACGATGAGCGACGCGGCAGGCAACGCGAGTGTTGTGGATACGGTCGTCTATCGGCTTGAACCGGACAGTCAGCGCCCAAGGCTGCGACCCGCCAGTGCGCGTTTTGCCCGCGATTGCCACTGGCGGATCGGTCAGGATCGCTTTCATTGCAGGCATGGCGGCAGACTGGGGCGGGTTGCCGGCGGATCTGGGGCAGGCAGTGTTGCAGCTTGCGGCGCATTACTACGAATATCGCGACGAAACCGCGCTGAGCGATGGCTGCATGCCGTTTGGTGTGACCAGTCTGATCCAGCGGTATCGCATGGTGCGCTTTGGCGCCGGTGTGACGCAATGAGCGCGCCGCATCTGAACCGCAAGCTGGTGCTGGAGGCACCGGTCAGGGTGGCGGATGGCGCTGGCGGCTTTGACGAAACCTGGCAGTTTCTGGGGGCGCTTTGGGCCGAGGTGACCGAGCGCAGCGGCACAGCGCGACTTTCCGGTGTCCCGGTGTCTCGGGTCGGTTATCGCATTGTGGTCCGGGGAGCGCCCGAGGGATCGAGTATGCGTCCACGCCGGATCAACGGTTCCGGGAGGGCAACCGTCGTTTTGTGATCCAGGCTGTCGCCGACAGGGATGTACGCGGTCAATACCGACTTTGCGGATGAAGAGGTGGCGGCATGAGCTATGGGGTTTCAGCCGCTTTGCAGGCGGCGGTGTTTCAGCAGCTCGGCGGACACCGAGGTCGACACCTGTCCGGAGGGCAACCGGCGACGCTGCGCCTGCTGGGCGGTCCGCAGACCTGTCACACTGGGTCGGAAGAGGTGCGAGAGGCGGATCGATCCGGCGCAGGAGCGGTACATCGGTTCACGGTGTCCGTGGTGTCCGAAGTTGCAGGGTTCAACGCGGCAAAACTCTGGCCGGAGCGGTCTGTGACGCGCTGGAAGACGCGCCGCTAAACCTCGGTCGGGGCCGCGGGTCGGGTTGTGGTTCGAGCGCGCGTCGGCGCGGCGTACGGGAACCGGTGGAGCAACCCGCCAGATCGACCTGAGATCCGCGCCCGCGTGGAAGACGACTAAGCAATCATTGAGAGAGCATGGGTGCCCAGAACGGAAAAGACCTGCTGGTCAAAGTGGATATGAACGGCTCGGGCCTGTTCGAGACTGTCGCGGGGCTGCGTGCCACCAGGGTCCGTTTCAACGCGGAAAGCGTGGATGTGACCAGCCTGGAAAGTCAGGGGGCTGGCGTGAGTTGCTATCCGGCGCGGGCGTCAAATCGGCGGCGATCTCAGGCTCTGGCGTGTTCAAGGATGCAGGCACGGACGAACGGGCGCGGCAGTTGTTTTTCGACAGCGAGACACCCGGGTTTCAGGTGATCATTCCCGATTTCGGCATTGTCGAGGCCGTTTCAGGTGACCGGCATCGAATATGCGGGTTCGCATAACGGCGAGGCGACCTATGAGATGAGCCTGGCCAGCGCCGGTGCCTTGATCTTTACGGCGCTGTAAATCGATGGCCAATCCGTGGACGGGCGAGGTGGCATTGACCATCGATGGGGAGCGACGGGTGCTCAAGCTGACGCTGGCGCGCTGGCGGAGCTGGAACAGGAGTTGGGTGCAAGCTCGCTGGTCGACCTGGTTCAGCGGTTCGAAGGCGGGGCCTACTCCAGCGTCGATGTGCTGGCGTTAATTGTCGCGGGTTTGCGCGGTGGTGGGGCCGAAGTGAGCCAGCCGACCTGCTGCATGCCGAGATCGAAGGCGGGCCGATGGCAGGCGCCAAGGCAGCGGCCGAATTGCTGGCGCGGGCCTTCATGGTAGCGGAGCCATGAGCGGGTTCGACTGGCCCGCGCTGATGCGGGCCGGGGTACTGGGTTTGCGCCTGACGCCGGAGCAGTTCTGGCGTCTGACCCGGCCGAGCTGCGGCTGATGTTGGGGCAGGGCGCAGTTATGCCGGCGATGAACCGGGCGGGCCTGGATGCCTTGCTGGCGGCCTATCCGGACAAGACACAAGGAGAGCGTGATGACGGATCGTGATGGATTTGACGACCTGCAGGAGCAGGGAGAGGCGCTGGGCGACGCTTTGGGGGATGCCGCCACCATGGCAGCGGCCTTTGATGGCCAGATGAAACGGATCAGTGCGGCCTTGAAGAGACAGGTAAGGATGTGGCCACGCTTGAACGCGGCATGTCCGGCGGATTGCGCAAGGCTTTGATGGCGTCGTTCTGGACGGGATGAACCTGTCGGATGCGTTGGATGTGCTGAAGAACTCGATGATCCGCACGGCCTATTCAGCGGCCATCAAGCCCGTGACGGACCATTTCGGCGGCATGCTGGCCAATGGTGTTGGTAGCCTGGTTCAGGGGCTCTTGCCTTTGCCGATGGCGGCAGCTTCAGCCAGGGCCGGGTTATGCCGTTTGCCAGCGGCGGCGTGATCAGCGGGCCGACCGCGTTTCCAATGCGCGGCGGCACCGGTTGATGGTGAGGCCGGGCCCGAGGCGATCATGCCGCTGGCCCGCGGACCTGATGGCAAGCTGGGCGTTCGCAACTCGGCGGCGGGCGCGCCGTGAATGTGGTGATGAATATCACCACGCCCGATGTGCAGGGATTTCGCCGCAGCCAGGGCCAGATCGCGGCCCAGATGAGCCGCGCCCTGGGACGCGGCAATCGCAACAGATAAGTCCGGGAGACAGTCATGAATTTCCACGAGGTGAGATTTCCGGCCAGCCTGAGCTTTTCGGTCGGGGGACCGGAACGGCGCACGGATATCGTGACGCTGGCCAACGGTTTCGAGGAACGCAACACGCCCTGGGCGCATTCGCGCAGGCGCTACGATGCGGGTCTTGGGATGCGGTCGCTGGACGATATCGAAACGCTGATCTCGTTTTGAGGCGCGTCAGGGTCAGATGTTCGGGTTCCGCTGGAAAGACTGGTCGGATTTCAAGTCCGGCGCGGCGTCAGCGAATGTCGACAAAGGGGATCAGGTCATTGCCGCGGCGACGGCACGCAGACCGCGTTTCAGCTGGTCAAAACCTACAGTTCGGGCGGGGTCAGCTATGTGCGGCCCATTGCCAAACCGGTGCTGGGCACGGTGCGGCTGGGTATCGACCAGGATGAGATGCGCGAAGGTGTAGACTTTGAGGTGGATCTGAACACAGGGTCGGTCACTTTTGCCGATCCACCGCCAGAGCAGGTCGAGATCACCGCCGGGTTCGAATTCGATGTTCCGGTGCGGTTCGATACGGACAGGATTCAAACCAGCGTGGCCAGTTTTCAGGCGGGTGACGCCCCGAATGTACCAGTGGTCGAGGTGCGGGTCTGATGAGCGGGGATACTGACGGCCTGCACGCACATCTGCAAGGCGGCTTCACGACGGTTTGCCGGTGTTGGGCGATTACCCGTACCGACGGGCAGACCTTTGGTTTTACCGATCACGATATGGAACTGCGGTTTGACGGCTTGACCTTCAAGGCCAGTACCCGACGGCGGCGGCCATCGAACAGGCCACGGGCCTGTCGATCGACAATTCCGAGGCCATGGGCGCCTTGTCCGACGCGGCGGTTCGCGAGGACGATATCGAAGCGGGTCGGTTTGACGGGGCCGAGGTTCGGGCCTGGTTGGTCAATTGGGCGAACCCCGATCAGCGTGCGTTGCAGTTTCGGGGCTCGATTGGCGAACTGCGCCGCGCCGGCGGTGCCTTCACGCGGAATTGCGCGGGTTGACCGACCTGCTGAACCGCCCGTTGGGGCGCTTGTACCAAAAGCCCTGCACGGCGGTGCTGGGCGATAAGAACTGCCGGTTCAACATGGACGCGCCGGGATATTGGGTTGAAGCGGACATATCCGGTTTTGACGGCGGAACCCTGCTGCGCCTGAGCGGGGGTGAAACCGCTGACGAGGGCTGGTTCTCGCGTGGCAGACTGGACGTTCTGTCGGGTCCGGCCAAGGGGCTGTGGGCATCGGTTCAGCACGACCGCCAGGTTGAAGCTGGCCGCCAGATCACGCTGTGGTCCGGTATCGGTGGCGGTTTGTCCGTCGGAGATCGGGTAAGGCTGACAGCCGGATGCGACAAACGCATGCAGACCTGCCGCCTGAAATTCAACAACCTGCTGAACTTTCAAGGATTTCCGGATCTGCCCGGCGAGGATTGGGTGATGTCCGTTCCCAAACAGAACAAGGCGAACACAGGGGGCAGTATTCGGTGAACGGTCGCAGAGCAGACATTATTGACGAGGCGCGCCGCTGGCTTGGCACGCCTTACGTGCACCAGGCTTCGGTCAGGGGGCCGGAGCGGATTGTCTTGGACTGCTGCGTGGTGTGTGGCGTGCGGTGATCGGGCATGAGCCCGAGGCGGTGCCCGTCTACAGCATGGACTGGTCCGAGCCGCAGGGCGAAGAGCGTATGTGGGCGGCTGCCCGGCGTCATTTGATAGAGAAACCTTCCGACGCGATGGCGACTGCGGACGTGGTTCTGTTCCGGATGCGCGACAGGGGCGTCGCCAAACATCTGGGGATTGTTAGCGAGCCGGGTCCAGAGGCGCGCTTTATTCATTCCTATTCCGGGTATGGCGTTGTCGAAAGCGCCTTGAGCGAGCCTTGGCGACGCCGGGTCGTTGCCTGTTTCGAATTCCCGTTGGAGGAGCTCTGATGGCTACAATTCTTCTTTCTGCGGCCGGTGCCGCGCTCGGAGGCTCCATCGGGGGCACGGTGGCGGGTCTGTCGACCGCTGTTATCGGCCGCGCGGTTGGTGCCACTCTGGGTCGGGTTATCGACCAGCGGCTGATGAGCCAGTCCGTGATGGGCGGCGGCAGCGAAGTGGTCGAAACCGGCCGCATGGACCGGTTCCGCCTGACGGAAACCGGCGAAGGGGCGCCTGTGGCCACCATCTTTGGCCGTATGCGCGTTGGGGGCAGGTGATCTGGGCGTCGGATTTTCTGGAAACCCGCCGCACGTCGACCACCACGCGTCGGCCGGAGGCGGTAAGGGCAAGCCCAAACCGCCAGAGGTCACAACGGTCACCTACAGCTATTCCATTTCCCTGGCCATCGCGGTCGGAGCCGGCGAGATCGCCGATGTGGGGCGCATCTGGGCCGATGGTGAGGAGCTGGAGCGCGCCGGTCTAAACATGCGCATCTACAAAGGAACACCTGATCAGCTGCCCGATCCTGTGATCGAGGCCATCGAAGGCGCGGGCAGCGTTCCGGCGTATCGCGGAACCGCATATGTGGTGATCGAGGATTTCCAGCTTGCGGCATTTGGAAACCGCGTCCCGCAATTCTCGTTTGAAGTGGTACGTCCTGTGCAGCCTGACATGCCGGACCGCCCCGATGCCTTGTCCCAAATCGTTCGCGGCGTGGCGCTGATGCCGGAACCGGCGAAGATATGCGCTGGCCAGCAGTCAGGTGAACTATTCCAAGGGACGCGGCAAGAGCTGGGCCGCAAATGTCAATTCCGCTTCTGGGCTGCCGGATCTGGTGACCTCGACCCGGGCTCTTGAAAAGAACTGCCGGCCTGCGACGCCGCCTCGCTGATTGTGTCCTGGTTCGGGGATGATCTGCGCTGCGGGATGTGCCGGATTCGACCCAAGGTGGTGCGGGACGACATTGACGGGCAGAACATGCCATGGTCCGTTTCTGGCCTGAACCGAGGATCGGCCCAGGTTGTGACCTATCAGGATGATCGCCCTGTTTACGGGGCACGCCCGCGGATGCCGCTGTTGTGCAGGCCATTCAGCATCTGAAAAACACCGGCAAACGGGTGATGTTCTACCCGTTTATTCTGATGGAACAATTGCAGGGCAATGGCCTGCCCGACCCGTGGTCGGATGCGCCGGATCAGCCGCATCTGCCCTGGCGTGGGCGCATCACATTGATGTGGCGCCGGGGCGGGACGGGTCCCCGGACCAGACGGCGGCGGCCGATACACAGGTGGCCGCGTTCTTCGGCCTGCACGCGCCAGCGATTTTGCCATTGGCGATGGGACGGTCAGCTATCGCGGTCCCGACGAATGGGGTCTGCGCCGGTTCATTCTTCATTATGCCGCGCTGTGCAGGCGGCCGGCGGCGTGGCATCCTTTGCATCAGCTCGGAAATGCGCGGGCTCACACAGATCTGCGGCCTGTCCGGGTTTCCGGCTGTGGCCCAGTTGAAGACTTGCCGCCGAAGTGCGTCAGATCCTGGGTCCGGAGACCAAAATCGGATATGCGGCGGACTGGTCCGAGTATTTCGGCTATCAGCCGTCCGGCAGCGGTGACAGGTATTTTCATCTCGACCCGCTGTGGGCGGATGACGCCATCGATTTTATCGGCATCGACAATTACATGCCCTTGTCGGACTGGCGCGAGGGTGAGGATCATCTGGATGCCGCGTCCGGCTCGATTTACGATCTGGCGTATCTGCGCGGCAACATCGAGGGCGGTGAGGGGTATGACTGGTTCTATGCCTCTCCTGAAGAGGCGGCGGCGCAGATCAGAACCCCGATTGGGGATGGCGACCATGAGCCGTGGATCTGGCGCTATAAGATCTGCGCAGCTGGTGGTCCAACCTGCATCACGAACGGATAGGGGTGTCCGGCAGGAGGACCCGACCGATTGGGTGCCGGGCTCGAAACCCATCTGGTTCACCGAGCGGGCTGCGCCGCGGTCGACAAAGGGACCAACCAGCCCAACAAATTTCTGGATCCGAAGTCTTCGGAATCCAGCTTGCCTTTGTATTCAACGGTCTGCGCGACGACTTCATGCAGGCGCAGTATCTGACGGCGATGTTGGGGTATTGGGGCGATCCGCAGATCAATCCGGTCTCGGACATCTATGGTGGCCCAATGGTGGATATGTCCAACGCCTATGTCTGGGCCTGGGATCCGACCTTCCCAACCTGCGCAGCCAATGGAGCGATGGTGAAAACTATGCCCGGGGCCATTGGCTAAACGGTCGATCCGGCAGCCGTACGCTGGCGTCCGTTGTGACGGAAATCTGCCACGGGGCCGGGGTCACGGATATCGACGTTTCGGCGCTGTTCGGTACGGTTCGCGGCTATGCGGTCGAAGATGTCTCGGACGCGCGCGCGGCATTGCAGCCGCTCATGCTGCGCTATGGGTTCGATGCCATTGAGCGTGACGGGCGTCTGCGGTTCCAGATGCGCAGCGGTCGCGGCGCTGTTGATGTAATACCCGATCATCTGGCGGTCAGTTCCGATCTTGACGGCAGTGTCGAATATCGGCGCGAAGCCGAGGCCGAAATGACCGGTCGGGTCCGGTTACGGTTTGTGCAATCCGATGCCGATCATGATCTGGTGGCCGAAGAAGCGGTCTTGCCGGACACCCGCACGCACGCGGTGTCCGTCAACGAAATGCCGCTGTCGATGACGCGTGAGGGGCGCCAGACTGTTGAACGCTGGTTGAGCGAAGCGCGGGTCTCGCGCGAGACCG
The DNA here is from genome assembly GCF_056535465.1 of Ruegeria sp. G7. NCBI lineage: Bacteria > Pseudomonadati > Pseudomonadota > Alphaproteobacteria > Rhodobacterales > Roseobacteraceae > Ruegeria > Ruegeria sp. G7. The sequence goes on along the minus strand of NZ_JBQFIL010000009.1, from coordinate 8,680 downwards.
CGCGGTTTGCCCTGCCAGCATCGCTGATGCATCTGGGCGCAGGGGATGTGGTGCGCCTGTCCGGCGAGGACGCCGGAGCGCTCTATCGCATCGACCGTTTGGAAAAGGCCGAGATGCAGCTGGCTGACGCTGTGCGGATCGAGCGCGGCGTGTATACGGCGAGCGAACTGCAGGAGGATGCGGTTACCGCCAAACCCTTTGTTGCGCCGGTCCCGTCGTGCCGGTGTTTCTGGATTGCCGCTGATGACGGGATCCGAGGAACCGCATGCGCCGCATTTGGCGGTGTCTGCCGATCCCTGGCCTGGCAGCGTTGCGGTTTATGCCTCGGCCTCGGACGAGGATTATGCGCTGCGCGATGTGATTGCCGGACAAGCCACCATCGGCTTCACCGAGACCGCTTGCGCGCGCCGGTTCCGGGCTCTGGGATGAAGGTGCGGGGCTACGGGTCAACCTGATCGACGGTCTGTTGGAATCGCAGCCGCGTGCAGCGCTTTGAACGGTGCCAACTTGGCGGCCATCGGGGACGGTACGCCTGGAAACTGGGAGGTGTTTCAATTTGCGGACGCCACGTTGCAGGATCCGGCGTCTATACCCCGTCCGGCCGGTTGCGCGGACAGTTGGGTACGGATGCGCTGATGCCGGATGTCTGGCCCGAGGGGTCGATGTTCGTATTGCTGGATGAACGTGTGTACCAGACCAGCCTGCAACGGACCGAGCGGCGTGTGGCCGACATTACCGCATCGGCCCTGCGACCCGCAGCTATGACGACCCATCGTATGAATACCTGGTTGAAACCTTCGACGGCAATGGGTTGCGCCCCCATGCGCCGGTGCATCTGAGGGCCATGCCTTCGGCAGCCGGGGATCACATATCGTGGATTCGACGCACGCGCGTCGATGGAGATGACTGGGCCGGTCTGGATGTTCCGTTGGGGGAGGAAAGCGATCTTATCTGCTGCGCGTGCGCGCCGAGGGCGTGCTGTTGCGGGAGGTTGTGATTTCCGAACCTCACTGGACCTACACGAGGGATCAGAAATCCGCTGACGGCCTTACGGGTCCTTTCGACGTTGAGGTGGCGCAGGTCTCGGCTGTCTACGGTCCCGGTGCGGTGTCGCGTCTGGCGGTCGGGTAAAACATCCCCTGCGACCCGTTTTGCATGGAGATGTCAGATGGCGGCACCCGCTCTACGAGAACGGCGCGCTCATGGCGGCGGCCTGCGAACGGTTTTTGGCGGACAAACACGGATTTGACTGCGTTCAATATTGCCAGTGTTTTGAATTGCTTCTGCGAAACTGTATCAGCCTGCGGCACAACCGACGCATTTGCTCGCCGCCAGGTCCAGATTCAGCCGAGCATGCGGAATGTCATCGCTGCAGTCCTCGCAATAGCCGTACTCATCCTCGTTGATGCGGGCCAGAGCGGCGTTCAGGCGGCGCACCTCGAGATCGCGATTGGCCTGCTGCGCCTTGGCCATCGCCTGATTTTGTAATGCGTCCATACGACTGAGCCGCCCTATCGCCTGTTGATCCAACTCTACGATGGCCTGCGCCTGCTGACCGGAGGCGGACAGGGTTTCCAACTCCGCCAGCCGATCACGGATTCGGGTCTTGAAATAGGCGCGTTGGGAGTCATTCATTTTCGTTGCTTCGTCGATCACGGGTTTGCGTTTGGCCTTTTGCCACTAAATGGCATTCTAGGCGCAGCAAAGGATCAAAAGCCATGTTTGAAACGCGCAGCCAGGTTACTTCCGTCGATCCGGTCTGGGATCGCATCACGTCCGAGGCCACTGCGGCCGTTGAGAAAGAACCCCTGATGGGCGGGCTGGTGCATGCCTGTATCCTGCACCACCGCAGTCTTGAACGCGCTTTGTCCTACAGGATCTCGGCAAAACTGTCGTCGAATGAAATGTCGATGATGGTTCTGCGCGAAATCGTGGATGAAGCCTATGCCGATGATGCCAGCCTGATCGAAGCCGCCCGCGCCGATTTGATGGCCGTCTACGAGCGTGATCCGGCCTGCCACCGTTTGCTGCAGCCGATCCTGTATTTCAAAGGGTATCAGGCCATGCAGGCCTATCGCGTGGCCCACTGGCTGTGGCGGAAGGGCCGTCATGATCTGGCGTATTTCTTCCAGATGCGCTCGTCTGAGATATTCGGAATCGACATTCATCCGGCCGCGAAGATTGGCAAGGGCATCATGATCGACCATGCCCACTCCATCGTCATTGGTGAGACCGCTGTAGTCGGAGACAACGTCTCGATGCTGCATTCGGTGACACTGGGCGGAACCGGCAAGGAAGAGGAACAGCGCCATCCGACGATTGGGAACGGTGTTCTGATCGGCGCTGGCGCGAAGGTTCTGGGCAATATCGAAGTGGGTCATTGCAGCCGCATTGCCGCCGGATCGGTGGTGTTGCAGGAGGTTCCGGCCTGTAAGACGGTTGCCGGTATCCCAGCCAAGATCGTCGGAGAGGCGGGATGTGATCAGCCGTCGATTTCGATGGATCATATGCTCGGCAAAGACCAGTAGGTCAAATCGTTCAACGAAAAGGCCGCCCTGAACTAGGCGGCCTTTTTTGATACAGTCCTGTGGGTTCAGGCGAGCATGACCATCGGGTTTTCCAGATTGTCCACGATCGCCTGCAGCAGTTGCGCCCAAGCGCGCCGTCAATGACCCGGTGATCGACAGACATCGTCACCGACATCACGGTTGCCACCGTCAATTCACCATCATCGCCGACAACAGGTTTCTTGAGACCGGTTCCGACCGCCAGAATGCCTGCATGCGGCGGGTTTACGATGGCGTCGAAATTATCGATGCCGAACATGCCAAGGTTCGAGACCGCGAAAGTGCCGCCCTGATACTCATGCGGGGCCAGCTTGCGTTCACGCGCACGGGCTGCGAGGTCTTTCATCTCGGTCGACAGCGCAGACAGTGATTTGGTGTCGGCGTCCTGTAGAACCGGGGTGAACAAGCCGCCTTCGATGGCGACGGCGACTGCCACATCCGAGGGCTTCAGTTGCAGAACCCGATCGCCCGCCCAGACGGCATTGCATTCAGGAACTTGCTGCAGAGCGTTTGCAACAGCCTTGATGATAAAGTCATTGACGCTCAGCTTCACACCGCGCGCTTCCAGCTGCTTGTTGAGCTGGCTCCGGAATTTCAACAGAGCGTCCAGCTTGATATCGCGGCGCAGGTAGAAATGCGGGATGGTCTGCTTGGCTTCGGCCAGACGGGCGGCGATGGTTTTGCGCATACCATCGAGCTGGATTTCTTCGTATTCGCGACCCTCGTACATCCGCGCGACCATATCGGCCGATGGACCAGTCGGTGCAGCGGCAGGCGCCGATGCTGCTGCTGTAGCGGCGGGTGCAGGCGCGGTGGCAGTTGCGCTTTCCACATCCGCCTTGACGATGCGGCCATGCGGACCTGAACCGCTGATCTGCGCCAGATCAAGACCTTCTGCGCGGCGATGCGACGGGCCAGAGGGGAAGCAAAGATACGGCCCCCATCCGCTTTGACCGGAGCCGCCGGAGCAGGGGCGGGCGCCTCGGGTGCGCTGGCGCGGCAGCCTCGTCGGCGGCCGGGCCGCCTCTGGCGCCTTGGCGGGCGTCGCAGCGATATCATCTGCGCTTCGCCCTCTTCCAGCAGGACCGCAATGGCGGTATTGACCTTCACCCCTTCGGTTCCTTCCGGAACCAAGATCTGCCGACAGTGCCCTCGTCAACAGCCTCGAACTCCATGGTCGCCTTGTCGGTTTCGATCTCGGCCAGCAGATCGCCGGAGGAGACGGTGTCACCTTCTTTGACAAGCCATTTTGCAAGCGTGCCTTCTTCCATCGTCGGCGACAGGGCGGCATCAGGATTTCGGTGGGCATCTCAGCGCTCCTCAATCAGAGTAATTTGGTCATAGGGCGCTTGGCGCCCGTGCCGCGTGCGAGAGGTCGCAATCGCAGCTTCGATTTTTCTTGTTCTCAGCCATCCATTCATAGGCTGTCTGATGAGAGGGGCGCGAACCGGTCAGATGCGTATCCGCCGCCAGCCGTTCCGGCACCAGCGCCGTCACGGTACGGTCGGCGATGGTGATGTCGACACGGTAGCATTCCGGCTGCTGGATCGCGGCCCCTGATCTCCATTACCGGTAGGTCACCTGTTTCACCGCCGCGATCACCTCATCCGTGGTGATCAGGGCCAGCTTCTCCAGGTTCGCGGCATAGGGCATCGGAACATCCTTACCGGTGAGGTTGATCAGCGTCCAGATAATCGAACGCTTCCTGCATCACCACGGAACTGATGTAGTTGCCGACGGACCCTTGCGGCCAGCCTTCTTCAACGGTCACCAGACGGTTGGTTTTCATCACCGAGTTGATGATCGCACCGGTGTCCATCGGACGGATGCTGCGCAGGTCGATGACCTCGGCATTGATCCTCTTCGGCCAGCTTGTCCGCGGCCTCAAGCGCATATTGCATGCTGATACCGAAACTGACGATGGTCACATCCGCGCCCTCGCGCCAGATGCGTGCCTTGCCCAGCGGGATGGTCAGATCCTCAACCTGCGGCACGTCGAACGAGCGCCCATACATGATCTCGTTTTCGAGGAAGATTACCGGGTTGGGATCGCGGATGGCGGACTTCAAAGACCTTTGGCGTCCGCCGCCGAATAGGGCATCACAACCTTGAGGCCAGGCACCTGCATGTACCATGCGGCGTAGTCCTGCGAGTGCTGGGCGGCCACGCGCGGCGGCGGCACCGTTGGGACCTCGGAAGACGATCGGACAGCCCATCTGACCGCCGGACATATAGAGCGTCTTGGCGGCCGAATTGATGATCTGATCCATCGCCTGCATGGCAAAGTTGAAGGTCATGAACTCGACAATTGGTTTCAGACCACCAAATGCAGCGCCGACACCGATGCCGGTGAATCCGTGTTCGGTGATCGGTGTGTCGATCACGCGTTTCGCGCCAAACTCGTCCAGCAGACCCTGCGAGACCTTGTAAGCGCCCTGATACTGGCGACTTCTTCGCCCATCAGGAACACGTCTTCGTCGCGGCGCATCTCTTCGGCCATCGCATCGCGCAAGGCTTCACGTACAGTGTGCTGTGCCATTTCGGCATCCGCTGGCCAGTCGGGGACAGGTCAACCTGTGGCGCAGCAGGCGCCGCCGCGACAGAAGCGGGCGCCTCAACCGCCGCAGGGGCGGCCTCGGCAACCGCTGCGGCGGCGGGCGCCGCCGCGGCAGGGCAGGCGTCTTCACCTTCTTCCACCAGGATCGCGATGGCGGTGTTGACCTTGACCCTTCGGTGCCTTCGGGGATGAGGATCTTGCCGACGATGCCTTCGTCAACGGCCTCGAACTCCATCGTCGCCTTGTCGGTTTCGATCTCGGCCATAATATCGCCGGAGTTCACGGTATCGCCTTCTTTGATCAGCCATTTGGCCAATGTGCCTTCTTCCATCGTGGGCGAAAGCGCGATGTTGCCATGTCTATTCGTCCTCTCAGGCGTAGATATCTGTCCAAAGCTCGTCCAGCGACGGCTCGGGGCTTTCTTTCGAGAATTCAGCGGCCTGGTTCACGACTTCCTTGATTTCTTTGTCGATGGCCTTCAGATCATCCTCGGTCGCGTGTTTGCCCGTCAGAAGCAGTTCGCGCACATGTTCGATCGGATCGCTCTGCTCGCGGACTTTCTGCACCTCTTCCCGGGTTCGGTATTTGGCCGGGTCGGACATCGAGTGACCGCGATAGCGGTAGGTGCGAATTTCCAGAATGTACGGCCCTTTCCCGGCCCGGCAGTGGGCGACGGCCGTTTCACCGGCTGCTTTGACGGCAAGAACATCCATACCGTCGACTTCCTGACCGGCGATGCCATAGGCGGCACCGCGTTCCCAGAAATCGGGGCTCTTGGTGGCGCGTTTGACAGAGGTCCCCATGGCGTATTGGTTATTTTCGATCACAAACACCACTGGCAGCTGCCAAAGCTCGGCCATGTTATAGGTTTCGGCAACCTGTCCCTGGTTCGCGGCGCCATCGCCGAAATAGGTGAAGGTGACGCGGTCGTTTCCTTTATACTTGTCCGCAAAGGCCAGCCCGGCGCCAATCGGCACCTGAGCGCCCACGATGCCGTGGCCGCCGTAAAAGTGCTTCTCCTTCGAGAACATGTGCATCGAGCCGCCTTTCCCCTTGGAATACGCCCTCGCGCCCGGTCAGTTCTGCCATAACGCTGTCGGGGTTCATGCCGCAGGCCAGCATGTGGCCGTGGTCGCGGTAGGAGGTTACGCGCTTGTCGCCTTCCTCAGTCGCCGCCTCAAGGCCAACAACAACAGCCTCTTGTCCGATATAGAGGTGGCAGAACCCGCCAATCAAACCCATCCCATACAGCTGACCGGCCTTTTCCTCGAATCGGCGGATCAGGAGCATTTCGCGGTAGTAGGTTTTCAGCTCTTCCGCAGAAACATTTGGTTTCTTTGTGGTTTTTCGCGCAGCCATCGTGGCGATCTCCCCCTTCCGGACAGATAGTTTAGCGTTAAACTATTTCATAGAGTATTTGAGGCAATCTGGCGAGAGTAAATGTGACGCAGCGTCCAAGGCGCGGAATCCGGCTCGGCATACTTGTTTGAAAGAAATGGCAAAGAGGCTCAAAAGTCCGGTTGTGGTCCGTTACCGGATGACGATCTCGTCGGCCCGGATCATGCCCAGAACCGAACGCGCCTGTTGATCCAACAGATCCAGATCAAGGTAGGTGTCAGACAGGCGGCGGGTCAGGTTTTCCATCTCGGAAATCTCGGTATCCAGCCGGGCGAGGTCGTGTGACAGAGCGTCCCGTTCCGCCGCAATTTCAACCCGTCTGAATAGCCCATAGTCTCCTGCACGGCGGCAAAGGTGAAATACACACCCAGCATGAAAGCCACCGAGAAAAAACGACTGCGCCCAGACCGGGCCTGTTGGAACGGGACACTCTGTTTACCGCCGTATGAAATCTGCCTCAAGAAACGTGCCTTTGCGGGCATCTGTTCGCACTATGTCACAGGTGATCTGCGATGTGAATCCCCGATCTGCAAAAGCGTCAACGTGAGTTCTTTCGGCCTTAGCGCGCGGGATTTGAGCGCAACAGACTAATGTTCAAGCGCTGCCACGCCGGGCAGTGTCTTGCCTTCCATCCACTCGAGAAACGCACCACCAGCGGTCGAGATATAGGAAAATCCCGCGCCGCGCCTGATGCGTTAAGAGCCGCGACAGTGTCGCCGCCGCCCGCGACCGAGATTAACTGCCCGGACCGGGTCAGTGCTGCCGCCTTGAGCGCTGCGGCATTGGTGGCGGCATCAAACGGCTCTAACTCGAACGCCCCCAGCGGACCGTTCCAGATCAGGGTCTGGCTTTTCGCAAAAACATCCGTGATTTCCGCGACGCTTTCGGGGCCCGCATCGAGGATCATGCCGTCATCGGTGCACTGATCAGCGGCAAGCACCTTGTGCGGTGCATTGGCCTCGAATTTCTCGGCAACAACGATGTCGCGCGGAAGGACGATTTTGCATCCGATTTTGTCCGCTTTGGCGAGAATATCGGCGGCCGAGTCCTTCATTGCGGTTTCAGCCAGCGACTTGCCGACATTGACACCCTTAGCCACAAGGAAGGTATTCGCCATCCCACCGCCGATCACCAGATAATCGACCTTGTCGATCAGGTTGCCCAGCAATTCCAGCTTGGTCGACACCTTGGCCCCGCCAACCACTGCCGTCACCGGGCGCTTGGGCGCGCCAAGGGCGCTTTCCAGAGCCTCCAGCTCGGCCTGCATCAGACGGCCCGCGCAGGACGGCAGCAGGCGTGCGATGGCTTCGGTTGAGCTATGCGCGCGGTGTGCGGCGGAAAAGGCATCGTTGCAGATCTCGCCCAGACGGGCCATTCCGGCGGCCAGGTCCGGATCATTCTTTGTCTCGGCGGCGTGAAAGCGGGTGTTCTCCAGCAACAGCACCTGGCCCGGCTGCAGTTCTTCGGCGGCCAGCTCGGCCTCGGCGCCCACGCAGTCGGCGGCAAACAGAACTTTGGCGCCAAAGGCGGCCTCCAGCGTCGGAACAAGCTGTTTAAGCGACAGCCCTCGCGCCGCTCGCCACGGGCGATGCGCCAGCAGGTGGGCTTCCCACCCGCCGTCAGGATGTCACGTATGGTTGGAACGATCCGTTGAATGCGGGTCGCGTCGGTGACAGTGCCATCCACGACGGGTACGTTGATGTCCACGCGTACCAGCACCCGTTTTCCGTTCAGATCCATGTCGTCCAGCGTTTTCCAGCCCATCGTGCGATCCTCGTCTTCCCAAACTGAATTAGGCGGTTCTTTTCCTGCATTTTGCCGTCACGTCAATGCGTCACTTGGCATTCACGCCTGCGGCATAGGTAGGCCAAGACCAAACGACAGGAGGGCCTCATGGCCCATCCCGAAAACACAATCATTATCGAGCTGAAGGACAGCAGCGTCGTTATCGAACTGCTGCCGGACATTGCTCCCCAGCATAGTGCCCGGATGAAGGAACTCGCCCGTGGCGGAGAATATGACAACGTGGCTTCACCGGGTGATTGACGGGTTCATGGCGCAGACCGGCGATGTACAACACGGCGATATGGAAGACGGATTCAACCTGCGCATGGCCGGTACTGGCGGATCGTCCCTGCCGAACGTTCCGGCCGAGTTT
>NZ_JBQFIL010000008.1:0-17030 GCF_056535465.1 Ruegeria sp. G7 | reverse complement strand
CCGGCTGTTTGATCGCCTTGGGGAATGGCGATGCGCGGCAGTGATGATCTTCGAAGAAACCTCACGGGAACGGGCGTTTCCGGATCGATTGACGACGACCAGCTGGCTCAGGCCCGCGGCTGCTGTGTTCGCCCGCGCGATCGAGACACCAGGCGGTTTAAAGATCCAGACGATTCACTCGTTCTGCGCATCGCTCTCTGCGCCGTTTCCTGCTAGAGGCTGGCGTCAGCCCGCAATTTACCGAGATGGAGGACCGCGCTGCTTTGCTGCGTGAAGAAATCATCGAGGGCTTTGCCGAAGGGCCTCAGCCGCTTTGATCGAAGACGTTGCGGGATTTGTAACCGATACTGGCTTTGACACATTGACCGCAGTGCAACGCAGCGGCGGGAGCCTTTTTCGACCCATTAGACTGGCGCGATGTCGCGCAATGTTTTGGATTGCCTGACGGGTTCGACGAGGGTGTCCGTGCTGGGTCTTTCAAGGCGATGAAGTTCAACTGGTTCAATCCATTCTGCCCGCGCTGACAGAAAACGGTGGCAACAACGCCAAAGCGGCCGCGAAGCTTGCCAGATTTACAGAAGCCCGTATTGACGCTCTGCCCCTATTGGAGAGCGTTTTGCTGACCGGTAAACTGTAAAAGAGCTGTTCACAGCGATTGGCAGTTTTCCGACCAAAGCCCTACGAGAAGGCGTGTTAGACCGGATGCCAAAGATAGAAGCGCTGATGACACGGGTCGAGGCGGCACGCGAACAACGGCTTGCAACGTATGCTGCGCAAAAACCCTGGTCCTGCACCGCTTTGCTGCCGCTTCTTCCGGAATATGATGTCGGAAACAGCTGCGCGGCTGGCTCGATTTTGACGATCTGACCTTGCGCGCGGCAGGTGTTGAATGATCCTGCGGTGGCGGAATGGTCTCTACCGACTGGACGGCGGCATCGACCATATTCTGCGGACGAGGCACAAGACACCAGCCCGGACCAATGGGATGTGATCGGTAGCCGGCGCAGGAATTCACCAGCGGGAAGGCCCGGTCGGACATTGAACGCACGATCTTTGTGGCTGGGGACAAAAAACAGTCGATTTATTCGTTCCAGGGCGCGGGACCCGCAAGCCTTTGACCGGATGCAGGCCGAGTTTGGGCGAAACTGGCGGAAGCAGGCTTTAAACTTGAGGGGTTTGAGCTTGCGCATTCCCTTTCGGTCCTCAAGCGCGATCCTGTCTTTGGTGAATATTCTGTTTGAAACCATGCTGAGGCCGGGTTTCGACGAAGCGCTTCATATCACAAAACCGGCTTACCAGGACGGGTCGATCTGTGGCCTGTGGTTGAGAAGGTCGAAGACACAGAGGACGCGCATTGACCGACCTGCGGGATTGCCGGGGCCCAGCATCACACGGTCATCTTGGCGGAAAAGATTGCCTGCCAGATCAACCATGATCACGGGCCAAACCATCCCCGAGGATGCAGACCCGTCCGGCACGTTTACGCGCCGACCCGTGCGGCCAGGCGACTTTGATCCTCGTGCAGCGCCGATCGGACCTGTTCGCCGAGATCATTCGCGCGTGCAAGGCCAAGCAGCTTCCTATTGCCGGGGCCGACCGCCCGAAAGTGGGCGCGGAGCTGGCGGTCATTGCCGCCTTGTTGAGCTTCTGGCGACACCTGAAGACAGCCTGTCGCTGGCCACCGTCCTGAAATCTCCGCTGTTTGGGTGGACGGAACAGCAGCTTTTTGACCTGGGCCCACCGGCGGGATGAACCGTTCTTATGGTGGCACTGCGCAGACGCGCTGAAGACTTCCCGGAAACACTGGCCGTATTGACGATCTGCGCGGCAAATCGACTTTCTCCGCCCCTACGACCTGATCGAACGCATCCCGACCCGCCACGATGGACGGCGCAAATTGCTTGGCCGTCTCGCGCCCGAGGCCGAAGACGGGATCAACGCTCTGTTGTCTCAGGCCCTTGCCTATGAACGGACGGATATTCCCAGCCCGACCGGGTTTCTGGTCTGGATGCAGACCGATGATCTGAAATCAAACGGCAGATGAGCGGTGTCGGCAACATGATCCGCGTGATGACCGTGCATGGCGCCAAAGGGTTGAATCGCCCATCGTGATCTCTGCCGGACACCGGCAAGCGACAAGCAACCGCGCGACGCGGAAATCATGGTCGCAGACGGCATCTCTGTTGGAAAGTGCCGTCAGACACATCTCCGCATCTGATCGCCAAGGCACGCATCGAAGCGCGGCGAAAGGAGGAGAATGAGCGGCTAAGGTTGCCTGTGGCTCTAACACGCCGAAAAGTGGTTGATCGTCGCGGCGGCGGGGATGTCGGTAAGGATGGGACCAGTTGGTATCAGATGGTCGACGCCGCGATGGAGCGTGCCGGGGGTCCGTGCTCCGGGTCGCAGACCCGTCGGCTGTCGCATGGGGACTGGGACGGGCTTCCATCGACAGATCGCGCTGAACCATCCGGCATCTTGACGCCCGCCAGACCTGTTTCTGCACCCCGCGCAAGTACCGGTTACTGACGCAGGACGATCAGCCCATCTGACCTGGCGGAGCCAAAGTTTTCGCCGGCGATGCCGGTCGATGAGGAGGCGGCCGCTGCGCGGAACCCGGCTGCATCTCCTGCTGGAACATGCCGGACACGAGCCCGGCAACTGGCCACAGCTATGCGCGCGGGTTCTGCCCGATATGCAGGATACGGATCGGCAGGAGATTTTGGTCGAAGCATCCGCGTTCTCAAAGCAGATCATTTGCAGCCCATCTTGCTCTGGCGCTTTGGCCGAGGTTCCTGTCTCAGCCGAGCTAAACGGGTGGCGCATGCACGGGGTCATCGACAGGCTGATCGTGACGGACACCGACATACAAGTGATTGATTTCAAATCGAATGCAACGGTCCCGGATCGGGCTGAGGCCTGCCCGGACGGTTTGTTACGACAGATGGGAGCATACGCGCAGGCGCTGTCTCAAATCTATCCGACAGGGAGATCTGCACAGCAATTCTGTGGACGCGAACGGCCGAGCTGATGTGGCTGCCACACGATCTTGTGACAGATGCGTTGGCCGCGCCCAGATATCTTGACCTCACCCACAGCCGCACATACGTTCACCGCCCAAGCGCATCTCATTCAGGAGACAGAGTATGTCGACCGTAGCCGTCACCGACGAAACATTTGACGCCGAAGTCAAGAACTCGGATGTCCCAGTCGCGTGATTTCGGCCGAATGGTGCGGACCCTGTAAGCAGATCGGCCCGCACTGGAAGAGCTGGCAACCGAATACGGCGAAAAACTGAAGATCGCCAAGGTTGACGTCGACAGCAACCCGAACGCTGCCGCCGCAATGGGTGTTCGTGGCATACCGGCCTTGTTCATCTTCAAAGACGGTCAGGTTGTTTCAAACCGCGCGGGCGCTGCACCCGCTGCCCTGCAAAGCTGGATTGACGAGTCGATCTGATCGGGTTTCTACCGAAAGATACCAAAGGCGTCCTGATCGGGGCGCCTTTTCGTTGGGCCAGCGACATCTGGCGATCATCCAGCACACATCAGTTCAGTCCTGGCGAATCGGGAAATACACATGGCCAAGACACGGGTACTTGTGGAATTCGGGATGGGAACGTCTTTGCGCGCGCGGACTATACGCAGGCTGCAGCGCGCGCCATCAAGGACGCGCTGTGGCATAACTCGATCAACATGGCCGAGCTGTTTGGATTTCCGAAGGAAGCGATGATCATTGACGCGGAAATCGCGCAGCAGCCGGATCAGGTCGATGTTCAAGAGCTTTGGCCATTTTTCCGTATGGGCGGCCAAGCATCACGGTCAACCATGGCGGTTTGACGTGGGAAACCGGGCGGGCAGGGCCAGACGGTGATCGCCAATGCCGCTGTGATCGTATCGTTTGACATGGAACCCGCGCAATGAGTGAAAAACGCATCATTCTGGAAATGGGCACCGGAAACGACCTGTAAGGGCAGGACTATACCAAAGCCGCGTGCCGGGCCGTGCAGGACGCCTTGCACCATTCCTCGATCACCTTGTTTTCAAAGCTGGGACTCGACCACAACGAAATGCGTGTGCGCGTCACAATCGCTGTTCAGCAACCGGAAAACGTGGACTGCGCACGCGTCGCTGCAGATCTGCCCCGGGCAGGCCGAGGTGCACGCGGTCAAAGGCGGTCTGGATGTCTTCGATGAGGCCTCAGGCGAACGCCACGGTCGCAACCGCCGCGATTGAAGCGTATCTACCGGATCAGACGGGCAAATACAGGCAATGCTGACATGGAAAAAGCTGCTCGGAGATCCGGGCGGCCGTTCCAAATCTTGGATCCGGGTGGGATCAGAGTTTTGCGATATCCGCGCGCTCCAGGCCGATATCGTCCAGCTGGGCGTCTGTCAGACCCGACAGGATCTTGCGGGTTTTGCGGGATTCATTCCATACGACAACGTCGTCGTAGGCTTTATAGAACGCGTCCACTACGTGCAGGATGGTAGCTGCTCCGAGCGGCGCATGGATGTTTGCTGTGGTTGCCATTTGCGCAGTCCTTGATTTGAAACAGCCGACCCCTTGTCGGTTGTAAGCCTCACATAGTGTCCGACCCTCCGACCACAATTGCTGGTCTGGTAACCCCGAATTGCGTCCTGTGCATATCTTTGTGCAGTTTTAGAACGGGTTGCGCCGAACCGGCGCGCGGCCCATAGCGCCGGTAAGAACGGAGGCCTGCATGGCAGACAATGATTTTCCCGGTTGGCACGGAACAACGATCATCGGCGTCAAGGGCGGTCAGATCGTCATCGCGGGTGACGGCAGGTCAGCCTGGGCCAGACCGTGATCAAAGGCACCGCACGCAAGGTGCGCCGCTGTCCCCCGGCGGGTTCGAGATCGTCGCAGGCTTTGCCGGGTCGACCGCAGATGCCTTTACGCTGCTCGAACGGCTCGAAGCCGCTTGAAGCCACGCCCGGTCAACTGGCGCGCGCGTCGGTTGAACTTGCCAAAGACTGGCGCACCGACAAATACCTGCAAAAGCTCGAGGCGATGCTGATCGTCACCGATGGAAAAGACCTGTTCGTCATCACCGGGGCAGGGGATGTGCTGGAGCCCGAACATAACGTGGCTGCCATCGGGTCCGGCGGAAACTTTGCCCTGGCCGCCGCGCGCGATGATGGATGGCGACAAATCTGCGGAAGAGGTCGCCCGTCAATCCATGGCAATTGCCGCAGATATCTGCGTCTACACCAACGGAAATCTGACGGTCGAGGCGATCTCAGGCTAAGAGGGTCGAGATTTCCTTGCCTTTCCACCGCAGGTGCATGCCGATCAGACCCAGGATCGCGGTGACGATTACGATGTAGTAGGGCAGCCGGATGTCGATGCTCATCAATCCGCCGCCGATCAGCGACATGACCCCGCCCGCCAGACAGAACACGGCCGTGGTGACGCCCATGACCCAGCCCTGATCGGTTTCGCTGACGGATGAGGAAAACAGGCCCAGCAGGGTCGGGTAGGAAACACCAAAGAAGAAGTAGAAGAAGAACACCGGGACGTAGCTGAACACGCCGCTGGGGCTGAAGGCAAAGGCAAAGCCGCAGATCACCATGACCAGCAGCGATGTATAGATGATCGAATGCTTGCTGAACCGCTCCTGCGCGGGTTTAACAAGGAACGTACTAGAAAAGGCCAGGGCAAAGCCGATGACCACCATCGCCACGCTGCCCCCGATCACGCCATAGCCAAAGGCGCTGGTCAGGAAGTTGTCGACAAACACGTAGAACGTCACATTGGCGATCATGAACAGAGCGTAAACCGGCATGATTTTCAGCACCATCGGATGCCCGCGCACCGCAATCAGGCTATCGGTGATGTCACGCGGGCGGAAGACAAAGGGCGCCCGCTCGGACCTTGTGTCCTTAAAGAACGTGATCACCAGGAATATCGCGATCAGGACCAGAACAAAGGCCCTGTAGAAGGGCGTTTTCAGGTCGCAGCGCTTCCCAGCAACGCAGAGTCCGACAGAACTGCCCCGATAATCGGCCGCCCACCAAGCCAAAGCTGACGCCAGTTACGATGTAACCCATGTTGCGATCGCGATCGGCGGCATCGGTGCTCCCATCGATCATAGCCGCCTGCGCGATGGGTTGGTTGCCGGCGGTGAACCCGGTGATCGAACGGCCAATGATCAGCAGCAGCAGACTGTTGATGTAGAGTGCGACAATGGTCAGCGCATATCCTGCCAGCGCACCAGCCAAGCAGACCAGAAGGGCATTCTTTCGTCCAATGGAATCCGAGACCTTGGACACATAGACCACCCCCAGAAACCAGGACAGGAAGAAGCAGCCGATCACCAGCCCGTAGTAGAAATGCCGACGCCCCGTGGCTGTGCTTTCAGGCAGAAATCCGGACTTTGTCTCCATGATCAGTGAGTTGATGATGGGAAAACAAGGCCCTGCCCGATCAGATCTACAAACACCACGAACAGCAAGGTAACCTTGGCAATCTTCGTCATTCCAAAACCCTGACCCTCAAACCATTGAAAACACTTTAGCAGACGGCAGCCGCTTCACCTAATGGCGCTGTTTGAGGAAAGCATTTGCAAACCCGATGAAGCGTTGCTAACCAGCGCTGCCGACGGAAAACGGCTTGGTTGTTTTCGCAAATGCAGTGACTACCTAAGCCGGATGTTACCTATGCTGAGTGAGAGGACTGCCCCCTTGACCGACCTGACCCCGCGCGAGATTGTCTCGAACTGGATCGCTTTATCATCGGTCAGAAGGACGCAAAGCGCGCGGTCGCCGTTGCTTTGCGCAATCGCCGGCGGCGCAAGCAGCTGGCGGATGACATTCGCGATGAGGTCTATCCAAAGAATATTCTGATGATCGGGCCCACGGGCGTTGGTAAAACGGAAATCAGCCGTCGGCTGGCCAAGCTGGCCCGCGCGCCGTTCATCAAGGTCGAGGCGACCAAGTTTACCGAAGTCGGTTATGTCGGGCGCGACGTGGAACAGATCGTGCGCGATCTGGCCGACGCCGCCATCCTGCAAACCCGCGAATACATGCGCGAGGACGTCAAAGCCAAGCTTATCTGGCCGCAGAAGACCGCGTGATCGAAGCCATCGCCGGCGAGGATGCGCGCGACGCAACGCGAGAAATGTTCCGAAAAAACTCAAGGCCGGTGAGCTAGACGATACCGTGATCGAACTCGAGGTTGTCGACAGCTCAAATCCCATGCCGATGTTCGACGTACCCGGACAGCCCGGCAGCCAGATGGGCATGATGAACCTTGGGGACATCTTTGGCAAAGCGTTCGGCGGGCGCACCGTCAAACGCCGCATGACCGTTGCCGAAAGCTATGACACCTTGATCGGGGAAGAGGCCGACAAACTGCTGGACGATGAAACCGTGACCCGCGCAGCTTTGGACTCGGTCGAGCAGAACGGCATCATCTTCTTGGATGAGATTGACAAGGTCTGCGCGCGAACAGATGCCCGTGGTGGCGATGTCAGCCGCGAAGGGGTGCAGCGCGATCTGCTGCCTTTGATCGAGGCACGACGGTCTCGACTAAACACGGTCCGGTCAAAACCGACCATATCCTGTTCATCGCGTCTGGCGCGTTTCATATCGCCAAGCCCTCGGACCTGTTGCCAGAACTGCAGGGCCGCCTGCCGATCCGTGTTGAACTGCGCGCACTGACAGAGGAAGACTTTGTGCGCATCTTGACCGAAACCGACAACGCCCTGACCTCCAGTACACCGCCCTGATGGGCACCGAGGAAGTCACCGTCACCTTTACCAACGATGGCATCGCCGCGCTGGCCAAGATTGCGGCTGACGTGAACCAGAGCATCGAGAATATCGGCGCAAGACGGCTGCATACGGTGATGGAACGTGTCTTCGAAGAGCTGTCCTTTGAGGCGCCGGATAAGGCCGGAACAGAAATCACGGTCGATGCGCAATTTGTCAGCGATAACTTGGGTGAGCTGACCAAATCGGCGGACCTGAGCCGTTACGTTCTGTAACCAGACCGGCCGGAACTTGCCGTATTTCACGGTATTGCGGCGCCTCGTCTCTGGACGCAGGGGCAGAAATCGATAGCGTAGCCGCAAGACATGCTGAGATCTGATTGTGCTGCGCTATTTCTTTGTCCTGCTGACCGCTTTGTCGCTGAGTGCTTGTGTTGACCGTTCGGTCTCCGAGACGGTTCCGGACGCGCTGCGCGTCGGCACGCCGAGACCGTGTTTGCCGTGACCTCCCGCGCTCGTGAAACCGATGGCTCTTACGGGTACCGCCGTGCCGAGCAGCTGCGCTATCTCGAGATGACAGTGTCGATTCCGCCATCCCACACGCCCGGATCGCTCAATTTTTCCTACGCGAATCCGATCCGAACACCCAGTTTGTCCTGGCTGGTGTCACAGAGTTCACAGGACCGCAGGACCTGGGCAATCGGCTGAAAGGCGTCAACGAAGTCACGATCTTTGTGCATGGCTACAACGCGACGCAAACCGAGACCGTGTTCCGGGCGCACAAGTGGCTCGCGATATCGGTATTCCCGGCTCAATCCTGATCTACTCATGGCCCAGTCAGGCGCGCGGGTCGGCTATGCCTACGATCTGGACAGCATGCTTTTTGCACGGGACGGATTGGAACGGACCGTGCGCGAGCTGAAATCCATGGGCGTGACTCACGTCAATATTGTTGCACACTCCATGGGCGGCGCGCTTACAATGGAAATGATGCGTCAGGCCGAACTGCGCCAACCGGGCTGGTCCCGCCGCAACATAGCAGGCGTCATTCTGATTTCACCGGATCTGGATGTCGACCTGTTCCGCACGCAGATGAATAGCATCAAAACCCCGCCAGACCCGTTTGTGGTGATGGTATCGCAAAAGGACAAAGTCCTGAATATCTCGGCCAGGCTGCGCGGCACTGCGGACAGCAAACGGCTGGGCAACATCGACCGTTGCGCAACTGGCGGATTATCCCATCAGCGTGATCGACACGACGGCCTTCAACAGCGATGCCGGATCATCGCATTTCGTGGCAGCGACCTCACCTGCGCTGCTGTCACTGCTCAGTTCGGTCCGTCGTGTCAACCGAACCTTGGGCGGATCGACCCGGCATAGACGGTCTGGTTCCGCCGACCGAACGAAACACCGATGGGGCGACCGAAATCGTGCTGACAGGAACCGGTCAGCCGCAGGTCAGCGCTCCGTGACACGGTTCAGCCTCCGGGACTATCTCGTTCAGAATGCCACGTGGTTGAGCGCGGGCGTCTTGCTGACTTTTCTGTCCAGCTTTGGCCAAACGTTCTTTATCTCGATCTTCGCAGGTGACATTCGTGCCGAATTCGGATTGAGCATGGCGGATGGGGCGGGTTGTACACGCTGGGAACAACCGGGGCCGCGATTGTCTGATCTGGGCCGGCGGCTTGACGGATTTCTTTCGCGTCCGGGTTCTGGGCCCTGCCGTTTTGTTGGGTGTCGCCCTCGCTGCTCTGGCAATGGCCGCGAATACCTGGCTGGCCCTTTGCCGGTCGTAATCTTCTGCCTGCGCCTGTTCGGTCAGGGGATGAGTACACATCTCGCCGTTGCTGCCATGGCGCGCTGGTTCACCGCGACACGCGGAAAGGCACTGTCCATCGCCTCAGCCGGGTACGCAATTGGAGAGGCCCTGCTATTGGTCTTTGTCGCGGCGATGGCCTTTCTGGACTGGCGCTGGTTGTGGGTGGTGGCAGCCTGCATCACCATCCTGGGAGTGCCCGTTCTGGACACGCCTGTTGCGTCTCGAAAGAACGCCGCAAAGCCTGACCGACGCTTACACCGCCACTGGGATGGAAGGGCGGCACTGGTCGCGGCTTGAGGCTTTGGTCAACCCGCTGTTCTGGTTCATGATGCCGTCGGTGATGGCGCCGTCCGCGTTCATAACCGCGTTCTTCTTTCATCAGGTTTACCTGGCCGAGATCAAAGGCTGGCAGCATCCAACTGGTGGCCTTGTTCCCGGTGTTTACGGGGGTGTTCTTACTGTCGATGTTCGCGGCAGTGGGCGTTGGACAAATGGGGTACGGCGCGCATGATGCCGTACTACCACTACCCATCGTTTGGCTTTGTTGTCCTGTCCGTTGCTACGTCGATCAGCGGCGCGCTGCTGGGCTTGATCCTTCTGGGACTGACCGTTGGGGCGAACAGTACCTTGCCCAGCGCGTTCTGGGCCGAGTTCTATGGCACGCGACATATCGGTGCCATCAAGGCCATGCCACAGCTGTCATGGTTCTGGGGTCCGCAATCGGACCGGGTTTGACCGGCCTACTGATTGACTTTGGCGTCTCTCTGGACACGCAGTTCCTGTGGATCGGCGGTGGCTTCGTTCTGGTCTGCGGTCTGATCTATGTCGGGGTATCCCGCGCAGTGCGTACGTTCTAACGAACCCGGCGCAGGTAGACATAGTAGGCTCCGTCGCCACCATGGCTGATATGTGCAGGCGTCACCTGCAGAACCGCCTGTGCCAGCGGCGGCAATGACAGCCATTGCGGCACCTGATTGCGCAACACGCCACGCGGGGGTCGGGATCGGGCCGGGCTCATCGGTCCTTGCCTTTGCCGGTGACCACCAGAACGAGCCGCTTACCGGACGCCTGCGCATTCAGGACAAAGCGGATCAGGGCAGGATGTGCATTGTCGACGCGCATCCCGTGCAGATCCAGCTCCTCGCTTGAGCGCCACGCTTCATGCGGGCAAAAGCCTTAGTGTCCATTTGAACCGGTCTGGCACGAAGGTCTCGGTGACTGATGGCTTCAGAGCGTTTGCACCCTGCTTTGTCGGCGCTTTCTGGCCGGGTTCGAACGCATCCAAGCGGGGTTTCGGCGATTTGGTGGGTTTAGGTTTGGGCAGCGAGGTCGGATGCACCGTCTGCGGAATTTCGGGTGCAGTCTCTCGGTCTGTTTTGCCACTTTGCGCCACAGTTCGATTTCATCCGCCGTCAATTTGCGCCGCGCCATCAGAACTCATCCGGCAACATTGCATATGCACGCTGGATCGGCAGCAATACGACCATCCGGCCAGGGTCTTTGAGCTGACCCGCCGCCTGTCCGGCCTCATCCCCGGTCCCAAAGAAGATATCGGCGCGCTGGGCCCCCTTGATCGCAGAGCCGGTGTCCTGTGCAGTCATCAGCCGTCGCAGAGGATCTTCTCCATCCTTCTCCACCCAGACCGGTGCGCCCAGCGGTGTATAAGCCGGATCAGCCGCAATGCTGCGCATCGTTGTCACCGACCGGTTCATCGCGCCCAATGGCCCAAATTCAGGCGCAACGCGCGTGACCTCGCGAAAAAACACATAGGACGGGTTGTGAAACAACAGCTCGGTCCCGGCTTCGGGATTTCGGCGCACCCAGGCGCGGATCATCTGGGCGCTGACCTCATGAGCTCCAAGTATACCCCGTCGGATCAACTCGACCCAATTCGAGCGATAGGGATGCCCATTTGCGCCGCCATACCCCACGCGCAGAGCGGTACCGTCCGGCAACCGGACACGCCCCGAGCCTTGGATCTGCAGAAAGAACAGCTCGACAGGGTCGTCGACCCAGGCAATTTCCAGCCCCCGGCCGTTCATGACGTCACCCGTCAGAATCTCACGCCTGCTCAACCACTTGCCTCTGCGCGAGCCTCGGGCGGAATACGGTAGAGCGGATACTTGAACCGGTCAGATCGGGTCCGGGACCCGTCAAGCTCTGGCTCGAAATATCCGGTAAACAGGGCATCCTTGCCGTCTTCGACCAAAACGGGGCGAAAACACCAAAGAACGCGCGAGCGGCATCCGGTTCGTAGGTTTGCGCAACCCCACACAGCGCACGCCAATCCGGATCCCCAAGATCCCCGCATGTGTTCAGAAATACAGAAAGGCCGCCCCGTGATCGTCGGCGGCCCAGCCATCGAGTTCGTCAAACGAGAGAATGGACCGCGTCGCGTCGGCTCCGGCGGCGCGCTGGCGGTGGTCATAGCGCCCACCAGACATAGCGACCGGAGCGTTGCAATCATGCGTCCGTGGCAACAAGCAGCCAGTTGGATCGTCTGCCCATGACACGGGCAAAGGTCCAGCTGTCCTTTTGGCGTTTGATGGTGTTGGGTTGCCTTCGATGATATCGCCGCCGCGGTCGCGCACGACCGAGGTCAGCTCGCCAACAAAGCGCATGGTGATTTCCGCCTGATTGGTATCCTTGTCGAATTTTGCATCGCTCAGGGTGGTTTCACGCACGCCGACAAATTCGGCCTCGATGGTCAGGCCCTGGTCTTCGCGTGCGGCCACGACCGACACAAAGGTGTCGAACACCTCTTCCGACAGGAAGGGCTGGATTTCGTCCAGATTACCGCGCTCGAATCCCATCACGATCATCTCATACGCACCACGGGCACCCTGCACGAATTCGCCAACGGAAAACGCAGGCTCGACCCGTTTCATCGCAGCCAGTACCTGCGCCTGTTCGCTGTCTTCGGGAACATGGTCGGTGATATCGTGATCCGGACCGCCTTCAATCACCTCGAAATCGCGGCGCGAGTTATTGGCGTCGGACTGCTTTTGCAGCGGCGGCTTTTCAAAGCCTTCACGCGTTCCCAGTACGCTTCTCAGGCGCAGGATCAGGAAAATCGTAATTCCGGCCAGCACCAGAAGCTGGATCAGGGGTGAGTTCATTTCGTCCTCTTTTCAGCGCCGGAACTTTGTGTATGCGGCCTCATGCCACTATGTAGGTGACAGTTCGTGGCAAGTCCACAGCCCGGCCTATGGTAAAGGATACCGCAAATGTACCTGTTCTTGGCTTTTATTGGTTCCGATCATCGAGATCGCCCTGTTCATCCAGGTTGGTGGTCTGATCGGTCTATGGCCGACGCTGGCCATTGTAGTCCTGACTGCGGTTTTAGGCACCGTTCTGGTGCGGACACAAGGTCGCATGGCGCTGGGCAATCCACAGCGGTCCTTTGCCGAGCTTGACGATCCGACCGAGCCGCTGGCCCATGGTGCCATGATCCTGCTGTCCGGCGCCTTGCTGCTGACGCCCGGGTTTTACCGACGCGGTCGGCTTTGCCTTGCTGGTTCCAGGCGTTCGGGTGGCGGTCTTCCGCTATCTGAAGTCCAAAGTCACCGTCACCCAGTTTCAAATGGGACCCGGCCCCGGGTTTCGGGGTCAGCGCAACCCGTTTGATCAGGACGACGTCATTGATGGCGAATTTACCGGGTTCGGCCCCAAAAAGACCCGTCAAAACCGTCCAAATGGGTTGAAGGTCCGCACCAGCATTGAGGTACCCGGCCCAACTTGCTAAGCAGTGGCGAATTTTATTTTTGGGTAGATCCATGGCCGAAGAAAACACTGCAGAAAACACTGCGGCCCAAGCTGCCCCCAGGTACAGATGCGCGTTCTAGGACAGTTCATCCGTGACATGTCCTTTGAAAACGTGATGGCCCAAAGGGCGTGTCTGGAGACGTGCAGCCCGAAATCTCGGTTCAGGTGAACCTGGATGCCAAAAAGCGTCAGCAGGATCATCAATACGAAGTTGCGATCAAACTGAACCTGAAGTCCAAGGCCAAAGGGCTGGAGGACGTTCTGTTCCTGTTCGAGATCGACTATTGCGGCTTGTTCCACGTGGAAGGCGTGCCAGAAGATCAGATGCACCCGTTCCTGATGATCGAATGCCCGCGTATGCTGTTCCCGTTCCTGCGTCGGATCGTCAGCGACGTCACCCGCGACGGTGGATACCCGCCGGTCAATCTGGACACCATCGACTTTGTGTCTTTGTACCGCAATGAACTGTTGCGCCGTCAGGCCGAGCAGGCCCAGAAAACAGACGCCTGAAGATTATGACCCGTGCCTGATCGGTTCAGGCGCGGGTCCATAGGGCGTTTTCGCCCAGTTTTTCCACGAATTTCTATGTGCTGCGCGTTCATCCTCGGTGATCCGGGATGGAAGTGGCGCGTCGTACAGGCCGCCACTCCTCGCCTCCGCCTGCTGCCGTTGCGCCCGATGAGGACAGCCCAAAGTCGGGCTGCCGCCCACCAATCAGTTCCAGATACACCTCGGCTAGTATTTCCGAGTCGAGTAGCGCCCCGTGCAAAACGCGGTTTGAGTTGTCGATGTTGAATCGCCGGCACAGTGCATCCAAAGATGCAGGCGACCCCGGAAACCGCTTGCGCGCAATGGCAACGGAATGGGTTGCAGCCCAATCCATTTCAGTTCCGCATTCAGAAACTTCATGTCAAAGGATGCGTTATGGATTACCAACGGCTTCACCCACAAAGTCGCGAAACCCCCTGACCAACCTTAGAAAAGACAGGTTTGTCTTTTAAGGTGACCTCGCCTTTTCCGCCGGGCGCGGCGTTTCCAGCAGATCGGGCCCGATACCGTGTACACAAAGGCTTCCTCGGGCATCGACCGTTCGGGATTGATGTAGACGTGATAGGTTTCGCCGGTGGCCACGTGATTCCAGAGTTCGACCGCCCCGATTTCCACAATCCGATCCCCACCATCCGGGTCGAAACCGGTGGTTTCGGTATCAAGTACAATTTCACGCATCTGCTATCCCCGCCCGTATCTGCCTGACGATATCCTGCACCTGAGCGCGGGCGTGGTCAGGGTGTCGGTGATAATCACGTAATCTGACCGGGCGCATTTCTCATCGTTGGGCATTTGCTTGCTGAGAATCTGCTCAAACTGTGCTTCGGTCATCGTTCCCCGTTCCAAACGCGGCGCTTTTGTTCTGCTTCTGGGATTGAAACGCAGGCCACAGCGTCCATCGCCGCTTCGCCACCAATTTCGAACAGCAATGGAATGTCGAACACTACAATCTCTGCTGCTGTTTGCGACCGGAACGCCGCTCGATCCTCTGCGACCAGTGGGTGTACAATGTACTCTATGGTTTTCAGGGCGCTTGGCGTGTCTGAAATGATCCGTTTCAGCGCATCCCGGCTGACCGCGTTGTCCACGACGGCGGACGGAAAAGTGGTGCGGATGGGTTCGACCGCAGCGCCATCTTTGGAATACAGCCGGTGCACAGCTGCGTCAGCGTCCCAAAGCGGCACAGCCCTCTTCAACAAACATCTGTGCCGTCGTGCTTTTGCCCATGCCGATGGATCTGTCAGGCCAAGCAAGCTCATGCCAAAGTCGCCGCGCGCGTTTCAGCGTCAACCTCGGGACGCAGTCCAAACCACCGTT
This sequence comes from Ruegeria sp. G7, assembly GCF_056535465.1. NCBI lineage: Bacteria > Pseudomonadati > Pseudomonadota > Alphaproteobacteria > Rhodobacterales > Roseobacteraceae > Ruegeria > Ruegeria sp. G7. Next base: position 1,850 of record NZ_JBQFIL010000008.1, on the reverse strand, counting down.
CGAAGCCGGGCACAGCCTGATGTAACAGCATGCCCAGACCGTCGACCGCGGTGCATCCTGCCTCTTCGGCGGTTTGCAAAAGCCGGGTTTTCAAGGCACATAGACCAGATCGGTGACAACCGCGCCGGGCTGCAGGCCGTCCAGCGGCACGCGCAGGTCTGGCTGGCCCTGCATTCCCAGCGACGTAGTGTTGACCACCAGCTCCGCGTCCTCGATGACGTTGCCGGCCTGAACCCAATCGATCACTGTAATGCGCTGGCCAAACTCTTCTTTCAGATGATCAGCCCGAGTGCGCGTGCGGTTTGTCAGCAGGATCTCCGGCACACCCGCATCGCCCAGTGCTTGCAGCACCGCCCGCGCGGCCGCCGGCGCCGAACACAACAACCGGACCATCCTGTGCATTCCAGTCCGGCGCTCCGCGACGCAGGTTTTCCCATGAAACCGTAGCCGTCTGTATTGTCTGCGTGGATGGCGCCATCTTTCCTGAACACAAGCGTATTTGCTGCCCCAATAACCGAGGCCCGGTCCGATACGTGATCCGCTAGTCTCAAGGCAGCCTCTTTATGCGGAACCGTTACGTTCGCGCCGACAAAACCGGCCTTTGGCAGGGTGCGCAGAACATTTTCCAGATCTGCCTGCGCGACATCCATTGGAATGTAATGTCCCGGCAAGTCATAGGTTTTCAACCAATGCCCGTGCAGTTTCGAGACCGTGAATGCGCAACGGGATGCCGATGACCCCGGCCAGAGGATCCGATAGTCGGTCATTGCTTGATTACCCTTTGACAACCAGATAGTTTAGAAGCTCCAACAAGGGCATACCCAAAACGTTAAAGTAGTCGCCGTCAATGCTGGCAAACAGCGCACGCCCTCTTCCTCTAGCCTATAGGCCCCGACTGCGTGCCGAATGCTATCCCAGTTTCGCGCCACGTAGTCTTTTAGGTATGCGTCCGAACTGGCACGCATGCGCAGACGAACCTGCCCGACATGCCTCCAGATCGGTTCCCCGTCCTGATAAATTACCGCGGCAGACAATAACATGTGCCGTTTACCACGCAGCGCCTTTAGCTGCGCCAGCGCGTCCTCAGGGCTTTGGTTTGACAGCAATCGCCCTTCGAAGTCAGAACCTGATCACAACCCAGAACCATGGCGCCTGGACTCTTGTCGCTGATTTTGCGGGCTTTCATTTCCGCTAGCATATCGGCAATGTCGCATGAGGATGCGTTCTCGGCCAACAAGGCGCGTTTCATGGTATCCTCATCCACGCGGGCGATCTGAACCGTGAACGGGACCTGAGCGTTCCTGAGTAATTGCGCCCGAATGGCAGACCCTGAAGCGAGGACGATGGGGACAGTCATGTGGAAAACCCGTGGGCTAATCAATGGGTGGTCTGGTACGGTTTGTATGGTTTTCCGGTTGACACGCAACCCCGAGACTTTCGTGGGAAACATCTCTGGGTCGTTCGGATTCTGTCCCAGGTGAACAAGGATAACTCTAGAGGCTTGGACAACACGTGTTTCCCCAGATACCCAGTAAGTTATCCACAGTATGAATTACCCGGACGTCATTTAAGTAATTATATTTAAACACTTATTTTTCGTACTAACAGATTTACTCTAACGGTTTTGAATACTGTCCACCTGGGGAAAAGCACCTGCAAAACTAAGTAATCCACGGATTCTAAGGGTCCTACAAAACCATCATCCTTTTTCTTTCTATATATTTTTATTAGGGAGGATCAGACCAAAGCTGAGAGCCATGATGAGTGATTTCCTATTGCAATCTATCCATGGGTGAAGTCGCTTCACATTATGGCGGTCATCTCGTGGATGGCGGGTCTGTTCTATCTGC
>NZ_JBQFIL010000007.1:0-2722 GCF_056535465.1 Ruegeria sp. G7 | reverse complement strand
ACAATGTTTGGGATTTTGCGTCGGGTGCGTCCGTCCATAACTCCCACATCTGATTGGAAAAGACGCGGGCGTCCGTTTGCGACTCGGCCTGTTGCACCTGAGCGATCAACGCGTCCACGCTGTCTGTATGATCCGGAGCATCCGGGCATGTCTGTGCATCAGCCACTGAGCATAGTGCAATCAGTGCAGGGATAGCCAATAGTGTCTGTCTCATACCTCAATGATGACGCTCAGCCGGGTCACGTCAACCGGGCTAATCGAGCCGGCTCAGCATGCCTGCTTCTTTAACCGCTTCCATTGCCACAAAAGTCGACGTGTTGGCCAAATGCGGAAGCGACGAGATTTTCTCTGCCAGAACAGCCCTGTATTCCGTCATCGACCCTGTCCGCACCTTGAGCAGATAATCGAAATTCGACGCGATCATATGTGCCTGTTCGATTTCGGCAATGCGGACCGCCGCATTAAACTCGGTGAGGGCCTTTTCCCGCGTGTCGGTCAAACGCACCTCTACAAAGGCCACGTGGTCCAGCCCCAAACGGATCGGATCGAGCATCGCCCGGTAACCGGTAATCACGCCATCGGCCTCCAGACGTTTGAGGCGTGCCTGTGTGGGGATTTGGAGAGCCCAATTTTTCGAGCGAGGTCCGCGACAGATATTCGACCGTCTTCGGCAAGAACGGTCAGGATTGACCGGTCAAACCTGTCGAGATCAAGAGAGGCTTTTGCATTGTTCCGCCCTTACTTTTAAATCGATTGACCTGCAATACACACAATTTCGGTCCACTGTCCCGAAAAATACGATTAAACTGGTGGAAAAGCCCGGAGAAATCATGCCACACAAGCTGCGCGCCCTGATCGACTCGCAAACCTATGCAGACCAGTCTGCCATTCTGGAACGCTGATCCATCAAGTGGACCTGTCCAAAGCGGACCGCGACGCCATTTGTAATGCGGCGGCACAGCTTGTGCGGGACATTCGGTCGAGCACATCGCCGGGCTTGATGGAGGTTTTCTGGCCGAGTATGGACTGTCCACCGATGAAGGCATTGCGCTGATGTGTCTGGCCGAGGCGTTGTTGCGCGTCCCCGATGCCGACACAATCGATGCCCTGATTGAAGACAAAATCGCCCTTCCGATTGGGGAAAACACCTAGGACAGTCTTCCTCGTCGCTAGTCAACGCATCGACCTGGGCCTTGATGCTGACGGGCAAGGTTTTGGATGACGGAGACTCGTCACCGGTCGGCGCTTTGCGCGGCGCGATAAAGCGATTGGGTGAACCTGTGATTCGCACCGCGGTTGGTCGCGCGATGAAAGAAATGGGGCGCCAGTTTGTCCTGGGTGAAACCATTCAATCCGCAATGGACCGCGCCAGCGCCATGGAAGCCAAGGGTTACACCTATTCTTACGACATGCTGGGAGAGGCCGCCCGGACCGAAGCGGACGCTGCGCGCTATCACCTGTCCTACCACGGGCAATTGCCGCCATTGCCGAGGCCTGCACCATGACGATATCCGCGCCAACCCCGGTGTATCCGTAAAACTATCGGCCCTGCATCCATCGCTATGAACTGGCGCAGGAAGCGCGTGTGATGGACGAGCTGGTCCCGCGTCTGCGGGCTCTGGCGTTGCTGGCCAAGGCTGCGGGAATGGGCCTGAACGTGGATGCAGAAGAAGCAGATCGGCTATCGCTGTCTCTGGACGTGATTGAGGCCGTGCTGTCCGAACCGGCGCTGGCCGGGTGGGACGGGTTCGGCATTGTTGTTCAGGCCTATGGTCCGCGCGCAGGGCTGGTTCTGGATACGCTTTACGACATGGCCCGGCGGCATGACCGAAAGCTGATGGTGCGACTGGTCAAAGGGGCGTATTGGGATACCGAGATTAAACGGGCACAGGTCGAAGGCGTCGATGGATTTCCGGTTTTCACATAAGGCGGCCACCGACGTCTCGTATATCGCCAATGCCCACAAGTTGCTGGGCATGACGGATCGCATTTATCCGCAGTTTGCCACGCATAATGCACATACGGTCAGCGCGATTTTGCATATGGCTGATGACCAGCCATTTGAATTCCAGCGCCTGCACGGCATGGGAGAGACGCTGCATCAACTCGTAATGGACAAGCACAATGCGCGCTGCCGCATCTATGCACCGGTCGGCGCGCACCGCGACCTACTGGCCTATCTGGTGCGCCGACTGTTGGAAAACGGCGCGAACTCGTCCTTCGTCAATCAGATCGTCGACGAAAACGTCCCGCCGGAAGAGGTTGCCGCGGATCCTTTCACTTTATTTGAGACCCCGCCTGCCCTCTGCCGACAGGGCCAGATCTGTTTCAGCCAGAGCGTCCCAACTCTAAAGGGTTCGACCTGCAGCATACGCCGACTCGGCACCATCTACGCCGCGCGAGACCCTTTCAAAACACACCACTGGACGGCGCAACCACTGCTTGCACGGCCGGCTGAACCGGATGTCGACGACAGCATCGTCAACCCAGCCAACCCGCAAGACAGGCCCGGTTCGGTTGCCCCAGCCAGCGCGGCAGATGTCGACCTTGCTCTGGCCTCGGCGCAGCCGGTCGGCGCCGGCTGCGGAACGGGCGCGCATTCTTAACCAGGCTGCCGATCTCTACGAAATGCACTACGGTGAACTCTTTGCGTTGCTTGCGCGCGAGGCCGGCACCGATACCAGACGCGGTTGCTGAACTGCGAGAGGCAGTTGATTTCCTG
>NZ_JBQFIL010000006.1:0-3925 GCF_056535465.1 Ruegeria sp. G7 | reverse complement strand
GGTATTATCGTCGCCTCTTCAATGCTGGTCCTGTTTCTGTTTCTTGGTCTCAAGCCGTCATTGCTGACCGTCATTCTGGGCCACACGTTTCGCGCTGCCGTTCTCTCGTCTCGATCTTGAAATCAGCCTTTGATGACTTCGACGCATCACTGGAGGAAGCATCTTACGATCTGGGCGTCGGTGTGTTCGAAACCTTCCGCCGCGTGACGCTGCCGGTCGTCGCCCCCGGTATCGTAGCCAGTGTTTTGGTCACATTCACCGTCAGTTGATGAGTTCGTCCTTGCCTTTTCCTGTCCGGCAACCAGCCAACCCTGCCGGTTTACATCTGGAGCCAGATCCGTTTCCGCCAAGCTTCCAAATGTGTTGGCGCTGGGGTCGATCCTGCTGCTGACTTCGGTTCTGCTTCTGGTTCTGGCCGAATACTTCCGCCGCCGTTCATCCGCATCAGAGGTCCGATGACACACAGAAACATCATAGAGCTCAGGGACGTCGAAAAGCGCTACGGAACATTTGTGGCCGCGAGCGGAATAAACCTTGACCTCAGAGGGGCGAGTTCTTTTCGCTCCTCGGTCCTTCAGGGTGTGGTAAGACCACGGTTTTACGCATGATCGCGGGCTTTCAGGAACCCACCAGGGGAAGGTGCTGATTGACGGTCAGGATATGGAAGGAGTGCCGGCCAACAACCGTCCAACGAACATGGTCTTCCAAAGCTACGCAATCTTCCCACACCTCAATGTCGGGAACAACGTAGCCTACGGGTTGCGGGCAAAGCGCTCAAGGCCGAGATCGACCAGCGCGTCGCCGAAGCTTTGGAAATGGTCGAACTGGGTGGTCTTCAGGGTCGCGGCGCAAGCGAGTTGTCGGGCGGGCAGCGTCAAAGGGTGGCGCTTGCGCGCGCTGATCATGCGGCCAAAGGTGTTGCTTTGGATGAACCCTTGTCAGCGCTTGACAAGAAGCTGCGCGAACAGATGCAGTTTGAAATGCGCAATCTGCAACAGTCGCTTGGCATTACCTTTGTGATGGTCACGCATGACCAGTACGAGGCGATGACCATGTCCGACCGTATCGGCGTGATGTTCAACGGACAACTCAAACAGGTTGACACGCCAACGACGCTTTATGCCCGTCCCTGTGATCAGCAAGTGGCCAGCTTCATCGGTGAGATGAACATATTGCCGGCCCGGTTACTGAGCGAAAGCGGTGACACGTTGTCAATCGATGCGGCTGCCTTCGGGCGGATGGAAATCGAGAGAAATCCCAATGTGGCGACCAGCGCCAGAAACATGAACATCGGTATTCGACCGGAACAGTTGGAGATTGCTGCGGACCGGCCTGAAGACTACCCATCAACGGTTCAGGGCACCGTCAGCAACGTCGCCTTCTACGGTGAGAATATTCACTACCACATTCAGGTGGCTGGGGCCGAAAACCAATCTCGGTCTCGGTTCCGAACTATTTCCACACGGTCGACTTTAAACGCGGCGATGTCGTTTGGCTGGGGCTTCAGGCGGCTAGCGTGATCGATCTTGGTACGATCTCGGAATAAAACAGAGGAGGATAGAATGAAACTTCAGGGAATTGCGGCCTTCGCGTGTGCGACGGCAATAACGACAGGCAGTGCCAGTGCAGGTGGCGCTGATCTGACGGTTTTGACTGGTCGGGATATGAAGATCCCGGATCTTTGCCAGCTACATGGAAAAATACGGGGATGAAGCGCCAAGCTATTCCTATTTCGGAAGCCAGGAAGAAGCCTTTACCAAGCTGAGTTCCGGTTTTACCGCTGATCTGGCATCCTTGTTCTGACGCGGTCGAAAATGGGTCGCAGCTGATCTGATTCAGCCTTTGGATGAAAGCAAGCTGACCAATTGGGCGGATGTGCTGCCCGAGATCAAAGAGGTCGACGCCATCGTTCTGGACGGCCAGCTTTACATGCTGCCGTTCGAATGGGGGAACACAGGTCTTATCTATCGCACCGACAAGATATCAGGGGATGACATCTCACTGCAATTGATGGCGGACCCGGCCTATGCAGGCAAAATCGCCATCCCGGATGCTGCATCGTCTGCTTATGCCCCGGCCGCGCTGGCCACCGGAAACGCGGATGACTACACCAACCTGAGCGATGAGCAATTCAAGGAAGCATCGGATTTCCTGCGCTCGATCCACCCGAATATGCGTTTTATTGGTCCGATGCGGGTCAGTTTGACCAGGCCATGACCAGTGGCGAGATCGAAATGGGGTGGGCCGGAACCAGTCCGAACTGAACCTGATCTGGAACGAAGTGCCCGCGGCCATGATGCGCAACGTGGACAAGGGCATCGCGACCTGGGCGTGTGGCTATGTGCATCTGAAATCGTCCACGACACCGGTCGATCAGGTCTATGACCTTGAACGCGCTTACGGACCCTGCCAGTGGTCAGTACATCATCGACAACTGGGGCTACCGCATTCCAACGCAAAGCGTTCGAAATCGCCGATCAGGGCAGTATAGAAGCCTATGGTTTTTCCGATCCCAAAAGCTTCTTCGAAGGCAGTTTGTTCTTTGATGCTGTGAACCCCGAGCTTGAGGCGAAGATGCTGGCCGAATTCGAGCGGATCAAAGCCGGCTTCTAACATAACCCACTATCCGGAGCCTTTAGGCTCCGGAACTCAACTACAGGAAAACGCGTGATTATGTCGAACGCGAACCCATATGCTCTGCTTTTCGAACCGGTCCAGATCGGGCCCGTCACAGCCAGAAACCGCTTTTTATCAGGTGCCGCATTGCACCGGGATGGGGCATCTCAGGCCGCGGCGGACGCTGCCGTTCGGGGAATGAAAGCAGAAGGTGGCTGGGCCGTGGTGTCCAATCAGGAGACCGAGATTCACCCGACCTCGGACTTGTCCCCGTTCCCCGAAGGGCGATTGTGGGACGCGCGATGTGCCTGCGCTGCGGCTGATGACAGATGCAGTGCATTCACATGGCGCGTTGGCGGCCATACAACTGGTTCATAACGGCAACCACGCGCAAAACCTGCTGACCCGCGCTCCGGTTCTTGCACCGTCCGAGATGTCTGTGGATACGACGCAACCAAAGCACGCGCAGGCCATGGACAAGGCCGATATCCGGGAACTCCGCCGCTGGCACCGCGACGCGGCCCGCGCGAAAGAGGCCGGCTTTGACATCGTTTATGTCTATGCCGGGCACAACATGACATTGGCGCAACATTTCATGCTAGCCCATATGAACCAGCGCAGCGATGAATATGGGGGTCGCTTGAAAACCGTGTGCGGCTGACCCGTGAGTTGCTGGAAGACACCCACGATGCCATAGGCGACAGCTGTGCCGTTGCGTTCCGCTTTGCCATTGACGAGATGATGGGCGCCGACGGTATGCAGGCAGCAGAAGAAGGCCGCGCGGTTGTTGAGCTATTGGCCGATCTTCCCGACCTGTGGGACGTGAATGTCGCGGATTGGTCCAATGACAGCGCAACGACCCGTTTCCAGCCCGAAGATGGCTATCAGAACGCGTTTCTGTCCCACGTCAAACAGATCACCCGAAAACCTGTTGTTGGCGTGGGCCGACTGACGTCCCCGGACATGATGCTGTCGATGGTCAAAAGGGAATTGTCGACCTCATCGGTGCCGCGCGGCCATCCATTGCGGACCCTTTCATTCCAAAAAGATCGAGGAAGGCAGGATCGACGAAATCCGCGAATGCATCGGCTGCAATATCTGCGTGTCGTCGGACAATCTGGGTATTCCGATCCGTTGCACGCAAAACCCAACGATGGGCGAGGAATGGCGCCGTGCTGGCACCCGAGATCATCGCGCCGAAAAAAGCGAGGCCGAAGTGCTGGTCATCGGCGGCGGACCTGCGGGGCTGGAATGCACGATGCAATTGGCACGGCGCGGGTATCAGGTGACTCTGGCCGAGGCCTCGGCC
>NZ_JBQFIL010000005.1:0-4420 GCF_056535465.1 Ruegeria sp. G7 | reverse complement strand
CCCACGTGATGCCGCCGTCCCTTGGATACATCGACACGGGTAATCTGTCCGTGGCCTGACCATGCAAGCCCTGAAATCACCAGCGGCCCGGGCCCATGTTTGATCGGCATTTGCGGGCTGGGCGAGGTTATGACGGATTTCGCATCCATCACCCAAGTCCATTTCTGGGCCGTGCCATCAGCATAAACATCGGTGTACTTTGATGTTTCTTCGCGGCTTCGACCGCCCTGTCGACGACCTCGATCCTGCGCAGCCATTTGACCCACATGTTGCCTTCCCAGCCTGGCACGACCAGGCGCACAGGATAGCCATGTTCCATCCGCAGGGCCTCGCCATTTGCTTTGAAGGCCACCAACACATCATCCAGCGCTTTTCCATCGGAATGGAGCGCCATTGACGACGCGTCCGCGCCCTCGACATAGACCCATTTGTCGGGCGAGATATCGGCGCCGGCCTCTTGCAACAGCGCGCAGCGGAACACCGGTGTATTCCATGTTGTGGATCATACCATGGGTGAATTGCACGCCGTTGAGCTGCGCACCCGCCCACTCCATCCCGGTGTTCGCTGCGCATTCGCAGAAATACACGTGGTTTTCGCGCGGGAAACGTTCGATGTCGTCATACGTAAAGACAAGCGGGCGATCGACCAGACCGTTTATCATCAGCCGATAGTCTTCCTTGCGCAGCTCGATTGCGCCCGAGTGGTGCCGTTCAAAGGCGCAGCCCTGGTGTGATTGTACCATCAAGCGCGTGGATCGGCGTGAAGTTGATCGACGAAATCGGAGAGGCGGTCAGCCACTCCACATTGCGGCGCACGACATGGGATTCATAGCTGATCGGCATGCCATAGGGTGTCTCGTCAACGCCTGCACCCGTGTACGATGCCCAATCCTGAAGCTCTGTTATCAGGGGTCGGGCGTTTCTGCCACTGCCGCACCTGCAACTGACCCCGCGGCGACCGCAGCACTGCCTTTCAGGAAGGCCCGGCGGGACGGTTTGAACGCGTCATCCATATCTCTTAGGTCTCCATCTGTTTCTTAGACGCCGACGACATCGACGCTGGTGTTCTCTTGCACCGTTACGGTTCCAAGGTTGCGAATGTGGTTTTCGACGACATCCCAGATCGGCGGGCCCTCGGTGCCTTCGTTGACGCTGGCCCAGCCGGCCACGACATAGGTTTTCGACGGATCAATCGCTTCACCCGTCTTCAGCAGGGTCATCTCGCTGATCCGCTGCCCTTGCGGCTTGGTCACATCGATGCGGTAACCCAGCCCACCGACACGGACCATATCCCCGCCCTGCTGGTAGTAGGGATCGGGATTGAACAGGTTGTCGCCAACATCCTCAAGGATCACATGGATGAATTCACCCGTCATTTCCGTGCGATAGGCATTCGGATACGACATCGAAGTGACGTTCCAGATGTCCTCGCGCGTGATCTCCTGCCCCGGCAGGATCGACGGCCCCCAACGAACACCGGGGACATGGCAATGTCTGCCTCCCGCTCTTAAGCAGGGCATCACAGATCAGGTCATCCCAGGTTCCGTTGAAATTGCCGCGACGATAGAGCAACGAGTCCGTTTTGCCGATCACTTCACTGAGCGTCGCCTCATAGGGCGCGCGCTGCTCATCTATCAGGGCGGTGATCGCAGGATCCGGAGCGATAACATCAGAGAAGATCGGGATCAGCTTGTGCTTCAACCCCATCAACTGCCCATCCCGCACATCCAGATCCACGCGGCTGACGAACTTGCCGTTCGAGCCGGACGCGATGATATGCGTTTTGCCCACCAGAACCGGCTCGGGCAACGCATCATGGGTGTGGCCACTGAGGATCACGTCGACCCTCCACCCGGCCTGCCATTTTCTTGTCCACGTCAAAGCCGTTATGGCTGAGGACGACGACGACATCGGCACCGGCATCGCGAACCTCGTCCACCACGGCCTGCATGTTTTCGTCCCGAATGCCGAAAGAGTATTCAGGGAACATCCAACCCGGGTTCGCGATTGGCATGTAAGGGAACGCCTGTCCGATCACGGCAACCTTTGCACCTCCCCGGTCAAAGAACTTGTAGGGCTTGAACAGTTCCGCAGGTTCATCCCATTCGGCATCAAAGATGTTCTGACCCAAGGCGGCAAAGGGCAGCCCTTCGACGATTTCGTTGACTCTGTCGCTGCCCAGCGTGAACTCCCAATGGAAGGTCATTGCATCAGGTTTCAGCGCGTTCGCGACATTGACCATGTCCTGACCAGCCGTCTGGTAACAGGTGTAAGACCCGTGCCGTATCGCCGCCATCCAAAAGCAGGGCATCGGGCCGGTCCGCACGGATGGCATTGATCACCGTCGAAACCCGGTCCAAACCACCAACCCGACCGTAGGTCTTTGCCAAGGCTGAAAAGTCGTCGTAGGTCAGCGCATAGGCCGACGAGCTGCCATCTTCGATCCCGTAGGCCTTGCGGAACGCGGCCCCGTGACATGCGGCATCTGCCCTTTGCCTCACCGATACCCAGGTTTATCTCGGGTTCACGGAAGTATATCGGTTTGAGTTGTGCGTGAATGTCGGTGACATGGATCAGGCTGATATTGCCAAAGGTCTCAAACCCAGCAGCTGATCCTGCGTCAGACTTTGCTGTGCGGAAAGCCTGGCCCAATTGCCAAACCCGGATGCCCCGTACAGAGCCGATGCCGCCATTGAAACCTGCAAGAAGTCACGTCGAGAAATCATCTTTCGGCTTTCCTGTTTCACATATAAATGTATGAATGTCAAACTAACGGAAAAACCCGCGCTGGACACTTCCTACGCGGGCCTGTTGTTACTGGCGTACGGCCGGAGTTTCGACTGAAAGCCCGTTGCCACGCGAGGCAACATAAAGCTCCAGCGCACGAAATTCGTCTGAACCTTCGGCAAAGGTTTCCGCCCGCGTATCACGAATACAACCGCGGAAACGATTGTGTCGCGAAATCAGCTTGGCCTGTTTCAAACGATACGTCGGGAACCCATTGATCATTCCCGCTCAGGTGATCTGCCCGGATCATATTGCCCCAATTGTCTTCATGACAGTTGGCACAGCTCAGCTCTAACTGGCCATAGCGCGTATAGTACATTTCCTTGCCCTGTTCCCAATACGGGGCGGCGTCACCGTCAATGGCAACGTTCATGGGCATCCCGCGTGACTGTAGGCCGATCAAAGCGACCATGCCCTGCATATCGCCGCCGGACCATTTCCAGGCATCGGCCTCCATGTGCTCGGTCCGCACGCGTTGATCAGATCTTCCATGACCACCAGCTTGCCGGTTTCGGCATCAACCTTCGGCATGGAAGCCTGCAATCCCTTGAAGCTTTCCACCCCGTCGTGGCAAGAGGCACAGCTTTGCCGGCAGCCCCATCGACTGTCTCAAAAAGGTCGGCAGCCTGGTCGACGAAGATCATCGCCGGATTGTCGAAATCATCAATCTGAAGGGCCTGGGTTTCATCCGTACGGAAATGCCAACCGGAATAGATCGTGTCCAGGTTTTCCAGATGCGCCGGCGCTTCGGTGACCGAGGTCATGTCCAGCTCGTCATTGATCACAAGATTGTCTTCGTCAGGTCCGGCCAATGCTGCCACTGGGAAAACCAGAACTGCCGCGATCGCCGTTAATGCCTTTGTATTCATTACGTTCCTCCCTTGGTGGACCAGCGCCAAACGTCATGTCCGGCGCTGATCTGCCTTATTGGTCGAGCCGTCAGGCGATCTCGATCGATTTCTTCTCGTCGTAGACAGAGCCGTCGTCATCGTACCAGGTGAACACGAACTCACCTGCCTCGGGCACGGTTGCCTCAAACTGGAAATACGGGTTGTTGAGATTGCCGGCTCCATCGTCACATCGACCACCATTTCGCCGTTAAACTCACAGGTGAAACGGTTGATGATCGATCGAGGTATGACGTTGCCTTCTTTGTCCTTGCGCTGACCGCTTTCCATCTTGTGGCTGATCAATGTCTTGATCGTGACGGTTTCGCCAACTGCGGCTTTCTTCGAACCTTGACGCGGGGTTTCACACCGGATGCCATTGGTTAGTCTCCTGTTCTTCGAGGCGCGCGTGGCTATCAGCCGCCGCAGCCGCCGATTGTCACTTTCACGGTCGCGGATGCCTTGGCAAAGCTGCCATCTGCCATCTTCGCCACGGCAATGACATCCTGCGTTCCGGCAAGGCGGATACGAGTTGAGGCAGCCTGTTCAGCAGCCAGCGGGCCAAAGTTGAACGTTGCGACGCCTGGTTCGGGGTTGCCTGCTACGCAGATCAGAATCGACGCCGCACCCGGGGCGCTTGCTTCGATCGGTACGGTGTTTCCGTTTTCGGCGATTTCAGGTGCCGTCAGTGTAACACCGCCGTCAGCCACATCCGCCCCACCGGTAAACGCGGCAATCGCATCCTT
>NZ_JBQFIL010000004.1:0-1907 GCF_056535465.1 Ruegeria sp. G7 | reverse complement strand
CTTGCTCGATTTCGGGCGTTGGCGGCGGCAGATTCCTGTCATCCAGTTCGATATGCGAAATTCGGGTCATTTTCTTGCAGTCCGTTCAAGTCCGTCAGGCCACCTATAACACGCACCTTAAATGGGCAACGCTATCCAAGCCGGACGCGAGCGTTACGCTGTGTTCTTTCAGTCGTTCAGGCGATCCAGGCGCGCCAAAACTGATAATCCATGCGCCTCGAGGCTTTCGGATTGGGCCAGTTGAGCCGCAGCCGGACCGATGGCGCGCAAAGCTTGCGGTGTCATCTGGCTGAGCGTTGTACGTTTCAGGAAATCCATGACGCTCAGGCCGGACGAAAAGCGGGCCGACCGCGCCGTCGGCAGCACGTGGTTGGGACCGCCGACATAGTCGCCAATGGCTTCGGGCGTGTACTGGCCCAGAAAGATGGCGCCCGCGTGGATGGTTTTGTGGCTCAACCCAACCGGGTCGGCGACGCAGAGTTCCAGATGTTCCGGCGCGATGCGGTTCGACAGCGTTGCGGCCTCATCCAGATCGCGCACGGTAATCACCGTGCCAAAATCCCGCCAGCTTGCACCGGCGATGCCACGACGCTTAAGCGTCTCCAGCCGCTCGTCGACAGCGCGCGCAACGGTCTGACCGAAATCGGCGTCGTCGGTGATCAGGATCGACTGGGCGCTTTCGTCGTGTTCAGCCTGGCTGAGCAGATCCAAGACGATCCAGTCGGGGTCGTTGTCCTTGTCGGCGATCACCAGAATTTCCGAAGGCCTGCAATCATATCGATGCCGACTTTGCCGAACACGCGCCGCTTCGCCGCCGCGACAAAGCATTGCCTGGTCCGGTGATCTTGTCGACCGGCGCGATGGTTTCGGTTCCGTAGGCCAGTGCGGCAATCGCCTGCGCGCCGCCGATGCGGTAGATCGTGTCGACGCCAGACACCTGCGCGGCCAACAAAACCAACGGATTGATCTGCCCATCCGGGGTGGGCACGGTTATGGCCAGCCGCTCAACGCCGGCCACTTTGGCCGGTATTGCGTTCATCAGAACGGATGACGGGTAAGACGCCAGACCACCCGGCACATAGAGCCCGGCAGCAGACACAGCAGACCAACGCCAACCCAAAGTTGCGCCGGTGTCATCCGTCCATCCGTGATCGGATGGCATCTGTTTTTCGTGATAGGCCCGAATGCGCACGGCTGCCAGTTCCAACGCTGCCCGATCCTGTTCCGGTACCTGTGCGATGGCGCGGGCGATATCGTCAGGGCTGAAGGCCAATGTGTCCGGTGTCAGCTCCACCGGTCGAATTTCTCCGTCGTTCGATGACCGCCGCATCGCCTCTGTTTCGCACGTCGTCGATGATGCCAGCCACAACCGCGTCCACATCGGGGCTGTCTTCGCGCTTGGCTGAAAGCAGCGCCTGAAAGGCCGTGTAAAAGTCAGGCGATGTGGTGTCGAGGAAAACGGGCATTCTGGCTCTCCGGGCGTTTCAGCGGGACATACCGTCAGGCGGTGTTGGCCTCAAGCCTTACTCCAAACTGTGCAGCAATTTGTGCATTGCAAAACAGGAAAGATCATTTCGATCACAACGCCGCCCCGTGGCCTGCCAGCCATGGCGCTCATAAAACCGAAATGCTGTCCGCGTGGCTTCCAGACGACCCTCTTTGTGTCCGGTGGCGAGAATTTCTTGCTCGAGCCTGTGGAGCAAGGCGGCACCTATTCCCGCCCGCAATGCTCCGGGTGAATACACAAAGTGTAATCTCGAACTGGCGCAAGGCTCCGACTGCCGCGATTTGCTTTGCATCTTCGGCCACCCAAAGTTCAGCGCCCGATCGGATCCAGTTCTTGATTGTTGCAGGATCCTTGTTTGCCGTCCAATCCGCGAGTATTTGCGGATCGTTTTCATGATCTT
>NZ_JBQFIL010000003.1:0-140412 GCF_056535465.1 Ruegeria sp. G7 | reverse complement strand
TTTTCAAGCGTAAGGCTGCCGCCGTCGAAGGCGGTCATTCTTGGACCTGTCATGAAGTCTTCCTCCTCATCGCTCGCGCACCGAGATGCGCTTTGGGTGGCTGACAGTTGCAACTCCAACGCGCGCGGTAAATGAAATTTCATTTCGACAAGTGAAACGCTTGGATTGTGAGGCGCCCTAGGTCATTTTGGGGTTTGCAACTGCGGCGCTCAAAGTGAGCCAAATCACGTGCGAAAGAGCACAGGCGATGGAGGAGTGACGCTTATTTGGGTCGCTGCCTTCGCATCCCAAAGGTCTGAGATTCGTGTCGTCTGAAAAGGAGTGCGGCGTCCTGTTCGACGCCAGCTTCTCCGCAAACGGTAATCTACTGATGATCCAACCGCTGCCTTTGCAGTCCAAGCGCGCATGCTGCAACACATTGGTTGCCGCCGCCAAAACGCGATATGATGGCAATGACCTTGGCATCGGCTGCTTCCGCCTCAATGCCCGCTTCGACAGAACTGCCAAGAGCATGGCTGCTACCCATTTTCACTTGTTGAAATGCTATTTCATTTACTTCCCGGCGAACTGTCCGCATGCTTATGCGAGGGGATCGGTCTGCAACAAACGCGACCAGCGGGCTGACCGGACATGCTTGGAGTACGGCGATGAATTTTTTACTAAGCGATGAGCAATTGGCGCTGCAGGACATGGTACGGCGTTTTGCCCAAACGGAACTGCCGTCGGTTGCCAAACAGGTAGAGGTCGAAGACCGCTCACCTGGCAAAGACGTGATGAAGAAATTCGCCGATCTGGGTCTGCTTGGCGTCAACCTGCCCGCAGAATATGGCGGCGGTGGCATGAGCCATTTCGATGCCGTCCTGGTGCTTGAAGAGGTCGCCAAGATTTCGATTGGGGTCGCGTTCCCGATGTTCGAAAGCTGCTTTGGTCCGGCGCTGGCAATTGCGAATTTTGCGCCCGAAGCAATGCGCAAGCGCGTTTTGCCAAGAGTCTGCGCTGGCGAGATGGTCGTCGCGGTGTCAATGTCGGAACCCTCGGCGGGCACGGCACTGACAGATCTGAAAACGCGCGCGGTGATCAATGGCGACACAGTCATTCTGAATGGCACCAAGCGCTGGTGTTCGGGCGCAGGGCACGCGGATGCCTACGTCGTCTATTGCCGCCTTTCGGACGATCCTGGCGCAAAGGGCATCGGAGCTGTGCTGGTAGAAAAAGGCACAGACGGGTTCTCTTTCGGCGCTCAGGAGCGGCATATGGGGTTCCGCGGTGTGAACAGCGCCGACATGTATTTCGACAATGTCGAAGTATCCGCTGACAATATCATCGTTCCCGCCGGCGGCTTTAAAAGCTCATGGAAGCCTTCAACCTTGAGCGCTGCGGCAACACCACCATGAGCATCGCAGTCGCGCAATCGGCCTTCGACTACGTGCTGGACTATGTGCAAGAGCGCGAACAGTTCGGAAAGCCCTTGGTCGATTTCCAAGCCGTACAACTGTCACTGGCCGAGATGAAGATGAAGTTGGACGCGTCGCGCCTGCTTTTGTACCGGGCCGTCGTGAACGCGCAAAGCAGTCTGCCCTCGGCGCAGGAAAGCCCAATTGCGAAATGCTTTGCCAACGAGATGACGCGCGAAGTGACTGGAAAGGCCATGCAACTGATGGGTGGATACGGGTATTCAACGCAATACCCGATCGAGCAGAAACTCCGAGACAGCTGGGGCTGGGGCATCGCGGGCGGCTCGATTGATGTTCAAAAGACCAACATCGCTTCCGCACTTGTCGGACGTCGCTTCAACCAACGGGCCAAGTAACCCGTGTCGCAGGATTCACCCCTCAGCGGATTGCGCGTCGTTGATCTCACGACAACGATTTATGGTCCCTATGCCACTCACTTTCTTGGTGATTTAGGCGCAGATGTCATCAAGGTTGAAGCTCCGGCTGGCGACCCGGTCCGGTTTGTGGGCCCAGCGAAGAACCCGGTATGGGCGCCCTTTTCTTGGGCGCCAACCGCAACAAGCGAAGCATTGTGCTCGACCTCAAGAATGACGGCGATAAGGACGTATTGTGGACGTTGATAGGAACTGCCGACATCCTGGTGCACAACATGCGACCCCAGAAGATGGCAAAGCTGGGGTTTGGCCCCGCGGCGGTGCTTGAGCGGTTCCCGGAACTTGTCTACGCGGGTCTGCATGGGTACGGCGAAACCGGCCCTTATGCCGAGCGGCCAGCCTATGATGACGTCATTCAAGGAGAGGCCGGGACAGCGGAGACGTTCCGCCTACGCGATGGCGCGCCCGCTCTGATCCCCTCGATTGCGGTGGACAAGGGTACGGCGACCTTCGCGACCACGGGCATCCTGGCGGCGCATATCAAGCGCCAGGCCACAGGCAAGGGTGTTTATGTCGAAATCCCCATGTTTGAATCCATGGTTGGGTTGAACTTCGTCGAGCATCAATATGGAGGCATGTTCAAGCCCGCGGAGTCGGAGTATGGCTATCCGCGGATGTTGTCTGAGTTTCGGCGGCCCCATCAAACCTCGGACGGCTATATATGCATGCTTGCCTACACCGACCGACAATGGGCGGCTTTCTGGGGGCTTACCAGTCGCCCAGAACTGGCCGAAGATGCACGCTTCAAGGAGATGAAGACGCGCAGTCAGCACATCGGGTTGATCTACGAAGAAGCGGGCAAGGAAATGCGCTCCCGAACGACCGAGGACTGGCTGACGTCGCTCGCCGCGAACGATATTCCTGCCGGGCCGGTCAACACGCTTGACGATGTACGGCGCGATCCGCATCTGAACGCAATCGGTTTTTCGAGCATTTCGACCACGAGACCGAAGGTCCGCTGGATGTTCCGGGATCGCCGTTCCGATTTGACAACGAGCGACCCAGAATGAGGCGAGGGCAACCACAGCTGGGTGCCGACACTGCGTCCGTCTTGCGCGAAGCCGGCGTCGACGAGGAAACCGTCCGAGCCGTCATCGCCCGCAACGGGGAGACATCATCGTGAAGGCAATGCAGATCGAAGGGGATTGGGGAACCGCCAACATCCGTCAGGCGACGAAACCTGATCCTGTGCCTGGCCCAGGCGAAATCGTCATCGACATCGAAGCGATCTCGATCAATCCGCGTGACAAGGTCATGTCTGAGGGTGGCTATGGCAAGCGTGGCGGCAGCCTTCCTCTTGTCCCTCTTTGTGATGGGGCTGGGCGTGTCAGCGCTCTTGGCGATGGCGTGAGCGACGTGGCGTTGGGGGATCTGGTGATCCCGTCCTATTCGCGAACATGGATGTCGGGGACGTTTCAGTCGAGCAGTTTCACCGGTGCACATGGCGGCCCATTGGACGGGATGGCGCAGGAAAAGATCCTGATCCCGGCGGCTTGTGTGGTCAAAGCGCCCGCGCATCTGAGCGCGCGTGAAGCAGCGACCTTGCCCTGTGCGGCGGTGACCGCGTGGAATGCGTTGATCGCGCAGGGTCAACTTCAGGCGGGGCAGGTTGTCCTGCTACAAGGAACCGGCGGCGTTTCGCTTTTCGCATTGCAGATTGCCAAAGCAATCGGGGCGCGGGTGATTATAACATCGTCCTCGAATGAAAAACTGGAACGTGCCCGCGCGCTCGGGGCGGATGACACGATCAACTACCGTGAGACACCTGATTGGCACAATGCATCTCGCGAGATCACAAAAGGTGAGGGGATCGACCATATCATCGAGATCGGCGGCGCAAAGACAATGGCCAACTCCCTTCGAGCGATCAAGCCGAGTGGTGTCTTGAGCCTGATTGGCATTCTTGGCGGAGCCAAACCGGAACTAGAGTTGGCGCGCGTCGTGACACGAAATGTCCGCCTTCAGGGCGTGACCGTAGGAAGCCGCGAGATGCTTGCCCATCTTGTCCGCGCGATGGAAGTCAACGCGATCCACCCGGTGATCCATGACACGGAATTCGCCTTTGATGCGGTCGGAACGGCGCTGGATGATCTGTCCAAAGGTGCACATTTTGGCAAAGTCGTTTGCACGCTTTGAGTGTTGCGATGGAATCTATGCCGGCGCATTAAAGTGCCTGGTCTCGCGATAGCTGAGAGGCACGGGCGGGGCCTTTTTGCAGGGGTGGCGCAGCGTAAAGCATGGCCCCGCGGCGTTTCACGCGGCAGTTCGACAAGCGCTCGTTCAACTCCACAAGCTCAGCACCATTGGGCCATTGGGCAAGAAATCCCTTTAGGGCCGTGCGCCCGCCATTTGCGCAGCACGCATCGATGTAATCGCTGAGCCGCTGAAGCATCCAAATGTGGTTGGGGACCAACATACGCTGGCTCCGGACGCCGCCAATTTCGAAGGACACCGTTAGGGGGCCATCACCGCGCTGAGCGTCCTCAAACCCATTGGAAGCCATGAAGGACTTGTGGGGCAGCGGGTCGCCAGGATTGACGTCATGGGAGGCATAAAAAGCGGCTAGCCGATCCATTGAATTGCGCAGCACCGGCCAGAATTCGTCAAAGAAAACAGCCAGCAAGGACGAAAGACTCGGGCACCGTGTCATCGGCCAGCACCTTGCCATCATCTGAGGACGCCGGTCTGGGCTCGAGTTTGCCACCGTCGTTGACGACATAGATCTTCTGCACATAACCGAGCGCATTGAGGTCGTTGGCCCCATAGGTTCGCTCGACCCACTCTGCGACGAGAGGGAAACGGGTGCGCAACTCGACGCCTGGAACGGGATCGCGATAGATATGGGCGTAGAGCGGCGCAAGCAGGCCAAAATCACCGACCGACGGCGCCCCGCCAAGGGTGAAATCGTGATGATCCAGGTGGGCTTCGAAGGCTTCCATCATACGAATGTAGCTATCGTAGAAGGCCTGTTCGGTTTCCGGGTTGATACCCATGTCGCGCAGACCGGCGAGCGGGCCACGGGTGACGTCGTCGGGGCGGTCGATGCCCAGGACACTTTTGAACATTCTCTTTGCCAATGCGCGGCGGCGGCGCGGACGGCACATCGGGCGGAAGATCGCGCTCCACTGCTGAGCATTGAACTCGATATGGTTTTCCGTCGACGCGTCCAATGCATAGTGCCAGCGCGCCCAGAACCCGTAGTTAATGAGCCATTCATCGCCCAGAAATTCTAACAGGAGCGAGGCGACGAGTTGCCTGGGCGACGATATCTCGGGCACTATGCGCGGCTCAGGGTGCACGCGATCAAGGTGATCCATGATTTCGCTGGAATCCAGCAGCCATTGCCCGTCCGGCGTCTGCAGCTGTGGCAAAAGGGTGGAGCCCGTGTTTTTGAGCAGGAAGTTAAAGACAATATCCGTCGTGGCCAGAATGTCCTCGTAGCCTTCGGGCAGGGCGCCTGTTTTCTGTTTGTACTTCAGAGCCGCCCGCACTTTGCCGGAAAAGTAACTGATCTCACGCGAGAATAATCGGTACATGGTGTCCTCGGATTTGATTGCTCAGTTGGACGGAAAGGCGCGGTTCAACTTTGGTTGCGGCGGATGCGCCTGATTGGGGATGGGCTGCGCATGACCCTCGGCGTCCCTGAAATGGGCCAGAAGACCGACTTCATCCAACACCCCGTCCAGCAGATCATTGCGCAGCGCTTGATAGCGTGAAATCAGGACGCCGCGAGATCGGCGGGTGTAATCGGGCAGCGGAACGGGCGCTTCGTTGCCAAAGGCAGGGGCGGCGCCCTGGTCAAGTGCCGCCGTGATCCAAGGGGTGTAGTACATGGCGAGCGGTCGGATGAGAGCGACAAGGTCGTCCCGCATCCCGCCGGCATCCTGCCAGTTTCCGAAGCTGGTTTCTTCGGGCTCGGATAGGAGATGGGTATAATGCACCACTTCAGGCGCTGTGACATCGACCAGCTTGCGGCAGGAGACATCGCTTATGAAATGCGCGGAGTTACCGCCATAGAGCGCGATATCTGCCAGAGCGGGTCGGTCGCCGAACAGAAAGCGGTACTTGCGCACATGGGCGCCAAGTGCCGTCATCCAGGGCACGATTTCGGCGTCGATCCACGTTTGCATCATGGACTGGGGTAGGCCGAATTCGATGCAGGACCCAATCATGCGGTCCATTATGTTTTGCCGGACGGTTTCACAGTCTTGCTCGACAAAGACAGTATAGTCGCGGGCAAGGTCCCAACCGGCCTGCATCGCATTTTCGGCGTCATACCAGCGCCACGCCACGGCCGGCCGGTAGAGCCATTCGTCCGAATAGTCGTTGAGCAGGTGGCTCAGAAAGCTCAGCGTCGGGTCGTCTGGCGTGACACACCTGTCGGGGTAAACGGCATCGAGGTGCAAGATGATGGCGGTGGAATCCCACCAAATCTGGTCGGTTTGAGTTTCTACAACGGGGATACCACCCGGCCAGCCCGCATCACTCAGATGTGGCAAGGTACTGTTTCGGCGAAGACGCCAAGGGAGGCCCTTATACGTCATGTAGCCGATGACTTTTCGCGTGAAATAGGACTTTGTGCGACCGTAGACGCGAAAAAACGGTGTCTCTCCAACTGTCAGAACCCACTCCTCCCTTGAGTTTCTCGGGCCTAGATGGCCGTTCAACAAATCATGCTTTGATCCTGTTCGATTTTGGCACGTGCGTCCTGTGCCGGTGAGCGGTTTGCTTCAGCCGACATCTGAATTCACATACGTCGTTTTGCGTTCCGTGAAGAACTCAATCGCTGCATAGCCTTGTTCCTTACCCCAAAACCACTGGAATGACGGCCGCCGAAAGGCACGTGAAAGTCTAGTCCAGCGGTTGGTGCATTCACCATCACGAGACCAGAGCGCGACTGCTTTCGAAAATACTCTGATTTCGCGAGCGACGTTGTGCAAACGCCGCTCGACAGACCGAACTCCGTATCATTGGCGATCGACACCGCGTGTTCGAAGTCGTCGGCGGTAATGACGGCAGCAACCGGGCCAAAGATCTCTTCCCGGCAGATACGCATATCGTTGGTTGCGTTCACGAAAAGCGTCGGCTCTAGGAAATACCCTTCATTCGGTAGATCACGCTTGCCTTGTGCTGTTGCGATCTCGGCCCCTTCCTGTTTTCCGATCTCGATGTAGTTCTGGACGATCCCGCGTTGCGTCTCAGAGGCTGATGGGCCGATCTCGGTCCCTTCTTCAAGCGCGTCGCCTACTTTCAGCGCATCAGTCTTGGCTGTCAGTTTTGTGACGAATTCGTCGGCCACGGCGGCTTCGACAATCAGGCGGCTGGAAGCCGTGCATCGCTGGCCAGTCTGGTAAAAAGCGCTATCAAGCGCACAGTTGACGGCAACTTCCATGTTCGTGTCGGAGGCGATCACCAGCGGGTTTTTTCCGCCAAGCTCGAGCTGGCATTTTTTCATCTGCTCAGCGCAGCGTCGCAAAATCGCCCGTCCGGTCCTGTTCGAACCAGTAAAGGTGATCGCGTCGCAGCCATCCACGACGCTGTCGCCGATTTCGGACCCAAAGCCAGACACCAGGTTGACCACGCCCGGTGGTAGGCTGGCGTGATCGACGGCTGAGACAAGGGCGTGCGACATTGCCGGCGTAAGCTCGGCTGGTTTGAAAACGACCGTGTTACCATAGGCCAGAGCGGCCGACATCTTCCACGCGGGAATAGCAATCGGGAAATTCCATGGTGTGATAATCCCAACAACCCCAACCGGTTCGCGACTGGCCATGACGCTGAAGCCGGGTCTGAGACCGGGCAACAGTTCGCCGGGTGCCCTGAGAGTTTCTGCCGCGAAGTACGAGAAGCACTGCGCGGCGCGACGCACCTCAGCGATACCATCGGCGCGGATCTTGCCTTCCTCGCGCGCAAGAAGTTCGCCAAATGTCTCCTCGTTCGCTGCAAGGTATCTTGCGACGCCGTCGAGGCAATCGTGGCGCACCATTGGGGTTGCATTGGCCCAGGCCGGTAGGGCTTTGCGGGCCGCTTCGATGGCCTCTTCGACTTGGGAATTATCTGCGACAGCGAAACGGCCAATGACATCGGAAGGACGAGACGGGTTCAGGTTCCGTTCGACAACACCGGAGGCGCGCCATTGCCCGTTGATATAGTTCTTTGTCATTTTTTCTCCCTCACTGAAGATTGAGGTCGGGAAGGTGCCACGAAAAGAGCAGCAGCCTAGCCGGGCGTTGGATGTCAGGACCGAAGGTTCTCTACGATGAGGGCAATTCCCTGTCCGCCGCCGATGCACATGGTTGCGGCGCCGTATTTGCCGCCCGTACGCATAAGCTCATAGAGAAGTTTGGTGGTGATGATCGCGCCACTGGCCCCGATGGGATGCCCGATTGCGACCGCGCCGCCGTTAGGGTTGACTTTTGCCGGGTCCAGGCCGAGTTGCTCGGTCACAGCGCAGGCTTGAGCGGCGAAGGCCTCGTTGGACTCCACAACGTCCAGGTCGTCAACGCTTAACCCCGCGCGGGCCAGCGCTGTCTGCATCGCAGGGACCGGACCCATCCCCATGTACCTGGGGTCCACGCCTGCGTGCCCATAAGACAGGACGCGCGCCAGCAGAGAGATATCCTTGTCACGGGCCGCGTCAGCGCTCATCAAAACGAGCGATGCTGAGCCGTCATTGATCCCGGACGCGTTGCCCGCCGTGACCGCGCCATCCTTTTTGAAGACAGCACGCAGCTTGGCCATGTCTTCGAAGGAGGCGTTGGGGCGGACATGTTCGTCGGTGGCGAAAACTCTCTCCCCCTTACGGGTCTTTAGCACAACGGGAATGATCTGCTCTTCGAAGTACCCTTTTTCGATTGCTGTGCTGGCTCGCCGATGGCTTTCGACGGCAAACTCATCCTGCTTTTGCCGCGTGATCGCGTATTTCTCGGCCACATTCTCGGCCGTAATTCCCATATGCCCATGACCAAACGGGTCGTGGAGGGCCGCAGTCATCATGTCGACCGCCTGTGTGTCACCCATCTTTGACCCCAACGTGCGGCGGGGATGACATAACCCGAGCGGCTCATGCTTTCGGTTCCGCCGACCAAAACACAATCGGATTCTTTCATGCCGATGGCCTGGATACCCGAGACAATTGCCTGCAGCCCCGACCCACACAGCCTGTTCACGGTCAGTGCTGAGGCGGCTTCCGGCGCGCCGGCTCCGATGGCGATTGTGCGCGAGACATACATATCGCGCGGTTCCGTATGAATGACATTTCCGTAAAAGACCTGCTGTATCTCAGCGGCTTCAATGCCCGCGCGTTCAATTGCGGCCTGGGCCGTCAGAACCCCCATGTCCGTCGGCGACAGATCTTTCAAAGAGCCTCCGAAGCCTCCAACTGCGGTGCGCGCGGCTGATGCAATTACGATGTCTTCCATGGTCGTTCCCCAAGCCCGGATCAGACGTGCTAAACAGACTTTTGCCTCGGTCGATCAGTGCCTTCCGGCACAGCAGAAAGGCAGCGGAAACCCGCATCTCCTTGGATGTCGATTTTGTTGCACGTTCTGCAAATTCGATCTTTCCAAGTCTGTCTAGTTTTCGCTAACATGTAAATGAAACAATATTTCACTTATTGAAATGAGGTGGCCATGAGACTAAATGAGGCGCATGTCGGAGCTCTTGCCGGTGTCCGGGTTCTGGACCTTAGTCGAATCCTGGCCGGCCCGTGGTGCACGCAGATCCTTGGCGATCTCGGCGCGGACGTCGTAAAGATTGAGTCCCCGCAGGTGGGGACGATACGCGGAGATGGGGCCACCCTACACGCACAAGGAAGACGGAACGCGGGCAGACGCCGCCTATTTCGCGTGTTGCAATCGAAACAAGCGCTCCATGTGCTTGGACTTTACCGATCCCAAAGATGCTGACCTCGTCCGGCAGTTGGCGGCCAATGCCGACGTGATTGTAGAGAACTTCAAGCTTGGAGGGCTTGCCAAGTACGGTCTCGACTACGGCTCTCTCAAAGAAATCAATCCCAGCATCGTCTATTGCTCGATCACAGGCTTTGGTCAGGATGGACCATACGCGCATCGCCCAGGATATGACTTCCTTATCCAGGGCATGGGCGGACTAATGAGTATCACGGGCGCTCCAGACGCTATGCCCGGTGGCGAACCGACGAAGGTGGGCGTGGCAGTGTGCGACTTGTTCACCGGAATGAATGCGGTCACCGCTATTCTGGCGGCGCTCTATCATCGACAGATCACAGGCGTCGGGCAGCATATCGACTGTTCGCTGCTCGACAGCCAGGTTGCCATGTTGGCGAACCAGGCGTCCAACTGGCTAAACGGCGGCCAGGTGCCCGGTAGGCTTGGTAACAGTCACCCCAATGTGGTACCCTACACTGTGTATCCGGTGAAATCGGGGCATATCATTATCAGCTGTGGCAATGACCGACAGTTCGTTCGGTTGTGCACGGCGCTGAGCCTCGAAGAACTGGCGGACGACCCTCGTTTTGCAAGCAACGAGGCAAGGATCAAGAACCGCGAAGCCATTGATGCTGCGATTGCTAACGCCACCACGCAGCTTGAAAAAGACGAGGTCATCAAGCTCTTGGAGATGGCTGGCGTGCCCTGCGGGCCAATCAACACTGTGCCGGAGGTCTTTGAGGATCCGCAGGTAATGTCTCGTGGTATGCAGATCAGCCAGAGGCGAACAGATGACACAGTCTTTAAGACAGTCGCATTCCCCGCAAAGCTCTCTGCCACGCCAGCAAGCTACCGAAGGCCGCCACCGGAGTTGGGCGGTAACCAACAACAAGTTCTTGACGACTGGCTCGGGAAAACCGAACTAGTGCAGTCTACGCAGACCTCTGTGGCCAATGACTATTGGCGTCCCCGCTGCCTGAACAGGACGAATGAAAAAATGGTATCCTACAAACCAGTGACAGCCGCCTTGCGGGTTCTAGAGGTTCTTTCCTCTGTCAATCGTCTTGATGGGAAGGCAACTGTCGGCAGCATCCACTATCAGACCGGGATAGACAAATCTACAATTGTCCGGATGTTGGAGACGCTCATCAGCGCTGGCTATGTTGTTCGCAATGAGGCCTCAGCCATTTATCGGGTAACCGGTAAATCCATGTCCCTCAGTTCTTCTTACGATAGGAAGCTTGTATTCGTCGACATTCTAACCCCCATCCTGGGGGAGTTTCGCGAAGACATCGGATGGCCTTCGGACGTCGCTCTTTTGGATCATGATGCAATGGTCGTGGTTGAGACTTCGCGGGCATCCGGCCCGCTTTCGTTCAACCGTTCTACGGGTTATCGCGCACCGCTTCTAGGCACTAGTCTGGGCTTGGCTTACATCGCTTATTGTTCGCCCGAAAGGCAGGCAGAAATTTTGGATTGCATTCCGGATGACGGCGCACCTTGGAATGATCTAAAGAAAGATCGAGAAGCCTTCAGCGCCCGGATGCATGAGGTGCGTGAGAAAGGCTTTGCGACGATGGACGCTGCCTATTCTCAACGCGAGTACTCTAACCGCATCTTTAGCATTGGCGTTCCCATTCGAAACGAGGAGCGCGTCTTTGCTTCGATAAACGTCATTTATTTGAAGCAGACCATGAGCCCCGAGCGGGCCCAAGATATGATCCTGCCAAAGCTTGTGCAGGTGTCCGAACAAATGTCGACGGCGTTGGCGTATCGTGCGGAACCTGGCTAGGCCACAAGCTCAGAGTTAAGGCTTCGCCCTTGATGGCGACATGCCCTGAGGGTTCCAAGCGGCTGACGCTAAACTGGTCTGCCGATTCAAGATTCCGCACTTCAGAAGTGATATTTTTGTATCTTTTCAGATTCTAACTTTTGTTTCATCTGTTGAAATTTAATTTCATTTACTTTCGACCCTTTCCTGTAGACCCTGTTGTAGAGGAACCCTGCGAGAGTTCGCGGGAACAGGGGAGGAAGGCATATGCCGACCGGCATTTTGCTGGCCCTCGGGTCGGAATGTTAACGCTTTCAATCAAAAGGGCGACGGTCGCGCTTGAGTGGGTTGCCGTCATCACCCTCATCCTGATGGCCGTTCACGTATTGGCCGACGTTGTGGGCCGTCAGATTTTCGGGCAGCCGGCGCCGGCGACAACTGAAGTCGTCGCGTACTATTACATGGTCGCCGCTGTATTCCTGCCGCTTCCATTCGTCGAGCTTCGAGACCGTTCGATCTCTGTCGACTTGTTCTACAACATGTTCCCCTCAATGATGCGGCGGTTCTCAGACGTTGTCGCCAATGCGGCCGGGATGCTGTTCTGGGGGATGTTGACGGCCAAAGCATTCACCGACGCAATCGAAGCCTTCGAAAAGGGCGAAATGGTGGACGGCACCTACACCGTTCCATTTGGCCGATGCGCTTTGCGCTACCGATCGCTTTCGGCTTGGCGACAATTGTAGTTGCAATGCGAATTTTCCAGAATGGTACTCCGGACAACGAAGTAGATCCGTTTTGCCTAATGAAAGTGGGCCCAAAAATGGAACTTGATCGCTTCGAAATCGGCTTGCTTGGCATTGGCGCTGCACTTCTGCTCATGGCGTTGCGAACGCCCGTGGGTGTCGTGTTGGGTTTGGTTTCGTTTTTCGGAATCTCAGCCCTTACTTCGACAAAGGCGGCCTGGAGCATTTTGACAGGAATCCCTTTGCGTTCATCACCAATTGGAATCTCTCTGCGGTGCCCATGTTCCTCCTGATGGGATACATCGCAAGCCAGACCGGCCTGACTTCGGGACTGTTTGCGGCGGCACGCATATTCTTGGCCCGTCTTCCGGGCGGTCTGGCGTCTTCTAGCGTGATCGCGTCTGCTTTGTTCGCTTCGGCTTCAGGTTCTAGCGTAGCGACTGCAGCTGCATTCTCGCGCATTGCGGTCCCCGAGATGTTGAAAGCCAAGTACGAGCCTGGGCTGGCCTGCGGCGCAGTTGCGGCTTCGGGAACTTTGGGGTCGCTGATCCCACCATCTATCCTTCTTATCCTCTATGGAATTTTTACAGAGACTTCGATCTCACAACTCTTTCTGGCTGGCTTGATCCCGGGCCTCGTCTCGGCCGCTATCTACATCGCCATGATTACAATGCGGGCCAAGTTGAACCCTGCCTTGGCGCCGACCTCTTCGGAACAATACAGCTGGTCACAGAAAGCCGCCGCAATACGCGACATCTGGCCATTGCCAACGCTGATCGCAGGTGTGATGGGCGGCATCTTCTTTGGATGGTTCACACCCACGGAAGCGGGTGCGATCGGGGCCGGGCTCGCCACACTCATAGCCTTGTTGCGCGGAACTTTGACGCTGGCGGTGATCCGCCGCGCTTTGATCGATACCGCAGAGGGCACCTGCACGATTTTCATTGTCGCCGTTGGTGCTGCAATGTTTGCCCGTTTCTTGAATCTTGCGCGGGTGCCCGATGAATTGGCTTCGATGCTTCTGCCGATCGCAAACGATCCGATCACATTGATCATCTTGCTGGGCCTGCTGTTCATCATTCTGGGAATGTTCGTCGAGAGCATCTCTCTCATGCTCTTGGTTATTCCGATTGCGACGCCGCTCCTGACGGCAATGGACATCAACTACATCTGGTTCGGGATCATCATGGTCAAGCTGCTCGAGATCGGCCTGATCACTCCGCCCATTGGGCTGAATGTTTTTGTGATGCGAAGTGCCATGGGTTCGACCATCCCGCTCACGACGATGTTCCGCGGCACATTCTGGTTCCTTGGAATGGACTTCTTGACTCTCGCGCTGCTGATCGCAGTTCCGGGTCTCACGCTGTTCCTGCCGACACTGATGACTAACTGACCGCGCTCAAACCGGCGCACCTGACAACAATGGAGGATTGCAAATGAAAATGAAGCTACTTGGAGCCGTCTCAGCCTTGACGCTTGCCGCATCGGGTTTGGCTGCCGAAACGCTGACGATCACATCGTGGACAGGCGAAAAACACCCGTTCTCTGTTGACTACATCGACTTCGTTGATCGTGTGTCCGAGAAAGCCATCGGTGACATCGAATTTGACCTCTTTGTTGGGGGGGCTTTGCTGCCACCGAATGCCGTGCTTGCCGGGATCCGGGACGGTGTGGCTGACATTGGCAATAACGTTGGGGCCTATACTCCAGCCGATTTGCCGATCAACAATCTGCTGAATGACGTCTCCTTTGCCTGGTCCGACAGCATTGCTGCAGGCATTGCCATGACCGAAATCACGCTGATGAACGAAGCCGCTCGGGAGGAGTGGGAAAGTCAAGGCGTAGTCTTTATCAACGGTTGGAGCACGCCCGTCTACTACCTGGCTTGCGTCAAGGATATCCAGACGGCTGACGATCTGAAGGGAATGCGGATCCGGACCGCTGGTGGTGCTCATGTCGAGTGGGCGAACTATGTCGAGGGTACGCCTGTCTCTGTCCCGTTCCCGGATGTTTACTCGGGTCTGCAGCGTGGCTCGATCGACTGCGTCATGATGAATGCCTCGGACATGGGGCAGGGTTTCCAGATCGCGGAGGTTGCGGACAACTTCACGCTCCTGTCTCTGGGTACCCATACGTCGGGCGTTCAATATATGATGAACCAGTCTACATGGGCGGGCTTGTCTGTTGACGTTCGTGATATGCTCTTGCGTGAATTCGCCCGTCAGTTGGTGCGCTTCCAGCTGAATTATCGCGTTTTGGAAGAAGCGGGCATGCAGGCTGCGCGTGACCACGACGTCGATATTCGCGAACCGGACGCGTCTTTGTGGAGTCCCTCGCGGCTTTCCGCGACGGCTACTATGCAAGCCTTGCCAACACCACGGAGGACAAGCGCGGGATCGATCCTGCACTGTCTCAAACACTTATCGATCAGTATCAGTCGGTCTATGACAAATGGGTTGGGCTTCTTGCAGATGTCGATCCGACCGACGAGGAAGCGATCGTCAGCCTTGTGGAGCAAGAGATCTACAGCAAGCTCGATCCGACGACATTCGGTCTATGATCGACGACGACAAGCGGTTGATATCCTGACCGTCTTTCGGTTGGGCAAACAGCAGAAAAACAATCCTGCCCCCCTATCTGGAGGGCCGGATTTC
Organism: Ruegeria sp. G7; assembly: GCF_056535465.1. Lineage (NCBI taxonomy): Bacteria > Pseudomonadati > Pseudomonadota > Alphaproteobacteria > Rhodobacterales > Roseobacteraceae > Ruegeria > Ruegeria sp. G7. The sequence goes on along the minus strand of NZ_JBQFIL010000003.1, from coordinate 125,449 downwards.
GCATCTTAGCGGCCTTTGAATCGGAGTTCTCGTTTGTTCCGGAACGCCGAACAGCCCTCCGAAAAATCCTCCGTTGCAGTCATGGCTCTGAACGCCAGGCGGTCTTTCTCTATCCCTGATGCTGGTCTCGGACAATGGGAGGGAACTGACATCGAACACGATGCCGAAATGGCAGGAAGAACGCAAAGTCGGCTGGCACTACATCGCGCCGGGCAGGCCCATGCAGAATGGTCCTGTGGAAAGCTTCAATGGTCGAATGCGCGAGGACTGTCTCAACGAATACCTGGTCCCGCGTCTGCGCAACCCCCGCCGAACGATTGCGGCATGGCGCGACAGCTACAATCAACACCGCCCACATTCGAGCCTCGACGGGCTTACCCCGTGGGAGTATCACCGACGATCACGCGAGGATCACACCCTGGACAGAGTTAACTGAAAAACGCGGTCTCCAAGGGGATCAGGAAAAAAAGTCCACCGTACGCGAAACTCTCCTCGGGATGCCATGAGATATCAGTGAGCCAAAAGGCCCCAACAACGCTTACGTGCAGTCACATTGCCGATTTCTCTTGGCCTTACAGAGCAGTAGGCTGAGGCAGTTGCATTTCTGCATATGGCATTTCGCGGGAACGGCGGGGTCGTACAAGGGCGACTACCGTCTTTCTCAATCCGGTTGGCTGGGGCTCAGCGCACCTAGAAGTTTTCGCCGAGATGTGTGGTCAGCCGTTCAAAGTCCGCTTCGATTTCCGGGTTCTTCATCACGTCGTAGCATGCGAACGTCGGCGGTGCTTCCATTGCGAAAAACCGAAAGTTCATGTGCATTGGGAACCAGAGATCGTCGACGCTTTTGCCTTGGAACAGGTACTGTGAGGGATCGTCGAAGGCTTCCCGCGGCGCGTTGAAGGTCAGCGACAGCATGTACTTCTTCCCAGCCAAGGTGCCACCGGATCCGTATCCCTCCTTCGGGGCCTCCGAGCTGCGTCCGTCATATAGGCAGAGCGTTCCGGCCATACCGGCCGTATAAACATCATCCATATACTTCTTCATCGGCCACGGAACGCCCATCCAGTTAACCGGCGACTGCACGATGATCACATCCGCCCATTGGTGCCGCTTCAGCTCTTCCTCGACATCCCAGGCCTCATCGGTGGAGGTGGTCTTGGCCTCATATCCCTTTGCGGTGAGCTGCTCGGTCATGCGGCGGACGATTTCCCCATTGAGTCCGCCGGGGGCGAACTCATAGTGGTGATGGGCATTGATGATGTGTGCATTCGGCATCTTAGGATCCCCTAGTTCATGTACTTGTCGAACCAGGCGATCATGCGCTCGGGGTTCTCGCCGAAGTAATTGTAGCCATCGAAACGGCGCGTCGTGCCTTCGATCCAGAACAGTTCTTTTTCGTTGGTCCCCAAGAGATCGAACGTCTTTTGGCCGTCTTCCGGTGTCGTCCAGGCGTCGTCTTTGACCTGCACCACAAAGGTCGGGATCTTCACGGCACCTGCGAAATCATGCGGCGTCATTTCCGCATTGGTGAAACCGCCGAGTTTCTTTTGCTCGAAGTCCAATTGTTCCATGTACTCACCAACGCCCTGCAGCTTAGCAAACTCGCCCATGAGCGAGGTCATGGACACAACCAGCGGGCTCAGCATGCAGAGAACATTTTCGAATATCTCGGGTCGGCGCGACATGGCCTCGTATTGTGCGTTGCCGCCGGTACATTGGCTGTAAAGGCCAAGCTTCATCTTCGACAGTTTGGGCTCGGCATCGACATAGGCCTTTGCCCCGACGCAATCGCGCCACTCGTAGCGCCCGATCCCACAGATCCCTCCATTCGCCGCGCCAGAATTGCCGTGGTTGCGGAGGTCATACGCCAGCACATTGTAGCCAGCGCGTGCGAGATGAGCGATGTGCGCCACAAAGTCGATCTCAAGATCGTCGACCCCGTTCCATGGCTCGCCCCAATGGCCGGTGAACCCCGAACGGCTCATGGGCATGGGATGGTTCATGATAATGAGTTTGTCGCTTTCGCCATCCGCCGCGGGCACATACCAGCCCTCCAGCGGCGTACCATCGTCAGAGGGGAACGTGACGTCCTCCCATACTGTGATGCCATGATCGGAAGGGGTCTTGTGCACCGGGGTGCGAAACACCGGCTTGACTGCGAAATTGGCAAGAAACTTTACGATTGCGAGCTTGTCTTCTGGGATTTGCGTGTTGGGCATGGTCGCCTCCTGTCCTGTGATGACCGGGAGGTAAGCGCTGCCGCCGCGGTGCAGAATGTCAGCGGCTCTCAAGAACCTGTCAGATTCTCTCATTTCTTTCGCTCAGCCCTAAAAACGAGCATCCGTTGTGTTAAGTAGCGCGAAAAGCAAAGAGAAAACGACATGCACAATGCTCTCACCGGCGCAGCGGACGCGCTTCTGACACGGTACCGGAATTGCAAGCCGGGCGGCTTCAGCGACACAGACTTGGATCATGTCCGCTTCTTCTTCACGGACCGGGCGGTCCCGCGTGAGCCGTTGCACTATCCCCCTGGTCTCGCGATCATGCTGTCAGGCAAAAAGATCGGGTTCCTGAACGGTCGGCGTTTTGAATATGGCGCGGGATCCTATCTTGCGGTGGGCCTGCCGCTGGTTTTCGAGTGCGAAACGCAGGCGTCGCCCGATCTGCCGCTGTGCGGTCTGTTCATCTCACTTTGCCCCATGACGCTGTCAGAGTTAAGCACCGTCGTCCCTATTCGAGCCCAGAGCCGTGCAGACCTGTCGACGCATCAGGGTGTCGAACCCTTGCAGGTGCAGGTCCCCATGGCGGACGCCATCGCGCGGCTGGTCCACCAACTCTGTACGCCACCGCAAGCGCAGGCTCTAGGCGCCGGCACGATCCGCGAGGTTTTGTTTCATGCTCTGAGCGACAATCATGGTCGGGTGCTGATGGCGCTGACGCAAATGGGCCAGCCGGAGGCGCGCATCGCGGAGCTATTGCGGTGGGCCGAAAACCAGGACGAAGCACGGCTGGACACAAACACGCTTGCTGCCCGTGCTGGAATGAGCCCGGCGACCCTGCATCGCTATTTCAGAAGCGTCACCGGCTATCCACCGTCGCAATACTTCAAACGACAGAAGTTGCTCCGCGCGAAGGGTTTGCTGAGCGCTCAAGGGCTCACGGTGGCTCAAGCGGCTCATACGATAGGCTATGGCGACCCGACAAACTTCAGCCGCGACTACCGTAAGCTCTTCGGGCATCCCCCTAGCCAGGATCGGGAAGGTGCGAACTAGCCGTCGAGAGTACCTCCAAACAGGTCCGTTCCGCAAAACGCAATGTCGCCAGATTGAAGATCTCGCAGATGCGGCGAATGGCGGCTGTGCCGCGCCGCAGTGTAGAGACAAAGCTCATCAGTGAACGGCAACTCTGGGCCGCTTCCTAGTTGTGGCCGCAAAAGTGGAGTTTCCTTAGGTTTTTGTCCTTGTCACGGCGCGCCTTCAGAAAGAGAGCCCAGCCATTCCCACACTTTCATAGCAGCGGTGTTTCTCGTAGCTCTCTGAGTCAAACAGGCAAAGTATCCTCGTTTGGTTCGGACCCTCTTGTTCGCCAGCCGCACCAGTTGTCCTTGATCAATCAAACTTTGAAAGAGCGTTTCCCAGCCGAGAATCACGCCATCACCGTTCATTGCAGCTTGGAGGTACACCATGAATGAGGTGAATCGTTGCTCGGATCGAGGGACCGGTAACGATATGTCGGTTCCTCCGAAATACGTCTCCCAATCATTGGCGTGCACTCCGGTAGAAAGGTGCAGCAAGGGCAGTCGCGCCAGGTCTTCCAGCGCGTCTCCGACGTTTGAAAACGCACCAGGCTTTGCGAAAGGCACCAGCTTTTCAGAGAAGATCGATACGTTAAGCATCTCTGGGAGCTGGGTTGGATCGTTGAAAAGGATCAACACGTCAGACTGGGCTGTTCGGTAGGTTTCGTTTTGATCTCGGGAAACGAGTTCAATAGCAATGTCTGGGTGTTCAGTTCGAAAACTCGCCAAGCGTTGCATCAAATAGCAGCTGGCAAACCCAATCGTCGTGTTCACTACCACAACGTTCCGATCTGGTTGGGCCTTTATGTGGTCGATAGCGTCCGCGACTTGAGAAATGCCGCCGGAGATTGCTTTGAAGAGGAGGTCTCCCTCAGCCGTCAACGTTGCAGCGGGACGCTTACGAACGATAAGTTTAACCCCGAGTTCTGCTTCGAGTTCCGCAACGCGCCTGCTGATCGAGGGCTGCTGCACATTCAATTCACTCGCGGCACGCGTGAAATTCAGATGCCGGGCAACGGCCTCAAAGGCCGTGAGTAACTTCCAGTTCAACGTAGGCAACGTATATTCCCTCATGGAATATTATGTATAACTCTTTTAGGCGTTCTCATCAGGCCCGCAAAAGCCCAAAAATGACGCAGTGAGGTTGAATTTCGGATGTACTGAAGAGTGAACGAACAGATCATAGACCATTCCGTGCCGGAAGGCGGTGCCAAAGAGTGGGCGTGGAATCCTGCTATGCCTATTCCTGTGAGCCCGGTTTTTGCTTGGCCACCCCGACCTGTTCAGGCGGCGCGATGGCTTGCATCGTATTGGTTGGCTCTGTCATCCACAGTGATCGAGCTTGGGCTTGCCATTGCGGTCTGGTGGCTCCTGCAGCCGACTTTCGACGCAATGCAAACGCTTGATTTTTCTTGGATCATGATGATCTGGGTCCGCAATATCGCTTTGCTCGTCCTGGTGGCCGGAAGCCTGCACCTTTGGCTCTGGCGGTGGCGCGGTCAAGGAGAGACCACCAAGTTCGACACCCGCGACCTTGCTGTGAACAATCGCAATTTCACCTTCCGCAATCAGGTATTCGACAATGTCTTTTGGTCCCTTGCTTCGGGGGTGACAATTTGGACGATCTACGAAGTGCTGTACTTCTGGTGCGCTGCCAATGGGTTTGCGCCTGTTGTCAGCTTTGGCAGTGCGCCGATCTGGTCAGTCGTCTGGCTCATACTGATCCCTCTGTGGGCATCTTTCCACTTTTATTGGATACACCGCCTTTTGCACTGGCCACCAATCTACAAGCGGGTGCATTCGCTCCATCATCGCAACGTCAACGTTGGTCCATGGTCAGGTATGTCGATGCACCCGCTCGAACACCTCGGCTACTTCTCGTCTGTTCTGATCCATTTTGCAGTCCCGTCCGACCCGATCCACGTGATCTTTCACCTGTATAATCTGGCGCTGAATCCCGCAGTCTCGCATGCCGGATTTGAGAAGCTGTTTGTCAAATATCGCAAACGCATGGCGCTTGGGGATTTCTTCCACCAGCTGCATCACCGTTACTTTGAGTGCAATTATGGCACAGCCGAAGTGCCATGGGACGTCGTCTTTGGCTCGTTCCACAATGGCACACCTGAAGCCACGCGGCGTGTCCGCGACCGCAAGCGTCGTTTGGGGCGATGATATGAAAGCGCAGGCTGCAGTCATGTACGGTGTCGGTCAACCTCTTCGTGTTGAACAGCTTGATTTGGCAGAGCCAGGGCCCGGTGAAGTGCGCCTTCGCATGGGCGCGGCTGGGGTTTGCCATTCAGATTATCACGTCATGTCAGGCCAAGCAGGTCACGAATTGCCGGTTGTGCTCGGACATGAGGGCGCAGGTACGATCACAGCCTTGGGCGAGGGCGTCGAGGGCCTCTACCTAGGCGATCACGTCGTGCTCAGTTGGATTCCCTATTGCGGGGAGTGCTTCTTCTGCAAGAACGAACAAACCCACCTGTGCCAAGCCTATAAAGAGTCACTTTGGGCTGGAACCATGCCGGATGGCTCCTGCCGGTTTTCGAATGCAAGTGGATCGGTTTATCACTTGTCGATGCTCGCTTGTTGGGCTGACAACGTGGTCGTGCCGCAGGTAAGCTGCGTGAAGATCGACAAGGCTGTTCCCTTTGAAATCGCTGCTCTTCTGGGATGTGCTGTCACCACGGGGGTCGGGGCTGCATTGAACCGTGCCAAGGTTGCGCAAGGTGACAAAGTCGCAGTGATCGGAGCAGGCGGCGTTGGGCTCTCAATCATTATGGGCGCAAAGCTTGCAGGCGCCGCGCAGATCATCGCCATTGAAGCGTCACCCGAGGCCGCGGGCAAGGCACGCCACTTAGGGGCCACGCATTTCGTAGATGCAAAGAAAGACGTAGGTGCGGCTATTCGAGCCCTCACTGAACATGGGGCGGATCATGTCTTTGAAGCTGTCGGAAAGCGGATTTTACAGCGCGCCGCCATAGATTACTGTCGCCCCGGAGGACAGGTGACCTTTGTTGGGATGGACGCCAACGATGCGACGATTGAGTTGCCATCCACCGGCATCATTCGGTCAGAGATCAACGTCACAGGGTCGATCTTTGGCTCTTGCTGCACGACTCGGGACTTCAAGGAATATGGTCAGCACTATTTGGATGGTGACCTGCCCATCAACCAGCTGATCGGTCGCCGCTACCGGCTGGGTCAGATCAACACCGCAATTGATGACATGCTGGCCGCAAAACCCGGGCGCGGTGTCATCTTATTCGACTAGAGCAGTGAGATGATCGAGACCGCACTCACCCGTCTTGCAAGATTTGTGTCTAAGGGCGCATTGACCCCAGATCAGACAACTACGGCCAATCTCAGGGACAGTGTGATCGACACACTTGGTTGCATGATTGTCGGGGCCAAGACAGACGTCGCGCAACGCTGCCGTTTGGCAGTTGCAAATATGGGAGGAGGAGGACCCTCGCGTGTTGTAGGATCGTTTGAGCGGTTTTCACGACCACATGCGGCATTCTTAAACGCCGTGGCTGGGCACGCGTTGGATTTCGACGATTGGGAAATCCCCGGTAATACACACCCGACGGTGGTTTTGCTACCCGCATTGCTGGCAGTAGCGGAACTGCACACGAGAGGAGAGGACTTGGTTCGTGCTTATCTTGCTGGGTTCGAAGTGATTGCCCGACTCGGTGAAGCCTTAAACTTTGAACACTACGACGCTGGATGGCATTCAACGGCAACTTTAGGAGCGATAGGTGCGGCCGCGGGCTGCGCGCGTTTGATGGGGCTGAACCCATCTCAGACGGCGAGAGCCATGTCCTTCGCCTGCAGTTCCGCTACCGGGTACACATGCCAGTTTGGCTCAAGTGCAAAGCCTGTCCAAGCAGGGTTCGCAGCGCGTGCCGGTGTGGAGGCCGCTTGCCTTGCCAAAGCAGGGCTCAGCGCTCAGCCTCACGTGTTTGACCACCCCGCGGCCTCGCCGCACTTATGGGAGGTCTCAACACAGACCGTTTGGAGCAGGTTTTGCAAAAACTGGGGATGTCATACGCTCTGAGCGAACATGGCCTCGTTCTTAAGCCATGGCCAAGCTGTGGCTACACCCATCGGATCATGACCTGCACACTGGCGATGCGCGACCGCGTTCCGGTGGAAGAGATTTCGCAAATCATCCTGCATATGCCCGATTTCCACGCGGCTGTTCTGCCGTTCGGCAGACCAAAAGCGCGCGGAAGCACTTTTCAGCGCACCCTTTGTTGTGTCCATGGGGCTTTTGGTCGGAGATCTGACACTTGCCGATCTTGATAACGAAGCTTGGAAACGTCCCAATATCTCGGAGTTGATATCGCGCTGCGAACTTCGATCGTTTAGTCCTAAAAGACCTGATCTGAACTACAGCCCCGAAGACCCCGACCGTATAGAGGTCATTCTACGGACAGGCGAACGCATCGAAGAGCGCTGTGTGTACCCTTTAGGCGCTCCGGAAGTTCCAATGTCAGGGCGCGACGTCATGGCCAAGTTCAAAGCCAATCTTGGTCGGATGTCCGAAGCGAGTACCAGGCGCACGGTTTGGATGGCCAAACTACAAGACTGGCCAAAGGCCCCCTCCGTACTTGACCTCTTTTTCGAAGAAGGACTTGCCCCATGAGTAGAGTGAGATCAGGGCGCAACGCGCGGCGCGCGGCGCGGCAAGGTGGTGCCGGTTCAGGTCCCACCACCTCGATCTGGCCAGGGATCGAAGGGGGACAATATCGTCCAATTCCCAAAGACGGGATTGAAGCCATCCATCAAACGGCGCTGCGTATCTTGGCTGAGATAGGTATTGCGAGTGCCACGCCCCGCTGTATTGACACTGTCGTTGCCGCAGGTGGTTCGGTCTCCGAGGCAGGCAGACTACTCTTTCCTTCAGACATGGTTGAGCGCGTCTTGGAAACCGCCGTTCGTGGCTTCAAACTGTACGGTCAGACGCCCGAATATGATCTCGACCCGTCCGGAACGCGCATTCATCTCGGTACATCCGGCGCGGCTGTTCACATCGTGGACAGTGAAAGCGGCGAGGTGCGCGACACAACCTTATCTGACTTGCATGATATGGCGCGGTTGGCTCAAGCTCTTCCCAACATTCATATGTTCCAACGCACCGTTGTCGCACGGAATATACTTGATCCTCATGCAATGGAGTTAAACACGGCCTATGCGTGCGCGGCGGGGACCAAGAAGCCCATAGGAACCTCCTTCAGTTCAGTTGAGACAATGCGTGCCGCCGTCGAGATGTTCCACATTATCGCTGGTGGGGAAGAAGCGTGGCGTGCGCGTCCGTTCTGCTGCGTCTCAACGTGTTTCATCGTTCCACCGCTTACCTTTGCGGAAGAAGCTCTCGGCATAATAGAGTGCGCGGCAGAGACGGGCACGCCATTGAAGCTCGTATCAGCGGGACAGGCCGGAGCGACCAGCCCTGCACCCCTTGCTGGTGCTGTCGCTCAGCAGACGGCTGAAGTGCTGGCGGGGCTGGTGTATGTTAATTTATTGAACCCCGGCCATTCCGCGCTCTTTGGAGCATTGCCTTTTGTCAGCGACCTTCGGACCGGCGCGATGTCGGGAGGCAGCGCAGAACAAGGGGTGCTCATGGCGGCCTGCGCGCAGATGGCACAGCATTACGGCATACCTTGCGCGGTCAGTGCGGGCATGACCGACTCCAAGTTACCGGATTTCCAAGCCGGTTACGAAAAGGGGATTACCGAGCTATTGAGCGCATTGGCGGGTGCCAACCTGATTTATGAGGCCGCCGGGATGTATGGCTCACTGCTTGCCGCAAGCAAAGAGAGCTTTGTGCTCGACAACGACCTCATTGGATCAGTTATGCGGGCCACGCGCGGTTTCGAGATCAACGAAGATGCATTGGCGTTTGATGTCATTCGCGAGGTGTGCCTCGAAGGCCCCGGTCATTTTCTTGGTAGCGACCAGACCTTGGGTAGAATGCAAAGCGACTACTACTACCCGGCCTTAGCAGACCGCGCGACGCCTCAAGCCTGGGCAGATGCAGAGACTCCAACACTTCTCCAGACAGCTCGTGAAAAGACACGAGATATTTTGGAGCAACCTGCGGATGCGGTTTTTGGCTCAGAAACGAATTCAGAGATCATGGCTAGGTTTCCTGAGATCCAAGAAGCTTGGTCTGATTTGCAAGGCATCAAATCGTCTGCACAAACTTAGCTTTTTCGCTCGTACAAAGTCTTGGCTGTTCCTCGATTCGAGCACTTGGAATTGGGTGGTGATAGTCAGTTTTAATGGCAGCTTTTGGGACGCTGCGCTGTCGCAAAGGCTGTTTAGGTCAAGGTCCGGTTAGGACCGGTCATCATGTGGAGTTGGACAGGGCGGCCCGCACTATGCTGCACTTTGGTCCTACGACTGCTCCTAGTCCAAAGTAGCTTCTATACAATGGGTCTTGGGTGCTAACCTGGACCAGTGACCGATCTTGTCTTATCCTACGACCCGCACAATTTAGATGCAGAAACATTATGCGGCGCTATACAAGCGGAGTATTGGGGACGTGATCTTTCGAAACACAGATCCTCACATCCTTTGAGCAATCTTATTTTATAATCGGCTTGATTGACGGAAGTTAAACTGGATTAGCGCGAGCTGTGCCGGATCGTTCAGCTTTCATGACTATATCGATCTGACCGTGTAATCCTCTATCATCAACCACCTGAGGCTTCATCTAGCCCCAGAGAGGCAGCACCGACAAAAAGCGTCGATAGGTTGTCGTGTAACGGAAACGCAGCCATCATTTTGGCAACAAATTCACCGGTTGATGGCTTCTCTGCCAAGAAGTGATTTGCTGTATTTAGATACGCGATCGTTTCTTCTATAGCGCGGATGTCGTTTACTGAATCCGGGGTCCGGTGAGAGGCCACGACAATCTGCGGCTCTAGATCCAGCAGATCCGAGAGCGTTTGGATCCAAGCCGTACGTTTGTCATGGTCACTATCAATCAACGTCGGGTGCACATGATTATAGGCTATGTCGCCCACAACAATTGCCGCAAGGCTGGGGATGTGCACGTAGCTTGATCGAGATATGTCCGATTGGCCCACTTCAACAGCGTTGATCTCATGACCTTCGATATCGAGAGTTCCGGTGGTAAGCTCAGGAATCGAAACTGTTTTTGCGATTTCTTCTGAAAAGAGCGACGCCCACATAGCGCGATCGCGCCCAGTTTCCTTTTCTTCTTCGATGAAATCTATCGTTGATTTGGTTCCGACAAGGGATGCTTCCGGAAAATGCTCCAGAAGTATTGACGCACCAATATAATGATCGAAGTGGCCGTGTGTGATGTAGATTGTGCGCAGTCGTTTACCCGAAGCTTTTATCCAATCAACGAGGCGCTTTGCGTCCTTCAAAGTAGGTGCCGTATCGACGAGGACTGCATCTTTCTCCCCGTAGATGAGCGTCGCGGTCGAATGCGGCCATGTCCAACCACCTTCAGGTGCCTTAAGGTCGGAAGGCATGTTCAGTGCACACGGAGGGATGTCAAAGGTTTCGATTGCGAGTTGCTTTTCCATGTTTGGCTCCTTCTGGGCGTAACGTGTTCGTTCGCATTGCATGGACTCTCAATTACCTTGGGCAAAAACATCGTTCAGGATCTGCCAAGACTGAGTTCTTTGAAGCCGCCTTAAGACTGCCGAGGCAAATGCGCATTGGCTGCTGAGGTATCCGGAATGCCTGGGCAGGGTGTCTCAAATCTTGCTGACGCGCCGGTGACAGAACTTGCAGAACGCGGACGCCGGGGCGCGATCCTGAGACCTCAACGTTTGTGTAAGTACAACGATCAGTTTCGGTACAAATAGAAAGCTGATTTGATCAGCTGCCCCGTCACCGCAGACAGGGCATTTGCCTCGATCAAAAACTGGCGACATCTGATGAAACTGATAGTCAATGCCTGTCTTAGGCCCTGGCAAGACACCCTTTGAACACGTCACACGAATATCCGCATGAAGAAACCGGGCGACATCATGCGCCCAAAAACTCCAGAGATTCTTGCACGAACTGATCGTAGTACTGGAAGATCCCACCGTGACCTGCATCCTTATAGAGCGATAAACGTGCGTCTGGGATGCCGAGCATCAGATGCGCAGAGTTTACACTGGGCACCATGATGTCATGTTCACCGTTCGCGACGAATGTTGGCTTTGTAATTTGGCTCAGATCGGGCGATGCGCTGCTTGCATATTCCGCAATGGCCGCTAACTGCGCGCGAAACGATTTCACTGATACCTTTTTGACCCGTCCGGTTTTCTTTTCGCTCAAGCGAGAAAGGAACTTGCGTGCCTCGCGCTTGCCGGTCTCAGTGCGGGTAAAAAACAAATACACCCGAATATCAGTGAACGTCAGAAGGCTTAGCAATTGATAGCGATAGGCTTGGCCCGGAATATGACGAATACCGATCCCTCCCCTTGGACCGATACCAGCCAAGACGATTCTTTGAGCAAGCTCGGGCTCTTTGAGGACGATGTCCTGAACGACGGCACCACCAAGAGAGAACCCAAGCAGGCAGACTTGTTCGAGCCCCAGCGCCTTGATGAAGGCTATGCCATCATCCGCCATACCCGCGACCGTTTTTGGGGTGGCGCCTTCTGAGCCACCAATACCGCGATTATCGAAAGTGAAAACCTGATGCTGCGCCGCCAGCCCGTCAACGACCGCGGGGTCCCAATCGTCAATTGTACCCGCAAGATGATTGAACATCACGATTGGGACACCCGATTTAGGACCGATGGTCCGATAGGCAAACTTGGTACCATCTACAGAAACAAATTGTGTCTCGGCATCGACGTAGCGGGTTGTTTGCGTGCGCATTCTATGTGTTGTCCCTGATGAGCGTTTCGGTGACGGCCGCAATGAACGCAGCCTTGTCATCCTTGATGTCCTGGATGCGGCTGCGCAGCGCGTCCGTGAGATCCAAATGGGCATCCGACCATATGTAAATTTCCGCCATGATCGGGAGCAGACTGATCCCTTTCGGAGTGAGCCTGTAGGCAGAGCCTGATCTGGTTTGGGTTGAGTTAGACTGTTCTATGATGCCCTTTTCGGTCAGCATCTTGAGTCGGTCTGCGAGGATATTCGTCGATATCCCTTCCTCGGATTTCAAAAAATCGCTGTAGGTGCGTTTTCCCACGAACATCATGTCCCTGATTATGAGAAGGGTCCACTTATCCCCCCATATCTCCAGCGACAGGTTGATGGGACACCTCGATCGGTTGCCTTGTTTCATTGACATTCCCCCTGACAGTTCCTGCGGATGCACGTCATGCCGCAATATGAGTAGTGGTCAGGTCGAGCAATGTCCTGCCATCATCAGAGGAGACTGTTGTGCGTACAGTTGAAACGGTTCGACCCTTCTTCACAAACTCTGCCTTTGCATGAAGTGCGCCCTCCCGGCTGTTGGACAACATGTTGGCGTTAAGGGTGATGGCCAAAGGGAACCCTTTCATACCAGGCGTCGGGCGTTCGCCCCGAAGTGCAAGCGTTGTCGCCACGACATCTGCGAACCAGATCATCGCACCCGCGTGCACAGTTCCGAACGGGTTTCGGATTCCATCTTGGATCGGCATGAGGCCCGTCGCTTCACCTTCTGCAACGAACGAAATGTCAAATTCGATCGACCCATTCAGATTGGCAGTCAGGTGAGACATGCTCTCCGGCTCCTTTGTAATGGCGCTTGCGTTTTGCAAGTTCCGCGAACATGCGACATGAACTTGCATTTTGCAAGTCCTTAGACTTAACGGCAGGATCGAGAGGGTGAATGTCCGAACCGAACCGATTGTGTTGAAAACTCCGATTCTGCCGAAATTTGGTGAAGAAATCAGCCATACGGCGCTAGTCGGACAACTAAGCCAAGGGGTTGGGCCAAAACAATAGTTCGGCGATGTGAGAGGCGCTCACGGGATTCTGCGCGCAAATGGAGCCGACTTTTCTGATGAAACGGAACTCGGCAGAAAAATAGGTAGCAAAATATTAGAGTTTTTAAACGCAATCAGCCCAGAAAGACCGATGCAGCGCGAGAGGCAAAGCTCTGTTTGCGCTGGTTCAACAAGCCTCTTTTCTTGCACTCGCAGCTAACGGCAGGTTCGAAAGGCAGCATCTCAATATCGGATGGCAAAGCTCTATGATGGGTTAGGGCAGTCCGTTGGTCTAAATGATTTGCAGGTGTTCGAATGCTGCGTGACCTACTCGGCTGGCTTAACGACGGCAATATTTGATGCGGTCTGAGTGTTGCGTGTCGGCTATTTCGGCACCGCGTCGCGAAGTGCTCTCTCCAGCAGATTTCGCAGTAGGTTTTCTTCCGCTTCTGACATTGGCTGGAGGATTTCACTAATCGTCTCGGAGATGACTCGCTTAAGCGTATCGACGACCTGTTCTCCTTCCTGCGTCAACGACACGAAGGTAACCCGCGCATCGTCAGGCGATCGTTTGCGTTCCACTAACCCCTTCGTCTCGAGCGATCTTATGCTGCGTGTCATCTGAGACTTGTCGCGCGCTACCTGTTTGGTCAGTTCTTGCAGGCTGGGACAGCCCATATCGGACAGAGTTAGAAGTACAATGCCGCCACCTGGGCCAACTTTCTCGGTGTCGAAAGCATGTGCCTTGGATTGTAGGCCGAAGTGGATGCGTCGCATAAAGCGATCTATCAAGAGGGCCAGTTCTGCGTCTTGCATGGAAACACTTTTGTTGACAAAGTCCACAAAATATCAAAAGTGGACAACATCAACTTATCTATCCCCAAATGGGTGCAGACGAAAGGGTAGTCGCATGAATACTCGGACATCGCTTCCACTCAAGATTTCTGCGGTGCTATGGGTCATCTGGGGTCTGGTCCACATGTTCGCAGGCATCATGACAATTTCGCAAGATGCAGGCGGGGCTGTGGCAGGAATTGCAGATGCGGTCGACCCAAACCTACTTGCGGGTGAGTACCATCCAGCGGTCGGCGCGGTCTTGAACCAGCACGGCTTCAACTTGCTTTGGATTGGTGCCTTTACAGTCTTGGGTGGTGTGATGATCTGGCGTCATTCGGTAATGTTCATCTTTATGACAGCCGCTGTTGGTTGGGTCGCTGACGTCGGCTATTTCGTCTTCATGGACTTGGGTGGCTTCGTGCATTTTGTGCCCGGGACTGTCATGACGATCTTTTCTTCAGCCGCCGCCATTCTAAGCTTTTGGGCGTATTTTTCCGGAATGCGTCGCAGACCACTGGTTTGAAGTGCTTGTCGCGCACGATGAGCGACATCGACTGAACTGAATCTTAGTTCCGCTCCCCTATTTCCTATAGGGGTGAACGACGCGTGGGTGCTGCGCCGCGTCCGAGTTTAGAATTAGGACGTTGCATTCCCAAAAAGGTGCCGTTTGAATGTCATCCGCTTCAAACAAGGTATCATTTATTCGTCAAATCGGAACAATCTGATCGTTGGGACTGATAACACCGGATCTGATAATCCTGCAGTTCAATCCAGATCTGTGCCTCAGGCGATCGCAAACAGATTTCCCCAGGAGTTTATCCAAGTAGCGGCAGGGAGTGTTCAGTCGACCACCTTGAAGAATGACGTCACCTACTCGGAACTGCACACCAACCAAATGGTTCAAAGGTACTGAGCGGGTTGTCAGGTTTCTGCGGTGTTCAAAGGGTTCAAGGTCGATGTCATGATCTCTTTTCAACGCAATCAGGGTTTCCACTTCGACCAGAGTGACTTCCCGAATATCCGCAATATGCGAATAGAACCCGGTCCCAAGTGCATAGCGATCTCCGTCCAACCCTTCGCCGGCAACAGCTTCGACAGCATCGCGCTGCTACATGGGTGCGCCACCTTTGTCGGCTGTATGAATGTGCAGTACTTCACCTGCGAATGTCATGTTCGCTTTCCCCGTTCCAGTTCATCATTTTGTTTTGAAGTTCATCGACCAATGGTCGGATTTTAGGGCGTTCGCAAGTCAAGTCGAAGCAACGGCGGACCGCCGGGAACGCGTTCAACACTGCGTCAGGCCGGGCCAACCCATAGGCGGCCCACATGGTCATATGGATATCTGCGAGGCTGAACTGCTGACCCAACGCAAATGGCCCTTCGTTTTTCAAGAAACGGTCGTAAACCTGCCAACGATCCATTGCCTGATCTTCCGCCCTGGCCTTGATACCCGCGCTGTCAGCTGGGTTGTTCGTATAGTCGGCAGGTTTGAAGTACTGGCGTACGGAAGGTTGGATGTCGTTAGTCTGAAAGAAGAGCCGTGACAGAAATAGGCCCCGGTTTTCGTCGCTTGGTTGGGGCACAAGCCAGGTCATTCGGTGATGTTCCGCCAGAAACAGCATAATCGCAGCGGCCTCATGCAGAACATAACCGTCCAGGGTGATCAATGCTGGGATGTATCCCGCAGGGTTGATGGCCAAGAAGTCTGGTTTTCGATGATCACCACGCAGTTCGTCCACCTCGCGCAGCTCATAGTCTAGACTGCCCTCTTTGAGGACCATCTGAGGTCCGATGGCTCGGGTAACCCCGCCACCGTACAGGACACATCGACCCGGTTTCTCTGTGTTCATATCAGCATCAACCCGGCACGTTGATGAGGCGATTGCCGCTGGCAAAGACCTGTTTCCAAACCACAATTCGATAAGCCTTTCGAAGCCCTGTCGGCCAGAACGGGTCTGCACGGATCAAGTGTTCAACATCCCGCGGATTATCTGCTTCCACGATCCAGCAGCCATCCAGCCCTTGACCGGAAGAGGCTTTCAACGGCCCAGCGGCATCAATCTGTTCAGCGTGCGTTTCGAGAAAGCCTAGATGCTGATCCATGAACTCCGTTCGGATGTTCGGGTCAGCATCTGCTGCGTCTTCAAAGAGAACCAAGTATTTCATTGAAGCCTCCATTTGATGCCTAGAACAGTTGCACAGCGTTTTTGCCAGTTGAAACAATATCTGTGCAAAACTAGTCTGCAAAAATGCAGAAAACGGCTTGGGATGATCTCCGCTTTGTGCTGGCGCTTTATCGCGCGGGACGACTGGCCGCTGCCAGTCGAATTCTGGGAGTTGCCGAGACCACCATTTCGCGGCGGATCGCCCGGCTCGAGACTGAGCTTGAAACGAAGCTTTTCATTCAAACTGGTCGTGGGACCTACATTGTAACAGACGCCGCCAAAACCGTTCTGAACCACGCCGAACAGATGGAAAGCCACTATCAGGCACTTTCCGAACAGGTGGATCGGGCGTCTGTCTCAGGTAGCGTTCGCATCAGCTCTGTGCCCGGGATCGTCTCGCAAATTCTTGTTCCAAGCCTGTCGAAATTGATAGATGAACACCCTCACCTCACGATTGAACTGGTGCCCGAGGCCCGCAACGTAGACCTGACCCGTCGCGAAGCTGATCTGGCTGTTCGTTTTGCGCGGCCTTCGACCGGCGGGTTAAATACCAAAGCGCAAAAACTTGGCAGCTTGGAGTTTGGCGTTTTCGGCCCGGCGCATTTGGACCAGTACAGTGAACCAGAGCTGCCGTGGATTGGTTACGATGACGACGGTCAAAGCCGACCCCAGGCCAAATGGACCGAAACGCTGCGGTCTCAATCCGGTGGAGATCTTGCGCCACTTCGAGTGTCATTTCTGGAAGTGGCGCAGGAAGCTGTAGCGAATGGTCTCGGGAAGGCCTTGCTTCCGGTCCGTATTGGGCAAAATGATCGCCGCCTGACGAAGCTGGAACAGTATAGCATAACGGGCCAGTTTGCCCGAGATGTTTGGCTGCTGCATCATAATGATACATATGAACGGTCAGCAATCATCGTTGCAAGGGAGTGGGTAAAGCAACTGTCTTGGAATTGAGTCACTGGCGTGCCGTATATTCCGTTAGGTGCCGAAACCCGGCTGCACGCTTGTCGAACTTGAAGTAGGCCTCCGATGAATTATAAGCCCAGTGGCCTTCGCTACGAAACGTGATCGTCGTTGCGAACCAATTCTCGACTATCAAAAGGCCAACCGATGCATATCGCAAGGTTCAGCTAACGTCTCTCTCGGGTTGATATCGGCAAGGAGCCTTCATCGATCCAGGCAGCCCTTGGGAGATCGGCGCTCGATGTTCAGTTCGTAACGAGAAAGCGTGATGCGCCTCCAGGAAGGACTGCCCATCACTGGACGCGGTGACAACAGCGACCCAGATCTTCGCTATCAATCATGTGTCCTGCAGCGAGATCATCGCCGATGAAACGCCTTTGGGCGGTTAACGGCTTCTGCTCCACTGGAATAGTCGTCGATGAGATGTGACGAGAAGTCGGGCTCAGAATCCAATCTGCAAAATGAGGCACTTTGCGCGGGTGTCCGGTCCTGTGTAGCGTTCAAACTGATGGGTCGTTTGTAGGCAAAGCAGGAGAGTCCGCTTTGAAATTGTCACATGTAAGCCTCACTGCGCGGGATGCTGATCAACTGTCTGCTTTCTACAAAGGAGTGTTCGGCCTCGTAGATAGGCGTCCGCCCAAGAAGCTTTCCGGCGAACTGTTTTCTCGCGGAAATGGTTTGCCAGATACGGGCATTTACTCCATCTGGTTGGAATTCCTCAAAGATCACGAACCCTTCTTGGAGATCATGGAATACACCGAAACACCCCAAAGGGGTGTCCCTGCTGTAAATGAACCCGGTTTTGGCCATCTGGCAATCTCAGTTTCGGATTTAGATAAGGCAGTTGATAATGTGCTGCGATTTGGTGGGTCATTACAGGGCCAAATCACCAACTTTGGCACTGAAGAAAAGCCGCACATGATGGTTTACGTCCGTGATTCTGAAGGCAACATATTGGAACTTGATCAGCCCTACTCATCTTGATTGCGATCAGCGGTAGTTTGGTCCTGCGACCTGTGAGTTTTTTCATGGAGTGAAAGTAGCTCCTGACGGTTGCAACCCGCCTTTTGACAAACTGGGCCGTTGTTAAGGAACGATCCGTATGACGGGTGCGGTGACGTGGGTAAATTGCAACGGGTCATTGTTAAATCGGTGGAGTTCCGCGCGGGGCGCGCGGCTCGCATGATTTAGTAGACAGGGTAGGGGATCGACACGGGCTTGCGCCCGCGCTCACCCCACCCCTGACATTCTCATGATTGGCTGAGCAGACCGCCGGGCGGTCTGCTGCGCTTGTTTCCCCGAGCGGCGAGGGGCCGAAAAGCTCTCGTATCAGATCCGGTCCAGGGGGAGGGCGCAAGGAGAGACCCGCGCTAGGCGCGGCTCGCATTTCTCTTTTTTTGTACGCCTCAAGCAGAAATCGCGAAAATCCCGGTTCCTCCCACGCGCGAGCGCGCGGGTCCCTCCCAAATTTCCCCAATTTCAGCCTGACCCCCAGTCCTCAGATCAGAAACGGATCTTTTCCATCGGCCCCCCTCCTTCGCCGGGAAAAACGCGGGTGGGTGCGGGTGTCGATGTCAATGCCAATGGGCGTTCGGGTGAACCCTCACTCCTTGGCCCATTGGAACAAACCGAACCACTTGCGGACAGGTCGGGCGCAGATCGGCCACCGCATCACCACGAAAGAGAGGTCAACTATGGCTGCAACCGCACATCAGACCGTTGGACCCGGTCAGGTCGATTATGCCCTTATCGGTCAACAGAACGACGCTTTCCGCAAGGGTCTGCCCGAAGGCGGGGAGGGGATTATCGTTCAGACAACCGCTATCGACAATATGGGTCCCGGCTTTGTTGCAGAATGCCTGAACCAAATCGTCACCTATGACGACTTCAACGAAGATAATGATCCCTACGGCACCCATGAGATGGGGTCCATGGACATCATGGGCCGCAAGGTCTGGTTCAAAATCGATCTGTACGACGAGACCTATCAGTACGGGACACCGGCCCCCACCGATTTGAGCAAGACGCGCCGCGTCCTGACCATCCTTTTCCCCAGCGATTATTGAGTTCGGCCCCGGCCATGCGGTCGGGGCTGGATGCGCAACCTGCGCAGGAAAGGAGGTGAGAAAATGAACCCATACACCATTGAGCGTCAACGTCAGTTGGCTTGGAAGAACCTCAAGAAGGGCGGCCTCTCCGGCAAGATTGCCCGCGCCTTCTTGAAACATCACGGAGCCGTCTAAGCGGCCTCGCTCTACCCCGGAAGGGGTAGGGCACCCTTACCACGAAACTTCACCATGAGAAAAGGGTTACCCCTATGACTAAGCAAACCAAGATCACCGCAACCGAGGCCCGCCTTCCGCTGGCATCGCTGGCACTTTCCCCGATCAACCCGCGCCAGATCGTACCGGAGGCCGAGGTAGTTGAATTGGCGGAGTCCATCTGGACTGTTGGCCTGATCCAGAGCATCGCCGGTCTGGCCGACGACAAAGGCGGCGCTGAAATCGTCGCTGGTGGACGCCGCCTGCGCGCGCTTCAATATCTGGCTGAACAGCACGATGACCTGGCCAGCATCCGCCCAGAACTGGCGAACCCGCTGGTGATGATCGCGCCGGATGTTGAAACCGCCCAAACATGGGCGACTGCGGAGAATATCACCCGCAAGAACCTGTCACCTGCCGAAGAAATCCGCGCCTATGGCAAGATGGACAAGGCCGGTGCGCCCGCCGCTGGCATCGCGCGCGCCTTTGCCGTGACCGAGGCCCATGTTTACAAACGCTTGAAATTGGCGGGCCTGCCGGAGCAGGTGATCGACGCACTTGCTGCCACGGAAATCAACGTCGGCGAAGCTGCTGCGTTTACGATCTGCGATGATACCGACCTGATTTTGCGAGTGCTGGAACAGGCCCGGAAAGGTCACCTGTCGGAATACCAGATCAAGAACATGCTGAAACCGGATGCGGTCAGCGCGTCGGATCGACGGGCAAAATATGTTGGTCTGGATGCCTACAAGGAGGCCGGTGGCCGTGTGTCTGGCGACCTCTTTGCCGAAAAGACCTTGCTGGATGATGAGGCAATCCTTGACCAATGCTTCGCCGATAAGCTGGCGGTGGCCGCGCGCACGATCCGGCAGGAACAGGGTTGGAAATGGGCAGAGGTTGTCGATGCGACATACTTTGGCGGCTACGATATCGACCAGATGAAATGCGCTCGCATCTATGCTGAGCAAGGCAAACTGACCGAGGAACAGGCCGAGCGCTATGACGAACTGGCCGAGCTTGCAGAGGCCGAAATGCTGGATGAGGCAGGCGAGGCTGAGTTGGAGGCGTTGCAAACCATTTTGGACGGTGCCTATTCAGACGTTCAAAAGGACTGCGCCGGGATCATCCTGTATGTCAGCAATTCGGGCGAGTTGAGTGTTGTCGAAGGGCTAGTTAAGCCTGAGGACAAAGAGGCGGCGGTTGCTGCCTGTGTACTGGCCGCATCGAAGCACAAGACGTCCAATACCGCCGAGGCGTCCAATAAGCCGCGTATGTCTCAGGCGCTGGTTGATGATCTGGCCCGCGTGGTCACAGGCGCGCGCCAACATGCCGCCGTCAACAATCCTGATCTGATCCTTGCCTTGCTGGCTTTTCAGGTTTCAGGCGGCACGAAATACGACAATCCCATCGGTCTGAACGCATCTGATGTGCCGAACTGGCCGACCACCGAGGCCAGCGGCTACGCGCTGGATGAGCGCCTGACGACGCCCACCGAATGGGTCGGTGATGCCTTTGACCGCGATCTGGCGAAGGCGTTCCGCAAGTTCCGCAAGAAGGGTGACGACCACGTTCAGGCAGAGTTGATCCGGCATCTGGCGGCACTGCTGAGTGGCGGTGACAAGAAGCTGAAAGCCCTGATCGACAAAGAGGTCAAGACCGACATTCGCGCCGTATGGACGCCGACATTCGACAACTTCTTTAGCCGCATCGCTGGGCCATACCTCAACGACATCTGGAAAACCGTGCTAGGTCTCAAAGAGGGCAATTATCAACTCAACACCTTTGAAAGCCTCAAGGTGGGCGAAAAGCGCAAGAAGCTGGATGCGCTGTTCAACGACCCTGAGACCCGCGAGGCGATGAAGCTGAGCAAGGCGGTCGAGAAGCGGATCGCCACATGGGTGCCCGAGGGCATGGTCTGAGAACCGCAGGCGGGGCGCAGAAGCGCCCTGCCACATCGATGACGTTTCTGCAGGCGATAACGGGTTGAAAGCGAACGCGGAAAACAGCCGATAGAGGCTGGTTTTCACTCACCCATAGCTTGAATGGAGCGGCAGGAGGGTATATATTAATGATAGATACCAAATGGAGGTGGCAATGCCAAATACAGCGGTTGCAAAAGTATTCATGACCGGTCGGTCTCAGGCGGTTCGGTTGCCGAAAGAATTCCGGTTCAAGACCGATGAAGTGCGGATCAGGGCCGAAGGCTCGAGGGTTATTCTTGAACCCATCGAAAACGATTGGGAGTGGTTGGACGAGCTGCACAAGCTGGGTCCGCTTGATGAGGATGCTGCGCGGTCTGCCGAGGAAGACGTGGCGCCGCAAGACCGCCCGGAACTGGATGTGTTCAAGTGAAATACCTGCTCGACACCAACGCCGTCATTGGGATCATCGCAGCCAATAGCAGCCTGATTTCCCGCTTGTCTGAGCATGTGCCAAGCGACTTCGCGGTGCCGTCTGTCGTCATGTATGAACTCTATTGGGGCGCATACAAAAGCGCGAAGGTTGCTGAGAATGTGGCGCGTATGGATGCGCTCCGGTTCGAGGTGCTGGACCTGTCAGCCGCTGATGCGAAAGCCGCTGGCCTGATCCGCGCTGATCTGTACGGGAAAGGCACGCCGATAGGGGCCTATGATTTGTTGATCGCAGGGCAGGCGGTTTCGCGGTCCCTGACGCTCATCACCAATAACGTCAAAGAGTTTCGCCGGGTTGAAAATCTGATCCATGAGGACTGGCAAACATGACCAAAGTCACCACGCCAACCGCCGCAGAGAGCGCAATCCGCCGCGTGTGGAAATCCGCCCAGATGTATATCGCGTTTCACAAAGACCAGAAAAAGCGCAAACGCGAGGAGCCGAAACTTTGGCCGCCGAAGAATGGCAGCGCGTCGCTGCATGATGATATCGCCGAGCAGGAGGCCATTGTTGTTGTCAAAGCCGCTGATGCCGAAGACACCCAGGATGTGCAAATCAAACTGCATCCCAGCCGGATCGTTGTGCGCCGTGATGCCGATAGATGGTGGCAGGGTGTTGCGATGGACGATCATTCGGTGACCGTCCGTATGGCCGACAACACGATCATTGAAATCCGGCATGACGGGTCAATTAAGCGCCGGTCTGCCGAGGATGAAACACACGTTGAAGCGGATGGCAGCATTTTCAAATGGACACCGCACGCAGAGGCCACGATGACCGGCGACGGGATCGAAATGTCCCGACGCACCGATGACCGCATTGCGGCCATCACACATGACGGCGTTGTCGATCGGGCGCGCAAGCGCTAATCTGGCTTCAATACCTCCAGACTTTCCTTCGGTTAAACTGACGGCCTGCATCGTCGGGCCATTCTTTTGTCATTGTGCCAGCGTCGATGTTCCTCTGGTGTCGCTTGGCACCTGGGACCGTTGCCCCATGTGCCGGCCCGACGGGTCGCTTCGCTATGACGGCCGCCACCGCGGCCGGTGCATCCCCGAAACTTGGCGCCAGGGCACAAACGGCCTTCCGCCTCCGCCGACAGAAAAGGGCGACTTGCGCAACTACGCACTGTCGCAATCTTCTGCAGGTCATCCCGTTTCAGGAAGGCCACCAGCTCGCGGAACAACGCAAGGCGCGTGTGATGGATCGACTTGTTTTCGCCGCCATCAGATGTGGATCGATGTTCCAGCCTTTCGCTCGCATCGGTCCCGGTAATTCGTGCCACTGATCTGGTCTGACAGACCTCACACCGTTGCCAATGAAGATCCCCGCTCACCGTGTTTCTTCAAGATGAACATATGCGAGCAGTCGGGAATGGCGCTGCCGATCTGGCGACAGATAAGCAGCTTCAACGGCTTTTTTCCGCCGCCGGGCAAGCCCGGCTTTGCATCGCGAAACAAAATAGCCGCTGACATCCCCTTCGTGCCCGCAAACGCCATGTTCATCGAAACACTCAAAAGCGAGGATCTGACAATGGCAACTCAAACTCTGAAACTGAACGTCAAAGCCGGTGAAAAAGATGGCACGAACTACTGGGACCGCTGCGGGGTTCTCTTCGTAAACACCGACGACGTTACCGGCGAAATCAAGTCGATCACCGTCAAACACAGCATGTTTCCCGGTGTTGAAATGGTGGCCTTCCCGAAGCGGAATGACGACGATGGAGTAACCGAGTAATAATAGGGCAGGGCGGCGCAAGTCGCCCTTTCATGTGTTCCGGCTTCTGGCCGGCACCAAGATCACCTGAAGGTGATCCTGGTGCGACCGCCGAAGCGCGGTGCTGGGCATGATGAGCGACGTATCAATAGCAACGCCTGATAGCCTGATCGCTGCGGGCAATCTTGAGCAGGTTGTCCCAAGTAACCGAGTGGCCGAGAGTCAGCATAGTGATCAGGGCAAATCCCGCGCCTTCAGCGCGTGACCGCGTGCTTGGCTCCAGCCGGCCTTACCGGCTTTCACCCCGAACCAGACATGCCCATTCTCCCTGCGGCCCGAGTGCTTTGGAACCTGTCTCATCCGAGCCAGCTTTCACCGCGGCCGCAAGTCGTCTGATCACGTCCGTTTCGGCCCTTCGGGTAACGCCCGTTCGCTTCGCCTTTTGCGAAGACCACGCTCGATAGACATCGAGCAAAGCGCAGACCGACAAGCGGTCTGCGGTGCTTGTTTTCCCGAACGTCAGGGGGCCGAAAAGCTCTCGTATCTGATCCGGTCCAGGGGGAAGGCGCAAAGAGAGATCCGCTCCATGGGCGCGGCTCACATTTCTCTTTCCCATGCGCCTCAAGCAGAAAAACGGCTTTCACGCGCACAGCGCGCAAACCTTCCGTTTTTCCACCTGACCCCCCGTCCTCCGATCAGATCCGAATCTTTTCCATCGGCCCCCTCCTTCGCCGGGAAAAACGCGGAGGGGCGAGGGTGGCTGAAGTTCAGGCCATCGGGTCGTTTCCGTGACCCGATGGAACAAACCAAACCGCAAGCGGAGTTGGGAGGATCAGGAAAGGCTCCAGTGAAGCGTTTCCCCGACCAACGGGCCACATCGGCCACCGCATCACCACAGAGGAACATTCCTAATGACTTACAATCTTTATATGCGGGGCATGTCATGCGGCGGCCTGGTGACAGGGGAGGCGCTGACCAACGACCAGCTGCACCAAGCTGTCCCATCAATTTTCGCAACCGAAGGTCACGAAAGCCGCTCTGACCGCTTTGTGCCGGTTCCGACCGTGAACGTTCTGGACGGGCTTCGGAAAGAAGGGTTTGACCCGTTCTTTGCCCAGCAGGCGAACACCCGTGTTCCGGGCAAGGCCGCGTTTACTAAGCACATGTTACGGCTTCGTCACCGCTCGATTACGAATAGCGACGGCGAGTCCTTTGAAATCGTTCTGGTCAACGCCAATGACGGGACCAGCAGCTATCAGATGATCCCCGGTTATTTCCGGTTTGTATGCGCCAATGGCCTGATGGTGGGCGATACCTTTAACGAGGTGAAGGTGCGGCACTCGGGAAACGCGGTGTCCGAAGTCATCGAAGGCGCGTTTACCGTTCTGGACGATGCCGAAGAAATCACGGAGCAGGTGCAAGACTTCAAGGCCATCACCGTGAACGGCGCGGAACGGAAGATTTTGGCCGAAGCCGCACACCAGCTGCGTTTTCCTGAAGCGGCCAAAGAGGACGGAAAACCCGCGCCGATTGAGGCGACACGGTTGCTCAGCACGCGCCGCAACGCCGACCGCTCGGCTGATCTGTGGACCGCGTTCAACGTGGTTCAGGAAAATGTCATCCGAGGCGGTATTTCCGGGCGCGTCCGGACAGCCGATGGTCGGACTCGCCGTCAGCGGACCCGCGCCGTTGCGGGGATCGACCAGAACAAAGCGCTGAACCGCGCGCTTTGGACGCTGACCGAGAAAATGGCCGAATTGAAAGGGGGTGGCGCATGAGCGCCCCCATTACCATCCATTGCTCGAACTGCGACGGGCGGAACGTCAAGCGGGACGCCCATGCAGAATGGAACGCAGAGATACAGCAATGGGAGCTTTCTGCCGTCTATGACGTATGGGACCGCGGTGTTTGCGGTCACGCGGTTTCAGTCTATGAGCAGACCGTTCATGACCCGTCTGACATCAAGGCTTCAGCATGATTGCGGCGGTCAGAGATTTTGTCCGGATCATCAACGAGCTTGACCGATCCAAGCACCGGGACGAGGTTTTCCGCGATTTCTGCGAACTCGCCTATTGTGCGCTGGCAAAGCGCGCCTGCCCCGATGAAGCCCGAAGAGACGCCCTTGAGGCGCAGTATATGGAGGTGGTTGGGCGTTATCGCAACAAAGACGACATCCGCCGAATGCCGGAACTGCTGGCCATCATGGTCGGAACGATCGGCAATGGCGGGTGTGATTTTCTCAGCATGGTCGCGGGTGAGCTTGGCGTACTGGATGCCAGGTTGGGTCAATTTTTCACGCCTTATGAAGTGTCGCGCATGATGGCAGAAATGACCTTGACCGATGCCAAAGCCACCATCGAGGCGGAAGGGTTCATAACGATTGATGAACCCGCCGCCGGGGTAGGGGGCATGTTGCTGGCCGTGGCCGACACCATCGAGGGTATGGGCTTTGAATTGGAAACAAGCGTTTGGTTTCGGGCAACCGAGTTGTCGCGCGCGACCTATTACATGGCCTATCTGCAACTCACCGCGCGTGGGCTAGCCGGTGAGGTCATTCACGGCAATAGCATCAGCTTGGAAACCTTCACAAGCGCATACACCGCCGCCGCCCCTGTGTTCTTTGCTGCCAATGGCGATCCGTTTGCCAAGCAGCGCGCCGAGCAAGCAGCACGGGCCAAAGCCGATGCGGAAAAGGCGGCACAAGACGAAGCTGCCCGCAAGGAGCGCATCAAAACGCTGGCTGACGGTCCGGCGATTAAAGGCGACCAGCTCAGCCTCTTTTGAGGCTAGGCTATTTCTCTTGGAATTTCGCCTCTGCCTGCGCAGTCGAGGGTTATCCAGTCCGGTCAATTTTAACCTTGGGCGAAATTGATCTGACCGGAGCAGGCTGTAAGCAGAGACGCTAAAAATCTCAGCGTCAGCCTGCGCTACCCCTGCCGCCAGCGTGACGATAGGGCTTTGCGCCAACAGACCGAAACAGGATTAACGCAGTGTTTGATCCTTTATCGTCGTGCGGATCATTTTGGCGATTTCTTTGTCGTTCTCCAACATCACTTGCCGGAACAACCTTCCGACGTTGACACTTGCTCGCAATGCAGGTGGAACATCTTCCAGCAGGTCGAGTATTTCCTTTTCGACCTCACCGCCTTCAAGGGTCGAAATCCGGAATCGGATCGGAGTTCGCACGGCGTTCCTGACTTCACTTGTAGCTTTTTTGTGCTTGCTCATTGTGCATCCCCATTCAGGCTGTTTCGGATCATCGCGGCGACTTCCGCGTCGTTGTCCTGCAGGACCTCTTTGAAAAAGGCCCCGAGATTAAAGTTTTTCTGAAACGCGGCAGGTATGTTGCTGCGAACCTCTTCCAGCGCAGTGGCAATCTCACTGCCGTCTGAGGTCGATATCTGGACCCTGATCGGTTGTCCTGCCACGCATGACCCTTCGGACCTGGAAGATGCCTCTTGCTTTGGCTTGCCCGTGGCCGCCTTGGCTCTTCTGGGTTTTGGGGTTGGTGCCTGATCTGCCACCGGCTCTGTCTTCACCTCTTTGGCAGGCTCAGATTCCGGCTTTGGTTCAGTTACAGGTTCGGTTTGTGCCTGCTTGCTCAGGTCCGTCACGGTCGGTGCGATTTCAGATTGGGGGCCGTTCAGCAGGCTATCGATGCTCTTAGGCCGGGACATGCTGCACCTCACTTTCTTCCAGCGCGTTCAGCACATAGTCGGCATTGCTCAGCGCCTTTTTGCAGCGATCCACCATGCGCCGGGCATTCGACCTGGCCGTTTGGGTCTCCGCCTGTTCCGTGGCTTCCTCAGCAAAGCGCATCAAGCGCCCGATTGTGGTTCCCGTCCGCAGCGCGTCGTCCATTGCGGCAGAGTCAGCAATGCCACCAATGCAGGTAAACTGCTTTTCAAGCGCCTGTTTGCCTTTCTTGATACCGGCTGACTGCGCGACGGATTGGCGGGTGAACATAATCCGAAACTTTTCTTTCGGGTTGGCTTTATCACCGATTTGCTGCAACGCCGCTTCACACGATCTGTATGTGACCAGGATAGGCTTGTATTCTGCCGATGATCCATCGGACGGGCACAGCACCATGTCGGACACGGCCATCGCCATCGCGGCGGTCATGCTGGGTTCGCCTTTGGTGTCGATCAGCAGGTAGTCAAAGCCCCCCGCCTTTTCTGCCTCAAGAATGTGGGCATAAGCCAATTTGGCATTCTCCGCATCTTCTTTGGCAAATTGCCCGGCCTCGATCAGAAGTTCATCGGCTAGGATTGGGTCCAACCCGTTTTTCGGATTCAACCATTCCGAGAGTGTTCCTTGTGAATCCAGATCAAGGATACGGACACGTTTGCCCTGATGGTGCAAAGCAGAAGCGAAGGCGACGAGCATGGAAGATTTCCCAGCTCCGCCCTTGGAGTTTACGGCTGCATAGATTTTCAATTTGGTCTCCGGGTCTGCGCCCGAAAGCCACGCCGCGCAGCGGCGTGTCACAACCGGGCTCGCGATTACAAGTTATCGCGCGACCCGTCACCCGCGCTGAAAACTACGCTATTGCTTTTCTAAGCAATACTCAACCGTCTACAATCAGGAAGGCCAAAAGGGTATTGCCAGCAGACGTTTGCCATATGCCAGATGGTTGGCGATTATCAGGCATTTGGAACTTGCCAAGGGTCCGGTGCCATGTGCAATCTGGCAAAGCCCGCCGGCCAAAAGGCGACAGCGTAATGGCATTTGCCACGGGCCGGACGCCAAACGGATTTTGGTCAGTGGTAGGTGTCAAGCAGTCGTGCCTCGCACTACGGGCCGTCTACATCCTACGCTTACTTTGCGGGATAATACAGATTGTGCTATCGACAATCTGTTAGACTTGCAGTCGGCTACCAATTCAACTTACACTTGAGACACCATACGCGCGGTCTGACGGGGCCACGCACGATTTCTGATCGTGGAGCAAGCCCCGATGTCACAAGGCGTACCTAAATCAGTCACGACAACCATGCGTTTTGATGAGGACGAATTGGCGTTCCTCAAGCAACGCAGCAAGGCCATGCAGCTACGCAGCGTGACCGGGCTGGTGCGTGTCTGCATCCGCATAGCCTTTGGTATTCCGTCGAAAGAAGAGTTCCGAACACAGCACTTCAAAGAACACCTGGCTCAGCTGGTTGGTATGGCGAATAACCTCAACCAGATGACCCGTGCCGCCAATGCTGGGAAGTTTCGGCTAAACAAGCGGACGGAAGAACAGTTGGCCGCGATGAAAGTTGAGGTTCGGGAATTGCGCCGGCAGATCGAAGATTACTCCGACGCCGCCCATGAGCGGTCTTTTACCCGTGCATTAGAGATCGAGCGGCTGGCTGAGAAACAGCGTGCGTCACGTGTGTCACCCAGGGCGAAGGCTAAGGTATGACCAGCCTGGCCTCCGCATATGATCCGGCCTGGGACGCGCTGTTTGGAGAGTTTCAGCTTATCCCGAACCTGAAGCCGCGCCCTGGTCAAAACCCCGCGCAGTCGCGGCGTCGATCACCTCAGCGGCAGAACCCTTCAGGTGGTGCTACAGGCATGATTGCCAATGCACTTCTGACCAATCAGGCGGTGGTCAAGGTTGTCCGCGGTGGCGGCGTCACCGCATCCGGCCGCCTGGGCGGGCAGCTGTCCTACATCACGCGCAAGGGCACCGTTGAAATGGAGCGTGGCGACACCGGTGAGGTGTCGCATGGGATGGAAGGCCTGCGCGACGTCCAGGATGAGTGGGCGAAGGACTGGGCCCGGATGGACGCGCGGGTCACGAACTACAGCTATCACGTCATTCTGTCTTACCCCAAGGACACAGACCGGGAGGCAGCGAAACAGGCCGCGCGCAGCTTCACCGCGCGTCTGACGAATGGCGAATACGGCGACCGCTACAAATATGTGATGGCCCATCACGACGACACCGGCCATCCGCATACACACCTGGTGATCAGCCGGGCAGGGGCGTCTGGCAAGACCCTTCAGATCAGCCGGTACGGAATCACAACGCAGGATCTGCGTGAGTTACAGGTGGAGACGGCGCGGGATGTTGGCATTGTCTTGACCGCCACCAGCAGGTTCAGCCGCAACCTGCGCCCGGAGCGGGAAAGCAGCGCGCGGGTTCATGCACGGCGCGACGGCCGGGATTTGCGTGAGCGGCCAGCCCCCGAGCAGCGCAGTGGTTTCCCTTTCTATGGCATCGGCCGACAGCGAACCGCAGCGCCGGACCAGCTGCAGGTCATCAGCGATCAACGCAATGCAGACTACGCCGCCCTTGGCGAAACCCTCCGGTCGCATCGCGCCGGGGTCGAGCGGGGCATTTTTGCAACCCAATACCCAGGGCGTGCCGAGACCCTGGGGGCCTTTAGCAAAGCTGTACTCGGCGCAGCATCGATCCTGGTGACGGACGGGGTTCTGAGATCAGAGGAAATCGACATGAATCAACAAGTCGCCAACCAGATGGACCCGACACATGCCCCGGTCATCGACGGTGAGATGAAGGCCATTGGAACCGATGTCCGTGAGTTTATCACGAGGATGGACGCCAAGGCCGAAGCCATGGAGGACGAGGACAAGCGCAGTCAAACAGAGGCCGCGATTTCTCGTGTCGTAAGGGACTATGAACCGCTGATGGATGAAGAGACCAGGGCGTTCTTTGGCAAACGTCTGGAACGGGACGATGAGGTTGAGATAGGCCGTGATGACGTGGACCCGATACGCCAGCGCCGGGCAGCTGAACGGGACGCAGCAGATCCAACCCGCACCCAGCCCATCGGACAGGCGCGGGCAGGCTCAGAGGGTCGGGGGCAGGCCGATGCAAACGATCCGCGCGCTGCTGCCACCAAGGCTGTATTGAAGGATGCCGACATGCAAGTGGCTGAGCGGTTCGAAGCGATGGGCATCAATGGCGATCTGGTGTTGTCGCGCATTCGCAATGGCGCCGATGTAGACCGGCAGACGCGTGAAATCTGGTTTGAACGCGATGTTAAGACCTTGGCGAATGCACATTCGCTCAGCGAGAGGCAGGCGCGGATCGACATGAAGGCCGCGTATAAAGATGCTTCTGAGATTTACCGCGATGCCCGTAGCGAGATCCGTGACATCAACCGCGCCTTTACAGAAGGCAGGGGTGACGACTTACTGCAAGAGAAAATCAAGACCGGCGTTCAGGATGAAATCCAGACCATGAAGGGGCAGGGTTTTGATCGGGCCGCGATCGGTGGTCGTTTGCTTGAGATTGAAGATCGGGTGCACGAGCGTGTCACAGGCCGCGTGCCGGATCGTAATGACGGCGCAGCGCGTCCGGGCCAGGAACGGCAAAGCCAAGCCACAGACGCCCGCGCCGCCGGTACAGCACCGCGACGTCCCGACCTGGACGCAGGTGTGCGGGGGCAAATTATTGGAACCGGTGACGCGCTTTACAAAGAAGACGAGAAAGACAGCATGTCGCCTTATGTCGATCTGAAGGTGGAGGGTCGGGACAAACCGTTCCGCGTCTGGGGCGTTGATCTGCCCGATCTGATGCAGCGCGAAAATCTCAACATAGGTGATACGGCCACGCTTGCCCATGACTGGCACAAGAGAGTGACGGTCAGCAAGATCGATCCCGAGACCGGCCAACCGAAGAACATCGAGGCCAATCGGCGTGCCTGGAAAGCAACTGACATCGACCGCGCACCGCGCGTCAACAACCGGTCGCAGGAACAGCCCATGTTGCCCGATGCTACTAATGCAAAGGCAGGCGAGAAGGCCCAGCAGAACCGCGCTGTTCGGCAGGAGGTCTCCGTTGAAACCGGCGTCACGGGTGTCATCGTGGATGCCAAAGAGGCTCTGGTGCGCGCCGATGATCCAAACAGCAAATCGTTCTATGTGGATATGAAGGTCGAAGGCAAAGACGAGCCAGAACGGATCTGGGGCACCGCTTTGCAAGACCAGATGGCTCGGAACAACATCTCAATCGGTGACATCGCCACGTTCGTCAAAGCGGGCAAAGAGGAAGTCTCCCGCTCACGCCGGAACCCCGAGACCGACGAGCCGGAGCGCGTCAATGTCACCCGCACAGCCTGGGATGTGAAGAACCTCGATCGACAGATTGACCGTGATCCGGCGGTGCAAGAGCAACGGCGCAGGGAACGGGAAGAACGCGCCAAGGGCGACCGGGGTATCAGCCGGTGAGCCGCCATCTGGAAAGTACATTGAATCGGGTGTTCGGAGGGCAATTGCTCTCCGATCCTCTCTTGTCTGAGATCGTCCTGAATCCGGACGGTCGGGTCTGGATTGAGCGCAGTGGTGAACCTGCCATGCGTCTGCTGGACCAGCCGATGGGTGAGGATGATGCCGAGGCGCTTGCACATGACCTGGCGGGTGGTAATCCCATTTCAGAAAAAACACCGCTGGCCGGGTCGCAGTTTGAAATCGACGGGTCATTGTGGCGGGCGCAGGTCGCGGTCAAACCTGCAGTTGAGGTGGGCATTGCGTTTGCCCTGCGCCGGGCCGTAGCAAAGCAACTGTCGCTCGATGATCTGATGCAGGGATTGCCGGATCTGGACGCCAACATGGCCGATCTGAAGTCCGGCGTTAATCTCGCCGA
Source organism: Ruegeria sp. G7 (assembly GCF_056535465.1). NCBI lineage: Bacteria > Pseudomonadati > Pseudomonadota > Alphaproteobacteria > Rhodobacterales > Roseobacteraceae > Ruegeria > Ruegeria sp. G7. Next base: position 93,297 of record NZ_JBQFIL010000003.1, on the reverse strand, counting down.
TGAGGCTGTTTTCGACGCCTACGAGAACAAAGGTTTTGGCGATTTCCTCCGCGCCGCTGTCAAGGCCAAGTGGAACATCCTTTTGTCGGGCGGCACATCCTCAGGCAAAACGACCTGGTTGCGCGCCTGTCTTGGTGAAGTCGATCCCTCAGAACGGATCATGACCATTGAGGATGTGTTGGAAATCCGGCCCAGCCAGTCCAATGCGGTGTCTCTGGTTGTCAACAAGAACGCATCGAGCAGCGATCTACTGAAAGCTTGCCTGCGGTTCCGGCCGGAACGGATCATCATGGGGGAGCTGCGCGGGACCGAAGCTTATGATTTCCTGTCCGCTATCAACTCGGGCCATCCGGGCGGGATTTCGACCCTTCATGCGGCCTCGCCGGAATCCGCGCTTTCTCGTTTGGCGTTGATGGTTATGCAGGCAGATACCGGGCTGACCTATTCCGAGATTCTCGAATACTGCCGCTCGATGATCGACGTGATTGTGCAGTTTCGGAAAAGCGGGGATCAGAGGCGACCAGTGGCCGTCAGAGTGCTCAGGGAGAAAGCGGGATAGGTTTTTGAACGTTCGATGGGGATGTGGCCGAAGGAGGTTGTTACGGCCTTGCAGATCGCTCGTAAGGCTTAGCCGACGTTCAAGCTACCTGCGGAGAATGGTCGCAAGGAGCCCAACCTGTACCCTGGATTTTATTGCTGCATGCGCTTGCAGCAGTAACGACACTGCAACTGCCGAATACCTTGTGCGGCCAAGCAGCGGAAAAAACTGTCATTCATGCAAATAGCAGCGATGCTCGCGGCGGCGGCTCACAGTTCGCTCAACAAAACCGTCCTTCACTTCATCCGCAACAGCTATCGCCTAGCTGAATTGGTGGACACGGGACCGTGGCATATGAACAGTAAACACAACAGTCGCCTTCCAACGGATTCAAAACTGTTTTGCACGACTTGCATTCATAGAACCACTGGCAAGCATCCGTTGGCATTTGCTCGGTTTCACTGTGGCCGCACTTCGGGCAAATCAGGGTGCTTTCTAGGACTACAGTTTGTTTTGTCATAGTCTCACATCTGCATGATCAGGTAATCGTTAATCCATGCCTCGTTAAACACAACGACCCAACCCACGCCGGTGATTGGAGTCGTTCCTGCAAGCCACCATTTCAACGTCGGCAAGGAACCGCGCCGATAAGATACCATCCATGATATCACGACGAACGCCGTTGACATCGTCAGCACATAGTAACTCGCTGCGGCAACCTTCCCAAAGATTGCCAACCAACTGCCACCCAGCCCCAGTAACATCATCGTCATGGGCAAAACGCAGCAAGTCGCGACGCCAAGCGCTGATAGCGATCCCAAATAGCTGAGGCTAAGGTACTTCTGCATTCTGTTTCCCTGATGGACTACGTCGCGCGGAGTTGTAGAGACAACAACCTCTCGTTTAACTTCTGTAGCCACTACAGGATCAAGACAGGATCAAGACAGGAAATCTCACATGTTTGCGATTGGGGAGGCATCCCGGCAAAGCGGTGTCGGAATTGATACTATCCGCTACTACGAACGCGAAGGGATCGTGCCGAAACCAGAAAGGGCATCGAATAATCGACGCATGTACTCCGCGCACGATGTTGGACGGCTTCGTTTTCTAAGGAAGTGCCGAGACATGGGTTTTTCGCTTGCCGATGCAAAGGTGCTTCTCAACCTATCCGAAGGTGATAGCGAGGATTGCCAATCCGTTAAGGAACTGGCCGAGCTTCATATCTCCAATGTGCGTATGAAGATAATCGAACTTAAGCGATTGGAGGCCGCCCTGAATGAACTTACGGCCAACTGTAACATCGGGAACGTTTCTTGCCCGATGCTTGCGCAGATACGGACCTACTAATGGCACTTTGAGGCTCGCAGTCGCCCTATGCCAACGCAGCATGACCCAAGATTCGGGCCGCGCAGAATCTACCGTTCGTTAGAGAGGTCAACTCGTTGATTTAGCAATGTTTCAATCACTCAATGAACATTTGTGCCTTGCCGCGGTGTTCTTGAAGCACGCGGCGATTTCGGACAGTGAGCCCTACCTGCCGTGCCTGAGCAATCAATTTGCTGCATACGCATTCGGCAGGTTTTATCGGAAGCCGACCTCTGATTTCCGAACCACAGAGCAATGGTTCTGCTTATCTTTGTCTCAAATTGGGCTGGGCAGACTTAGATCTTCTGTTGCTTTCCGTTGTATCAAGGCTTGTATCGTGTGTACTCGAAGTCCATATACACAGGGCTTACGTTTTTCTTTTTCGACCTGCTGTCTCCCAAACTCGGCGTTCAGTCTTTCGATTCAGACCGACCACGCCGAGTCGCCGCAATAATGCGGGCGGCAAGTATTAGGAGACTTCCACCATGGCAAATGGCACAGTAAAATGGTTCAACTCGACCAAAGGTTTTGGCTTTATCGAACCTGAAGATGGCAAGCGCGATGTGTTCGTGCATATCTCAGCACTTGAGCGTTCCGGCATCAGCGAATTGAAGGACGGCCAGAAGGTCACTTTTGACGTCGAAGCTGGCCGTGACGGGCGCGACAGCGCCGCCAATCTGGCACTGGCCTGACCTTTTACGGGCACCCTTATGGGGTGCCCGTTTGCACAATGGGCTGCTAAAAGCCCTTGGAGAACAAGTCAGTTGCAACAGCAGGAATTGACCCGGGCGCTCGCGCAATACCGTGTGCCCGATACGAAGCGTAGCGTTATTGAACTGACAATCACTGTCATCCCCTTTTTCGCGCTATGGGGCGCAGCGTGGTTTGCGCTATCCCTTAGTATCTGGGTCACTGTTCTATTGGCCATCCTGAACGCCGCATTTCTGGTCCGTATCTTTATCATTATGCATGATTGTGGTCATGGATCCTTCTTTAGAAACCGCACCGTTTGCAATTGGACCGGCCGGGTTCTGGGTGTTCTCGCCCTGACACCCTATGACGTCTGGCGGCAAAGCCATGCGATTCACCATGCCTCAACTGGTAACCTTGATCGGCGTGGTATGGGTGACATTCCTACATTGACCATTGAGGAATACCTGAAACGGAATTGGTTCGGGCGTGCCGCTTACAGGTTAATCCGGAACCCCTTCTTCCTGTTCTGTATCGTACCGGTCTACACGTTCTTTTTTCAAAATCGCTTGCCCTTTGGTTTCATGCGGTCAGGCTGGCTGTATTGGGCAAGTGCAATGGGAACAAACGCCGCGATTGCGGTGGTCCTGGCTCTGATTTTTTGGACCGGAGGCCTGGATGTACTGGTTTTTGTATTCCTTCCAACCATGATCGTCGCCGCATCGATTGGTATTTGGCTATTCTATATTCAACACCAGTTTGAACACACGACTTGGGAGCGGGAAGAAGTGTGGAATCTTCAGAACGCCGCATTCTATGGAAGTTCTCACTACGCCCTGCCAGGCATCCTGCGGTGGTTCTCTGCCAATATCGGTGTGCACCATGTTCACCACCTTGCCAGCCGCATACCGTTTTATCGGCTAAACGAGGTATTGCGTGACCATTCCGAGTTGGAAAATTGCCAGCGTATTACTCTATATGAGAGCCTTCATTGCGCACGATTGCATCTTTGGGATGAAAAAAGTCAACGTCTGCTGACTTTTTCCGAGGCTTTGTCGAACGCCAATTCCAATAGGCATCTAGTGTAGCCTGGCGCGCACCAAAAAGGCTTCGACAGTATCACCGCCGAGGGCGCGAATGGCCTCTAGTCGGTGAAGGCCTTCAATCAGCACGAACCTCTTGTTGTCCGCGCGTATCTGGATCGGGGTCTTCTGGCCGTTCTTCAGAATATCTTCGGCCAGCGTCAGGACTTTTTGCTGATCAAGTGTTTTTGCACGCTTCACAGGTACATAGATCAGGTCGAGCGGGTATGGTTTCTTCTCCAGCATAAGCTACGTGTGCAACCTTTCGTGCATTTGTTCCGGTTCAGAGTTCTCTACAAAAGCGGGGGCTGGAACGTACGTCATAGAACCGAACGAACAGCGTCGCGCAGTTCCTGATGCATAATCCAAGTTGCTGGCTCATCGTCACTTTCGATGTGAGAAAATGCCAGGACCTGAGCGGCGCCATCATTCTGTACCGATCCGGCTTCGGGTAGGTCCAGTTCCAGATATTCTGCGATCAATAGTCCGATTTTCTTGAAAACCTTGATGGAGGCCTCGCGTGATTTGTAACCGGCTGCCTGAGACAAGTGACCAATAGTCAGACCGTCCTTGCCCGCGATAGTAAGTGCTTTGAGCATTGTGACCTGCGCAGGGGTGAGCCTGATCTGGCGCAATGCCTCTGCATATTCTCTTGCACTGGGAACGAGCGTGCCGGAGTTTCCTTCCAAACGTCGTTGACCGCTACGTTTCCTGTCTCGTTCTTCGAGAATTCCTTTTAAGGCTTCAATGGCCAACTCTGGTGTTTCACCAACTGCATCGGCAATCATTGCCTGCGTTTTAGCTGGTGGCTTGGGGAATGCGCGCGCAACGCTGTTACCGCTCAGAATGCCGGCCTTAATCAAGTACTTGCCAAACTGTTCCTCAATCACACCGGCTACGTCAGCGTTCCGCGACTTACGAACACTGCGTTCCTGAAATGCTCTTTGTTCTAGGTCGCGAATTGCCGATTTTGGGTGTCGGAGGCTAACCTGAGGGGTGCTTTTACGCATCAGAGAAACACCACCACAATTATGGCCGCAACAATCACCGCCGATGCGACAAACATCTTTATGCTGTAGGACCAGCGTTGCGCCTTTTCGGCTTTGAGTATTTTACCCAGGTTTTCGTCAATCGAGTTATGGTTCACGGATTCGTCCTTCCGGATATGTCAGGCGGTATTGGTTCCCACCAACCTATTGTCGCGGCACATTTTCGGTGCACTTATCGTTCTGTCGTGTAAACGGCCGATTACATTCCCAACCATCACCTCTTCGATTCAAGTGAGCGTTTGAAGGGACAAGGATCGCAACGCACCTGTCCCGGTTTGCGCGAAAACCACGTTCGCATTTCCATCCGGAATACGTTTCAGGTGCAAGATATGCATGCTGTGGAACAGCCACAGGCTCACAACCGCTCTCCGCTGCCCTGTAACCTCTGAGGCACACCCAACCATCCGCGTTGTTTTTGTCAGTCAGGCGGCCGTTGCTCGGGACATTAATCGCAACACAATCCTGATCCTCCTTACGAAATCCCCAGTTGCAGTGTATTTCCTGCACGCCAAACCGGGTTTCGACGTACCCATTTTGAGGTGCCATCACTTCTTCACAGAGTTCCCCGACACGCTGGAACAGCCGATTGCACTCCCACTGATCTCCGGTTGATGCAAGATAGGCATTTTCAGGAACTCTTATTTCCTCACAGAGTTCTCCGACATTCTGGAAACCGTGATTGCATTCCCAGCCGCTACCATAGGAGCTACCCGTCAAATATGCGTTTTCTGGTACGTCTGTTCTTTGGCAGGATCCGTTCTTGTTTTCGAAACCTTCGTCACAAACAGACCCATCGGCATTGCCCGCGACCTGGGCGGGAAGCTGCGTTCCGGAGAGCAACACCAAGAGTGTCGGGATCAAACAAAGAATGCAGCGCGTAAACACGATGAATGACTGATTGAAAAGGAGCCTGAGACCTGATCTATCGGGCATCAAACACGCAATTTATAAGCCATGTGCAGTTCATACGGCGCCTTCTTTCATGGTTCACGCGATGACTGGGGCTTGTCAGGTGACAGTTGCGAATGCTTGCGAGGAACGAGCTCATAGCGAAGACCCCAGCGAAACCCGTTCCTATGCTGGGGCACATGCTACAGTTAGTCTGAAGGCCATTGGATCATCGAAGCCGGCAGCATCGCGGCGACGAGTAACTTTCACCAATGCACTTTTGTGGTCCTTAGCCAGAATAGAGTCAAGGAAGTTTCCCTTGTCGCAATGCAAGTACCGCCAGGGCAGATAGTTTTTGAAACTGCCGGTGACCAAGATCCTTGGTGAACTACCGAAAGAAATTGTCTGGCCTGAGTGCGGCGAAAGAGGAGTATGTGATCAAGGCTTCCCCGTGACTATGAATGACTGGCCTGATAACATTGGCTGCAACGCAGCGATTTTCGCGCCGCTTCTGCACAAGTACTCGCGGCGTGATCAAATGGCCGCTCGGTCCCGCACCCTGTAAATTGCGCCTGAGCCGAGAAAACTGTGCTGCGAGCGTACGCAACAAGATTTTGACACTTCCGCTCAGGGCACGCTACGTCCCACTCCTGCGTAAAAGAACTAGAACCACTATGGATTGGCGACCGACAGCGCCGCTCGCCAAACTGTCTCAGATGTCTATGCGCTCTGCAATGCTTAGCGCGTCTTCCAATTCAACGCCCAGGTATCGCACGGTGCTATCGACCTTTGTGTGCCCAAGCAGAAGTTGGACCGCGCGGAGATTTCCTGTCTTGCGGTAGATCTCAGCTACTTTGGTTCGGCGAAGCGAATGCGTGCCATATCCGCTCGGTTCCAATCCGATTGCGGTCACCCAGTCTCGAACCAGCCTGCCATACTGGCGCGCCGAGATGTGTGGTCGATCATGGAATCGGCTTGGAAACATGAACCGGCTAGCAAACATTTCCGGTGATTTTACCCATACCAATACAGTTTCTCGCGTGTTTTCCGTCAGTTCGAATTGAACAGATCGCTTGGTTTTGCTCTGGATCACCGAAACACGCTCACGGACGCGATCGTCTTTGACAAGATCGGTCACAGCGAGTTTGACCAGATCGCAGCCGCGTAGCTTGCTATCAATCGCGACGTTGAACATTGTGAGATCACGCAGATTTCCAGAAAGTTCGAGCCGGGCACGGATCGCCCAGACCTGTTTTGGGAGTAGCGGTCGTTTCTGACCGATGATCCGCCCCTTGTTCCAAGCTCTGGGTTTTGGGGTGACTGCAGGTAGTTGGACTCTTGGCATATTTTGCACTCCGATCCACCCTCCGCACCCAAGCAACAGCACCGCGCTGACCACCGAATAGTACAAGCGGCGTGAATGCCTGCTGTCCGATTATGAATACTGGCATGGTTTAAGTGTGTGCATTAGGCGGCTTGAGCCCATATCACTACGCATAAGAACGGTTCGAGTCCAAACCGCGCGTACGCTTCGTCTTCAGCACCGATTACCGATCGGGTTCCACGTTAAAAGGCCCGGGTCAGCACCAATAAGATAAAATGAGATATGATCAGAAAAGCTGGTAAGACCGGCGTCAGGTTATCAGCGACGCCGAGCTAACCCAGGGCTTACTGATACGCCATTTCGCCACGCGCTCAACCCCTTGCAGCGTCGACAAATCCGCTCTCCGAACCCTTCGCTCCAGAATGGCGTTCTGCAACGAAGACACGGGCGTTCTTGCGGCACGTCATTGTGGGCGCGAGCCATGATCGTATCTGCGTCGTTGTCGAAGTCTTCCATCAGTTCTTAGCCTCGATTTCTGTTTTGGTTTATACAGCGACTGGAAAAGAAAGTTCCGAGCCCTAAGCCTTGAGATTGAAGGAGCTGCCTGGTTCAGACTGTCCGATGGGACGGCCTGTAATCCGAGGGGTTTTAATAGGACGAACTGGCATTCCTTCGTTCTCAGCAGCTTGGACAGCGAAAGCATACCGAGAACCGCTTGCGCATCCTCGTGGTATGGCTCGTTGATCTGATGATCCGTCGTCTGCCTCAGAAATGAGCGACTCCGAGTAGAGGTGCCGAAGTTGAGTCTCAGACACACCATCCGCTTCCATAATCAATTGCACCATGGGATCGGCCAAAAGTTGGTTGAGCAAGAACTGCGACAACTGCTTTGAAGACAATTTATCCTTTGCGCGGGCTCTCTCCAAATCAGTAAGAGAAACGGTCAAGGTTCGCGCCAGACCGGGGTGAGATTTCCGTGGAAGCAGAAAGATTAGCACTGATGCTTTCCAGGCTTCTGGATCCAAATAATCTGGTGGTGCGGAAAGCTCAGTTTCTATGTCGTATTCGCCCGCCGGGAGTAATTCGTCAAAGCCAGGGAAAGTAAACGGCCTGGAAAAGACTGCGATTGTCTTGCTGATTAGTTGGTTCATTTGGGTAGTTCTCCTTTGCTGATACCGCTCGCTCGGAGATGTAAACAAGAACAAGCCACCCGCTCCCGGCAGGGTATTATCAGTTTTGAGGTTTAGGCTTTGATTTTTCGGGGACGGCGTCCTGCCCTTTCGACGTCACTTCTTTTTTGACGCGTCCGCATCGTTTTCCTTCAGTGCGGCAGCCGCTCTGGTCGTCAGGTCTTTGAAAGACATCATTTTGATCCTTTGATTGTCCGCAACACCCACGAGCCCAGATAGGGTGTGAAAAGTGAATGCGGCTACATCCAATATAGGGATTGGGTGCCTCATTTACTACGTAAAGCCGTAGAATAAGACGGGTGGCTGAAGCAGAACCGAGGCGGCGGCAACCCTGGCGCGCTACTTTCGCTTCGAATATGGGCGATCAGTGTTCGCTGGGGTGCAGTCAACCAATGCGCCATCACCATGGAAGGCTTTTGCTACATCAGGTGCAGCCATGCCGCGCGAGAGCGCGCTATAGTTCAATTTCAGCTTTACCTCGCCACCAGGGCGAAGCAGACAATTGGTGTTTTCAACAACGATATGATCACTGGTGGCTCCGACGAACGTGACGCCAGCAGGGAATATTAGACCCGCTGCATCGGTGTCCTGGAGTCCAATGCCAAGGATCGACCGAGTTTTCGAAGGACTGTCTAAAGTCACACACTGCATAGAAGGTATAGGATAATTCAATTGCAAGGAATTTGGATTTGATTTGGTCTTCGTTTCGATCACTTCCGCCCAAAGCGTGAAAACATCTGTGTAAAGCCCGTCGATCGCGTACCCCGAAACGGGATCGGTACCCAGCAGGATGGCCTCACCCAGACGCAGGTTGTTGATTTTCCGGTCGCCCCCTTGCCAAGCGCCCATGGCAAACTGGCAGAACCGCCGCCTGACACTGTTTCCAGAGCGGGTCCACTTGCAAGTTCGGTGTCGGCGGCAAGCGACGAAAGCAATTCCATTGCTCCTGCAGAGGGTGCCACATGACCCAGACAGGCAAAATTTGCGCCAATCCCCTTCAGAGAAATCCCTTCCATTCTAAGAATTTGAGACACAGTGCCCTCAAGGTGTTCAGGCAAGATGCCATCCCGCATATCCCCCATTTCCACCATCAGGATAATACTGTGAGTAATGTTCTTTCCCAGCGCACTCACGGCCAGGCTTGCGATAATGTCCATTTCTGTGTTGAAGCTGACATTGCAGTTATCAACAACTTGCGCGACCTGGCTCAGCATGGGCGTTCGGATCAAGGATATGGAGCACGAGATCCCAGCATCGCGCATACGTATGATATTGCTGATCCGCGCGTCCGCCAGCCCTGTCGCGCCACCTTCAAGCATAGCATTCGCAATCTCAGGATGACCGCAAACGGCTTTTGTCACACCTGTCACCGTAATTCCGCGGGGTCTAAGGTGGTCGACCAGGAACCGTGTGTTGTACCGAATTTTGTCCAGATCAACGTCAATACGCAGCTTGCTCATTCAATCGTCGTAGCACGTACGGGTTGCAAGCGCGGAAAGGCAGATAGAACCATATTCACCAAGTTTTTTGGAGGACGGTTCAATGCGTCAGTGACCGGGAGATACAATTTGCGGTTATAGTCTGTGATGGCCTTTGAAATCTCAATATCATTCATTCCTTCATGGTTGATCGTCATGCCAATTACCTCTGTGTTCGCAAAAGCCTCGATCAGGGTGATTTCATCGCAAGGGTCGGGCATTGTCATGTTGGGGAAATCACATCGACGTTTTCGTTTGGGCGCGTGTTGAAGAATAACTGCATGTGGCTGACTGCCTCGCAGAATGAAGGCTGATGTGCAAAAGGCCGGATGGCTTAGCGCGCCCTGGCCCTCGATCACTATGACATCCGGGTGTTCATCTTCAGATGCTGCAACAACAGCGCGCTCAAGCTCGCCACAACAAAATTGCGGCGGCACCGAATCCATCGCAACGCCATACTTGGCGCCCTGCATCAAACCAGTTTGGCCGGTGCCGACCAAAACTGTTTTGATCCCATGCGCGTTAAGTGCGCCTGTCAGGATTGTCGCGGTTGTACGCTTTCCAATTGCACAATCGGTGCCGAACACCGCGATGCGGATCGCCTGGACGTCTCCAATACTGCCATCTAACAGGCGCAGGTCGGGATTTGGCTGCGGCTTGCGAATGTCGCGTATCGTGACATCGTGAATTTTGGCAAATCCGGCGAGCTCCTTGTCATCGCTAAGAAATTCATGCAGCCCACTGACGATGTTCATTCCGAGCGTTATCGCATCCACAACAACTTCGCGATCCTCAAGGGACATTCTGCCGCTGGCCGGCGCCATTCCGTAAATAAAAGTGTCGGGGATCGTAGCTTCATTAGCGACGGCGGCATCAAGATCATCGAAGATGGGAACCTGATTTGCGATATTATCAAGCACTTTGCCACTGTCACAACCGCCATACGTGCTGTCGATCACCGAAAGAACGCGATAGGCCTGTGAATGTCGAACGAGACCATTAGCCGTCTTGCCATCGATCTTTGCGAAGTTTCCTTCGCAATACACAATTGCAGTCGGTGTATCTGTCACAAGTGTCTTGCGGTGAAGCTCTGGAAAAACTGCTTGTTCAGGCGGCAGCTTTTGCGCATTGCTGGCAATGAACTTCCTGTCATCCGACGCAATGGGTAGGGGTTTCATATCTGTTCCTTTTGGGAGTGTGAAACGCGCCGTCCTTGGTAAGAACGGGCACAAATTGTGAAGTTTGGAAAAATGGGCTCTCTGCCTGAAACCTCAATTGTTCAGAACACACTGACCTTCTGACTGATGATAATTTCTGTGGCATTCCCACCTATTACCGGATCGGTCGATATGGGCATTTTCTGGTAACTCGATTGCATTGCAGCGATCACCGGACGCCTCGTAACCACGTTCGCATTTCCATCCAACTCCATGGATCGCGTCATCGTAGAAAGCATTTTCAGGCACAAACACGGCATCGCACTGTCCGTCGCGCTCAAAATACCCACGCTCGCACGTCCAGGGACGCCCGCTGGTTGATGCGTTCAGAAAAGCGTTTTCCGGCACCGCTACTGCCACGCATGCTTCTCCGTTTTTTTCGTAGCCACGGTTGCAACGCCATGCAGATCCATAAGTGCTATTCGTCAGGTAAGCATTATCCGGCACCACGATTTTCTGGCAGCTATCGTCTACTCTTGTGTATCCACGCAGGCACCGCCACCTCTCACCTGATGGATCGAGATATCCACCTTCAGGCACAATCACTTCAGTGCATGAGGTGCCGCCAACTTCAACAAAGCCGTGCATACATGCCCACCCTGAGCCGTAGGTTCTGTTTGTGGGGTAGGCATTTCCCGGCACGACAATGGCAACGCATTCTTCGCCATCCAACCGATAGGACAAATCGCATTCCCAACCGTCGCCATATTTTTTGGGATGCGCATTATCCGGGATCGAATTTGTTTCGGCCGATGCGGGATTTGATGAGATAAAGGAGCCCGCCAAGCAGCTGAAAACGCCGACAAACAGCGCCGTCATAAAGTGAGAGTAAAACCAGTGCTGATTTTTTCGATTTGTCCTGGTGCAAACGGCGTTGTCCGAATGTTGAGTGATTGAGTTACGATCCATCCAGGTTCAGCCCCTCAATGCAGGCCTGTGCCAGATCTTTGTTGGGGGTTTGGGATCCCGGTACCGTTGCCCAGCCGGCTGCCATAACGGCATCCTTTCGCTTGAAAGAAGAAGCTTCTTTGATCGTTGTTATTTTTTCGGCGCGTTGGGTGTCAGTTCTCGCCATGTCGACGCAGATCGGAACCAACGCAGCGATTACATTGTCGCGGGACATGGCGTTGGCCATCTTGTCCGCGTTACTGCCGGTCATCCATCCACCCCAAGAAAATCCAACTACGCCTACGAAAACTCCTCCGATCAGGGCGCCGTAGATTCCGGGTTTAAGCCATTCGGGCGTGTTCATAATCTATTCCTCCTGCGGGGAAAGCGCCGCATCGCTGTCATTGTTAGATGTGGCCAAGGTTTGGTCTTGCTTGAGCGCCAGTTCAAAATCTTCTGGGTCAATTGGGCGCATTTCCGTGCGACCTGGCTTGCTGCCTTTGCCCTGAACTGTCAGGTAGGTTCCGGTTCTGCGATATGCTTCGAAACTCAGGCCCTGTAGTAGTTCTTCTTCAACAACTACTTCATACTCGCCTGCAGGAAGTTCATCCGGGTAGCCGGACAAAGAGAACGGATTTGAAAACGTCACCAAAGAACTGGACGATCTCGTGCTCACCTTGGTCCTCCATATAGTTTGTTGGATCTTCCCCGCGCAGTCTGCCGCGGTACACGCTCGTAAGCGCCGCGGTAGTACTGGCGTTGTGATTTAGAATAATGTGCAAATGGCAGACGCGCGCTGATCGATGTTAGTCTGCGGCCAATGACCTGAGATTTTATTGGAATCTCAAATGCATTTGGTGCCCGAGAATCCGGTACTGCCAAAAATTGACTAACCTGCGTCAGTGCAACGATGTTTGGATTCCGGCAACGTGATGTGTGTTGGCGGGATATTTGCTGGCGTGTTCTTAACGAGTATTTGAGAAGCGCAGGAAATCCAGTACCGCAATCGGACTGTATTTATCTTGCGCTTCTTTTTCGGTGAAATCCAAAATCTGCCGAAGCGAATGGCGTCTCTAACCAGGCAACTATCATCAAAATCCCGGCATCGCTGAAGGGGTGAACCTATTGCTTCAACAGTGGCCCGGCCTGATCCAGATAAGTGGGGTCAAAACCGGCCAACGTCACCAGTCCGTCATAATCATCAAATGCCACTTGCCCGGATTGAAAAGTAACCAACCCCTTCTCCCGCAGTTGCCGTAGGACACGATTAACATGCACGGCACTCAGTCCCAGCGCATCGGCAAGGTGGTATTGTGTCAGGGGGCAAGTGTATCCCGTCTTGTTTGCCATCCCGACCTGAGTCAGCCTCACACCAAGTTCCAAAAGAAAATGCGCCATGCGCTCACCCGCATCTCGCCGTCCTATGTTGACCAGGTGCTCAACCACCATCGCTTCATCTCGAGATACCGCCCAAAGAATTGCTGTCGCCAGCCGGGGCGTCTGCGCAAATGCTTCCAGGAGATCATCCACTACTACTTCAATGGCTTGGATTTCCATGATTGGTTCTATGCTGTGATCCGAGGTGTGCAACAGAACGCTTCGCAAGCCCAGAAAGTCACCCGGTATTTGGAAATCGACGATCTGACGCGACCCGTCAGTCTGGGTTTTGTAGGAACAAACCCAGCCCGAGGCCAGAATGTAGGCCGCCTGCTCTGATTGCCCTTGATGCACAAGGTCACGTCCGGCTTCAAAGGTTCTGCGACGCTTGTGCAGGCGTGCCAATACCGCAAGTTCAACCTCAGTCAGAGCGACGAAGTTTGAAAGCTTTCGGGTGAGTGGACTATTTTTGATAGTGCGCAAGTGTTCTTCCTTCATCGATGAGCAGCCCGCGAAACTATCCGACGCCAAGACTGCTTTCGATCAGTTAAGTATACAGCAATCTATGCCAGTATGGTGCAATTCATCGTGGCGCTTCCATGCTTGGACGCCTGTTAGAAAAGGACGTCTACCATGGCTGACCGGCAAGACCATTCAGGAATGGCCGCACTCTCAATTTGTGAAGCGCTTTTGCTTGCAACTAAAGATCGTGAGCTTCTGCCCGAACATGAAATTGTGGGAGTTCTGCATGACGCAGCTGCTGCCCACGAAACAGCAGTCGGCAATAACGATGAAAAGGACATGCACCAGGCCGCCGCAGTTCTGATAAACAAGATCATTGCTTCCGGCTATCGCGTTCGGCAGTAACGTTAATTTCCTGTCAGAAAAACAAGATTACGCTTGTCAAAAAGCATAACAACAAATAGAAGCACTATTGGTGCCTCGTTCCTGATCAATTCAAACACGAAGCAGGAACCAAAGTTCCAATCTCTGCAATATCTCGACTTTATGAAAAATTCCACGACCGCGACATACTCCCTCTTCCTCGCCACCTGCATGAGCCATAACGAGAATTTGCTTACTGGCTGAAGGCCCGCATGGCCTGTCCTGCTGCACTGCCAGCGACAACGCAAACGTTGGCTTTGTTCGGCGTCTAAGCTGCTGATCCTATGTGCCGCGAAACTAGAGTTTGATAGTATCGCATCATCATAGCTTTGAATGACCGGTCTGGCGACAACAGCTGCAACGCAGCGATGAATGTGCTGCGACAGAAAATCAATGCTGCGTCAGCAATTGCCGCAATCGCACAAGTCCGGTTTGTCCCGCTTCTTTCCAGTTCATGCCCCACGCAGCGAATGGCCACTGATCTTCCTGTTTTCGCCGCTGAACAGTGGCATTAGTTTTTTGACCAGCTCGTCAGGCGAAAGCCGATGCGCCAGCTCTGCCAAATCGGGCTCACTGTCCGGGCTGATCGGCGCCAGGTTCAGCAGGTCGCCCAGATTGGCCGCAAAGCTGGGTGCTTTCACCGTTTCGATTGCCTGAGTCAGCTGCCGGTCTTCGGCTGTTTCCTCGTCATCGGTCGCTTTACGGGGATCTTCGAAGTACCCGTAACCGGACACGCCCTGGTCGAGATACCCGTCATACTCGGGTGGATCGTATGAGCGCGGTCCAGTGACAGCCGCACGCTGCGACAAGGGCGGTTTGATGACAGACTCTGGCTCCGGTTCTTCAGCCTCAGCCGATTTTGCCGACCCGGCACTTTTCAGAAACTCATCATACCGCGTCACAATCCCATCTTTGACCACAGGCACATTCGGCCAGGGCTTGCCCTTTTGACTGTCATTCAGCGCTTTGAACCGATGGTCTTTGTAATAAGACACCCGGTTCGTTCGGATCGGGAACATGCCCTTGCCGGTGATAATGACCTCTTCCTTGCCGAGACGGCCGATTTCTTCCGGGGCGAGCAGCGCCCGGCTTTTTTCGGACCAGCTTTCAGATCGGCCCGGTTCTTTCGCCCAGTTGCGCCCCGATACGGATTTCTGCGTCACTGTCTTGTTGCCAAGTGCCTTGGACAGCTTTTGCTTTGTCTCCTCAGAATTTGGCGTGAGCCACACATGCAGATGCGAACTCTCGGTCAGAATTTCCTCACCGGCTGATCCATAATGTTCCCGAAGTGATGCCGGCGATTGCACAATGAGGCACAAGCGGCCGCCATAGCTGTCACTGTACCCTAATTAATCAGAATTTGCGGATTCACGGCGTTCCGGGACGTTTTTGTACCCTTAATTGCAATATATCCACAGGTTCCGTGGCTTATGGCTTGACCCCACTTTAGCGCTTCCAAAGTGCATCGGCGCGCATCAGAAGCGTCTGACGATTTGCGTCTGCTCCGAGCTCTGAGATGGCCTGACGAGCGGCCTGCAAAGCGCTCTCCGACACTCTTGGGCGGCACAATCCATGTGTTTCATGCCCGGTTGGATGCCCTGTTTCAGCCAGACCAGGAAGCGGTCGACTGAGGTCCTGCGACAATCCACGGATCCGCTCGATCATCTGACGATGTTCAGGAAAGACGCGGCTCAATTCCCGGGCCGCCCGGTCGTTTCCTCGCAGTATGATGGCGGCACCCAACAAGGGACGGGTCGTGCCAATACCGACCGCAGCAAGCGCCAGTAGCCTATCGCGCTTGTTCCCGGAGGTGAGCGACCAAAGACGCCCAATCTTCAGCACCGACATGACTTGCAGGGTCAGACTGATCCGGCGCAACCGCGCGAGATCGGTCGTGGTAGCAGCCGCCTTCAGAACTTCCGCGCCGCGCAAAGCGCGGGCATGAAGTCTGCTTGATGCATCTTTGGCTGGATACTTGGCTGCCAGGACCTGGCCGCAGATTTCACAGTTCATCGACCATGCCAAGCGCCAATGGCGAAGCACCAGATCGGGTGATTTAGCAACACACCCCGGGCAATATTGGAAGTCATGCCGGGACACGTATTGCACGTCATGATGCATTGAATCCGGAAGAGCCATGCTGACGATTTCATCCGGGGACCGCTGAACCGCCCCGCATAGCATGGCCCAGTTCGCCATCCGCAGATCGCTTGCACATTCCGGCACCCTGCCCTGCCCCAAACCCAGATAGCCACAAAGCTCTTCAACCGAACAATGATTGGCCTTCGCCAAGCGACCCATCCAGCTCGACAGAAGCTCATCACGCATAGGTGGCGGTCGAAACGGTAGCGGTCTGACGGTCACCCGAATGCAGCGGCGGGCTGTCGAGGAATGTTCCAGGCATGCTTCGTCCAAACCGGTTGCCAGGCATGAACCGCTTCGTCCGTGATCCGCTCTTCTCCGGTCTCGATTGCATCGATCGCCAGGGATTTGATCATGATGAACACGCGCGAGGTGACACCGCCGGTCACTTTCAGGATCGTCCGAAGCGACGCCACCGTAAGGCCTGAGCGTTGCTCAAGCGCCATCGCCGCGATCAACGTCTGGATCAGTCGAGAGAACTCCACATCGTCTTCCCAGAGCGGCAGGTAGTGTTCGTCCAAACGTCGGGCCAATTGATCGTCTCCTCGAACCGCCTCCAGGGCTTCGTTCACACCGAAGACGACGAGCGAGGCGCAGAGATCGTTGGCGAGGAACCGGAGCATGTTCAGGAAACGGCGTTGCTCACGGTAGCTGCCAGCAAGCAGGTTATGCACTTCGTCAATCATAAGCATCCTAAGGTCCATGTCTCGAAGATGACTGAGCGCGCGCACCTCTAGCTCGGACACGGTATGCCGACCCCACATAGGCGCCCCGATCGTCGCCAGGATGTGTTGATAGAACCGTCGTTCGTCCGGGGCCGGCGGGGCCTGAACCAGCAGGATGGGTGTTTTCGTGATGCCCAGTTCAGCGTTGTACTGCGTTGGATATTTGCTCGCCATCCGCTTGGCGATCATCGTCTTTCCGATGCCGGAACTTCCATAAACCATCAGCCCTGGCATCCGGCTTTGCTGTGGCATTTCCATCAGGGATGTCAATCGGTTGAGAACGATGGTGGCACGGTCAAACGCGATCCAATGGTCGCCGCGGATACCGTCAATTCTTTCTTCTGGGGTCATTAAACTCATCAATCTCATAGGTTGGCAGATCAGGGTTGCCTGTATCAATCGCGAACATTTCGCGCGAGGAATCACGGCGCGGTTGGGGCCGGGGTAGCCGCGCGCCTCTTGCGTTTTCCAACCGGGCAGTCCGCGTTTTTTGGCGCGCCGCCTCAGCCAGCTGCCGTTGCGCGTCAATCAATTGGAATAGGACCCGCTCGTTGATCCGGCCACCATGCCTTTCCTGCCAATCTTTCCGCGCTCGCCGACTTTCCCAAAGCGATATCCGCGGGTGGCTGAGATCCCTGTAGCGCGCCGGAATCTCGCGGCCATCACCGGTAATGACCCAGACCTGCGATAAGTCTCGCGGATCGTATTTCACCTGTACCTTGCCCTGCCCTCGTCCGACCAACGATGCAAAAACATCACTCCAGTAATGGACCCCGAAGAGCGTGATCCCGGTGCGCCCGAGCTGGCGCCACTCGAACGGCAAGAAACTTGTCCTAAAGGCATCGACATCGACAACCTGCCGTCCCGCAGTATCCCCGCCCATGTCCGCCCATGCCGCGAGCGGGGTTCGTCCGAGAGCTTCGTGAACCGTATTGTGGTATCGACATATTTCCAGATGAAGCCAGTCTTCAAACTCGGTCAGTGTAAGGGCCGCGTGCTTCTCGCTGTCATAGTCGCCCTTCTCAACGATAGAGGATTGCGTCGTCCCGGGCAGAACATGAACGGCCCCCATGGTCGTTCCGATCAGCCGTTCGACATGGCCGCCGTAGTGTTTGCCGCCAAGCGGACGATACTCGACAGTAATGCCCCAATCTTCGCAGGCCATTCTGAAGGCGTCGCTGTGGAACTCCTGCGCATTGTCGACGTGAATTACCTTCGGGATTCCGGCCGTCGGCCAAACCACCTCTTCCATAGTTCCAGGGACGTGCACCGATTTCCGGCGTACGCAGTGATCGAGACATAGGGCGATCGACAAGATAGATGGCTCGTCGAAAGTGACATGGACCCCGAGAACGATCCGGGTCGCGACATCAATCGCAACCGTCAGATAGGGGCGCGCAAGTGGCCGTCGATTGACGTGATCGACCAACGTGATGTCTGAAGTCGTATGATCAATCTGAACGACTTCCAGCGGGGCTGAAACTTCAAGGCGGCCAGGACGCGCAGCAAAGACCTTGTTAGCCTCTTCTGCCCCGCGCCGTTTCCGGAACACTTCTCGCTGATCCATCGCGTCGAGGCGAGCTTTGACCGTTTTCCGGGTCGGGGGCTGAAATCCCTTCGCCTCGCACTCAGCACGGATCTCACGCCAGATGCGGAGAAAGCTCGAGCGCTCGCGGACCAGATAGTATTTTCGCAGGCTCTCATTGATGATGATTTCGACGCCTTCGGCAATCCGTTTCGACCCTGGTTTCGGCCCGCGGCGGTCCAACTCCAACGCGGTCGCTCGGGCATCGTTCGCTCTCAGACGCCGATAAAGCGACCATGTGTGGCTTTTCGCCAAGCCCAGTTCCCAAGCGGCATCTCCGATCGCCGCGCTGATCGGCTCACCTCTCTTCTCAAGCTCCAGGATCGGCCGAAGAACCGCTGCACGGTGTTTGGCAAGACGCTCATTTCCCACGCAAATCCCCCACCCCAATAGGCCGACACTTATCCACAGTACCGACTGTACGGCAATTAAGGGTACAGTATGGTAATTGGCGGTACAATATGAAAATTAAGAGTACAAACCACCATTGATTTTGCAGGACAATTTCAGACAAGATTCTGATTTATTAGGGTACAGTGACAGCAGGGCCGCGCCCACCACGTCTCCGGTCGACGGGCCGGTATAGACTGTCTGAGGATTGTATTGTGGGACGTACACTGTTTCGGGTTCTGTCGGGGTGATGATTACCGTGTCGTCATTGGACACCTCGACGGTCTGCTCAGGCCCTGAAACAAGGGCACCGCTGTCAATCGCCTGATCGCGCATGACCTGAACCGCATCCATCACATCATCGGATTGGGCCAGCATGGCTGTGCCCATTGTCTCGGTCCAATCGATATGGGTTGCCATCTGACCAACGATTTCGGGGAATGCCGTCGCCAACACACTGACGGAAGGATCCCAGCCCATCGCTTCGATTTCCGGCTCAAGTTCAACGGGATCGCGCTCAGCGTTGTCCAGCAGATACCGCTCGGCCTTCACAATCTCCAACGGCTGTGTGGCGGCGACAAAAATCTGTATCAGCAATGTGTCGGGGTACAGAGCCACCGGAGCGACCAATGTCTGTAGCTCAGCGTCAGTTAAAAGGTCGGCGGAAGTCGCTGATGCATCATCAGTCACAGCGGTGTCATTGGATGCCTCTTGTGCGAACAGGGCAGTAGATGCACCAATACCGAGCGCAAAAATTAGATATCTTAACATATTGCGATCCTTCAATTTCTAAAAAGATCACTCAAAAATCCGATTCTGGCAATCAAATGGGCAAAAGGATCGCCGTAGCGGGACAAATGCGCGGATCTTTTTTCAAAAAAACTGGGGGGGAAGACAATGAGTCAGGTGCTGACTTACCGCGATCGTCAAGGCAGATCCTTGCCTTCATGCATTTTCCAACCAAGCTAGGAAGGCAAGCATTGAAGCGACAAAGGCCAACTATCGCCTCAGTTCCTGTTAGAAAGCACTCCGGGATGATTGGGAATTTCACCCCCGGAAGAACTTGTTCCTCTGATCATCTCTGGCTCAAGAACAGGAAGCTCAGCGGTGAGCTTCGCAGCTTCCATTTTGATCGCTTCGGCCAAGTCTGCCACGAGGGAATTCTCAACCTCTCCGCGCGTAATAAGGGCAGCGATGACAGATACAGTCTGCACTTTCTGTCCGGGAAAACCATACGGGTCCAAGTCTATCATCGCGTTCTGATATACCGGGTTGTTTTCCAGGAACGAAGAAACACCTGGACCGACAACCTGAACCAGCGTTAAGCCACACTTCGCCAGCACACGCCCGATCTGTTCATTTGGGTGCCCCAATACGAAGATGCTCGCATCAATCCGGGCCTCGCAAAGTTCGTCCAAGGCGTTCTTCGGTTCAAGCTCATAGGTTGAACCGAAGAAGTCCAGCTCAAGATCAAACTCTTGCAGAAATTTTCGGATCGTCGCATTCCGACCCGACGCGGATCGACCGATATCCACTGACTTGCCGCGCAGGTCTTGGATCGTTTCAATACCCGAACCTGGCGCTGCGAGGATCGTTACGGCTTCGCTGAACAGGGGCAATACGACACGGAGATCACTCATCGGGCCTTGTTGTGCGAAAACTGCGGTACCGTCGAAGGCCGCCTTTTGCCAGTCGGACTGCGCTATCGCAAAATCCAACTCCCCGGTCCTCATCATTGTCAGATTGTAGACGCTTCCCGGAGTCGGTTCAGGGCTACATCTGCGCCGAGAATCGTCACGTGCGTTAAACACATTGCAAATTGCTCGGGCAACGGGGAAATAGTTCCCAGATACGCTCCCGGACCCGATACTAAAAACTCTGACCTCTTCAGCGGCTGCAGAGCACGGCAATAAAGGGAAAAGTGCCAAGAAAAGAGTGAATAAGCGTTTTACCATTGTTCGGACCAATCGTATTATCACTGCAATTGTAACAAGTCGCTTCGATATGCCTGATTTTGTTTACGACATCCCTACAGACAGGCTGGCTATATGGTTTGTTCTCGTGGCTCTGGCTGCGGTGGCAATTGGGTTGTTTGTCGTCAAACCCGTTCTTCGAATTCTGCTGGGAACCGGCCCCGAATTCAACTCATCAATCAATTATGTCACGTCTGGTTTCAGTCTTTTTTACGGCTTGTTGCTGGGTCTTCTTACCGTCGCCGCCTACCAGAACTCGGAGCGGGCCAAAGAGAGCATTCTGCTGGAAGCGACGTCGCTGGGTTCATTATATGCGCAATTGAACGTCTATCCCGAACCTTACCAGAGCGAGGTGAAGCTTATCCTGAGGGACTATGTGCTTTATACAATCCACAGTGATTGGCCGGCACACCGGCAAGGTGGGATACTGAATGGTGGATACAATCGCGCGGAATCCATCAGACAGAAACTGGCAGAGTTCTCACCGATAACCCGATCAGAGCAAATTGTTCACACCGAAGTTATTTCGTCGTTTCAGGATTTCTCCGATGCCCGGCAATTGCGATTGGCTGGTGTGGGCACCGCTATCCCGAACGTCCTTTGGCAGGCCGTTCTGGTTGGAGCTGGTATCAGTGTTCTGTTGATGACAATGTTTCGGATCAGAGTACGCCAACATATTGTTCTGGGCAGCATCACCGCTGTTTTTCTTGGTGTCATACTCTTCGTCATTGTCACTCTTGATCGTCCGTTGCGAGGGCAAGCCGCACTACAGCCTGAGCCCTTTGAGCTTCTGTGGAGCCGCCTCATGGTCTGGGATGAACCACCCGGAGAGAGGTTCTGACATGGCTCGGTTCGATGTCAGGAATGTCGAAGGGATGCGGCAATTATGTATTGGGCTTGAAGACGAAACCGTCCAAGCCGCACGTGGGGCCCTGTCGAACTTTCACGGCGATGTTTCTTTTACTCCGAAACTGCCCGGCCCAGGTGATATTTTTCGGAGCATGTTCACACGGGAGTCCCGTATACGACCCTACTATTCGGGCACGGGAAAAGTATATCTGCAGCCGTCCCTCGCAGGCTTTCATGTGTTCGACGTCCAACCCAACGAGACGTGGATCCTGGAGCCCGGCGAATACTGGGCCAGTGAAGCGTCGGTCAATCTTGGTCTGCATCGCGACCCGCTTCTTGCAAGCTGGTGGGCAGGTGATGGTCTGCTTGCCTGGAAAACCAGGTTGCGCGGGGCAGGCAAAGTGGCAATTAACGCGCCCGGCCCGGTCGAGGAGGTATCCATAACGGACGGAGAGCTGAAGGTTCAGGGACGACTGGTTCTTGGCCGAACGTCCGGGTTGCGCTTTCGGTCCGTACGATCTGCAAGGTTCCCCAGAAACCTGATTTCTGGCCAGACCCGGCTCAGGCTGTTTGAAGGCTCGGGAAAGGTCCTTGTTTCCTGGACGCCGTATTGGAACGAATACCTGCACAACCAGATGAGCGGAGGCGATCATATTCGTGGATCATTGTTTGAGTAGCAAAGCCCGCTTGATCTTGTAGCAGCCGACAGAAACGACCTTCAGTTGTCCGATTACCGCAATGGATAGGCCTCTGGCGAAATCGAGCTGTGATCCTCAACAACCCAAGCGAGTTTCATAAGATTGTCGCCTGCGATACGGGAGACCTCGCCTGAGGCATACAAAGAAACGGGTACATCACCATTGCTTTCGACTTTGGACGCAAAGTTATCAAGTACAGCCGTCCAACTCAGGTGGTCCACCGGCGCCATGATCACTGTTCCTGTGTCAATTGTGATGCCAACAATGGTACCTTGCTCACGCAGTTCTGCAAATGACGTCCTGGTGAGATGATACGTCCTGAGCATATCCAGCGTCTGCACCAGAAATCGGGCCTGACCCTCCGATCCGACGCTCAAAACCAAAGGAATTATTTCGGCTCGGCCCTGCACGCCATCCAGTGATTTCAAGGATTCTGCGACCACAACCTGCATGCTGAGCGTATAGTAGCTGTGGCGGAGGAAACGATCGACCTGTTCGCGGGGAACATCGATGGACAACAGACTATCTTCGACACCGACGCGAAGATCGCCGGGCGCCGTATCCCAGACCCAGTCACTGAGCCGCGAGGAAGACGTCAGGACAAGCCCACCAGGAACAAGACTGGTCAGAACGTTGACGCCAAGACCACCAGCAAAAGCAGCCCAGGTAACCTGATCCAGCTTGTCCGCCAGTGCCTGATTGGTGGTATAAGGATCAACACCCAGTTCTTTGGCCAAACGGCGCCTTTGTTTGTCAAACCCAAGAATATTGACGGCAACATCTCCGCCGGTGCGCGCCACGCTTTCGGCAAGACTGTCGTTTGGTATCGCCTGTTGCCCGGATGAGCCGCCGGGAAGTGCAGATGCACTGCCGGGATCAACTCCAGGTAGGTGGCCATTCCGGGAATCGCCCAGTTTTTGCAGCCCCGTTTTGGCGGACCTTCCTGTGCGCTTGAAAAAGCGACCAACACCGTCCGGGACTCCTTTCAGAGTTTCCTTTGGCTTCTTGACCAGCTGGCGCAGGTTTCCAAACGTGTCTTCGGCTGTATCCTGGGCTGCTTCAACAAATCGCTCGTCGGTTTCCATATGCTCCAGCGCGGCAAGCGCTCTGATCTCGTTCAGCCGAACCGCGAGCATACCGGGCCCCGAAGCTGAAAACTGACCGAACTCGGTTTCAATGACGTATGTCGCCATGAAACCATCAGTCTGAACTTGGTCTTCCACGCGATAAATCTTGGTCTCAAGGGGAATATTGTTGGCCCCGTCTTGCGCCGATAAAACAGGGGGATCTTCATATTCTGCGCTCCAGGTGACATTTGGCAGGAACAATAGCAAAAAAGGCACCAGCCTTATGGCTCTACCGCGCTTCAAATTCATGTTCACCCCCCTGCCCCTTGTTCTTCAACCCCGGTCAAAACACCGACCAATTTAATCTATGCGCCAATTGTTCGATCGCCTTGGTGGCCAATATCGAGTTTCCCTTGTCATCCAGCCCCGGACTCCAGGCCGTGATTGAAGCGACCCCAGGGACAATGGCGACAATACCTCCGCCGACACCGCTTTTACACGGCAGACCTATTCGAAAAGCCACCTCACCTGAGGCGTCATAGCAACCGCAGGTCATCATGAGGGCGTTGATGCGACGGGCACGTTCCGGCGTGACACCCGCAGATTTTGCGACTGGTCCGACGCCGCCTGTTGCAAGGAACCGCGTGGCGGTCGCAAGTTGAAGGCAGCTCATATTGATGCTGCATTGCCGGAAATAGCGTTCGGTGACTTCGACCACATCGGATTGGATGTTGCCTTCTGCCTGCATGAAATAGGCCAGCGCCCGGTTTCGGTCGCCTGTTGCGACCTCGGATGCAAAGACCTCTTCGTCGACAGATATGTCAGGCGCGTCTGCCAGCCGCCGGCACAGATCCAGAACCGGGTGCGGTGCTGTCACGTCAGATTGATGGGCCAGGATCACATCAGACACCACGATTGCGCCGGGATTGATAAACGGATTGCGCGGTTTGCCGCGTTCGAATTCAAGCTGAACAATCGAGTTGAACGGATCACCCGAGGGTTCACGCCCTACGCGCCGCCACAACGTGGCACCAACATGTTCAAGCGCAACAACCAGCGCGAACACCTTCGAGATGCTCTGGATTGAAAACGGCAGCTCCGCATCACCGGCCGTGATTGGGGGGCCATCCAGTGGCGCAACAGCGATCCCGAAACGGTTGAGCGGTACGCGCGCGAGTTCGGGGATATAACTTGCCACCTCACCACGATTGGCATCTCCGGCCATTTGCACCTGAATATCGTCAAGAATGTGCTGGATCTCGGAAGGGTCAGGATGATTGGGCATCTTCGCTCCAGATTTTTTCGGATACGCCATCGGTTGAACCATTGAAGTCCTCATAAACAAAGACCGGTTCCTGTCCCGCTTTCCTCTGACCGAAATAGTCTTTGGTCAGTCGGTATACTGTCCCGGACAACAGCAGGATTGCCGTCAGGTTGACAACAGCCATCACACCCATAGCGGCATCGGCAAAGTTAAAGACCGTCGCGACCGTCTGCAGCGCACCCCAGACAACCATTCCCAGACAGGCCGCGCGAAGTGCGGTGATACCTGCTTTGCCCTCGAGGCCGAGAAAGACCATCGCATTCTCAGCATAGGAATAGTTGCCAAGTATGGACGTGAATGCAAAGAAGATGATCGCAATCGCAATAAAATACGTGCCGACAGGTCCGAGATGAACATCCAGCGCGTTTTGGGTCAATTGCATCCCCGTAGCTTCACTGCCACTCATCACACCTGACAGCAGGATCAACAGCGCGGTTGCAGTGCAGACAAGGATCGTGTCCACAAAGCACCCGAATGCCTGCACAAGCCCCTGACTTGACGGATGGTGCGGCGACGGGGTTGCAACGGCGGCAATATTCGGAGCCGACCCCATGCCAGCCTCGTTCGAGAACAGACCCCGTTTGATGCCATTGAGCATCGCAGCCATTAGGCCGCCCGCAATCCCGCCCGTCGCCTCTTGCAGACCCAACGCGCTTGAAACGATCAACCACAGCAGGGCTGGCACTTCGGTGATGTTCAGGATCATCACGATGATCGCAATCAGTAGATACCCGCACGCCATGAACGGAACGAGAATTTCAGCAACGCGCGCAATTGCCTTGATCCCACCAAAAATGACAACAGCGGCAGCAGCGGCGACCGAAACACCAACCCAGAGTTTTTCAATGCCAAAAGCTCCGTTTAAGGCCTCCGCGATCGAGTTGGATTGCACGGCGACAAATATCAGCCCAAAACTGATAATCAGGCAGACAGAAAACAAAGCGCCTGCCCAGGGGGCATTCAGACCTTTAGAGATATAGAACGCGGGCCCGCCGCGATATTCGCCGGATTTTGTCGTCACTTTGTAAAGCTGCGCCAGCGTGCTTTCGGAATAGGCGGTGGCCATTCCAACCAGTGCGACCATCCACATCCAGAAGATGGCACCCGGCCCGCCCAGTGTCAGTGCCACGGCGACACCGGCAAGATTTCCCGTACCGACACGTGACGCAAGGCTGACCGTCAACGCCTGAAACGGTGTTATGCCACGTTGGTCGGTGCTGGGCGCCGAAGTTATGACCCGCAGCATTTCGCCAAAGTGCCTAAACTGCGGTGCCCCAAGCCGGATCGTAAAATATACGCCTGCACCCAACAGCCCGTATATCAGGACGTAGTTCCAGAGAACGCCATTCAGGCCGTCTACAAAAAATTCCATCTTCAATCCTCATCTAAACAAAAGCTTCAATCTCCTGTTGGTCGTCGCCAGGCGTGTCTTATGGTTCGGTTGGATTTACAGCTGCGACCCGATTGGCAGGATCGCCAGAATTCCAGCCTTCAGATGGTCGAAAAAGCTGCCAGTTGGTTCGCTTCGGTACAACGAAATCGCTCCATCTTCGCGAAGGGATTTCCAAGTAACCCGGTCATTCTCGTCTAGCTGGACGAAATAGGTATTCTCCCGCAATGCTTCATCAAGCACGTGAACCGCACGTGCCGTCAATTCCGGAGAGTCTACCAAGACGCCCATTTCCGTGTTGATATTGACGGATCGCGGATCCCAGTTGAACGAGCCAACAAACAGATAACGGTCGTCGATCGTGAAGGCTTTGGTGTGAAGGCCCGCGCGCGACTGACCCCAGTTCACACCCCTCTGATGGACCTGGTCGGAATCGGGGCGCAGTTCAAACAGTTCGATGCCCCCGTCCAACAACGCGCGTCGTTCCTTTGCATAATGGGCATAGACCGGCGCCACATCGTTTGACGCCAGCGAATTGGTGACAACGCGCACTTCGACCCCACGACCCTCAAGCTCGCTCAGCCATTGGACCCCTTTCTTTCGGGGGACGAAATAGGCCGACACGATATTGACCGAACTTTCGGCGTTCCGGAAATAGGGCACCATTTGCGATGCCAGAATGGGCTGATCAGCATCGGCCCCGGCTGCCTTGGATGGCGGGTCGGAATACAGTTTTGCCGGAACCCAATTCAGCCTGAGTGTCCTAAGGGTAAAGTTCTCTTGCGCCGCTTTTTTGACCGCCGCTGCATACGGGGTTTTCAGCGCTTCATCGACACGCGCATTCAGGCGCACGCGGGCATCTGCCAACCCCAGAGTCTCGGGTTCGCCAATCACCGCATGAGCGGGAACGGCAAATTCACTATTCCAGTATTCGTCGAAATTATCGGACACCTCGTTAACCACTGGCCCGGCCACGAGGATATCCAAATCGGCATAGTTCATCTCTTCCTTGGCCAGAAAATACTCATCCCCCACATTGCGGCCTCCCACGATGGAAACGGTGTTGTCTGCCGTTATGGATTTGTTGTGCATGCGCCGGTTAATGCGTTTGAAATCAGTCAGACCTGCAACCAGCAGGCTCTGATCGCGCCAGAATGGGTTGAATAGCCGGATCTCGATGTTTTCATGAGAATCCAGCGCCGCCGTCATCGCGTCATAGCCGGATGTGTCCATGTCATCGAGCAGCAGCCGCACGCGCACACCGCGATCCGCCGCATCTAACAGGCTTTGGGCAAACAATTGCCCGGTCAGGTCGTTGTGCAGCAGGTAGTATTGAGCATCGATCGACACATCCGCTTGCGCCGCCAACACCAGTCGCGCGGCTAAAGCCTCTTCGCCGTTGCTGATCAGCTTGACCCCCGATCGCCCGTCGCGCGGATCTCCCAGTTTGCGCACCGCAGTCGTCAACCTGCTGTTAGACGGGATCTCGACCGCACGCGACGGGGTTTGAACAAATTCACGAGGTCCCGTCGAGCAGGCGGCCAGCACGATCAGTCCCAGCGATACCCATAGTAGTTTTCTCGGCATCATTTTTCTTCCTTTAACCTTATTCACCAGCCCTAATCGGCGAGGTCGGTCGATCTCACTTCCCGATATACCTTCGTACTTCGGCATCCCATGCTGGGCTCTTGCGGACAGACAGCAGGGCGCGGTTGAGAACCTCGACATATTGGCTTTCATCCCGCAGCGCGAAGGCATAGTTCTGTTCTTCGAACTCGTAGGGCAGCACTTCGAGGTTTTCGAAGCGGCCCTGTTCGCGGCCGCGCAGGATTTCGTATTTCAGGGCGGGTGCATCCATGACAACCGCATCGATGCGGTCAGTGTCCAGGCTGGTGACTACCTCGGTCAGGGTGTCATAAGTCCGCGCTGCAATGCCAGATCGTTGTAGGTATTCTGCCGACGTTGAATCCGCCAAAGTTGCAACCCGCACCTTAGCAAGATCGTCGGGCGAGCGAATTTCGGATCGGATCTGTTCCAGTGTGAATGCGCTGGCCAGAATGGCCGTGATGCTGGCAACCATGATTGTGCTGCCAACCGCCAACAAAGCGGAAAGTATCCGCGCCGTCGGCGTTTTGAACTCGTAATAGCGAATGGGACCGCGCGTCACGAACAGGAGGCCGATCACCAAAGCCTCCATCACCTTGCCGCCGCGCGATTTCATCGCGTAGAGCTTTGCGTTGATCTTGTGCTCAAGCAGGTAGAACACTCCGCCCACCAGTGCTGCTGCACCCAGCACGATGATGATTGCGGTCAGAATGCGCGGGCTCAGCAGGAACTGCCAAATAGAGCTGAGGTAGCTGGCTTTCTTGATCCCGATGGCCTTGTGCGTCTCGAAAAACGAATGAGAAAAGTCCACCCGTTCTTCACGCTCGGATGTAATCGAAAGACAAGACACGCCGACCGCTGATTGCCCTGCGGCGACACTATCGATCATGTCACCGAAGCTCATCAGCGTAACTTCATAGTCAAGCCTGAGTTCCCGAGCCACGCGATCCCACAAGAAAATGGCCAGACCATCCAGCTTATCCGCCTCTCCAATCACAAATGGAGGACAGACCGAGGCAGCTACGGGCACCGGTCCAGTACGCCCTTGTGCCCGCGACGTTTCGGGCGCAAGAAATCCGAGGATCGTCAGGATCGCGATTATGATGAGGATGGGGCTACGCTTCATATCCTTTGCATTTCAGAGATCAGAAACTTACCGATAGGAACACGGATGCGTCGGCGGCATCCAGATTGTCTTCAAACAGGCTGAGATAGCCAAAGGACGCTTCGGCAAACACTGCCTCGCCCATTCGCGCGCGCACTCCCAGGCGGGTCGTCCAGATCAGATCATCCTGATCCTGGCCCACTGAAGGTGCCACCAACCCCAGTTGGTCGTTGTCGATCCAATAGGTTGCCCCGAACGTGGCAAAGGGTGCGACCACACCATTCGACGTCAAGAATGGGCGGCTGACTTCGACCTCTGGTGTCAGAGTGCTGTATTGCGCGCTGTCCAGTTCGACAATGATGTCGCGCTGTATTCCAAGCAGTGTTCCGGACAGGTCAAAATCTTTGCCCTCATAGCGATAATAGTCAAAAGCAAGAGAGGGTCGGATCAGAAAATTTCCGGCTTCATATTCGCCAGTCGCCTGTAGATTGGCCCGCCAACGTGTCCGATCAAAATCACCGGTCAGCCCCAGAAGTGAGACATCCGAAGACAATTGCCCAACGGTTGCCAGTCCGTTCAGGGTCCAGTTCTCGGCCATCCGCCAGGCGAAATAGGGTCCAACAGCCCAGCCATTTGTATCCTGTTCGAACAAGCCGCCATAAGCGTTGGCATCCGTGTTGTCGAACTCCGCCTGTATGCCCAGAACAAGTGTCGGTGTCACAAGACGGTCGATACCCACCGCGAAATAATGATCGTTCACGTCCAAATCCCGAACGCCGCGCGTGTCGTCGACTTGCGTAAAGGTAAAGTCTGTCCAGACATTCCACGGTGTCGGCGGGGCAAAATCGCGCCCTTCGGTCAGCGGTGGGGTTACAAGTGGGTCACACAGAGCCGAGTCCAGTTTGCCATTGGGATCTGTCGTGCACGGTTTTTGTTCCGTGACTTCAGCAGAGCGGTCAAAGCGTGTGCTGCCTGCCGTTGGCAAGACACCGACAAATCCACCTCCTGGTACACTGCCGCCGGGATTACCGCCCCCTCCTCCGGGGTTGCCGCCTCCACCGCCGGGTCCACCTGGACCTCCGCCACCTCCCGGTCCGCCGGGATTTCCTCCGCCTCCACCGCCGCCCGGTGGCCGGCCCGGAAGCGACCAGTTTCTTCTTTGGTTTTGTGTATCGACAAGACAGTCCCGACCATTGGGCGCAGCACCACTTTCAAACAGCCGGTGTACGCCGCCAGATCCGTTGGAAACAAACGGCGAAAAGGACAGATGAGGGCCGCTGCGGTTTTGGCTCCAGGTGTCGACGGTTGTGTTTCCCTGCGCCGCTTCCAGCCGAAAATCGCCCCGTGCGGTTGTAGACAGCCAAACCGAGGATGTCTCACCACGCGTCCGTCCGATATAGATCAGATCGCCGGACGAGCCGCATTGTTGGGCAGCAACCTCGGATCCCAGCGCGCCGAAAATGAAAAGAGCGGCGGTTGATCCCAGAACAGGTGCCATAGTCGTGCTGGCAGCCGCTATTAGCTTGGATTTCATTCGTTTTCCTTGAAAGTCATAGTTGGTCTACTGCGAAGGTTTCGCAGCTGTTGGGGTCACCTGTCTGGTATCCGCGATGGAACCAGTTTTGCCGTTGAGCACTGGTGCCATGAGTAAAACTGTCAGGGACAACAACGCCACGCTGGGCGCGTTGCAGTGCGTCGTCACCGATTGCGGCGGCCGTGTTTAGGGCTTCTTCTATGTCGCCGGGTTCCAATACGCCAAAGCGCTTGTCAACGGCGCGGGCCCAGACGCCTGAGTAGCAGTCAGCCTGAAGCTCGACCCGAACCGACAAGGCATTTGCCTCGGCTTGGCTGGACCTGCTTTTTGCGCGGTTCACCTGTTCCAGAACGCCCAGGCTGTTCTGGACATGATGCGCGACCTCATGCGCGATGACATAGGCCTTGGCAAAATCACCACGCGCGCCCAGCCGTTGCTCCATCACCTGAAAGAACGACGTATCCAGATAGACACGCTGATCGACAGGGCAATAGAACGGGCCGGTTGCCGAAGCGGCGCTGCCGCAGGCCGATTGAGTTCTGCCTGCAAACAGGACCAGAACCGGCGGCGTGTATTGAATGCCCGAATTCGCGAAAATCTCGGACCAGATCGCTTCCGTGTCGGCAAGTATGACAGCCACAAACTCTTCGGTTTCGTCGTCAATTTGAACCGGGGCATTTGCTTGCGGAGGAGCAACCTGACCACCGCCGCCCAAAAACGGCGTGACATCGACACCAAAAAGCAGGCCGATTACGACGACCACAATCAACCCCGCGCCGCCCATTCCGGCACGAGACACGCCACTGGACCCATGGCGTCGGTCGTCGATGTTTTTGCTTGTACGTCGTCCTTTCCAGCGCATGTGGCCTCCGGCCCATTCGAGCGTTTCAAGACTTAATTCTGACGGTTCCCCGTTTCACGAGGTTCAAACGGGGAACCGATCCGAGCATCCAAAACCTGGCGCAGTGACTACGGTTTCTGCAGGACAATACCGGGCGTCACTTCTTCACCACTCACGATTCATCCAGCGCTTTGGACAGCCCGAATTCCTTATCCGTCGATACCTGCGGTATCGCGTGCAGTCTCAGCCGCCGTGCACCGGTTGGTGCTGACGCCAATCGTTGCCTGCTGGACCTGACGCTTCGCGGCCTTTTCCGGCGTGCAGTCCGGATCGACGACATCGCAGCCACTGATCGCGAGTATTGCGACAACCATCGCACCCCCCAGTATCTTACTCACTTTCCATTCTCCTTTTCATGGTTCATTCAAAATCCGGCCAGCCGTTCGGCCAGCCAAAACGCGGCAATGCATCCGATGGGATATCCAAGGATCTGGCGCGACGGGCCTTGCGCCAGAGACCAACCCCAAACCGCCCGCGCCACTTTCCTGACCGTCACGAACACGCCCAGCACTGCAAAGATGAAGGCGAGCTGCCCAGCCTCGACCCCCAGATTGAAGGCCAGCAAGGCCGCCGGGATGTCCTGTTCTGGCAGGCCAATCTCGGCCAGCGCCCCGGCAAAGCCCAGACCGTGCAGCAGGCCGAACCCAAAGGAAATCACCCAGGGGAACCGGCTGGCCAACGTCTTGGGTTTGTCGTCAGACCGCAGAACCTCGGTCGCCAGAAAGACGATCGACAGGGCAATCACTGCCTCGACCGGAGGGCCCGGGACGTTCAGCACGCCGAAAGTGGCCAGTCCCAGCGTGATCGAATGCGCGACGGTGAAGGCGGTCACCGCCCAGATCAGCTGACGCAGGTTGCGGATCAGTACCAGCAAGGCAAAGACAAACAGCAGGTGATCCCAACCTTCGAGGATATGTTCAAACCCCAACACGCCATATTGCCATAGCGTCTGGATTAGCCCCTGTTGCGCGGGCAGTGTTACAGAAGGTGCGTCGGGGGTCAGGCGGAAGGTCGCCATGTTCACCGTGTCCAGATATCCCACCCGCAGCAAAACGTCTGTTCTTTGCGCCTCAAGCCCCTCGATCCGTATCGTGTTACCGCGCAGGTCTTCGGTGCAGGACATGCGCCAGACTTGTGTCCAGGCGCGCCCGTCAAAGACTGGTGCATCAAAGGTGGGCGCGGTGCAGAACTCCGGAAGCGCAACGTCGATATCCATCGGCGCGCCCCGAACATCCGGCTTGCGCCAAAAGACGTGCCAGTCACTGTCGGTCTCCTGCGAGATCTCAAGATACCCCGGCTCCAGCGCATGCGCATGAGCAAAGGCGGGCGCCAAAAGACCCGCCAGCAGCACTAAGAAAGCGAGCAGGCGCCTCATGATTCACCCGCAGAGAGGTCAGCTTCTCCAAGGTCTTCGATCACATAGGTGGATCGCAGATTTTCTATGAACACTTCTGTTGCGCGCTCGGCCTGCTTCTCGCGCCAATCGGCCAAAACGCGATCCCGAATCGCGCCAAAAGGCGGTAAGACGGCATCCCACTTGTTGTCGAGCCGAACCATGTGAAGCCCGAAGGACGATTGGACAGGTCCGCTCCATTCCCCCAGCGGCAAGGGCTGCAACTGATCAAAGAAACCCGTCCCAAAGTTGCCATCGACAGAAGTGCGGGCGCTCAGATCAAACCCTGTTGGAATCAGTGACGCCTGACCTAACTGGCGGTGATCTTCCCCTGCTGACAAACGCGTTCGCGTCTGGTCGACAAACGTATCGCTGGGGTTCTGCCCCAGGTAAACAAGGCTGACCGCAAGGCGCGCGGGGTCGTGAACGCCTCGGCATTGTCTGTCAGGTAGGTCTGCAGCACCTCATCCTCGGGGCGGGCCGCACCCGCCTCGGAGGCCAGAAGAAAGTTCATCTTCTGCACCAGCCGGTTGCGGATGATCTCATCATTGCCATCCAAACCCAACGCCAGCGCCTCGCGCACCAACACTTCGCGGTTCAGCCAGTCCTCTTTCAACTTAGCCAACTCCTCCGCCGTCGGAACTCGCCGCCATGTATCTTCGAACTGACGGGCCAGAATTTCGATCTGACCCTGATCGATGATGATAACCCGCGCGTCTGGATCAAAGGACCATTCGTCTGGCTGCGCCAGCTTGAACCATCCAAAGATCGCAACGCTGAGGATCGCAAAATGAATAAATGGTTCCGTGATAATTCGCCCAAGTAGGCTTTGTCTGTTTTTTGATGGCACCGTTGTGCGTGGTGGATTCGTTGATTGCCAGCTCACATTCATCAGATCATTATCCATGCTTTCAGACGCCCTTTGGCACCAACAGTTTCAACGTAAAGCTCACAGTATCGGCGGCCGAGATTGCGTCATCGTCAAAGTTGTGTTCGTAGGACAAGGACCACTGCCAGGGCAGACCTCCGCCTTTGACGAGCTTGGACACCTTGACCCCCAGCGGCAGGCTGCTGAAATCGCCGGCCTCCCAGTCGTAGACAAACACCATCTCGGATGTTCCGGCGGACCAGCCATTGCCAAGATTGTAATTGAACACAGGCTGAATTGTGGACAGGTTGACATCTGGCCGGCCGTCATCCCCGGCGACGGTGAAAAGGTTCTGGTTGAAAAACCCCCAGAGTCCCCATTTTTCCTGTTTCGCAAACCCCGCCGCTGGCCCCAGAGCCCATTTTTCCGCGCTCAATCCATCCTTACCCGTGGGCAACAGAGCCACAGCACCCACTCCGAAACGACCCCATGAGCGATTAAAGGTTATGAGGTCAAACAGGGTGGTGTCGCTCAGCCCGGACTGCCCGGTGGCGCTGTCGGTCACATACGGCAGTGTTAGCCGCGCAATGTGGTTGGTTGACCCCAACGTAAACGGGATCGCGGCGCGGAATTGCATAAGGCTGCTGTTTTCAGGCGAGTTATGCAGATTGAACGAATGAAACCCTTGCAGCTGAAACGACATGATCGACGCAGTCGGGTCGTTGGCTGCCGATTGCAACGACTCCGAATTTTCCTGTGCCTGGACAACACAAGGGACCAGAACTCCTGCAATCACCCATGACAGTGTCGGCTTCATGTTGAAAATCCCGCAGGTCAGAACGCCAATGAAATCACGGCCGTCAGGACATTGCTTTCGAACCGCCGCTTTGCCGCAAACTCATGTGTGTATTTAAGCTTGAGGGAAGCATCGGCGCCCAGCAGGGTACCACCTGAATAGGTGACAAGCGGCCCGATACCGCTGACCTGAGCCCGCAGGCTGCTGGCCCCCAGGGCGATCCGGGTAAGTTCGGCACCTGCGCCACTGTCATCCTCAAGCTGATGGTAGGTATAGCCAGCGAGGCCAACGCCCCAGCCCGAGCGGAAGCGCTGCACCACCGCGCCTTCTAATTGAAACGCAGGGGCCGTCTGGTAGTCGGTCGCATCGTTTTCTTCGCTGAACAAAAGGCTGGCCGCTCCTGAAACCTCAAAACCACGTTCCGGAACGAACCACGTCGCGGCAAAGAAGGGCTGGAACGACCAGACATTCTTGCCTGCATTCAATACTTGAACTGTGCGCTCCTGCAGATTGATGGATGCCGTATTATACTCTCCAGTCGGGGCATAAACGGTCAGCCCCGTACTATAGTGCAGATTGCCCCGATGCCAACCCACCAGTCCGGTCAGGCTGATGTCACCAAAACTGGACAACGTATCGTCAATGCTGGCTCCTTGCAACGGAGGCCGTATTGCCGTGAACGTGAGTTCAGCAACAGGAAAAGGAACAGTGAGGTTTATGGCGGGTGTTCCGCCAAAGAGCTGCGCGTCGAACACCTGAGTAACACCCAGTCGCCAGAGATTAAGTTCGAGGTCTGCGTCAGCCGCAATCGGAAGACCCGCAAGCGAAACGCCGTCCACGCTGCCATCAAGATGGTCGAATGTAAGGCTTGTGTAAGTTCCCGGCTCGGGCACGAAACCGGCAAACGTATCTCTGGTTCCCAGAAAATAGGCGCCCAACCCTCCTTCAACCGCAATCGCTGGTTTTACCGGCAGAACTGTAAGGGTAGCAATGATGGCCGCGCCCATCATCGGACGCTTGTCACGCAAAAACATCTTCATTTGTCACCTCGTTTAAATCACTTCACGCGTTTGCCGCGCTTTTTTCGGGTTTTAGGATCAGGGCGTGTACCAAATGGGTGAGGTATAGGCCCGGTCCTGAATGGCCTCAGGCGCGCCTTCCGGCAGTTCGACACCAAAGAACTTGTGGTCATAGGTCGTCCAGCGCGGGGTTGGGATTTCCAGAACACGCGTGTAGTAAAAAGCACTTTGATCTGGGTCGAATTCCGGGTCTTCCCAATAGGCTCCAAGGATCGGTTGGCCTATATCGTTGGTGTAAGTGGCTTCATCGGAATCAACAGAATTCCCGACCGGAGCAGCGCATTGACCGTCGATGACCTTTCGATCACCGCATGCAATGTCAAAGACCTTTTCACTGGTCGTTCCATCCGCATTCAGCCAGCCCTTGATGATCTGAATCCGATCCAGATTGGCCCCGTCCGGATCACGCAACGCCCGCACCAAAAAGCGCGGCGCACGACCTTCACTCGTTCCCAGATCACCCCCCATAGGTACGCCATTGGCGTAACCGTGAGCCGCGAAATCTGACCGAGGGAGGTCAGAGGCATCAAAGTCGTACCCTGCGAAGACACGGACGCGCAGGCGCGTACCTGTTGTTGCATAGACCTCCTTGCGCATCATCGCGTCAAAAAGGGCTTCGCGCGTGTTTTCGCGCGCCCAGATGGCAGCCAAACCGGAGGCGCTGGTCTGCCACGCATATTGCGCAACACTTTCGTCACCTCCTATGCCCCCCACCACTTCTTCAAACCGGATCGGGTCTACTGTCGGTTCGAGGGCGACAACCTTACCGAACATGTTGTTTTCTTTAGAAGTTGAGAGTGAAGTATGTGTGTCGGTCGAGCCGATCATCCCAAACCGGAACGGGTTCACACCAAATTCAGTCTGGTAGGCCAAACCTCGCTTGAGCGCTTCGCGCGCATATTCGTTTGGGATCATCTCGGGCGTCTTGGGATTGGGACCAAGCTGGCCCTTGTCCCATGTCTCAAAATCCGCAAACGGGTCATCAGGTGACAGCATGGGATGGGCTTCACCATCCCCTTTCATTTGAGTCACTTCATATAGCGGCTCCCAACGGGCGCGGCGTGCCGCAT
Source organism: Ruegeria sp. G7 (assembly GCF_056535465.1). Taxonomy (NCBI): domain Bacteria; kingdom Pseudomonadati; phylum Pseudomonadota; class Alphaproteobacteria; order Rhodobacterales; family Roseobacteraceae; genus Ruegeria; species Ruegeria sp. G7. The sequence goes on along the minus strand of NZ_JBQFIL010000003.1, from coordinate 56,832 downwards.
ATTCGGCATCAAGCGCCTCGTCGCTGTCAAGCTTGACAGTGTCAAACATCAGCCCGTTAGAAAGGTTTCCATTGTGTGGAATGGCCAGAAGGCGGTCGCCTGTATCGGCCTCGTATTGCGCCATCCAGTCCCATAGATCTTCTGGATCCACGCTGTCGTAGGCAGAATAGGGTAGTCGCATATCGGCATTCTCTTTTCCGCCGCGATAGATCACATTGCGATGCAGGTTCGAGCGATCAAAGGTCGAGGTCCATTCAAACCCGATAAATGCAGTGAAGGCACCGGGCTGGTTGTGGCTTTCGGCAGCCGCGGTAATCTCTTGCCAGACGCTGTCATAGACGCCGGGTACATCAGCGAGTGGGTCTTCCCCAGACGCCTTTGTCACAGAAAAATCTCCCACGCGCCGGGTAAATCCCCCGCATCAATGGCAGCCTGAAGCGACTGCCCGTATTCTGTTTCGAGAAGCCGGGTGTCACGCGCCGCAAGCAATGGCGCCGTCCCAAGATTCTCGGCGTGATCGGCAACAACGAGAAAATCGAGCGGACGCGACAAACGGGCTGGAAGCCCGGTTGATGACGTGACCGTTTCGCCTTTGGCAAAGCGATAGGCCGCGTCCGGCCCTAATGTGTTGCCGATCAGACCGGCATCAGCGGAATAGGTCGTATGCACATGGGTGTCGCCAAAGAAAACCTGGTTGGGGAAATCCTGGCTTGGATAGGGCGAGTATTCGCCGGCAGGAGCAACCGGCGGCGTGTCCTGAGCGTGAAGCGCCCCTGCCAGAGCAAGCGTGGATACAGAAAGCGCAGCGAGCTTTTTCATCGCAACGTACTCCTCAATTTGCGGGCGTGTACCAAATGGGCGATGTGTAGGCGCGTTCTTGGATTGATGTTGGGACATCCTCCGGAATTTCTACTCCAAAGAATTTTGCGTCATACGTCGTCCAACGAGGTGTCGGAATTGCCAATACTCTGACATAGTAGAAAGCAGCCTGCGTCGGGTCGAACTCGGGATCTTGCCAGAAGCCACCAAGGATCGCCTGACCAATCTCATTGGTGTAGCTGGCATTCGCTACATCTACGGTGTTGCCGACCGGAGCCGAGCACTTCGCTGAAACAAGAGCACGTCCGCCGCAAGCAATATCGTAGATGCGCTCCGACGTTGTGCCATCGGCGTTGTTCCATCCCTTTACGATCTGCACACGGTCTAAGTTGGCACCATCCGGATCCCGCAAAGCACGAACAAGGAAACGCGGCGCACGGTCTTCACTCTTTCCCAAATCACCCCCCATAGGTACGCCATTGGCGTAGCCATGCGCCGCGAAGTCCGACCGAGGGAGATCGGATTCATCAAAATCGTAACCCGCGAAGACACGAACCCGGATACGTGTCCCTGTGGTCGCAAAGACCTCTTTTCGCATCATCGCGTTAAAGATGGCTTCGCGCGTATTCTCACGTGCCCAAACCGCAGCAAGCCCGCCAGCACTAGTGTTTCGCGTAAAGTTCTTTTGCGCGTCGTCCTCTGCAAGGCGCGCTGTTGCAGCCTCATCAAATCTGATCGGGTCGGCAGTTGGTTCCACCGCTGGAAATTTACCGAAGTAATTATTCTCCTCGACAGTGCTAAGCGACGTGTGGCTGTCAGTCGACCCGATCACACCAAACTTAAATGGGTTCGCCCCCAACCTATCCCCTATTGAAAGACCACGCATCAAAGCGGTTCGGGCATACTCATTGGGCAGCATTTCGGGCGTTTTGGGCTCGACTCCAAAGCTACCACCGTCCCAGGTCTCGAAGTCGGCAAACTCATCATCGGGAGACAGGAACGGGTGTGCTTCACCATCGCCCTTCATTTGAGTGATCTCGTACAAAGGCTCCCAGCGCATGCGTCGCTCAGCGTAAGAGGCGTCAATCGGTTCACCACTTAGCAGACCGGTTTCCGAGAACATAAGCCCGTTCGACAGATTACCATTGTGCGGGATGGCCAGGAGTTGCCCTCCGGTCAGCTCCTCGTAAGAAGCCATCCAGTCCCAAAGGTCCTCAGGGTCCGGGGCCTCGTAAACTGAAACCGGAATAATCTGATCTGCTTTCTCCTTGTCATCCTTGAAGACCACGACGCGGTGCAGATTGTTGCCGGAGGGGTCAAGGGTATATTCAAAACCAATGAAGGCGGTGAATGCACCAGGAATATTGTGCCTGTCTGCGGCGTCTGTGACGCGTTGCCACATCGTAATCGACATGTCCTGGTTATCGGCTAGCTCGTTCACGCCGGTCTGCCGCATCGTAGCCCAGAAATTCTGAGCGTCCCGTCTAGCTTCAAACGTCCCGGGTTTGGCTATCTCATAGATCTGACGCCCCCATTCGGTCGCCAGCAGATCCTCGTTGGCTTCTTCAATCGCTACGGGTAGTCCCAAGTTTTCTGCATGATCAGCAACAACAAGAAAATCAAGGGGGCGGCTTAGTTTCGCATTCTGCCCGGTTGTGGAAACGACTGTCTCCCCTTTCGCAAAACGATAAGCCTCATCCGGGCCCAGCAAATTGCCGTTCAAACCCGAATCCGCTGAAAACGACGTGTGAAGATGTGTATCGCCAAAGAAAACCTGATTGGGGAAATCCTGACTCGGATAGGGCGAATAGTCGCCTGCAGGAGCAACAGCCGGCGTGTCCTGGGCGTGGATCGCCCCCGCGAATGCGAGCAGTGAAACGGAAATAGCGAGTTCCCTGATCATTAAAGTGCACTCCTCAATTTGTGGGCGTGTACCAAATGGGCGATGTGTAGGCGCGATCCTGTGTGGTCATCACAACGCTGTCCGCCATTTGAACATTGAACTTTACAGCGTCATAAGCCGTCCACCGTGGAGTGGGGATTTCGATGACCCGGGCATAATAGAATGCGGGTTCTGCCGGATCGAAATCCGGATCGGTCCAGACGGCACCAAGCTCGGGCGCACCGATGGTGTTTGTCCAGGACGGCACCGACAGGTCGACGGTATTGCCAACCGGCGGCAGTTTTCCGTTCTCATCCGGAGACCGGTCACCCCCCCACGCGACATCATAGACCTTTTCCATGGCCTCGCCGGACTCGGCATCGATCCAACCCTTGATGATCTGCACGCGGTCAAGATTTGCACCCGACGGATCACGCAGAGAATAGACGAGGAAGTCAGGCGCTTCGCCGTCTGCAGGCGTCGCAAGATCACCACCCATGGGGACCCCGCCATAGTAACCGACCTGAGCCAGATCACGACGGTTCATCGCGTCGGCTTCATAATCGCCACCAAAGAACCTTACGGATAGGCGCGATCCGGTCGTCGCGTAGGTTTCGCGCCGTTCCATGGCATCAAAGATCGCACCACGAGTATTTTCCGTAGCCCAGACAGCGGTCAAACCCGCGGCTGAATAGATGGACGAGTCATACGCAACATCACCGTTCGGATATGTCCTTCCGACATGCGCCGCCCGTTCACCGTTGGGTTCATAAGCAGTAAATTTGCCATAAAAGTTGTTTTCCTGCGCCGTGGTCAGGCCGGTATGCGTATCAGTAGCGCCGTCGGCACCAAACTTGTAGGGGTTGGACCCAAGTACAGCGCCCAGTTCCAGCCCACGCAACAAACCAGACCTTGCATATTCACCCGGCAGCATCTCGGGCGTTTTTCGAACTGTCGCGTCGAGATTGCCGTAATCCCAAGTCTCGAAGTTGGCAAACTCATCCTCGGGCGATAGCATGGGATGCGCTTCGCCATCCCCTTTGAATTGGGTCCATTCGTAAAGCCGTTCCCACTTTTGGCGTGCTTCGGCATATGCCGGATCGAGCGGCGCGCCATCGGCAAAATCATCAACGAGCGGGAACATCATGCCGCTTGAAAGGTTGCCGTTATGCGGAATTGCGGTAACGTCGCCACCCGTGACCGTTTCGTAGTTCTCGAGCCAAGCCCAGAGGTCACGCGGATTGCTCGACCCCATAGGTGGTGTTGTGGTGTAGGGCACGACCTGACCTGCGCGTTCGGGCCCATCTCGAAAAATGACGTTGCGGTGCAGATTGTTGCCCGAGACCAATGAGGTCCATTCAAAGGCGATGAAAGTGGTGAATACCCCGGGGTCGTTGAACTCTTCCGCCGCGGCGATGATATCATCCCAGACCCGCTTGTAGGCCGGATTGCCGGGCTGGTAGTTGAGTTCGGACGAAATTGTGCCTTGTGCAAACTGTTTTGTGAGTTCCTGAGCTGCCATACGGGCCGCTTGCCCACCTTCTGCAAAGGCTTCGTGAAATTGTCGCCCTTGTTCATCGGCCATGATGTTGGGCGCACCGGACAAAATGTCGGTAATGGCGCCCATCCCATCGGAATGATCTGTGATCATATAGAAATCCAGGGGACGGGAGAGTTTGACAGGTTGACCAGTGTTAGAAATCACCTGCTCACCACGAGCCAATCGATAGCTGTCGCGTGGCAAAAGTGTTGTTCCACCGCCTCCCGCATCAGCCGACAACGCGGTGTGGACATGCGTGTCGCCGAACAATGGCCGCGTCGGAAACGCGCGGTCGGCATAGGGGGAATAAGGGCGCCCCTTCAAAACACTATCGGACGCTTCGGGCGGAGCTTCTTGTGCAAAAACGCCCGTCGCAAAAAGTGTCGCAGCGAGAGAAGGAATGATTTTTTGCATCAGGTGTTCCTTACTGTGTGGGCAAATTGTTATGGATGATGGATCGGCGCGCTTTCGATTCCGGGCCTGTCAGAACGCCCCAATCAACTCGGTACGGTCCCCCGCAGCCTGCCAATCCGGAACCATGAGTGGTGGCAGATGTTCGCGGACCTAAGCCGGACTGGGGGCATTGAATGCCCCGGTGAAGCTGCCAATACATAGGAGGCCGCCTGAACCAGCCGAGAGAGAAAAACCGTTCCAATGAAGACATCAGTCACCCTAAAGAATCGCAAACTTATGTCTGAAATGTCAGATTCGCCCCTTGACTGTAGCCATTCGAATAAATCTATTTGTCCGAATTCGGACAGAAGGCGGAATTGAATGCACATATCAAGCGCAAATGCGAAAAAATATCTTTCACATCATGGCTGGGCTTCAACCCTATCGGGTGAATTGCTGGACGCGTTCCTGGGCATCACTCACCATGTAACGCTTGATGCCGGGCAGCCGCTTTATTCCATCGACGACCCTGCCGGTGACCTCTTCGGGTTGGCCTCGGGTGCGATTGCTATCGAGTCAGCAGGAACTGAAAACGTGATCGAAAAGAGCTTTCTGATGCACCCTGGGGTGTGGATTGGAGCAGCACGGCTGGCTGGAACAAAAAGACGTAAAATCGGCGCGTATACTACGCGCCCTTCGACCATTTTGGTTGTCAAAAGCAACGAGTTCGTGAGTTTTGCTGAGATTTACCCGGATATTTGGCGTCGACTGTTGTTGAACCAGATCCAAAACCAAGAGCGGGCGATTGGTTTTGCCCATGATCTCATGCGCCGCGGAAGCCATGAACGCCTTGTTGCCGTCCTGGCCAGAATGGCCGGGCTGTATGAACCCAACCCTCCTGTTCCAGCGATCGTCGATGCCACGCACCGAGAGATCGCTACCTTGACCAACCTATCGCGCGGTGTTGTTTCTTCTCGCCTTGCGGAACTGGAGCGCAAAAAACTGATAAGCCTCGGACGCGCCAGCATAACCATAACGGATCCCAAGGGACTGTTGGCATTGCTGTGAACTGTGTTCACGAGGTGTGAGCGATCCGCGTAAACGCGTGTAGAGGTTTAGCCGAGAATGGATGGTTCTTTTTGGCTGTGCGGCTCAAACATTGGGTTGCCGACAAGACAAGCTCAACGCCGCAACACAAAACACAAGCGCCAACGCGCCCCAAAGTGGCGCGTCTGTACCAAAACTGTAAAGTGCAGTGCCGAGAACCGGCCCGGCAGCAATTCCCATTCCGCGAAAAGCCGTATTGATGCCCGCCACTCGACCCTGATCCGTTGTACCGGCCGATAAGCTGAGCGCACCCATAGCGCCAGGAGCGACTGCCCCCAGAGAAGCACCAACGGCGATCATGCCAATCGCCAGAACCAACACATCATCCGCCAGAATCATGATCCCTATTCCGGCCAAAGCGCCAATACTGCCTGACCGCAGCAACCGACGCGCATCCCATCCCTTTCGTGTTGCCACAAACACTTGTGATATCGTCAACGACAGAGTTGCGCCTGCAAGAATAAAGCCTGTTGATTTCATTGCCTCGGTACTGTTTACTTGCAGGTCATCCATTAGTTTAAGCCCGATGATCGGAACCACCATGGTGTAGCCAGCAAAGCCTGCCATCGTGATCGCAAAGAATTTCCAGAACCGAGACAATCGAATGGGTTTTTTCGTCCTTGGCCGGATATGTAATTGCGAGGTCGGAAGAAATTTCAAAGACAGAAAAAACGCAAACAAGCCTGCTAGAAGAAGCGCAACAAAGCCGACTGCAATGCCCCGCTCGGCGGTCAACCAGAGCAGCATTGACCCTGAAAGTGCGCCCAAACTGACGGAAGCCCCCATAAGACCCATGCCTGAGACGCGCGTCTTGCTGTCTGTAGTATCGGCAATGAGCGCCTGCGTCGACGGAATGAGCGCCCCACCGAACACGCCCTTTACGGTGCGGGCAACTGCAAGCGTATAGACCGTTGCGCTGCTGGCCAGAACCAACATGTTTGAGAACACCAGCGCCATTATCAACGGGCTGAGCAAAACAAACGGAATAGCGGTCAAAACCAGGGAACGGCGGCCCACGCGCTCTGACAAAACGCCCCATAGGGGCGCTGTGGGTACAACAGCCAACGCGCCGAGACTTAGGATTATGCCGACTTGTAATTCGGTGATGCCATAGTCCCGGCTCACCGGACCAAGGCCACCGGAAAGCAGTGCGTTTGACGCAGCATAGACGTAGACACCAGATACAATTGCAAGGCGCTTAATCAGGATCAATACGTTACTTTCAGTTGCCAATATGAAATAATTAAGATGTTCTCGAGCATTAGGGCCGATTGAAGCAAGATCAAGTTCTTATGTTTGTTGAGAGGGTTCCGTTGCAATCCTTCGACCATTGACGATTTCGGAATCAGCGAGTGAATGTCTGTCGGTCGTATCAAGTCGAAAGCCAGCTCATGATTTCTTTCAAAGGTGCACAGGCACCGGAGTATGTGATCCTATTCGCAGTGTTCTTCTATGTTCGATACGGCGTTTCCTATCGCTATCTGGAAGAGATCATGGCGAAGCGAGCCAGCAAGATCTCTCCAATTTAGCCAACATCACATGTTCAGAAGCGCCCCAACGCCTCCAGGGCATGTAGGAAGAAGGCCTGATCGAATTGAACTACGGACGTATCAGAACTCTCGACCCGATCGCATTGGATAGTAACGTCGCGGAATAGAATTTTGGTTTTGCTACCAGGTTCTTTGAAGTATGAATCCAGGTTGAAAATTGCAGTGGTCAGCTGCTCTGATGCAGGTTTTTTGCATTTAGCCGCCTCGACGGGCTCTGAAGGTATTTTCCATGGGTCGGCCCAAACCGATGTCGTCCACGCCACCCAACTGGAAATCCCCGAACTGGCGAATATCTCATTGCCGATAGCCTCGATTCAATTTGGCACCTTGACAGGCCAAGGACTTATCCGGTCGGAATACGGACGTATCGTTTTGATCGATCCAGAAGGCTTGGGGGGATTCGATAAATGCTTAAGTGGCAGCAAAATCTCAGGTCATCGCGCAGCCCTGATCGCAATCGAAGTGCGGTAAGTTTTTTGCTTTTTGTCGTCATCGTATTCGGTTTCGTTTCCACGCCAAGAATGGTAAACGCTTGCCCGGTGTGCACGACATTGCCAGAGACAACGCTCGCAGATCACCTACTTGCAGCCGAGATCGTCGTTCTGTCCGGGCCTGCTCCGGATAATCCCTTCAAATTCACTCCCGTAAGGGTCATAAAAGGCACTTCCGAAGGGCTTGAGCGGATGCCCGAAATCCCCTTCCTGATCGATAGCCGTACGCGTGCTGCATTCCGGGCCGACCCTGACAAGTTAATTTTGCTGACTTTTGGCACCACAACCAAAGATGCGGCCGGGCGTGGGCTGTCGCGCAAATGGACCAGAATTTTTTCTCTGACCCCCGACAGAGAGCAATTTCTCGAAGCTCTATGGATCGTGGGTGAGCATTGGCGACCGGGCAAAGGGAACTACGCCGAACGGGTTGAGTTTTTGCACAGTTTCTTTCGGACAAAGACTTGGTGCTACGCGATACCGCACTGATCGAAATAGATCGTGCCCCCTACAGCAGCATCCAGATTTTGCGCAACAAGGTTCCTGTAGACATGTTGCTGCAAGAATTCGGCACCATTAACCGGCTAAGCTTTGTTCCGGTTTCGATCCGACTGATGGGGCTGCAAATTGACGATGACAGGGCGAGAAAAGCGGTTCAATCCCGGTATTCACAAGCGATGCATTCAAACTCGGCTTACGTGTACGAATGGGCTCTGTCAGGGATCGCCATGGACGGCTTGTCGGCCATTGAAGTCGTCAGCGATGCATTGAAGACGGAGACCTTGAAGCCGAACAGCAAGCGATCGCTTGTGCGTGCATTGGCCGATTGTGGCACGGTATCTCCTGCATTCAGAAACCGGATTACTGGGGTCTTCGCCGAGGTATTAAAGGACGATAGTGCATTGGCAATGGAAATTGCGATTGCGATGCGGGACTGGAACGAAACTCAGCTGGATGAACAGCTGTTGGCCTTGTTGGACAGTGAAAACCTTGACCCGGTCACGCAATTTATCATTCAAACCAAACTTGCGCCCAAAGACTGATGTCACTGTGCCCTTAATTTCTGGACGCAGATGCATCTTGGTGCATTTACCCAGGTTTTGTGCCCTTAATTCTCGGATATCCACAGGCCACCAACCAGGGACCTCACATACATTCGGTGAAGGACCGAAGGGTCCCTGTACCGGATCACGTCTGCCTAACACACGACTTATCCCCAGAATGCACGGTCTTGGAATTTAAGGCACAGTCCGGCAATTAAGGACACAGTCCAGAAATTAAAGGCACAAATTGGAACTGATTTTACTCAATTTTTTGAAGCAAGCGTCCAGAAATTAAGGGCACCGTGACAGCCTTGTTCCGCCGTCAGCGCGGCAAAATGGCCCCCACCCCGAGGCCCAATATTTCATCACCGAGGCCGAAGCGATCCTGGATCGCCTTTCGCTTTCAACCCGGACAATGCGCGAGATCGGAGCGCTGACAAAGGGTCGCCTGAACATCGCCTGTATGCCAGCCGCCGCCAGTCTCTTGATGCCGCAGCTTCTGGGTGAGTTCCTGTTGGACAAACCGGATGTGAAAGCGTCGTTGATGATGCGGGCGTCCCCGGTAATCGAGGAATGGGTTGTCTCTCAGCAATATGACATCGGGTTGGGTGAATCCCCGAAACCCACGGCAGCGATCGATACGATCGACTTCGACATGCAATGCGTGTGCGCGATCCCCGCGGATGATCCGCTGACCGAATTGGACACGATCGAGGCGCACCACCTGTCTGGCCGCCCGATGGCAGGTCTGCAGGACGGGCATCCAAACCTGATCGCAACCCAAAGAGCGTTCGCCAGCCAAAAAGCCAGATTCGACCAACGGTTTGAACTCAGGACCTTTCACCCGGCTTTGACCTTGGTGGAAAAGGATCTGTGTTTTTGCATCTGCGACCCGATCACTGCGGCCGGATACGTCAACATGCGGCCCGAGCCTAGGCCCGTCGTCTTCCGAGCGTTCCGTCCTCATGTAGCTCTGAACGTCTCAATAATGCGCCCGGCCCACCGTCCTCCATCTGCCTTGGCAAGTGAATTTGTTCTGCATTTTAAGGCGGCTCTGGAACACATCAACAATCAGTTTTGAGAAATCTTTGTGGCTGCATCGCAACCCCCTACCCGGTTTACGCGCAAAATTCGGTCTTTTTGATTGTTACTTTTCTCATTTTGTCAAGTCATTATTATATCCGATAAGTATCCCTTATCATGAATAATTGATTTTGCAGCGAAGTCAGCACAGAATGTGCCCATGAAGCCCCCTGCCCCCTACCTCCCCGCCGCCTCCCCTGCCCTCTCTGCCGAGGATCAGGAGGCACTGACAGATCTGTATGTGCGCGGGACGCCGGCGAATACGCTGCGCGCCTATGAGCGGGATCTGCTCTATGTAACAGCGTGGAAAGAGGCGCGCTTCGGGGCGGCGCTGAACTGGCCCGAGCATGAGGCCACCGCACTGGCCTTTATTCTCGATCACGCCCGCGATCTGAATGATGCGCCGGAAGACGACATCGCGCGTCAGACCGCAGAGATGTTGATCGCGCAAGGCTTGCGCAGGTCCCTCGCCTGCCCGGCCCCGTCGACGCTGGACCGGCGCATAGCCTCGTGGCTGGCCTTTCACCGGATGAAGAACCTCGCATCACCGTTTGATGCCCCGCAGGTCAAACAGGCCCGCGCCAAGGCCCGCCGCGCCGCCGCCCGGCCCCCTGCCCCGAAATCACAACACCCGATCACGCGCGACATTCTCGAACAGCTGCTGGCCACCTGTCGGGGGTCGCATCGGGATTGTCGCGACAGGGCCATCCTGATGTTGGGTTGGGCCAGCGGCGGGCGCCGGCGCTCTGAGATCACTGGGTTGATGCGCGAGGATGTCAGCCTCAAAGAGTTTGAAAAGACCGGCGTAGTCTGGATTTCCCTGCTGGAAACCAAGACCACGAGCAAGGGTGAGACCCCTCGTTTGGTGCTCAAGGGCCGCGCGGCGCAGGCGCTGGTGCATTGGATCGAGGTAGCGAAGATCACCGACGGTGCGCTATTCCGTCCGATCTCCAAGGCGGATCGCGTATTGAAACGCTCCCTCTCCCCGGATGCGATTGCGCAGATCGTCAAACACCGCCTGAAGCTGGCCGGGTTGCCGCCAGATTTTGCCTCGCCCCACGGGCTGCGCTCGGGCTTTCTGACCCAGGCCGCGCTGGATGGTGCCCCGATCCAGGCTGCTATGCGCCTCTCGCTGCATCGCTCTCTCGCGCAGGCGCAGAAGTATTACGACGATGTCGATATCGCCGAAAACCCGGCAACAGACCTGCTGGGCTGATGTATCAACTCTGCCGCAGGCTCGCGCGGCCGATCCAATCAGCCCCGCCATAGGTGATCGCCATGACGTAGACCTCTTGCGCGGTGTCATCCACGGTAAAGGCGATGACGGCGCGGCGGGCGGCGGGAATCGCGCGCAGGCCGGGCAGAATGTGATCGCGCTTGGTGCCGCGATGAGGCAGCGTGCGCAGGCTTTGTGCGGCTTCGGCGATTTCGGCCAGCTTGCGGCGGGCGACCTGCGGACCGGCATAGTCCTCGATCAGCTCGGCGATGGTCAGCAGGTCGTCAGCCACCGAAGGGTGGTAGCGCAGGCGATAGCTCACCCCTCGCGGTCCAATCGGCGCAGGGCGGGCCGGAAGACATCCTCATGGTCGACAAATTCCGAACGCGGTGTGGCCGCGCGGCGGCGCAGCTCCTCGGCCATGGCGTCCAGAGCGATCTCACGGGCCTGCTCGTCTTCGATCATCCGCTCGACCGCTGCGGCGACGGCGGCAGATGCCGAGGCATAGACGCCCTCGCCTACCTTTTCCTTGAGGAACCGGTGGTGGCGATCGGTAAAGCTGAGCGTTGTCTTGATGGTCATAGCGGGCCTCCTCAGTCATACTTGGTCATACTGGTGGGTCAAGTCAAGTCCTTGAGCCTTGTGGGATTCTGAAGATATCAACGCCCGCGCTGGCCTGGATGCGATTGCGTATATCATCAAACACCGGCTGAGGTTGGCCGGACTGCCGGTAGACTTTGCCTCGCCGCACGGGTTGCACACGGGCTTTCTGACCCAAGCCGCTATGCGCCTCTCCATGCATCGCTCCATGGCGCAGGCGCAAAAGTGCAACAACGATGTGGATATCGCAGAAAATCCGGCTGCCGATTTGTTGAGGTGAGCTTTGCTCATATTATTCAAGAACTACTAACCCGAAGGATATTCTGACTGCACAGACTGGGTTTTTTTCCGTGACATCCGTCAACGCAGCTAGCGCGGAAACACGTCACGGCAGATCACAACTGGAGCGCAGGATATCGATTATAATCACGCTATCCGGCTGATCCAGTTAGACCAGAAAGTGCTTCCCGCCCTTACATACCGGAGATCAACCGCGTCCTCGATCAATATGAATCCGCTACGACTGGCCGCCTGCCCTATCACTTGAAAAAATCTACGTTTCTCAGGAAAATCCAGGCATTCAGCATGGGAGCGACGTGAAGCATTGCATTCGGTTAACTACTTTTCTGAGGACTAGATAAGATGTGACCGTTTTATTGGGCTCCGGGAAGCAACAATGCACCTGAGGTCAAGCATCCTTTAAAATACTGACTCGGAGTCTGAATTCTTATCGGTACCATACAACCTCCAAGCGCTTCTCAAGCGCTCAGCAAAGACGTGAGTTAACAGCTGTTAACTTCAGCACGTTTGTGCAGGTCTCACAGTGCACCACAAGTTATTGATTTTTCTCTTGACATGAATCGGAATACGAGTGCCTAAATACACTCAAGTTGCGCAACCATACAAAAATGAGCAGGAAAACTGCAACTATGCTACAGACCACACCCATTGATGCGGCGACGCAGTCTCACGTTACACGTGAAATTTCTGATCGTCTACAAGTTGCACTTACTACACACCTAACTCAGGCGTACTCTCCTGAGCTGTCAAAGACCCTCCGCCTTTTCAGTGCGACTGAGGTTGCCGACCTGTTTGGGACAACCGGACAGTACCTTCGAAAAGGCCATGCTGAGGGCTCACTTCCCGAGCCGGAAGTCAACAGAAACGGCCGACGTTTTTATTCCGGCGCCGAAATCAAAACGATGCGCCAGATTCTTGAAGGCAGTTCTAGAAAGCCCGGCAAATACCTCCCCGGCCGTCGCGATGGCGACCGGCTTCAGGTCATTCAACTTATGAACTTCAAGGGTGGTAGTGCAAAGTCCACCTCGGCAATTCACCTGTGTCACTATCTTGCGCTTCAAGGTTATCGCGTTCTGGCCATCGATCTTGACCCACAAGGCAGCCTGACTGGTTTTTGCGGAATTCAGCCCGAGATAGAGTTTGAAGGAAATTCAATCTATGATGCTTTGCGCTACGAGGATCCGGTGCCAATGTCCGAGTGTATTCGGGCCACCTACTTCCCCGGCCTGGATCTTTCCCCCGCACAGTTGATCCTGTCTGAGTTTGAAACGGAAACTGCTGTTTACGCCCGGAAAGGTATCCCCTTTTATAATCGGCTCGCCAATGCGATCGAGACGGTGGAGGCAGACTATGATGTGATCATTGTCGATAGCCCACCTTCTTTGGGTTTCCTGACGCTGGCGGGATTATTCGCGGCAACGTCTGTCATCGTGCCGCTGACACCCAGCATGTTGGACGTAGCCTCTACACAGCAGTTTCTTGAAATGACTTCGGCATATCTGGAAGAGTTTGAGAACTCCGGGATTCCGATCGTCCACGACAATTTCCGGTTCCTCATAACAAGAGACGACCCCTCAGACACACCATCTCAGCAAATTGTTAGTCTGATGAGGGCGTTGTTTCAGGATCGGGTGATCAGTGCGACTGCTCTGCGAAGCACTGCCATTGCTGATGCTGCGATGCTGAAGATGACAATGTATGAAGTCGTTCGATCTGAAATGACGAGATCGACCTATGACCGCGCCCGATCAAGTATGGATGCTGTTGGGCACGAAGTATCAAACATGATTCAAACCGCTTGGGGCCGTTGAAATGGCACTTAAACAAAACAAAACCAGCATGGCTGCAGCGATTGCAGCAGCAGCCGGAAACCCACCAATCCCACCCACGAAAACGGAACGCGCCAATGCTGCACTTCCACGCGGTACGATTGCTTCGGTCCGTGTTGGAGCCGGAGGCATCCAAGACATCGATACCTCACTCGTTTTGCCGTGGGGTCCAAAAGATAGACTTGGGATCGAGTTAACACCTGTTAACTCCAACCCAGAAGCGGACGTCGATTCAGCTGTTCTGGAACTCGCTGAAAGCATCAAGGACGCAGGAGGCCAACAAGTTCCCGTCCTGTTGCGTCCTTCTGAGGAAGTCGACGGTCACTTCGAGGTCATCTACGGCCGCCGTCGCATCTTAGCTTGTCAGTATCTAAACCAGCCTGTTCGCGCACTGGTAAGAACACTTGATGATAAGGAAGCGCTTCAGGCAAAGGGTCTAGAGAACTCCTCGCGGGTTGACCTCAGCTATTACGAGAGAGCCCGGTTCGCACGCGAAATATTAAACCAAGGATATGACCGCTCGGAAGCGATCACAGCTCTGGCGATTTCCAAGAACACGCTGTCACAATTAGAGCGAGTCACAAACGATATTCCGGACGATCTCGGGGATATGATTGGTCCAGCACCAAAATCTGGACGACCCAAATGGACAGCTCTAGCCGATGCGTTACGGAAAGGACTGATAACAGCAGACAAGGCCAAGAAGCTCCTGGAGACGCTCAACGTTGCTAATTCAGACGATCGGTTAAACGGTCTCCTAAGCAGCTTGACCCCTAAGAAAGCAGCACAGGAAATCCGACCGGCGCCCGACGTTGTCATCAAGACCAGCAATTCTGCGGTGAGCATGACTATCAAAATGGCAGGGGACAATGAAGCCTATACAAGCTGGCTTTCGGACAACCTTGGACAAATCATTCAAGATTCCTACGAGCGTTTCAAAGAAAGCGCCGAGGATTAAGCGAGTTAACAGGTGTTAACTCTACATGAGGTAACGAGCAAAGAGGAGAAAAGCAAAAAAGAAACCCCCGAAACCTGAGGCTCCGAGGGCTGAAAACCAACTAGTGGTTATAGATTAGACACCTAAACCCTAACAGCCCGCGAATCACGACACAATAAAAAACGCCTCTGGGTGAACAGGTTTTCTTTGTCTGCTGACAAAATTTCATGAAGACACTAACAGCATTGGCTCCAAATGGAGCAACCTTGTCGGCAACGACAGGGCAGGGAATAGTACGCCCAAAAAATGGATGCTTCTTCGCGCCGTTGAAGAGGCCAGAGAACCTCTTGGGTTAAAATCCACGACTCTCAATGTCCTGAGAGCGATGATTTCCTTTGTGGGCGGTGATCAGATTGCTGCGGACCAAGCTGATCATCACATCTGCTTCGCTTCCAACGCCGCGATCGCCAAACGAACTCATGTCAGCGTCCAGACAGTTGAACGTCATATCTCGACGCTGGTTGAGCTTGGACTTATCCGCCGCGTCATGAGCGCAAACGGCAAGCGATGGGTCCGCCGGGATCGACAGGGCAGGGTAGTCACCGCAACTGGGCTCTCCCTGATGCCTTTGTCTGAACGGCACGCTGAGTTCATCCAGGAAGCCCAGAGGCATGCTGATCGAGTTCTGGAGTTCACTGTGCTCCGCGACAAGGTTTCTGCCGCTCTGGCGCGTCTCAGGGAGCTTCTGGCAGACGACACCAAAATCTCGGGTTTGATGGCCACCGTACGCAATGCTCTGCGTCGCAAACCAGATGCGAATGTGCTCAGCGAACTGCTGGCAGAAATCTCTGTGGAAATCTCAGAGATAACACAGACAGATACAGAAAATTTGAGGGCCACTGACAATGAAATTGAGGGGCACAAAGAGGACTCTTTGAATCAGGAAGTTAAGAAAGAAGAACTTTCTCAGATTCAAGTTTCTCCAGACCAAATGGAGCGCAGTTTTCCACGGCTATGCTCAGAACTACGTTTTGCAAAAGATCAGCACCACTGTGATCGACTTATGGATGATATCGCCGAGTATCTCCGGCTTGGCCAAACCTGGTATGCAATGAAATCGATGTTTGGCCCAGCTATTCGCTTCATTGTCCTCGGATACATCTTTCAACGTGCTGAGAATATTCAATCTCCAGCGGCTTACCTGATTTCATTGCTGGCTAAGATCGAAAAGGGAGAGCTGTCTCCAAAGGCAATGCTCTCACGGACCTCCAGTGCTACGTAAATTTGTGGAAACAGGGTGAAATCTACTGTTTTCAGACTACACGTTCAATCAATGATCAGATTGAAGAGTTTGAAAAGTGAGCAATAGGATTGACCTCTATAAATCACATATACATAAATGGTGAGCTATAGGAAGGAGGCTGATACCTCACGATGTGGAACTGGCAAAACCCTGATTGGCCGAATTTTCGTTACGATGCCACAAGACTTGAACCATATGAACAACAGTTCCTATTGTCCTCAGGGGAAGTTCTTGGAGCAGTTCATCATGTGAACACATCGGATCGCGATCAATTGCGGATCGATCTGCTAAGCGAAGAAGCGATGAAGACCAGCGCGATCGAAGGTGAGATGCTGGATCGGCTCAGCGTGCAATCTTCCTTGCGTCGCCATCTTGGACTGGCACCCGACAGCTACCCATCCAAACCGCGTGAGCAGGGCGTTTCTGAAATGATGGTGGATGTTTATTCTAACTTTTCGGAACCACTGTCGCACGACACCCTGTTTCTGTGGCATGACATGCTTCTGTCCCATGACAGGCATCTGGAATCGATTGGATCTTACCGGAGCCATGAGGATGCGATGCAAATCGTCTCAGGCAAGCTAGACCGTCCTACGGTGCATTTCGAAGCGCCACCTTCACATCAGGTTTCGGCTGAAATGGATCAGTTCGTCACCTGGTTTAATCGGACCGCACCAAATGGTCCCGAACCATTGCGCGCGCTAATCCGGGCCGGATTGAGCCATCTGTATTTCGAGAGCATTCACCCCTTTGAAGACGGCAATGGCCGATTGGGCAGGGCGCTGGCGGAAAAATCCCTGGCGCAAAATATTGGTCAGCCAAGCCTGATTGCCCTTGCTTTCACGATCGAGAGAGAGAGGAAGGCTTACTACGATCAGCTTGAACGCCATCAAAAGACGCTGGACGTCACGCCATGGCTCGTTTGGTTCGCCGAGACTGTCCTTACAGCGCAGCAGGTGACGCTCGAGCGGGTCGGTTTCTTCATATCCAAGACGCATTTCTACGACCGACATCGTGATCAGTTTAACGCCCGCCAAGGCAAGGTAATCGCCCGGTTGTTCAAGGCTGGGCCGGACGGGTTCAAAGGCGGGCTCAGCGCCGAGAACTATATCTCGATCACGGGAACGTCGCGGGCCACCGCGACGCGGGATCTGCAGGACTTGGTCGAGAAGGGGGCGCTGACCCGAACGGGTGAACTCCGGTACACACGCTATTGGCTAGTGTTGGACCAGGAAGGGTAAGGGGCTGAAGTACGGCACGAAAGGGCGGAACGTGCTCTAAAATTTTCGTCCATTGGACGTCAGGCAAAAGCACAAGAACAGGAAGAACACGTTCAAGTACCTGTTGCTCCAAGCATCAAGCCGCGTCCGGTCTGGCTAGAAAAAAGAGGTGACGCCTTAAAGACCGAAACCTGCGAAACTGCTCGTCTGCGCCATCCGGGGTATGACATCTACTACATTGAGGGCCAATGGCGTGACTGGTCTGCGGGAATGGAACCACCCAAAGATCCCGACCGTGCATTTCTCGCGTACATTCGGAAATTCGCTGAAGCCAACCCAATTTGACTTCCTTACGGCTTACCTACCGATTGACGATTCTTGACCTGATGACAGGCGGCTCCCATAACGGAGAAGAATGAGCCTCCTGAATCGTAATGGGATGTTCGAATTTCTCGGCATTATACGCAGTGACAATAAGCGGCGCGGAAATGTCCCCGCGCTTTCAATTGGTCGGACATTGAATTTAAATCAGTCGAAGAGGCGACCTAGGAGTTTCTCGAGTTCTTCCCTTTGCTCGACGTGCTTTTTCGGGTTGTCCCGGATCAGGCGCTCCAGATTGAGAAGCTTCCAACGCACGGCGGGAAGATAGGCGGCTTGCGGTCGATCTATTACGGCGAAATCCGGCGCGCCATCCTGCAGACTGAGCAAGAATTGTCTGGTGGGTTTGTCGAAGCGAGATTGGATGTCCGCAATCAGTTGCTTGCGCATCGCCAGCAGGTCATCGAGGCCGACGGCTGACTTAGTCATGCCCTCGAACTCACGCACATAAGGTTGATCTAGGGCGATCAGGTTGGGATTCAGCAATTCGTGTGCCGGACGTGCCGAACTGGCGATGTAGATCAGGAAAGTTCGGAACAGATCATCCGTCAGTCCTTCGTGTTCGTAGAGTAGCTTTACATCATAAAGATCGCGTGGATGCTGTCGATCCACGGCTGCGTGGAGCTTACCGCCGAACAAATCTTCGAATGAGACGATCTGCATTTCTGCATAGCCAAACGCGTCTGCTACGGCGTCGGAGACCGCCCGGGTTTCGGGGTCATGAACAACGCCGCCTGTGACAGGCGAGGTCTCGATTTTGACTTCTGCATCGTCCAGACGCGCAAGCACGCGGGTGGCGCCGCCCCCACCTCCTTTTATTCTTTGAGCCTTCGCCCCGCTGATACCCTTTTCGATCAACTTAGCGATCCGATCCATGGCTTCGTTGATCTCGGCGAGGCTCTGTTCACGCTCTTTGATCGGCAGATATGTCAGGTCGATATCAACCGAGAGTCGCGGTAGATCGCGATAGAAGAGGTTGATCGCTGTCCCGCCCTTGAGCGCGAATATCTCTTCCCTCGCGACGTAAGGCAATACACGCACGAGAAGGGCGACCTGGGATTCATAATTTCTACGGGCCATTTTCTGCCCCTGTCGTGGCGAACTCTTCGGGTACCATGATGCGATATCGCGGATGTATCCGACCCCCTTCGACCAATGCTCGATCCCCTGTCCCGAGGTTGAAGGCGTCAGCATCAAGTCGTTTGCGCCAGGGGTGATTGTGGCGATCCGCAAAAACAAAGAAGAGGCGCTTGACCTTTATTTTCTTGCAGCTCAGCAAGAGCGCTGAGAGCAACTTAGGTCGTAGTGTCGTCAAGCCTTCGAACACCATGTCGAGGTTGTGAAAACTCTCATGGTCCGGCAATTCGTCCATGGCTTCCATGACCGCCCGTTCGGGGGCCGACATGCGCAGTTGCCAGTCCCACGGGAGGGAGTTTTCAGATTTTATGTCGTCATTTGTAACGCCAAGTGCCTGGTCAGCGAACAGCGACGTATTGCGCGTTTCTATAGGCGCATTGAGTGGTAGCTTCGTGAGCCAGTTGGGTATTTTGAAGCCATAGATCCAGACGGGGGCGTTGTTGCCCAAACGCAAGTAGTGGTCGTAGCCCTGTTGTGAGAGAGCGGTTTTGCCACCGATATGAATATCATAGCCCATGATATGTTGCATCGACATCAGGCAGGCCTTCCAGTCAACGGTGTTTGATACGGGCGGATTGGGAACAGGTCGGCGAAAAACGCCACGGTGAACGCGTTCGAGCCAGCCCCGTTTTACATAGTCGCGAAAGGTTTCGTAGGCTATGCCATGGGCGGTGAGCCAGTTGGCATCGACGAGATATCCCGCGGGCACTGAGTCGAGAACTTTCTTCAGATTTTTCGATCTTCCAGCGTTCATGACGCCTTAAATCATATTATTTCAAAGAAAAGGCAAGAGGTTCTCTTTGAAAAGTACATCTTTAAAGCGTCTATAGCACTGAAAATAACACATCATTAAAAACGCAGCGCCGCGCGGAAACCCATCGGAATACCCGGGATAAATGGAAGATTCCGGTGCCAAGAGGGCGGAGAGCAGTCATTCGCTGCAGCAGCGCGACGAATAGGATGAACGGCAGGAAGCAGTCATTCGCCTTGTTCGAAAGCTATTGGACATATGAAGTGGTAGCCTGGTTGCCAGTCAGATAGAAGCAAGGGAGTTGCCTTGAGCTTAATTGAAAGCACTCGAAAGTTTCTTGATATGTCATCTAACAAACCTTTACCCTCCTCGCCTCAGCGCGAAGAACAGTCCGATGAAGTTCTGATTTTCGTGATCGACGAAAGCTACGACCGCATTGGTGAGTATGTAAATTGGGACGACTACGCTGACGAGGGAGCGGCGACAGATGCGGCCAGCCAGATCTTTCTAAGTCGTATCAAATCCGAGTTCGATGCCGACTTCGACGAAGCAAACATTGGGCCCGGCGCGGACTTGCCTGCGTTCGTCACGGTGATAGCCTCAAATTTGGTCCCCCTTATTCCTTGGCTGATGGCGGTATTCTTTTCCGGCAAGCCCATCGTCGACAATATAGAAGCTTGGCGAACCATACTCAGTAAGATCAGACCGTTTTTTCGACGAACTATCGTTCTGAACCGGAATGGCGCAGCGGTCTTGGCAATGGACGCAGTCTTCGAAGACATGGGTGGCATACCCAAAAGGGTAGTCCTTCATGGATACAAGCCTGACTATAGGTACGACGACGCTGAATTAGTTGTCCCAGCGGAGATCGAAGAACCGATGCCCACGCTGAACATGAGCATGGTAAAGCACGTTTTTCACATTGAGGCTGACGGGGTCCTATTCATGGTGTCCGTCGACGGGACCAAAGTAAGCGCTAAACGGACCTAATCGGGAATCCTGTACGGTCCAGGCGACTATCTGTCCATCCACTCGCTCATCAAGCGCTCAATCTGGTCAATCCTTTCCCGGGTAAGCGCTGCTTTTTCTGAGGCCCAGATCATTGGATACATTGAGCCGCCTTCCACTTGAAAGGCCACTAGGTTGGCTTGCATGTCGGCCCAATCGGCCCAGGCAGTTTGCAACGCACTGAGTGCGGCGCGATCAATTCCATCAAGCTTGTTGGCTTCATCCAATGCAGCCGTTAGTTGGGCTTCCTCGTCACGCAATTCGTCGCCCTTACTGAGGTTCATTGCAATCTGCGTTTTTGGCACGGAACCGTGCAGGGCTTCGACCACGACCCAGTCTGTTGCCGTAATGAATGATTTCGCTGCCTTCGAAAGCTTTGGTACTTCAGCCGGAACAAGAAACGGCGAAGATGGAAGTTCATGGGTTAGGACATGACGCACCTCGTATAAACGGGCTAGTGATGCCATCACCAGATCGCAGTCGTCGATGATTGGCCGCAGCGGCCAGTCTTCGCTCTCTTCGGTCCATCTGGGATGCGCAGTCCTCAGCTTAGCCGGGAAGTCTAAAAGCAATGTGTCCAAGGTGCTGATGATTGATTCAACGTTGTTTAAGGAGACAGCATGCGCAACAAAGTCGCCGATGGTGAGTTCGCGACGATCGATGTGGGCGGCAAATGCAAGATCAAATTTCGCACCCTTAACGAGCTTGTCGCTTCGCTCAAAGTAGTCGTCCCTTTCATCAATTAACTCTGCTATCACGCCCCGAAGAAAGACTTCCAGTATTGTAACCAGTCGAATCGGAATGAACTCGATAAATTCTGGAGAACTTCCTGAGACCGCATCAGCCTCTTTCATGAGCCGGTCGATATCGTGCACCAATTCAGCGCCAAGCCTACGGTGGTCACCTTGGCGTTCGTTCCAGTCAATAATCTGTTGGTACTTGGTTCGCCTCATGGACTGACACTTGCCCAAAATGATCCTTCAAGCAAGCAGTTGGCCCACCATATCTTTTGTGTCAAAACAGCTCAAACAGGCTAAGACTTGCGCCACGAGTAAGACGTGACCGCTCGCCATATTATTCCTGCGACAAGAACGTCCCCGGCAATGCGCGATTGTGATCGAAACGCACGAAAGGGGAAGACCGTACTGTATGAAAGATGGGAAATGGTGTTTGAGAAACTCAAACAATGGCGCTCCAAGGCTAAGGCAAGAAAGCGCATTGAACAATACGACCGAAAGTACCGAAAAGCGTTGCCCAATTCGGAACGCCCCGATGCTTTGCATGTCGAGCAAACCTTTGACGCATTCGTTGCTGAGTTTGGTGGAAAGAAGATTTCAGACCTGATCGAAAACAAGGCTCAGATGCCACTAAACGCCGACTATTTGTTTGAGGACCAAAATGTAATTGCGGAGCTGAAAACGCTTGAAGGTATCTTCTCTGGCCCTGACGCGATCAAGCAGATGACACAAACTTACATCGACGCGGGCTGTACTGGGTCGGATGTAATGGGGCTGCTTTTTCGAGGCGAACCTGTGCCAGAGGCGGCGGCAAAACTAGCGCAAAAGCGCATTCGGCGGTCGATAGAACAACGAATAAAGCAGGCCCGTAAGCAACTCCGAAAATCAAGGGAAGAGTTCGGCGATAAAGATACTAAGCTGCTGATTCTAATCGCCATGGATCAACAGCCGTTGTTCGGGCACAGAACTATGCTCTTCAACACTGCAAAGATCATGGGCGACAACTACGCGGACGTGCATACCGATGGTGTCGTTTATCTTAATCCCAACGTGCCTACAAAAATCCGCCCTGACAGCATGGAGTTCGCTGGTTGGTACCCATTCTATCGCGACGACGATGTGAACAATGAATTGAGCGATTTCGTCAACCTGCTTGGGAATAAGTGGCTGAACTACTACGGAAAGCAGATTGGCGAAACGAATCCTATTTTGGAATTGGAATCCTTCGACGAAATGACAGCGGCGCTTGAACGCTTCTAGATGATCGATGCCACGAGAAGCGTAGCAAACTTCTTGAATCCGGCTGCTTTCCTTTGAAGTGTCCGACCGGCCGAACCAAATTCTCAAACTCAGAAACTGGTTATCATCAGTTCCAGTCATTCAAGTCATTGTGCCAATCGTCGCGCTCAAGGCGAAAATTCGCGTTCCGGGCAAGTTGCTCGAAGGTGTGGATCTTCACCGGACCGGACTGATTCCGATGCATAATTCGCGCCTTTTCTTCAGTGTCTAGCTTGGACCATCGGCCAAGAATGGCCGTGTAGGTCCAAAAACATTGTTCACTACCGCCAAACATATCCCAGATTCTTTTGACGTCCCCGGAAGAAGTGAAACGCACTCCTCTCGAGGTTTCTCTGACTTTGTCATGTTCATCCAGGCTTTGTGCCATTCTGAGTAGCTCACCGGCATAGAACTTGGGCTGGCGATCAATTTCAATGCGCCAATCTTCGAGTTGACTCAAAGCTCCCGCTAAGCGTTTTGCTGGATTTCCCTTCTTCGTGAATAGCATCTCGTGAGAGGTTTCTATCTCGATCATGTGAGCAACTGCACCACCCTGATGAGCCTGAAGAACACAGAAATCTGCGACGAAGCGAGTTCCGACTTTGGGTTTGAAAAGGACAGCCAGATCGCTGTTGTCGGGACCGCCAAAGAGGCCAGTTAAAAAACCAAAGTTCGCCTCGAGAAATTTCTGAAGAACTTCTTCTTTTGGTTCAGTGGCGAGCAATTCGCACAAATCGAATAGCTCATCAGGCCCGGGTGTCGGAGCCCTTAATCGGTTGCCAATCGCAAGGGTTCTATCCGATCCGACCGCAAAGATGTCCTTTAGGACCTGCTCAGCATCAAGTGACAAGGGCATAACTATCTTCTCTTCTAGTAGCTGCGATTTTGAACGTTTGTGTTGCTTACTCCAAAAGCCCTTTTCCGTCTTGGTTTGGTTAGTTGTGGCCACCGCTGAGTGATTTTGGTGATAAGTTTCGGGAAGGCAAACTAGTCAGATGTTCATTCAATGAATACATCCAAGGTACATTGATCCGAACCGTTTTCGGGCGGCTTCTGTAACCTCTGAGGATGCACTTGGATCAATGTACAATCCATGCGGTTCGACTAACACAACTGCAAAATCCTCATCGTCGATGTCTGCACCGTTGCCAACGCTCAAAAACGCGTAACGTATGCCTGCCCACATCTCGAAGCCGAGATCGATTTCCACATCGTCGCCATATCCTGAGTTTGGCACGTTAACGATCTTGTTGATTTTCCCTAGTCCATCAAGAAGCATCGTTCCGCAAGTGTGAGCAATGAGATCAGCCACTTGGATGCCTGGCACGAGCTGCGAGTCTTGTTCAAAGTGAATTGTGCATTCGTCGAAGCCACCAATTTCTGCGGCGATGCTCTTTGCCTTGGCTTCGGACGAGAAGAGGCCTTCATCAAAGAAAACTTGATGGTGTTGATCGCGCAGCGCTGGATGCAAGACTGCTTTCTTCAAGAGTTCCAAGGATGCAGATCCGATCTGCTTGTCCCCATCAACCACGCAGACGGCGATCTTGCACTTAGACCTTACAAAACCCCTCAATGCGTCGCGCAAGCGCTGCAGACTGGGATTGTCGCACATCTTTGAAGAAGATTTGTACTCGTAAGCTGATAGATCGAACCCAAATCTGGCAAATATTGCTTCTAGTTCCTCTTGGGGATCGTCGACACAGATCGCGAAAGCAGCTAAGGAAAAGCCATGTGCGTGATGTTTGCTGTCGTCTAGGTAGAAGTGAGCCATGGATGGAGTGTAGTCAATCAAATCTGTCCCCGATAGCCATTCCGACAATAAGACCAATGTCTGCTTTCGGAAAGCTGCGCTGCAGCGTTCGACAACGTCAGAAACGCCAGGTTTGGGCCGCCACTGAAGGCGACCCAAACGCGCTAGATTTCAATGGCTTCGGCGATGGCCAGCGCATCCTCGAGTTCAACTCCCAGGTACCGGACCGTGCTGTCCATCTTGGTGTGGCCAAGAAGAAGTTGAACGGCGCGAAGGTTGCCTGTCTTCTTGTAGATCTGGGTTACCTTTGTTCGCCGCATGGAGTGAGTACCATATGCGCTTGCCTCGAGACCAATTGACGTCACCCAATCCCGAACGATCCTCGCATACTGTCGAGTGGAGATATGCAGGCGCTCATGGAAACGGCCGGGCCAAAGGTATTCCGAGCCGACCATGAGTTTATCTTCCATCCACTTTTCGACAGAGGCGCGTGTGCCTTCGGATATCTCAAATCGCACGGGTTTCTGCGTTTTGCTTTGCAGGACAGAGGCACGTTCTTTGATCTGACCTGATGCCATGACATCAACGACTTTCATCTTCACCAGGTCACAGCCGCGAAGCTTGCTGTCGATCGCCATGTTGAAGAGTGCGAGGTCGCGATGGTTCTCTGCCAGTTCCAGTCTGACGCGGATTGCCCAGACATGCTTTGGCTTCAGCGGTCGTTTTTGTCCAACGACGCGGCCCTTGTTCCAGGCCGGCCGAAGCGCACGAATGGCAGGTAAGTTTGGTGTTTCCATGACTGATCCTCCGATCCGCCATACCCTCCCAAAACGACAACCCGACGTTGACCCGAGCATCCTATCACAACATGCCGCGCCGCATCTGATGGCGACAACGAGCCCAAACCTAAGCTAGAAGATCAGTGAAAAGACGCTGCCCTCCCGGTGTTACCAAGATAGTCAAAAGCCATCTCGATATCAGTTTCGGTGGTGCGGCCTGTAGACAATTCGGGAATGGCGTCGCGTCCAAAATAGGCGTGTTCAGCAATACTCGGATCATTGGGGCCAGCCGCCGTCCCGATACCATCACAGGCAAAAAACAGTTTGTAGAAGTCTCTAGTATCAGGCTCAGAACTCCCCTTCTTTTTGTGTCTGACGCCTATCAAACCGGTAACATCTACAACCAGCCCTGCTTCTTCGAGAATTTCCTTCGATACGTTTTCAGCAGGTGACAGTCCGATATCGGCGAAGCCGCCCGGAAGTGCCCATTTTGCATCGCTTTTTCTTTGACAAGTAGAAGTCTTTCACCGTCAAAAACGACGCCCCTAACATCAACTTTGGGCGTCGCGTAGCCGGTTGCATAGGGGCCGACCAATTGCTCAATGCGACCGATAGGAACATTGCCAAGTCTAGCCATCATCTCCAAGGCAATTTGAGCGATCTCATCATACCGTTCCCTATCGAATTGATCGGTCGTAAAGGCGGCTCCCGTCGAAGCGAGCGCCTGGAGTCGCTTCGCATACTCGAGCCAAATGTCTTCCATTTCTGCCAATCTGAATTCCTCGCGAGTGCGTTAAATAACACAATAGGCTTCAAAAGCGCCTATGTCAGCTTTGTCCGCGACTTAGCTGTTAGAAGGCTGCGTCGTGGCCGGTATCGATTGCGTAGTCCGGCCATTCGTCCAAGATGCGGCGAACCAGCCTGAAGAGCCCAATCCTGTGAATTTGTTTTTTCCGCGCGCGTAATCTTGAACAGGGCAATGCGGCGCAAAACTGGCTAGTCGCGGCCAGTGCAGCAAGGATTGTGGCCAGGCAATTCACAAGCCGCGGACTTTGTTGCCACTCAGGTGCTTTAGATCAACGTCTGCTTAAAGACTACTTAAAGTAGGGAGAGGGGTGCCCCTCCCGAATTACTTCATTTGAGAACTTGGCCTTCATACTTGCGGCTAAATCATCAGCCCCAAGCCACTTCCCCAGGGGGGGTCCACACGCCTCTAAACGCCCAGCTAAAGCAACCAGCTTCCCCTTTGTTGCGGCGATTTCGCCTTCTAGATCGCCACCAGAAAGACTGGACATAGGTACCCCAATCAAGAAAACGCCTACAGCATCACCCGTCACGGCTTTCTTTTGAGCCGCAACTAAAGATGGGACTTTGGTCGCTTCTTGTTTGTACAAGTCCGCTGCACGAGAACAGGAGACTTCACGGTACGTATCGCCCATTGATAATGGAGTGATCGATACTGGCTGTTGAGCGCACGCGGATGTGAGTGCTAACCCAGTCAAGACTACAAGTAGTTTCTTCGTTTTAGTCCGTGTAACGAGTTCGCGGCTCCGACGCCTCTTCGCGCCTGAACTGAAAACTCGCCTTTAGTTAAATTGTTAGTGGCAGTGATATGGCTGTTTTCCTGCGTGACAGCACTGACCTGGAGGGCTGCTCTTACGGCAACCGCCGCTGTGCTCGAAGCTATCAGCGGAAAAACTTGAGCTAGATTGGTTAAATTGGTCTGCTGATGCAGAATTTAAGGCAATGGAAGCTAAGAAAGCGAAACTAATAGCTAAGTTCTTCACGCTGTTATCCTTTTTTGATTGCTATGCGGTTCATGTGCGCTCTAACTGCAGTACCGCTCAGAAGAGCTTCAGCAGAAGATGCATGTAGTACCTCATCCCAGCCAAATGTGTCGAGATTGGGGTCTCAAGTTGACACTGGGCTGACACCACGAAAACAACCCTGAATAGTATTTGAGGCACTAGTCTCTTGTTTGCGAGCGTTGCGGTACGATAAACCATTATTGCAAAAGCTATGACGCATTGGGGTTTCGTTTTGATTCAAGAAACGTCCTCAGCGCGTTGTATCTCAACCTAAAACGTGCGCCCGAAAGGGCCAAAGTAACCGAGACCGCTGGGAGAAGAAGCAACGAAAGAAATGCTGCAGTTTCGCTAACCTTGCAAAATTTGATGAAACTCCGCTAAACCAGTTTTAATTGAGCGATGTGGACCAGCGTGTTTCTGTCTCCCGATTTTGAGTGTACGTGGCAAACTCAAAATCGTTCTTAAACCAATCATTAACCAATTCGTGGCATCAGGTTGCGCATGCTACAAGTATGGAAAATTGAAGTGCCGACCGCACCTGAATTCAAAAGCAAAACTTACGGTTGGGTGTTGGCGCACTCTGCCGAAGAAGCTCGTGAAATCGCGGGGGTACAAGGTGTCGAAGTCACTCGGAAACCGGATCATTTGTGGGTCGCTCGTGAAAGGCTGATTTGGGAAAGGTCGGCTTAGCGCAGTTATCCATATTGAGATTCTGAAGTTAGATTCAGACCAATAGTGTTCTGAGCTCTCGTTACCTATGCCGAGAGGTTACATTATGAATAAAGCACCTTCGTTAGCGAATGTTGAGAACATCAAGAGCTTAACAGCGCGTCGCAGCCCTTACTGGAATACTATAGAGTATTGTCGCCATATCGGCGTGTTGAAATATAAGTCCGGTAGATGTCACTGGGTGGCTCGAATTCGAAGAGCGGACGGTAAATACAGCCAAAAAACAATTGGCGCAGTCGCTCCAATACACGAGGGCGGATTGGACTTTGTGCAGGCACTCGTTGTTGCGGACGCTTGGTTTAACCAACCCGATATCTGCGCCATTGCTTCGCAGCCTTATCCCATCGGTTCGAATTGCAAGTTGAACTATCAAAAAACAAATGACAGCTTCACGGTTGGGGATGCAATGCATAGTTTTGTAGAATGGAAGCGTATCGCCGCCGCCAAAACCTATTTTGAAACAACGCTTTCTCTAATAAATTTCCACATAATCCCAAGATTAGGTGACCTACCTGTTACTGAACTCAACCACTCGGTCTTTACTCAATTCTGCACTGATGTTTTGGAAACTACTCCCAAGAGGGGCAATAGGTCCCAAGTTGAGAAAGTTCGCATTGAATCCCTAGACTACGAGCAGCTCAGAAAACGAAAAAAGACGCTTAACACTGTCATTGGGTTGCTCAGATCCGCAATCGAGCTGTCGTGGGAAAATGGAGATGTTGAGAGTCAGCTCTCCTGGCGAAAGCTGCGCCGAGTACCTCACGCCGACACACCGCGACAGTTCTTCTTAACAAGGGGACAAGCAAAACGTTTGATTGCGTCATGCCCGCCTGACCTTGCTGCACTGGTTCAGGCAGCATTGTATTCTGGTTGCCGAGTTTCAGAACTCGCTAGTCTAAAGGCTCGAGATGTCGGAGGACATGTTTATGGAATATACGTCGCGCCCTTAAAGAGTTACCGCGGGCGCTATGTAATTCTTCCTGATGAGGGGATGTCCTTCTTTTTAGATCAAATCGAAGGGTTGGACGATGAAGATCTAGTGTTCAAGATGTCTTCTGGAAAACCCTGGGCAGGAAACCACAAGCACCAGTTTAAGGACGCGGTAGGCGTGCCAAGTTGCCACAAGGTTTTGTTTTTCACGGACTACGGCACACCTACGCAAGTCAGTTGGTCCAAGCCGGAACACCCCTTGCGATTGTCGCCAAGCAGTTGGGCCATAGCAACACTGATACTGTCAGCAGAACGTACGGACACTTGTGCAGTGAGTCTATCGAATCTGAGATTACAAGCAGGTTTGCTCCCTTGCGGTCGTCGCGCAGCGACGCGCGCCTCAAGTCGCTAAAAGCAACTCTTCAAAACATGGCTGAACCTTCTTGGTCTTGGCCCACTAAGAACAGAAGCAAAGCCAATGGAGAGTTAGTTGAGTTGCTGAAAACGAGGGAAGACGAACAGCGACTACGTTAAGACAGGTGTTGATACGGTGGCAGAAAAGCAATTCTTCGTTAGCCAAAGTATCACCGGTGGGCTTGCAAGCTCAGTGTGTCCCCAAAAACTCCTTTTGTTTCCGACGCACCATTGAATCCAAACTGGAAACAGAACTCACGTTCGACGAGGCAACCCCGAAGACTTCCGCACATGTTGTGCCTCAGAACTCGGTGTAACATAGGTTCATTTCCGTAATTTAAACAATTTACCGTTTGTTAAGGAAATTGCTCCAACTTGGGTGAAATTGTGTGCAAGGGAGTAACGGTATGGACAGAGAATTTTTGGAATGTGCCAACGACACGGAGCTAAGGCTGGAAGCCGAGGGTTTCTTCCTGACTGCTCAGGCTATGCGTCAAGTTATCAGCACGTATATTTTGGACCACACTGAAAGTAAATTATATGATTTGGGCTCCAGAAAACAAGAAAACAAAACAGGATTAACCCAGCATTAATCCATATCCCTCGACAGTGGCAAAAAATGAATTGGAGAGGGGTTTCATGAGCACCGGACATTGGTTTGTCGAAGCAATTATTGAGATGGTTGACCACGCAAAAGCAGAGGGTTCTAAGAACACATTGTGCGGCTTGCAAACAGCTTTCGAAGTTTTCTTAGAGGAAGCAACGGTAACCGAAGAAGAGAAGGCCATCGTGAGGAACTTAATTCAAGAAAACACAGAACAGCCAAGGGAACTCATCTAATTTAGTTTGGGCGACAACCGAAAATGAGTTCAAAAGCGCTATGTACGTCGTACTAGGGCAATAAGTCTATTATTCTTCAACAAGCCAGATTTTCTCAAATTGGTCTGAGGCTTCAATATTAGTGTTTCAGGTCTTCGTAATTCAATCTCAGCAAACTTGTGATCCAAACCCAGACTGTACAAGTTTGGCTTTGGGAAAACTGGTTTCAGGCAATTTGATCTACAGCTCTCTGAGTTGCTTTGAGTGTAGCAGGTTGGTTAGCGTAACCGCCGCTAAGGATTTTGCTCACATTCTCTAGGACATCTAGCGCCGTTGCGACAATATCTTCTTTCCTTCGAACAAGTAGCCGGAATTGCTCGGCTGTTGTCGGAGTGTAAAGAAAAGTAATCAGGTGATTGGTGATTTCACGTCTAAACGCCTCATCAAAAACTACCGGAAGCCCCTCAGCGTCTACGAAAATCGCGACCTCTTCGGCTGTGCAAATGGAGATTTGAACCAACTCGTTCACGTCGCAGGGCTTTTTTATCAGTTCTACAACGACTCCCATGGCAACAACGTCGAAAAAATTTGGCGCTAGTACAAGCCTACCGAAACCAAAAGTCAATTGAGTTCCGAAATAGGGCTGTAGAATACTCCAGGCATTCTCGACTTGGGCCAAAGGTCTGGCCAGCATCTCAGCCACATCCTGTATCGCAAATGGCGTTGTCGTAGAGCAAAACAACTTTTGGTCCTTCTTCCAATTGGTTTCTCAATTTTATTCAAAAATCATAAGTCAGAATTAACGCGCGAGATTTTATAAAAATTTTCCCTCTCATTGAAGTCGATAGCTTCTTCGCGACACATCCGTGAAGCTAACAGCGTTAGGCTGACGTTAAGGCTCCTGCACTAGAGATTCGGAAAGTACTTCCAGTTTCTCAAATGTAGTGAGGTGGAGTTCATGAGAGCCCTGATTTCTGCACTAGGCGTTTTTCTAGCCGTTTCTTCGGCATATGCGGACACGATAAAATCCAGCTTCTTTACAAACGATTTTATGGGTGACGGCAGAGATCGCTGGCGATCCGCGAGTTACACTTTGTTTTTTGGTTTTGAAGGAGAAAACACGGGAGGAATCGCGCACGATTTTCGAGCAAGAGCAGAAATCATTTCCCCATGGGGCGCGAGAGACCAGCCAACGAATAGAGACCGACCCTATGTGGGAATGTTGGGGTTTGGGATATTCGCCAACGATAACTATGGCGCGCTGCAATACAATGCGGGACTCGAAGTGCTCCTTACAGGCGACCAAACAAACATCGCCAGTTTTCAGCAGGGCTTTCATGAACTAACAGGAATTGCTGGATACCTACCTGAGGATATGCCCCATGAACATGTGGGCGATAGCGTCACAGGTATGGTCGCAGTCGAACTCGCGAGACCTTACACAATATCTGACAGCTTTTCTGTCAGGCCGTTTGTAGGTGTTCAGGCCGGATACGAAACCTTCGGGCGAATTGGGGTTGATCTTCTTATTGACGGCTATGCCAACGCCCAACGCTACGTTCGTGACCCAGTTTCCGGTTTCCTACAGCCGTCTTCTCCTGAGCGGGCGTCCAGGATGGACGACATGTCGTTTCTTTTGGGGGTCGACTACACGTACATTACTCATAGCGATTTCTTCCCGGATTGGTCGGATGTCGAAATAACCAACTCACGCATTAGAGCGCGGGCAGGAGTTCAAGTGGCGATACGAAAAGTCTCAACATTTTTCGGGCTTACCTATCTCAGTAAAGAATTCGATTCACAGGTCGAAAGTCAAACAATAGGGGTTCTATCTCTCGAATTTCCTTTCTGAATTTCCACCTTAGGCATTTGTTAAGTGCCGTTTCTTATTCTCCTACAAGCAACGCGCCTTGTGTGCGCCAAAATCTCTAACAAAGGGATGAGAGCAATGACTAAACTTGTGACGAACAGTGAGCAGATTAATTCTTCAAGTAAGTATTGGACGAAGTCTAAGCTATTTTTTGGTTGTGTGGTGTTGGCTCTCTGTGCAAGTGGCCCAGCGTCAGCGAACGATACGCCCTATGGCTTTTTCTCAAAGTGGCTCTCGCCTGAAGCTTGCATTGGGAAGATAGACTGGTTTCAGGTCGGAATGGCCGACGGAAGCATGGGAATAGAGCCGAGCTATTTCAGTGTTTACGAACAGCTATGTGCGCGACGCTCAAAAACGCCTGACAGGGAGGCGTATTTCAAAGCTTACCGTCAAAGCGTACGGACTTATTGTGATCCCGAGAATATCTATAAGCTCGCTCGTAGCGGTGCAGTCGTCATCAGCGCATGTGAGGATTCTGCGGTCATCCGTAAGGCTGTTCAGGATGGTTTTGCAAACCTCCTTGAGCAGTGAGCGAGCGATGAGCCAGACGATTCTTAGAGTTAAGGTGTGGCGCTAACCAAATCTTTACCAATTCTCGGAATACTCAAGTCAAATGAAGATTTTCCTCGGACTAGCCCAGCCACATTGGCTGGGCGTTCTTTTTGGGCAAACTTCTCAACAGGTTCCTATAGTCATTCACATAATAAGATATTTTTTGCCGTACTGTTCTCTACTTCTGACGCTTATGCCGAAAGTCACCAATAAATTTCGTTGCTTACTCAAACAATCGCATCGTTTTAACTAAGAGCGATCAGCATCGTCAATCTCAACAGCTAACAACGGACCTTTGAGATGTCAGCCTCAAAGTCGGAACTGTCCCGCATCTGGCTTATCTGGACGAGTGACAGCGAAAGCGCAGTTTCTGTTCGGCTTAATATGACACTTAGGAATGTCCGGAATGACGAATTGCGCTGCGCTGCAGTGTTTAGCGTGCGGCAGATGCAAAATCATGCTGCATCAGCGATGTGCGAAAACCGGACGGCGGCTCTCTCTGCAATCTGTGAGTATGATCATTTCCAGGTTGCGCGAGTGCGGCGAACGGCGGCAATGCAGGCTGCGACCGCAGCATAGGAGTCGGGTGGTGAATGTCTCTTAAGGGCTGCCTCTGTGCGATTAGCTGCGCAGCGCACGAATATCGGCTTAACGACCTATTGTTGATTTCGACTATTCCGAGACCTCGTCCGCCGCGAAGGCGTCCGCATAGTCGGGATGCCAGCGTGAAAGAGCCGGGCGATTGTTGATAATATCGCCCGAGGCCCATTCAACCCGTTTGCGGTCGCGCTCTTCGGACACGTCATTGTCCGGGCAAAGAATATAGAAATCTCCGTCCGACATACGTTTCAGTAGATAGTCAATTGTCTCTTCGCTTGTCCAAGCGGCGGCAGGTTTTTCAGGCATGAACTTCGCGATCATACCAGTATAGGTAAATCCCGGCACAAACAGATGAGCGGTGATATCCACCCCGGCCTGTCGCAAGTCATGCGCCAACATCTCTGTCATGACCTTCACGGCGGCTTTGCTGGTATTGTAAGCAGGGTTTCCGGGCGGTGTGGTTATGCCCTGTTTTGACCCGGTGTTGATCACCACGGCCGGGCGCGCCGCTTTGATCATGCGCGGCAGGAAAGCGTGCACACCATTCATGACGCCAAACAGATTAACCTCTATCAGTTTGCGCCAGTTTTCCGCGTTCTCCCAACTGCCGGACGGCAAAGCGATACCCGCATTGTTCATCAGGACAGCCACCTCGCCGAGTGCAAAGACCTGATCTGCCAAAGCATTCACAGCTTTGGCGTCGGTAACATCCGTTGGAATCGCCTGAACAATTGCGGACGCCCCGGCCTGATCACGCAAGTCCACCTCAGTTCTGTCCAGGGCTTCAGCCGCCAGATCGACCAGTACAACCCCCAAACCGTCTTGAACAAAGCGTTGGGCCGCGGCCTTGCCGACGCCGCTTGCAGCTCCGGTCACAACGGCGAGGCCACCCTTATCAATTGCTTCGCGGTACATGGATCATCCTCTTTTTCTATGAGGGGCTAAGCCGCCCCTCAGGGTGCCATCTGTTGTTTAAGACCACCGATGAACGTCTCGTCATCCTGTTGTTTGCGCGCATCAAGCAGTTCCTCTGCATCAGACCCCGCGCGAAACCGCAGGCAGTCTCCGGTCTCGTTGACCGCATCCCAAATGACCTGCGCGACGGTCTCAGGTTCAGACGGCTTCGCGGCCAGCTTGCCAAACAGGCGCCCCATGGCTTCGGCCATTGGTGCGTAATCCGGCAGGTTCTCATCCATCGCAAAATCAAAGGAGCTGCCGCCAAAGTTGGTCCGGATCATTCCAGGCTGGACAATTCGGACCCGAATGCCAAGCGGCTCTAACTCGTAATGCAGCGCCTCAGAAAGCCCTTCCACTGCGAACTTGGTGCCATTATAGAGCGTGCCAAGTGGAAAGGTGATTTGTCCTCCGATGGAAGAGATATTAATAACCGTGCCTGACCGGTTCTGACGGAAATGAGGCAGAACCGCTTTGGTCATTTCCATCAAACCGAGTACGTTGGTGTCAAACTGACGCCGGATGCGATCCATCGAAAAGGCCTCTAGCGCACCGTAGGCGCCGTACCCCGCATTGTTCAGCAATACATTAATCTGCCCAAACCGTTCGATGCCAGCGCTTACAGCTGATGCGATTGAGTCTGAATCCGTCACATCCAGTTGAGTTAGATACACGTTATCCAGAGCCCCAAGATCCGTGCTGCCCGCGGGGTTGCGCATCGTCGCAATGACATTCCAACCATTCGCTTGGAAATGCCGGGCAGTTGCTGCACCAATACCGGATGACGCCCCGGTGATCAGAATGGTTTTCATATTTTGCTCCGTAAGTTCATAAGTAAACAATAGTCTTCAGAGGAGGATGTATCTTTCAGCATTCTCCATCTTTCTTGCTCAATCCTCCAGAAATAGAAGTTTTAAGTAATAGCGTTAAATGCTTCCGTGCTAACGGTGGGGGCAACGACAGGAGGCAGTCATGGGACCTCGGACTTTATTGGACTATGTTCTGGCCCTACTTGGCCATGCGGGTGTTGCGCAGGGTGCACTGACGCATAAAGAAAGCGGGACGGTTTTCCTCACCCACCCTTCGACCACCCAACATGACGCAAATGTCTATCGCCCGCTGCTGTGCGCGGTCTTGCAAGGCGCCAAAGAGGTTGGGACCAGTACCAGAACACTCACCGTGCGGGCCGGGCAGTCGCTGATCGTCAGCAATGCGCTGCCGGTTGTCTCAAGGATTACCGAGGCCACCCCCGAACGTCCTTACGTCGCGCTCGTGTTTCCCCTTGATTTGGATCTTTTGCGCACCCTGGCATCGTCACTGCCGAGGTCATCTACCCACCGTGTGTCAGATCCATTTTCGATCTGCCTCGCTGAAACCGATGGCGAAATGAAAAGCGCCCTGTTGCGGTATTTTCACCAGTGCGAAACCGAAAAGACGAGTCACATGCTGGCGCCGATCACATCGCGGGAAATCCATGCGCGCCTGCTGATCGGACAACATGGTGGCACGCTGCAAAAACTGGTGTGGCAGGAAAACACGGCCAGTCGGATTTTCGCGGCGACGCACGAAATTCGGTCCGATCTGGCTAGCCCCCTTGTCGTCAGAGAGCTTGCCGGGCGCGTGGGTATGAGCAGTTCGGCCTTCTTCCAACAGTTCAAGGCCGTCACGGGAACCTCGCCGCTGCAATACCAGAAAGACCTGCGCTTGCTTCAGGCCCGGAGTAAGCTTCAGACCACCGGCTCAAAGATCTCAGAGATTGCTTACGGGGTCGGATATGAAAGCCCAGCTCAATTCTCACGGGAATATGCCCGCAAATTCGGTCGTTCTCCAAGACAGGATCGGGTCGCGGAAACTGTCCAATAGGGCTGCAGCGATAGAACGCAAACGTTGCAACCCTGTCACGAGCCAAGGCTTTCGACCCGATAATTCCCGAAAGCGACAACTAGCGCAGCTGCGGAGAACTTGTAATTTGTCCCGCAGTTTTCCGGTTCGCCAACTTCTGGATTACGCAGCCACGGCGAATGACGGGTTCGACGAGCCGCAGCGCAGCAGAGTGAACCTTGGACCAACAGCGACTTTGGGCCTTCGAGATGGGGAACGAGCAGTACGTAGTTTAGAGGCCGTGTCTTATCCTAAGTCCGAAGAGACCCTATTGTGGACTATTCAACACTGCGATCAATGGCTGCTTCTCAGATTGTCTATGAAAGTAGACACCATCTGGATACCTTTCAGGATTATTTTCCCCGTATTCGATCCTTATTCGTCTTCTTAGTAACCGATACGTACGAGTGGCTTAGTAGAGTTGCAAAGGAGGATCGCCGCAGCAATTGAGGGTCGCCGACCCCTGGTATTCCTCATGATCCAGATGCCCAAATTACCGGATCATGCTGCGGCGAAACATCTGCGGATGTGGTAGACCTGTCTCAGGCCACACTATGATGTGCCTATAGTTTCTGGCACATGCAGGGCTGTGCTATGAAACTGGTATGTAGCGCAGGCACAGTCGAAGGCTGGGACAATTGCATTGCGCTATCAACACCTTAGTGCCGTTCGGGTAAAACTCCTGCCAAACCGCTCGCATCCGCGATTTCGACATGCCCATATTTGCGCTTGATGTATCCGAGACTTTCCAACTGCTCCAAGGCGATACCAACGCGCCTGCGTGCAATGTCGCAAAGCGATGCAAGTTCACTCTGTGAGACTGAGATCGTTCCTTCCCAACCGGGGCCCCCTGCACTCAATCTAACCAGGCATGTGGCCACCCGCGCGGTGGGGTCCTCGGTGCGCAGCATTTCGATGGTGTTAAACCCCATGCGCATGTTGGTGTTCACCATATCTGCCAGATTGCGCCAGAGAATGGGGTGGGCTTCGCATAACATCATCAAAGTGCTGCGCGTCAGCCTCAACACTTCGCTATCGCGGCCCGCGATCAGCTCGAATTTCCGGGGCTCACCCGAAAGCGCAGCCATATCTCCGATCCAACCTCCTGGACCGCCGCAGTGCAACAAAGTGCGGCCTTCGCGCAGGTGAAGCAGGTGCAGATCAATGCGACCGGAAATGACACCGTATATTCCACCGGCCTCATCCCCGGCGCGGTAAATGGATTGATCTTGCTGCAAAGTCAGCCGATCACACTTTGCGATCACTTCGCTTTTCAGATCATCGGGCGCGGAGGCCAGCCATCGTGCTTGAATCGGAGGTGCCATTCAAAAAAAATCCCAACATAGTGCAGTGCGGAACAATCTGAGCAATCGGATCGGGCAATACAAGGCGATTATTAGCGCGCATGCTTTGCGCCAAGTGGTACAACCAATTTACTTACAGGTGTCAGCATCTTCTCGTGCTGTAGGACGAACAAATGAAAGCGAAACAGCCAGATCCTGCGACGGAACGGGACATTCGGCTTTATCTGAAGAAGCACACAGAATTTCTGGTCAAGGATATGGGAATTGAAGCCGCTGGTGCGTTGACAGGCAAATCCAAAGCAACGCTGGGCCGCTACTATTCGCGAAACGCTGAGTATAGCGATAGGCTTATGCCTTTGACTTCAGTTGCTATCCTCGAACAAGTATCCAGCTTCCCGTATGTGACCGAAGCCATCAGAGAGTTTCGGGGGCACGGCGAAGAAGGAAGGCGCATTCGGCTGAACGAGCTGAACAAGCTTGGATTGCCGCATCAGATCATCGCCCTCAGCCAGCAATTCGCCAAACTAATGTCAGTTACCAACGCGGTAAACGACACCAACGCTCCGACAGCGCGCGAAGCTCAGGATACACTGAGTGAGGTTATGGCTCTGCAGCGTATCCTCGTTGACTTGAAATCATATCTCAGTGACGTCGGTGACTAGTTTAAGTGCCGACTGGTCCACATACTGCTTTGGGGGGAGGCTGGCTTGACCAGACCAATACGTAACTGAAAGACGGCCAACACTTCGAATTTCATACCATCCTGAAAAAATGGAGATTCTCTAATGGTTAGAACCAATAAACCAAATCAAATTCTACCACGCCTGAGGCTTGTGCTGCTATCGATCTGCATAGCCCTGACTGGCGGACACGCTTATGCGTGTACCGGGATCATTCTAAGCGCGGCAGATGGCGCGATTGTTCCGGCCCGGACTATGGAGTTCGGTGTTGATGTGCAGTCGGACCTGTACGCGGTACCTGCCGGAACCGAGATCACCACATTGCAGGCCAACCCCGACGAGACTGGCTTCACCTACACCACAAAATATGGGTTTCTGGGCGCGAATGCCTTTGGGTACCCGATCATTGTGGATGGTATGAATACCGAAGGCTTGTATTTCGGTATCTTCTATTTTGCAGGAGATGCTGTCTTTGGCGAGGTAAGCGATGAAAACCGCGACCGCGCGGTGTCATCGGAAGAGCTTGGGAACTGGGTTCTGGGGCAGTTCAGTTCAGTTGAAGAAGTGCGCGAGGCGATTTCGACCATCGAGTTGGTCGGCAGCCATATTGATGTCATCGGAAGCTACGCCCCGGTCCATTATACGGTCGTTGATGCGTCCGGCGCAGCGATTGTGATCGAGCAGACCGACGAGGGGCTCAAGATTTTCGACAACACAGTCGGCGTCATAACCAACAATCCAACCTACGATTGGCATCTGACCAACCTGCGCAACTATCTCAATATCCGTCCGGAAAACCGCGAACCGATCACCGTTGGCAGTGAAACACTGTCAGCCTTTGGCGAAGGGACTGGCATGCTTGGTCTGCCCGGTGATTTTACGCCGCCGTCCCGTTTTGTACGCGCGGTCGCGTTTAAGGAAACCGTCCTTCCGACAGAAACGGCAGCTGAGACAGTCTTTCAGGCGTTCCACGTTCTGAATATGTTTGACATTCCCAAAGGGGCCGTGCGTGCGCCAACGCCTGAAGGCGTTCATACAGACTATACGGTTTGGACAGCAGCCTCTAACACCCAAAACCGCGTGTATCACTTCAAGACCTACAAGTCTCAAACGGTGCAGAGTGTCGATGTCAAACAAGCGCTGGAAGGTCTGACGGCCCCCAAATTCGTGCCGTCCGAGACCGGCTTTATCATTAACGACCGAACAGGAGATTTCTAAAACGCTCCGGAATTCAAGACCACTGTGCTTCAGCCGTGGGCTGGGGCACGTTTATTCCCACTTTCCAGCCCATGTAGGAGAACGAATGACGCCAAAGTTCACAGATCGTGGGTCCGAAAATGTACGGCTTTGCATTTGTGCCGAACGACTGGAAAGCGGGCGCGACTGCAGGAGCCAAACTGATCATTCAACTTCGGCTCTGGGCCGATCCGCAAATGTGAGAATGGTGCAGAGGAAAGAGATTTCCCCGTGGATCGGGACGTTTGCGACCACGCACAGAGCGTATCACCAGATCGACGACCACTGAGGTGACAACACGATTCGCTTAACGCCTGCGCTAAGCGGCGCTAGTCTCCGGTCCCAGCAATGCTGAAAGGAGCCGCCCAATGTCCCTTTTTTCTAAACTCTTCGGTAGCAGTGAAAAGTCTGAGCTGGAGCCCGTATCGTACAAAGGGTTCGAGATTTTCCCTGACCTGATGCCCGAGGGCGGCAAGTACCGCCTTTTGGTCCGTATCGAAAAGATCATAGACGGAGATCGAAAGACCCATACGGTGATCAGGGCGGATGTCTTTGAAAGCCGGGAGCAGGCTGAAAGCTTCAGCATCGCAAAGGCGAAGCAGGTGATTGACGAGCAGGGCGGACGCCTTTTCGGCTCATAGAAGCGGTGGCTTGAAGTCCACGGTGCGATCCGCGGGCACCATGTGAATGGCTGCTGCGGTGATGCTGCGCCGCCGCATTGAGTTACATGGGCAAAGTCCGCTAAGGGCCGTCGATGTCGCAATTAGCCCAAAACGTCAACTCGCTCCAACGCTCTTAGAAGGGCATGATTCGAAACCCTCATATAGATCTCGGTTGTCTTGAGGTTCGCATGCCCGAGCAGTGCCTGAACCGCTCGGATATCGATGCCTTCTTCGACTAGCACCGACGCGACCGAGTGTCGGAGCCGGTGCGGAGCCAGGTGGGGTTCGACGATAGGCGTTTGGACAGCGCCCTTACCTGAAGGCTCATCGCACGGTGTCCGCTCTGGGCGTGAAAAAGGGAGGCGTGTACGCCTGATTGGCCCCACTAAGGGCGGTATGAACACCAAGCTGCACGCCATCTGCGACAGCCAAGAGCGCTCATGAACCTCTTTGTGACAGCCGGTCAGGTCAGCGACTACATCGGCGCACGGTTTCTCGTTGGCAGCCTGCCGAAAGTAGATTGTCAGGTCGGAGGTCGCGGCTATGACGCCGGCCGATTCAGAGAAGCGTTGAAAGACAAAGGGATATCCGCCCACTTCCACGGTCGAAAACAGCGCAGGAAACCAGCGAAGTACGACAAGCGCCGATACAAAAAAGACGCAAGCGGATCGAAATCATGTTCGCAAGGTTGAAGGTTTGGCGACGGGTCGCGATACGCTGCAACAGATGCCCAAAGGTCTGCCTTTCAGCCATCGCGCTGGCGGTGCTCGTCATTTATTGGCTGTGAGCCCTGACCCTAGTCCCACCAGCTTCCGTTTCTGGGCAACGCTTCAAACTCGGCCAATTCATGACAAAGATACAAGTCGATGCCAGCACGCTCGAGTTGCTTGATGCGCGCGCGGGACTTGTGCATCAGATCGCAGCTAAAGTCCCAAGGCATCGGAACCATAGCCTCGAATTGCTCACGGAGGTGGGCGACATCCCCACCCAGTATAAACCTCCCCCGGTTTGGCAGCGTCACAAGAAGACATTGCATTCCCGGTGCGTGGCCGGGGGATTTCAACAACTTGAAAGTGCCATCGCCAAAGAGGTCGTAGTCACCGTCAATCTCCAGGAGATTGAGCTTGTGCAGGTCGCGGAAGTCTTTTTGGGCATAGACGGCCGCATGCCAGGGGCCGGGGCAAAGTGCATAGCGGAGCTCGTCACGTTGAACGACGTGCACGGCATCCAGGAAGTCGCTCATTCCCCCTGCATGATCGAGGTGAAGGTGAGAA
Organism: Ruegeria sp. G7; assembly: GCF_056535465.1. Lineage (NCBI taxonomy): Bacteria > Pseudomonadati > Pseudomonadota > Alphaproteobacteria > Rhodobacterales > Roseobacteraceae > Ruegeria > Ruegeria sp. G7. The sequence goes on along the minus strand of NZ_JBQFIL010000003.1, from coordinate 15,991 downwards.
TAGATCACATATCGGACATCGCTCTGCTTGATCCCAAGCGTGTTCAATTGGTTTTTGATGGCCATGTCTTGGGTGAATGCAACCGCGCCAAACGCTGTCTTGACGCCTTCGCCCCAGTAGGCATTCGGGCCGTCAGGTTCAGCGACTTGCTCGGCACATCCGGCGTCCCACAAAACTACACCATGTTTTGGATGATCAAAAACTCCCACAGTCGTCGGGATCGTTATCATCCCTTCAGCCATCGTCACGAGTTTCGCTTTTTCAAGCGTAAGGCTGCCGCCGTCGAAGGCGGTCATTCTTGGACCTGTCATGAAGTCTTCCTCCTCATCGCTCGCGCACCGAGATGCGCTTTGGGTGGCTGACAGTTGCAACTCCAACGCGCGCGGTAAATGAAATTTCATTTCGACAAGTGAAACGCTTGGATTGTGAGGCGCCCTAGGTCATTTTGGGGTTTGCAACTGCGGCGCTCAAAGTGAGCCAAATCACGTGCGAAAGAGCACAGGCGATGGAGGAGTGACGCTTATTTGGGTCGCTGCCTTCGCATCCCAAAGGTCTGAGATTCGTGTCGTCTGAAAAGGAGTGCGGCGTCCTGTTCGACGCCAGCTTCTCCGCAAACGGTAATCTACTGATGATCCAACCGCTGCCTTTGCAGTCCAAGCGCGCATGCTGCAACACATTGGTTGCCGCCGCCAAAACGCGATATGATGGCAATGACCTTGGCATCGGCTGCTTCCGCCTCAATGCCCGCTTCGACAGAACTGCCAAGAGCATGGCTGCTACCCATTTTCACTTGTTGAAATGCTATTTCATTTACTTCCCGGCGAACTGTCCGCATGCTTATGCGAGGGGATCGGTCTGCAACAAACGCGACCAGCGGGCTGACCGGACATGCTTGGAGTACGGCGATGAATTTTTTACTAAGCGATGAGCAATTGGCGCTGCAGGACATGGTACGGCGTTTTGCCCAAACGGAACTGCCGTCGGTTGCCAAACAGGTAGAGGTCGAAGACCGCTCACCTGGCAAAGACGTGATGAAGAAATTCGCCGATCTGGGTCTGCTTGGCGTCAACCTGCCCGCAGAATATGGCGGCGGTGGCATGAGCCATTTCGATGCCGTCCTGGTGCTTGAAGAGGTCGCCAAGATTTCGATTGGGGTCGCGTTCCCGATCTTCGAAAGCTGCTTTGGTCCGGCGCTGGCAATTGCGAATTTTGCGCCCGAAGCAATGCGCAAGCGCGTTTTGCCAAGAGTCTGCGCTGGCGAGATGGTCGTCGCGGTGTCAATGTCGGAACCCTCGGCGGGCACGGCACTGACAGATCTGAAAACGCGCGGTGATCAATGGCGACACAGTCATTCTGAATGGCACCAAGCGCTGGTGTTCGGGCGCAGGGCACGCGGATGCCTACGTCGTCTATTGCCGCCTTTCGGACGATCCTGGCGCAAAGGGCATCGGAGCTGTGCTGGTAGAAAAAGGCACAGACGGGTTCTCTTTCGGCGCTCAGGAGCGGCATATGGGGTTCCGCGGTGTGAACAGCGCCGACATGTATTTCGACAATGTCGAAGTATCCGCTGACAATATCATCGTTCCCGCCGGCGGCTTTAAAAAGCTCATGGAAGCCTTCAACCTTGAGCGCTGCGGCAACACCACCATGAGCATCGCAGTCGCGCAATCGGCCTTCGACTACGTGCTGGACTATGTGCAAGAGCGCGAACAGTTCGGAAAGCCCTTGGTCGATTTCCAAGCCGTACAACTGTCACTGGCCGAGATGAAGATGAAGTTGGACGCGTCGCGCCTGCTTTTGTACCGGGCCGTCGTGAACGCGCAAAGAAGTCTGCCCTCGGCGCAGGAAAGCCCAATTGCGAAATGCTTTGCCAACGAGATGACGCGCGAAGTGACTGGACAGGCCATGCAACTGATGGGTGGATACGGGTATTCAACGCAATACCCGATCGAGCAGAAACTCCGAGACAGCTGGGGCTGGGGCATCGCGGGCGGCTCGATTGATGTTCAAAAGACCAACATCGCTTCCGCACTTGTCGGACGTCGCTTCAACCAACGGGCCAAGTAACCCGTGTCGCAGGATTCACCCCTCAGCGGATTGCGCGTCGTTGATCTCACGACAACGATTTATGGTCCCTATGCCACTCAATTTCTTGGTGATTTAGGCGCAGATGTCATCAAGGTTGAAGCTCCGGCTGGCGACCCGGTCCGGTTTGTGGGCCCAGCGAAGAACCCCGGTATGGGCGCCCTTTTCTTGGGCGCCAACCGCAACAAGCGAAGCATTGTGCTCGACCTCAAGAATGACGGCGATAAGGACGTATTGTGGACGTTGATAGGAACTGCCGACATCCTGGTGCACAACATGCGACCCCAGAAGATGGCAAAGCTGGGGTTTGGCCCCGCGGCGGTGCTTGAGCGGTTCCCGGAACTTGTCTACGCGGGTCTGCATGGGTACGGCGAAACCGGCCCTTATGCCGAGCGGCCAGCCTATGATGACGTCATTCAAGGAGAGGCCGGGACAGCGGAGACGTTCCGCCTACGCGATGGCGCGCCCGCTCTGATCCCCTCGATTGCGGTGGACAAGGGTACGGCGACCTTCGCGACCACGGGCATCCTGGCGGCGCATATCAAGCGCCAGGCCACAGGCAAGGGTGTTTATGTCGAAATCCCCATGTTTGAATCCATGGTTGGGTTGAACTTCGTCGAGCATCAATATGGAGGCATGTTCAAGCCCGCGGAGTCGGAGTATGGCTATCCGCGGATGTTGTCTGAGTTTCGGCGGCCCCATCAAACCTCGGACGGCTATATATGCATGCTTGCCTACACCGACCGACAATGGGCGGCTTTCTGGGGGCTTACCAGTCGCCCAGAACTGGCCGAAGATGCACGCTTCAAGGAGATGAAGACGCGCAGTCAGCACATCGGGTTGATCTACGAAGAAGCGGGCAAGGAAATGCGCTCCCGAACGACCGAGGACTGGCTGACGTCGCTCGCCGCGAACGATATTCCTGCCGGGCCGGTCAACACGCTTGACGATGTACGGCGCGATCCGCATCTGAACGCAATCGGTTTTTTCGAGCATTTCGACCACGAGACCGAAGGTCCGCTGGATGTTCCGGGATCGCCGTTCCGATTTGACAACGAGCGACCCAGAATGAGGCGAGGGCAACCACAGCTGGGTGCCGACACTGCGTCCGTCTTGCGCGAAGCCGGCGTCGACGAGGAAACCGTCCGAGCCGTCATCGCCCGCAACGGGGAGACATCATCGTGAAGGCAATGCAGATCGAAGGGGATTGGGGAACCGCCAACATCCGTCAGGCGACGAAACCTGATCCTGTGCCTGGCCCAGGCGAAATCGTCATCGACATCGAAGCGATCTCGATCAATCCGCGTGACAAGGTCATGTCTGAGGGTGGCTATGGCAAGCGTGGCGGCAGCCTTCCTCTTGTCCCTCTTTGTGATGGGGCTGGGCGTGTCAGCGCTCTTGGCGATGGCGTGAGCGACGTGGCGTTGGGGGATCTGGTGATCCCGTCCTATTCGCGAACATGGATGTCGGGGACGTTTCAGTCGAGCAGTTTCACCGGTGCACATGGCGGCCCATTGGACGGGATGGCGCAGGAAAAGATCCTGATCCCGGCGGCTTGTGTGGTCAAAGCGCCCGCGCATCTGAGCGCGCGTGAAGCAGCGACCTTGCCCTGTGCGGCGGTGACCGCGTGGAATGCGTTGATCGCGCAGGGTCAACTTCAGGCGGGGCAGGTTGTCCTGCTACAAGGAACCGGCGGCGTTTCGCTTTTCGCATTGCAGATTGCCAAAGCAATCGGGGCGCGGGTGATTATAACATCGTCCTCGAATGAAAACTGGAACGTGCCCGCGCGCTCGGGGCGGATGACACGATCAACTACCGTGAGACACCTGATTGGCACAATGCATCTCGCGAGATCACAAAGGTGAGGGGATCGACCATATCATCGAGATCGGCGGCGCAAAGACAATGGCCAACTCCCTTCGAGCGATCAAGCCGAGTGGTGTCTTGAGCCTGATTGGCATTCTTGGCGGAGCCAAACCGGAACTAGAGTTGGCGCGCGTCGTGACACGAAATGTCCGCCTTCAGGGCGTGACCGTAGGAAGCCGCGAGATGCTTGCCCATCTTGTCCGCGCGATGGAAGTCAACGCGATCCACCCGGTGATCCATGACACGGAATTCGCCTTTGATGCGGTCGGAACGGCGCTGGATGATCTGTCCAAAGGTGCACATTTTGGCAAAGTCGTTTGCACGCTTTGAGTGTTGCGATGGAATCTATGCCGGCGCATTAAAGTGCCTGGTCTCGCGATAGCTGAGAGGCACGGGCGGGGCCTTTTTGCAGGGGTGGCGCAGCGTAAAGCATGGCCCCGCGGCGTTTCACGCGGCAGTTCGACAAGCGCTCGTTCAACTCCAGAAGCTCAGCACCATTGGGCCATTGGGCAAGAAATCCCTTTAGGGCCGTGCGCCCGCCATTTGCGCAGCACGCATCGATGTAATCGCTGAGCCGCTGAAGCATCCAAATGTGGTTGGGGACCAACATACGCTGGCTCCGGACGCCGCCAATTTCGAAGGACACCGTTAGGGGGCCATCACCCCGCTGAGCGTCCTCAAACCCATTGGAAGCCATGAAGGACTTGTGGGGCAGCGGGTCGCCAGGATTGACGTCATGGGAGGCATAAAAAGCGGCTAGCCGATCCATTGAATTGCGCAGCACCGGCCAGAATTCGTCAAAGAAAACAGCCAGCAAGGACGAAAGACTCTCGGGCACCGTGTCATCGGCCAGCACCTTGCCATCATCTGAGGACGCCGGTCTGGGCTCGAGTTTGCCACCGTCGTTGACGACATAGATCTTCTGCACATAACCGAGCGCATTGAGGTCGTTGGCCCCATAGGTTCGCTCGACCCACTCTGCGACGAGAGGGAAACGGGTGCGCAACTCGACGCCTGGAACGGGATCGCGATAGATATGGGCGTAGAGCGGCGCAAGCAGGCCAAAATCACCGACCGACGGCGCCCCGCCAAGGGTGAAATCGTGATGATCCAGGTGGGCTTCGAAGGCTTCCATCATACGAATGTAGCTATCGTAGAAGGCCTGTTCGGTTTCCGGGTTGATACCCATGTCGCGCAGACCGGCGAGCGGGCCACGGGTGACGTCGTCGGGGCGGTCGATGCCCAGGACACTTTTGAACATTCTCTTTGCCAATGCGCGGCGGCGGCGCGGACGGCACATCGGGCGGAAGATCGCGCTCCACTGCTGAGCATTGAACTCGATATGGTTTTCCGTCGACGCGTCCAATGCATAGTGCCAGCGCGCCCAGAACCCGTAGTTAATGAGCCATTCATCGCCCAGAAATTCTAACAGGAGCGAGGCGACGAGTTGCCTGGGCGACGATATCTCGGGCACTATGCGCGGCTCAGGGTGCACGCGATCAAGGTGATCCATGATTTCGCTGGAATCCAGCAGCCATTGCCCGTCCGGCGTCTGCAGCTGTGGCAAAGGGTGGAGCCCGTGTTTTTGAGCAGGAAGTTAAAGACAATATCCGTCGTGGCCAGAATGTCCTCGTAGCCTTCGGGCAGGGCGCCTGTTTTCTGTTTGTACTTCAGAGCCGCCCGCACTTTGCCGGAAAAGTAACTGATCTCACGCGAGAATAATCGGTACATGGTGTCCTCGGATTTGATTGCTCAGTTGGACGGAAAGGCGCGGTTCAACTTTGGTTGCGGCGGATGCGCCTGATTGGGGATGGGCTGCGCATGACCCTCGGCGTCCCTGAAATGGGCCAGAAGACCGACTTCATCCAACACCCCGTCCAGCAGATCATTGCGCAGCGCTTGATAGCGTGAAATCAGGACGCCGCGAGATCGGCGGGTGTAATCGGGCAGCGGAACGGGCGCTTCGTTGCCAAAGGCAGGGGCGGCGCCCTGGTCAAGTGCCGCCGTGATCCAAGGGGTGTAGTACATGGCGAGCGGTCGGATGAGAGCGACAAGGTCGTCCCGCATCCCGCCGGCATCCTGCCAGTTTCCGAAGCTGGTTTCTTCGGGCTCGGATAGGAGATGGGTATAATGCACCACTTCAGGCGCTGTGACATCGACCAGCTTGCGGCAGGAGACATCGCTTATGAAATGCGCGGAGTTACCGCCATAGAGCGCGATATCTGCCAGAGCGGGTCGGTCGCCGAACAGAAAGCGGTACTTGCGCACATGGGCGCCAAGTGCCGTCATCCAGGGCACGATTTCGGCGTCGATCCACGTTTGCATCATGGACTGGGGTAGGCCGAATTCGATGCAGGACCCAATCATGCGGTCCATTATGTTTTGCCGGACGGTTTCACAGTCTTGCTCGACAAAGACAGTATAGTCGCGGGCAAGGTCCCAACCGGCCTGCATCGCATTTTCGGCGTCATACCAGCGCCACGCCACGGCCGGCCGGTAGAGCCATTCGTCCGAATAGTCGTTGAGCAGGTGGCTCAGAAAGCTCAGCGTCGGGTCGTCTGGCGTGACACACCTGTCGGGGTAAACGGCATCGAGGTGCAAGATGATGGCGGTGGAATCCCACCAAATCTGGTCGGTTTGAGTTTCTACAACGGGGATACCACCCGGCCAGCCCGCATCACTCAGATGTGGCAAGGTACTGTTTCGGCGAAGACGCCAAGGGAGGCCCTTATACGTCATGTAGCCGATGACTTTTCGCGTGAAATAGGACTTTGTGCGACCGTAGACGCGAAAAAACGGTGTCTCTCCAACTGTCAGAACCCACTCCTCCCTTGAGTTTCTCGGGCCTAGATGGCCGTTCAACAAATCATGCTTTGATCCTGTTCGATTTTGGCACGTGCGTCCTGTGCCGGTGAGCGGTTTGCTTCAGCCGACATCTGAATTCACATACGTCGTTTTGCGTTCCGTGAAGAACTCAATCGCTGCATAGCCTTGTTCCTTACCCCCAAAACCACTGGAATGACGGCCGCCGAAAGGCACGTGAAAGTCTAGTCCAGCGGTTGGTGCATTCACCATCACGAGACCAGAGCGCGACTGCTTTCGAAAATACTCTGATTTCGCGAGCGACGTTGTGCAAACGCCGCTCGACAGACCGAACTCCGTATCATTGGCGATCGACACCGCGTGTTCGAAGTCGTCGGCGGTAATGACGGCAGCAACCGGGCCAAAGATCTCTTCCCGGCAGATACGCATATCGTTGGTTGCGTTCACGAAAAGCGTCGGCTCTAGGAAATACCCTTCATTCGGTAGATCACGCTTGCCTTGTGCTGTTGCGATCTCGGCCCCTTCCTGTTTTCCGATCTCGATGTAGTTCTGGACGATCCCGCGTTGCGTCTCAGAGGCTGATGGGCCGATCTCGGTCCCTTCTTCAAGCGCGTCGCCTACTTTCAGCGCATCAGTCTTGGCTGTCAGTTTTGTGACGAATTCGTCGGCCACGGCGGCTTCGACAATCAGGCGGCTGGAAGCCGTGCATCGCTGGCCAGTCTGGTAAAAAGCGCTATCAAGCGCACAGTTGACGGCAACTTCCATGTTCGTGTCGGAGGCGATCACCAGCGGGTTTTTCCGCCAAGCTCGAGCTGGCATTTTTCATCTGCTCAGCGCAGCGTCGCAAAATCGCCCGTCCGGTCCTGTTCGAACCAGTAAAGGTGATCGCGTCGCAGCCATCCACGACGCTGTCGCCGATTTCGGACCCAAAGCCAGACACCAGGTTGACCACGCCCGGTGGTAGGCTGGCGTGATCGACGGCTGAGACAAGGGCGTGCGCCATTGCCGGCGTAAGCTCGGCTGGTTTGAAAACGACCGTGTTACCATAGGCCAGAGCGGCCGACATCTTCCACGCGGGAATAGCAATCGGGAAATTCCATGGTGTGATAATCCCAACAACCCCAACCGGTTCGCGACTGGCCATGACGCTGAAGCCGGGTCTGAGACCGGGCAACAGTTCGCCGGGTGCCCTGAGAGTTTCTGCCGCGAAGTACGAGAAGCACTGCGCGGCGCGACGCACCTCAGCGATACCATCGGCGCGGATCTTGCCTTCCTCGCGCGCAAGAAGTTCGCCAAATGTCTCCGCGTTCGCTGCAAGGTATCTTGCGACGCCGTCGAGGCAATCGTGGCGCACCATTGGGGTTGCATTGGCCCAGGCCGGTAGGGCTTTGCGGGCCGCTTCGATGGCCTCTTCGACTTGGGAATTATCTGCGACAGCGAAACGGCCAATGACATCGGAAGGACGAGACGGGTTCAGGTTCCGTTCGACAACACCGGAGGCGCGCCATTGCCCGTTGATATAGTTCTTTGTCATTTTTTCTCCCTCACTGAAGATTGAGGTCGGGAAGGTGCCACGAAAGAGCAGCAGCCTAGCCGGGCGTTGGATGTCAGGACCGAAGGTTCTCTACGATGAGGGCAATTCCCTGTCCGCCGCCGATGCACATGGTTGCGGCGCCGTATTTGCCGCCCGTACGCATAAGCTCATAGAGAAGTTTGGTGGTGATGATCGCGCCACTGGCCCCGATGGGATGCCCGATTGCGACCGCGCCGCCGTTAGGGTTGACTTTTGCCGGGTCCAGGCCGAGTTGCTCGGTCACAGCGCAGGCTTGAGCGGCGAAGGCCTCGTTGGACTCCACAACGTCCAGGTCGTCAACGCTTAACCCGCGCGGGCCAGCGCTGTCTGCATCGCAGGGACCGGACCCATCCCCATGTACCTGGGGTCCACGCCTGCGTGCCCATAAGACAGGACGCGCGCCAGCAGAGAGATATCCTTGTCACGGGCCGCGTCAGCGCTCATCAAAACGAGCGATGCTGAGCCGTCATTGATCCCGGACGCGTTGCCCGCCGTGACCGCGCCATCCTTTTTGAAGACAGCACGCAGCTTGGCCATGTCTTCGAAGGAGGCGTTGGGGCGGACATGTTCGTCGGTGGCGAAAACTCTCTCCCCCTTACGGGTCTTTAGCACAACGGGAATGATCTGCTCTTCGAAGTACCCTTTTTCGATTGCTGTGCTGGCTCGCCGATGGCTTTCGACGGCAAACTCATCCTGCTTTTGCCGCGTGATCGCGTATTTCTCGGCCACATTCTCGGCCGTAATTCCCATATGCCCATGACCAAACGGGTCGTGGAGGGCCGCAGTCATCATGTCGACCGCCTGTGTGTCACCCATCTTTTGACCCCAACGTGCGGCGGGGATGACATAACCCGAGCGGCTCATGCTTTCGGTTCCGCCGACCAAAACACAATCGGATTCTTTCATGCCGATGGCCTGGATACCCGAGACAATTGCCTGCAGCCCCGACCCACACAGCCTGTTCACGGTCAGTGCTGAGGCGGCTTCCGGCGCGCCGGCTCCGATGGCGATTGTGCGCGAGACATACATATCGCGCGGTTCCGTATGAATGACATTTCCGTAAAAGACCTGCTGTATCTCAGCGGCTTCAATGCCCGCGCGTTCAATTGCGGCCTGGGCCGTCAGAACCCCCATGTCCGTCGGCGACAGATCTTTCAAAGAGCCTCCGAAGCCTCCAACTGCGGTGCGCGCGGCTGATGCAATTACGATGTCTTCCATGGTCGTTCCCCAAGCCCGGATCAGACGTGCTAAACAGACTTTTGCCTCGGTCGATCAGTGCCTTCCGGCACAGCAGAAAGGCAGCGGAAACCCGCATCTCCTTGGATGTCGATTTTGTTGCACGTTCTGCAAATTCGATCTTTCCAAGTCTGTCTAGTTTTCGCTAACATGTAAATGAAACAATATTTCACTTATTGAAATGAGGTGGCCATGAGACTAAATGAGGCGCATGTCGGAGCTCTTGCCGGTGTCCGGGTTCTGGACCTTAGTCGAATCCTGGCCGGCCCGTGGTGCACGCAGATCCTTGGCGATCTCGGCGCGGACGTCGTAAAGATTGAGTCCCCCGCAGGTGGGGACGATACGCGGAGATGGGGGCCACCCTACACGCACAAGGAAGACGGAACGCGGGCAGACGCCGCCTATTTCGCGTGTTGCAATCGAAACAAGCGCTCCATGTGCTTGGACTTTACCGATCCCAAAGATGCTGACCTCGTCCGGCAGTTGGCGGCCAATGCCGACGTGATTGTAGAGAACTTCAAGCTTGGAGGGCTTGCCAAGTACGGTCTCGACTACGGCTCTCTCAAAGAAATCAATCCCAGCATCGTCTATTGCTCGATCACAGGCTTTGGTCAGGATGGACCATACGCGCATCGCCCAGGATATGACTTCCTTATCCAGGGCATGGGCGGACTAATGAGTATCACGGGCGCTCCAGACGCTATGCCCGGTGGCGAACCGACGAAGGTGGGCGTGGCAGTGTGCGACTTGTTCACCGGAATGAATGCGGTCACCGCTATTCTGGCGGCGCTCTATCATCGACAGATCACAGGCGTCGGGCAGCATATCGACTGTTCGCTGCTCGACAGCCAGGTTGCCATGTTGGCGAACCAGGCGTCCAACTGGCTAAACGGCGGCCAGGTGCCCGGTAGGCTTGGTAACAGTCACCCCAATGTGGTACCCTACACTGTGTATCCGGTGAAATCGGGGCATATCATTATCAGCTGTGGCAATGACCGACAGTTCGTTCGGTTGTGCACGGCGCTGAGCCTCGAAGAACTGGCGGACGACCCTCGTTTTGCAAGCAACGAGGCAAGGATCAAGAACCGCGAAGCCATTGATGCTGCGATTGCTAACGCCACCACGCAGCTTGAAAAGACGAGGTCATCAAGCTCTTGGAGATGGCTGGCGTGCCCTGCGGGCCAATCAACACTGTGCCGGAGGTCTTTGAGGATCCGCAGGTAATGTCTCGTGGTATGCAGATCAGCCAGAGGCGAACAGATGACACAGTCTTTAAGACAGTCGCATTCCCCGCAAAGCTCTCTGCCACGCCAGCAAGCTACCGAAGGCCGCCACCGGAGTTGGGCGGTAACCAACAACAAGTTCTTGACGACTGGCTCGGGAAAACCGAACTAGTGCAGTCTACGCAGACCTCTGTGGCCAATGACTAGTGGCGTCCCCGCTGCCTGAACAGGACGAATGAAAAAATGGTATCCTACAAACCAGTGACAGCCGCCTTGCGGGTTCTAGAGGTTCTTTCCTCTGTCAATCGTCTTGATGGGAAGGCAACTGTCGGCAGCATCCACTATCAGACCGGGATAGACAAATCTACAATTGTCCGGATGTTGGAGACGCTCATCAGCGCTGGCTATGTTGTTCGCAATGAGGCCTCAGCCATTTATCGGGTAACCGGTAAATCCATGTCCCTCAGTTCTTCTTACGATAGGAAGCTTGTATTCGTCGACATTCTAACCCCCATCCTGGGGGAGTTTCGCGAAGACATCGGATGGCCTTCGGACGTCGCTCTTTTGGATCATGATGCAATGGTCGTGGTTGAGACTTCGCGGGCATCCGGCCCGCTTTCGTTCAACCGTTCTACGGGTTATCGCGCACCGCTTCTAGGCACTAGTCTGGGCTTGGCTTACATCGCTTATTGTTCGCCCGAAAGGCAGGCAGAAATTTTGGATTGCATTCCGGATGACGGCGCACCTTGGAATGATCTAAAGAAAGATCGAGAAGCCTTCAGCGCCCGGATGCATGAGGTGCGTGAGAAAGGCTTTGCGACGATGGACGCTGCCTATTCTCAACGCGAGTACTCTAACCGCATCTTTAGCATTGGCGTTCCCATTCGAAACGAGGAGCGCGTCTTTGCTTCGATAAACGTCATTTATTTGAAGCAGACCATGAGCCCCGAGCGGGCCCAAGATATGATCCTGCCAAAGCTTGTGCAGGTGTCCGAACAAATGTCGACGGCGTTGGCGTATCGTGCGGAACCTGGCTAGGCCACAAGCTCAGAGTTAAGGCTTCGCCCTTGATGGCGACATGCCCTGAGGGTTCCAAGCGGCTGACGCTAAACTGGTCTGCCGATTCAAGATTCCGCACTTCAGAAGTGATATTTTTGTATCTTTTCAGATTCTTAACTTTTGTTTCATCTGTTGAAATTTAATTTCATTTACTTTCGACCCTTTCCTGTAGACCCTGTTGTAGAGGAACCCTGCGAGAGTTCGCGGGAACAGGGAGGAAGGCATATGCCGACCGGCATTTTGCTGGCCCTCGGGTCGGAATGTTAACGCTTTCAATCAAAAGGGCGACGGTCGCGCTTGAGTGGGTTGCCGTCATCACCCTCATCCTGATGGCCGTTCACGTATTGGCCGACGTTGTGGGCCGTCAGATTTTCGGGCAGCCGGCGCCGGCGACAACTGAAGTCGTCGCGTACTATTACATGGTCGCCGCTGTATTCCTGCCGCTTCCATTCGTCGAGCTTCGAGACCGTTCGATCTCTGTCGACTTGTTCTACAACATGTTCCCCTCAATGATGCGGCGGTTCTCAGACGTTGTCGCCAATGCGGCCGGGATGCTGTTCTGGGGGATGTTGACGGCCAAAGCATTCACCGACGCAATCGAAGCCTTCGAAAAGGGCGAAATGGTGGACGGCACCTACACCGTTCCAATTTGGCCGATGCGCTTTGCGCTACCGATCGCTTTCGGCTTGGCGACAATTGTAGTTGCAATGCGAATTTTCCAGAATGGTACTCCGGACAACGAAGTAGATTCCGTTTTGCCTAATGAAAGTGGGCCCAAAAATGGAACTTGATCGCTTCGAAATCGGCTTGCTTGGCATTGGCGCTGCACTTCTGCTCATGGCGTTGCGAACGCCCGTGGGTGTCGTGTTGGGTTTGGTTTCGTTTTTCGGATCTCAGCCCTTACTTCGACAAAGGCGGCCTGGAGCATTTTGACAGGAATCCCTTTGCGTTCATCACCAATTGGAATCTCTCTGCGGTGCCCATGTTCCTCCTGATGGGATACATCGCAAGCCAGACCGGCCTGACTTCGGGACTGTTTGCGGCGGCACGCATATTCTTGGCCCGTCTTCCGGGCGGTCTGGCGTCTTCTAGCGTGATCGCGTCTGCTTTGTTCGCTTCGGCTTCAGGTTCTAGCGTAGCGACTGCAGCTGCATTCTCGCGCATTGCGGTCCCCGAGATGTTGAAAGCCAAGTACGAGCCTGGGCTGGCCTGCGGCGCAGTTGCGGCTTCGGGAACTTTGGGGTCGCTGATCCCACCATCTATCCTTCTTATCCTCTATGGAATTTTTACAGAGACTTCGATCTCACAACTCTTTCTGGCTGGCTTGATCCCGGGCCTCGTCTCGGCCGCTATCTACATCGCCATGATTACAATGCGGGCCAAGTTGAACCCTGCCTTGGCGCCGACCTCTTCGGAACAATACAGCTGGTCACAGAAAGCCGCCGCAATACGCGACATCTGGCCATTGCCAACGCTGATCGCAGGTGTGATGGGCGGCATCTTCTTTGGATGGTTCACACCCACGGAAGCGGGTGCGATCGGGGCCGGGCTCGCCACACTCATAGCCTTGTTGCGCGGAACTTTGACGCTGGCGGTGATCCGCCGCGCTTTGATCGATACCGCAGAGGGCACCTGCACGATTTTCATTGTCGCCGTTGGTGCTGCAATGTTTGCCCGTTTCTTGAATCTTGCGCGGGTGCCCGATGAATTGGCTTCGATGCTTCTGCCGATCGCAAACGATCCGATCACATTGATCATCTTGCTGGGCCTGCTGTTCATCATTCTGGGAATGTTCGTCGAGAGCATCTCTCTCATGCTCTTGGTTATTCCGATTGCGACGCCGCTCCTGACGGCAATGGACATCAACTACATCTGGTTCGGGATCATCATGGTCAAGCTGCTCGAGATCGGCCTGATCACTCCGCCCATTGGGCTGAATGTTTTTGTGATGCGAAGTGCCATGGGTTCGACCATCCCGCTCACGACGATGTTCCGCGGCACATTCTGGTTCCTTGGAATGGACTTCTTGACTCTCGCGCTGCTGATCGCAGTTCCGGGTCTCACGCTGTTCCTGCCGACACTGATGACTAACTGACCGCGCTCAAACCGGCGCACCTGACAACAATGGAGGATTGCAAATGAAAATGAAGCTACTTGGAGCCGTCTCAGCCTTGACGCTTGCCGCATCGGGTTTGGCTGCCGAAACGCTGACGATCACATCGTGGACAGGCGAAAAACACCCGTTCTCTGTTGACTACATCGACTTCGTTGATCGTGTGTCCGAGAAAGCCATCGGTGACATCGAATTTGACCTCTTTGTTGGGGGGGCTTTGCTGCCACCGAATGCCGTGCTTGCCGGGATCCGGGACGGTGTGGCTGACATTGGCAATAACGTTGGGGCCTATACTCCAGCCGATTTGCCGATCAACAATCTGCTGAATGACGTCTCCTTTGCCTGGTCCGACAGCATTGCTGCAGGCATTGCCATGACCGAAATCACGCTGATGAACGAAGCCGCTCGGGAGGAGTGGGAAAGTCAAGGCGTAGTCTTTATCAACGGTTGGAGCACGCCCGTCTACTACCTGGCTTGCGTCAAGGATATCCAGACGGCTGACGATCTGAAGGGAATGCGGATCCGGACCGCTGGTGGTGCTCATGTCGAGTGGGCGAACTATGTCGAGGGTACGCCTGTCTCTGTCCCGTTCCCGGATGTTTACTCGGGTCTGCAGCGTGGCTCGATCGACTGCGTCATGATGAATGCCTCGGACATGGGGCAGGGTTTCCAGATCGCGGAGGTTGCGGACAACTTCACGCTCCTGTCTCTGGGTACCCATACGTCGGGCGTTCAATATATGATGAACCAGTCTACATGGGCGGGCTTGTCTGTTGACGTTCGTGATATGCTCTTGCGTGAATTCGCCCGTCAGTTGGTGCGCTTCCAGCTGAATTATCGCGTTTTGGAAGAAGCGGGCATGCAGGCTGCGCGTGACCACGACGTCGATATTCGCGAACCGGACGCGTCTTTGGTGGAGTCCCTCGCGGCTTTCCGCGACGGCTACTATGCAAGCCTTGCCAACACCACGGAGGACAAGCGCGGGATCGATCCTGCACTGTCTCAAACACTTATCGATCAGTATCAGTCGGTCTATGACAAATGGGTTGGGCTTCTTGCAGATGTCGATCCGACCGACGAGGAAGCGATCGTCAGCCTTGTGGAGCAAGAGATCTACAGCAAGCTCGATCCGACGACATTCGGTCTATGATCGACGACGACAAGCGGTTGATATCCTGACCGTCTTTCGGTTGGGCAAACAGCAGAAAAACAATCCTGCCCCCCTATCTGGAGGGCCGGATTTCGCATCTTAGCGGCCTTTGAATCGGAGTTCTCGTTTGTTCCGGAACGCCGAACAGCCCTCCGAAAAATCCTCCGTTGCAGTCATGGCTCTGAACGCCAGGCGGTCTTTCTCTATCCCTGATGCTGGTCTCGGACAATGGGAGGGAACTGACATCGAACACGATGCCGAAATGGCAGGAAGAACGCAAAGTCGGCTGGCACTACATCGCGCCGGGCAGGCCCATGCAGAATGGTCCTGTGGAAAGCTTCAATGGTCGAATGCGCGAGGACTGTCTCAACGAATACCTGGTCCCGCGTCTGCGCAACCCCCGCCGAACGATTGCGGCATGGCGCGACAGCTACAATCAACACCGCCCACATTCGAGCCTCGACGGGCTTACCCCGTGGGAGTATCACCGACGATCACGCGAGGATCACACCCTGGACAGAGTTAACTGAAAAACGCGGTCTCCAAGGGGATCAGGAAAAAAAGTCCACCGTACGCGAAACTCTCCTCGGGATGCCATGAGATATCAGTGAGCCAAAAGGCCCCAACAACGCTTACGTGCAGTCACATTGCCGATTTCTCTTGGCCTTACAGAGCAGTAGGCTGAGGCAGTTGCATTTCTGCATATGGCATTTCGCGGGAACGGCGGGGTCGTACAAGGGCGACTACCGTCTTTCTCAATCCGGTTGGCTGGGGCTCAGCGCACCTAGAAGTTTTCGCCGAGATGTGTGGTCAGCCGTTCAAAGTCCGCTTCGATTTCCGGGTTCTTCATCACGTCGTAGCAT
>NZ_JBQFIL010000002.1:0-767029 GCF_056535465.1 Ruegeria sp. G7 | reverse complement strand
TGCTGCAGCCCGCTGGCTACATACGCGGGTTGGCCGATGGTCTGGCCGGACAGGGCGTGCGTATGTTTGAGAACAGCCCTGTCCTTGGTTTTGAACGCGCCGGCGATAACTGGTGCGTGAAAACGGAAAAGGAGCGGTCACGGCCGCGAAAGTAATCCTGACTGTCAACGGCCATCTGGAAAGCTTTGGTATCGCGCGCAACCGCCTGATGCAGCTATTCCTATTTGCGGCGATGACACCCGCGCTGGACACAGATGCGTTGAAGAAACTGGGTGGCCACACGCGCTGGGGCGTGACGCCATCGGATCCCATGGGCACAACAATGCGCCGCATCGATACCAGACAGGGTGGGAACCGGATCATCACACGAACCTGCGCGGCCCTGCGTCCGGGCATGGCCTCTTCCGGCAAAGATCTAAAGCGCGCCGGTCGGGTTATGCGGCACAAGTTTGACCAACGTTTTCCACAGTTGGCCGGGACCCGGATGGAATACCAATGGGCCGGACATCTGTGCCTTAGCCTCAATGGCGTCTCGGTTACACGGGAAATTGATCGTGGTGTCTACTCTGGTTGCGTCCAAAACGGGCTGGGGACCGCACGCGGCACGTTGACAGGTATTGCCGCGGCCGAGCTTGCCTGCAATCATAAATCAGACATTGTCGAACACTTCGGTTCCGAAGACAGACCAAAACAGCTGCCACCGCAACCCTTTCGGGAGATCGGAGCAAATGTCGTCCTAAGATGGAAGGAATGGAAAGCATCCGAAGAATAAGACTGCTGTGCAATCATGCCAACAAGAATAGCCATCGAATGGCGACCGAACGCGACACGGGAGGAATTAGATGTCGATAAAAGAACCATTTACAGATCTGGACATAAAAACTGCGGATGGCGGTTTTATGAGAACTACAGCGTACCCATTGCACTGATCAGTAAGGCGATCATGGTTGGTCTGGTGCTATGGGCCCTGGTGTTTCCAGCCAACGCGAATGGCACGCTGGGCAGCCTGAACGGCCGTCTGCTTGAAAGCTTCAACAGCTTCTACGTCATCATCGTAGGGCTGTTTTTCTTCTTCTGGCCGCTGTGGCGATCATCCCCGGCACGGGCAAGCGGATCATGGGTACACCCGGCGAAAAGCCGGAGTTTTCGAACTTCTCATGGTTCTCGATGATGTTTGGTGCTGGCTTGGGCGTCGGCCTGATGGTGTTCGCGACCGCCGAGCCTCTGGGGCTGTGGGGCTCGAACCCCGTGGTGGTCGCAGGCGACGTGCCGGGCAACGAGCCCGAAGCAATCCAGTCCGCTTATCGCTACACCTATTTGCACTACGGCTTTCACGCATGGGCGATCTATGTGATCACCGGTTTGTCGCTGGCCTACTACGCCTACACCCGCGACATGCCACTGACCATTCGATCTGCCCTGACACCCTTGTTCGGCAAGCTGATGAACGGCTTTCTGGGCCACGTTGTCGACGTGCTGGGCGTTGTGGCAACCATTCTGGGTGTGTCGGTGACGATCGGCTATGGCATCAGCCAGTTCATTGACGGTGTATATGCGATCACCGGCATGGAATGGGTGATGGATCTGGGCGGCGAAGTTCCGACCCCATCCAAAGTCGGCCTGATCGCTGGCTTGGTAACCATCATGACGCTGTCGATCATCTCGGCTGTGTCGGGTGTTGGCCGCGGTGTTAAGTACCTGTCGAACCTGAACCTGGTTTTGTCGATCATCCTGCTGGGCACATTTGTCGTCTTCGGCTCGTTCGTTTTCGCCATGACCACCTATGGCACGGCGATGGTCGACTACATCCTGCACTTCATCTCGCTGAGCTTCAGCGCATATGGCCCGCTGTCGGCCGAAGCGTTCGCGGCAGCTCTGCCTGCCGAAGCACAGGCGCATGCAGAGGCTCTGATGGGCGGTGCAACCAATGCCTGGGGCAGCTTTGACGGCTTCAAGAGCGGTCTGGAAGGCGCAGCAGCAGAACTGGATGAGGCGACGCTGGCCGCGGCATATGCCGCAGGTGAGCAGGGTCGCCAGTTTGGCTGGCAGTCCGGCTGGACCACGTTCTACTGGGCCTGGTGGATCGCGTTCTCGCCGTTTGTGGGCCTGTTCCTGGCGCGCATCTCGAAGGGTCGCACCGTGCGCGAATTCATCCTGGGCTGTGTCTTCGCACCGGCGCTGGTGTGTTTCGCATGGATGACCGTTCTGGGTGGCACCGCGATTGATCTGGAACTGGCGGGTGAAGCTGGTGGCGCGATCATCGGGGCATCGAACACCAACAAGCTGTTCGTGACGCTGTCCTACATGATCGATGGCGGCCTGCTGTCGATGCTGAACGTGATGTGTGTGATCCTGATCATGACCTTCCTCGTGACCTCTGCGGACTCGGGCATCCTTGTGATGAACACCATCATGTCGGGCGGCAGCCAGGAGACCGGTGTCAAGCACCGCATCATCTGGGGTCTGATCCTGACCGCTGTGATCGGCGCACTGATCCTTGCGGCGGGCGAAAACAACCCGCTGGACGCATTGCGCAACGCGATGATCATCGGGGCCCTACCCTTCACGATGGTGATGGGCCTGATGATGATATCACTGGGCAAAGCGCTTTATCGCGATGGTCTGCGTGACAAAAGAGGTGACACTGCGGCTCAGGCCGCCGAATAAGCCACCTCGGCAACGCTAAAAAACCAGGAAACGCCGCCCCGTAACCGGCGGCGTTTTTCCCGTCATCCGACCCCGTCCAATACAACCAGAAAAACAAAAGACCCATCTCAAAACAGAGATGGGCCAGTAAAGCGGAAAACCGCCGCTTCAATAGGTCTGATTCAACTCATCTGCGGCGGGGATTTCACGTTCTCGGCGCGCAATATAGTCCAATAGCTCTTCGTTCTTGGCTTCGTCCAGCTTCGGCTCCTGGTACTCGGCCAAGAGCTTACGCGCATGTTTGAGCGCACGTTCAGTGACCTCGACGCTTCCCTCGGCCTGCCATTGCTCGATCGAGTTGTTGTCGAACAGGTCCGGCATGAAGAAAGCCTGTTGAAAGTTCTCCTGCGTGTGCGGATGGCCCAGATAATGACCCCCCGGCCCGACATCAGGAACTGCCGCCACCGCCTGATCAAAATCATGCCATTTGGGGCCTTCCGCCATGCGATAGGCCATCGCACATTGCTCGGCATCGACGATGAACTTGGCGACAGAACAATGCATCCCGGCCTCATTCCAGCCGGCCGAGTGCCAGATGTAATTTGCCCCAGAGTGGATCACAGCGCTCAGGGTGGTGGCGGATTCGTATCCGGCTTGCGCGTCAAACGTCTTGGCGCCACCCAATGTGTTCGAAGTGCGCCATGGCACGTCATAGAACCGTGCCATTTGGCCAATCATGAAGTTCATCAAACTGATCTCGGGCGTGCCAGCCATGGGCGCGCCAGACTTCATCGACACCGTGGAAAGATAGTGCCCGTAGATGGCAGGCGCTCCGCGCCGGATGACCTGTGTATAAGCCAATGCGCTCAGCGCTTCTGCATTTAGCTGCGCCACCGTAGCGGGTACGCTAGCGGGCGTATTTGCCCCACCCAGCACAAACGGCGAGCACAGAACCGGCTGATTGCGACGGCAAAAGGCCCGCATCGCACCCAGCATTGTCTCATCCCAAACCAGCGGAGAGTTTCCGTTGCAGTTGCCCGTGGTCACCGGATGATCCTCAAGGTACTTTTCGCCAAACAGGATCGCGCACATCTCCATCACATCTTCGGCGTTCTTGGGCGAGGTGGTCATGCCCATGAAGGTCTTGTCCGAGTGCTTCATGGATGAATAGGTGATCCGCAGATGTCGCTGGCTGATGGGGTGATCATAAGGCTCGACAATATGATGCGCCGAGGAATGCAGCGCTGGCATCATGTGCGCCAGTTTGTGGAACATTGCCAGATCGTCCAGCGTCGGGTTGCGGCGCACGTCATCAAGATCACGCAGAAAAGGCGCGCCGGTCATCGGCACAAAGATCGAGTGATTTCCACCCAACCGAACGTTCTTTGCCGGGTCGCGCGCGTGATAAGTAAAACTCGACGGGATCGTTGCGATCAGTTCGCGCACCATCTCCCGGTCAAGGAAGACGAGTTCGCCTTCCACCTTGGCGCCGGCTTTCTTCCAGTCTTCCAGCGCAATCGGGTCACGAAACTGAACACCAACATTCTCGAGAATATCCATCGAGGCCGCATCGATCCGTTCGACATGCGCCGGATCCATCACTTCGCACAGCGGTATGCCGCGCTTCAGGCCCGGAAGCATGTCAAACTTGGGGGCAGTTCGGATAGCGCGGCGGGCCGACCGACCGCCCGATCGGGACCGGGTTACCGTTTCTGTCGTCATCAGGTTTCTCCAGCAGTTTCCACGATCTTCTCAGCTTTGACCGTTACAA
Source organism: Ruegeria sp. G7 (assembly GCF_056535465.1). Lineage (NCBI taxonomy): Bacteria > Pseudomonadati > Pseudomonadota > Alphaproteobacteria > Rhodobacterales > Roseobacteraceae > Ruegeria > Ruegeria sp. G7. Next base: position 762,612 of record NZ_JBQFIL010000002.1, on the reverse strand, counting down.
ACTTGACGATTCCGAAACCCGTTTGCAGGAAACGACATCGCACATCACCCGGATCAAAAAAACTCAACAACGCATGTCGCCTGCTGGGGTGAAGACTTCGGCTTTGCTTTTTCGCACCACCAGTGGCTTTCTGTAGCCAATGAGGCGGGCTGTACCGCAGCGCTGGAGGTCTGCGATACAGCCGTTTGGTCAAACGAAATAGACCCCGTTTTCGTTCATCGGCAGCTCGGAAACCCGCAGGTCCAGCTCGGCGATGGCATTGGCCAACGCCGGAGCAGCGGGCGGTGTTCCGGGTTCGCCGATGCCGGTGGGCGCGTGATCCGAAGGCACGATATGGGTTTCAATCGCTTGGATATCCGAGATCCGCAGTGGCTCATAATCGGGAAAGTTGGATTGTTCGACCACGCCGCCATCCAGCGTGATCTGATCCCGCATCGCATGGCCGATCCCATAACCGATGCCACCTTCGATCTGGGCCTTGATCACGTCCGGATTGACCGCGATACCACAATCGACGGCTGCGGTCACTTTCTCAATTCGGATGCCATCATCCAGATTTCCTGAAACCTCGACCACCTCGGCCACGTATGACCCAAAGGATTTGTGCACCGCCACACCCTGCACGTTTCCAGGTGCGGGGCTGCCCCAATTGCCTTTCTCAGCCGCCAGTTTGAGCACACCGGCCTTGCGAGACTGATCGGTGTCTTCGCCGCTCAGATACGCAAGGCGGAATGCGACCGGGTCCTGACCTGTCGCCTTTGCGGCCATATCCATCATAACTTCCATGACATAGCCGGTATGCGTATGACCAACCGAGCGCCACCACAAAACAGAGGTCGCCTTTTCGGTATCCGTCAGGCCCACAGCCATGCCCGGGATCGCATAGGGGCTGTCTGCCAGACCCTCGACACTTGAATGGTCTATACCGTCATGGACCAGCACGGCCTCGAACGGGGTGCCTTTGATTACCGGCTGACCGGCCACTTGATGCTGCCAACCTACGATGGCACCGGTCTCGTCCAGACCCACCCGCACCTTGTGACCGAAGGCGGGGCGATAATATCCGCCGCGGATATCGTCCTCGCGATCCCAGACCAGTTTGACCGGGCGCGTCCGATCAGTCAGCACGAAGGCCAGCGCAGCCTCAACCTGATAATCCGCATCCGGTGTCGCGCGGCGCCCGAATGAGCCCCCGGCCAGCATGGTATTGATATGGATCTTCTCTGTGGGCAGATCGAAAATCTGCTGATAGGCCATGTGGGGACCGGTCGGCATCTGGGCACCATCGTGCAGCACGATGTCACCTTCGGCGGTCTGCTCGATGGTACAATTCAAGGGCTCCATCGGGGCATGTGCCAGCAGCGGGAAGTAAAGGTCTTCTACCACCGTCGCAGCGCTATCCACTGCAGCGGCGACCGCCGCCTGATCCGCTTTGTTGACATTGTAGGTCGGTGCCGCGTCCAGCGCCGCCATGATCTCGTCCCGGATTTCCTGCGAGGACCGGGTTTCTGCAGCCGAGAGGTCCCATTCTACATCCAACGCCTCCCGCGCTTGCATCGCGGCCCAGGTGTTTTCGGCATAGACTGCAACGCCATGTTTGGTCGGCAGCGTTTGGGCCATGATAAAACCTTTCACTTCTTTGGAGGCGCTGTCGTCAAAACCCGCAACAGTGCCGCCGCGCTGCGGGGTTCGCTTGACCATAACGACCATTTGATTGTCCAGATGTATATCCATGGCAAACTTGGCAGCGCCATTGACCTTGACCGGGCTGTCCTTGCGGCGCGTATCCGGATTGCCGATGATCTTCCATTCGGACGGGTCGCGCAGGCGCGGCGTCTCGGACGGTGCAAAGCTGGCTGCGGCAGCGACGAAAGTCCCCAAAGGGGCCGACTTGCCAGCACCTGTGATCATACCCTGCTGAATATCCAGCGCGTCAGGCTGGACCCCCAGGCCTCAGCCGCCGCTTTGATCAGCATCTCGCGGGCATTCGCACCAGCGGTCCGATACTGCATCCATGAATTTGCCATCGCGGTAGAGCCGCCGGTACCCTGAAACGGGCCGAACAGGGTGTTATTGTAGACGTTTGGGTCAGACGGCGCGAATTCGTAGCCGATCTGCTCCATCGTGACACCCAATTCTTCGGCAATCAGCGAGGTCAGGCCGGTGGCAGGCCCCTGCCCTTTTTCAAAGTGCTTTACAATCGCGACCACGTTGCCATTGCTGTCAATCTTGACGAACGGGTTCAGCATCGCGTCCGGCTGAGCGGACGCGGCCATCGCGCCTTTGGCATTGGTGCCAACATACAGGATCGTCGCGGCGGCGGCGGCGGATTTCAGGAACCCGCGGCGGGAAAAATCAGCTGTCATTTGTCTTAGACCTCCAAAATCTCGGATGCACGCAGAACTCCGGCACGAATACGCTGGTAAGTGGCGCAGCGGCAGGCGTTTCCATGCATGTATTCGTCGACATCTTCTGCCGTGGGCTTGGCGTTCTCGCGCAGCAAACCAACCGCATTCATGATCTGACCGGATTGGCAATAGCCGCACTGAACCACATCCAACTCAAGCCACGCCTGCTGCACAGCCGCGCCGATCTTGTCCTGATCGATAACCTCGATGGTGGTGATTTCGGCGTCTTCGACATCCTCAATGTACGTCTGGCAAGACCGGATCGGCTCACCATTCATGTGAACCGTGCAGGCTCCGCATGACGCTACGCCGCATCCGAACTTGGTACCCGTCAACTTCAGCTCATCCCGGATGACCCACAAAAGCGGTGTACCGGGTTCGGCCTCGACGGTATGGGTCTGACCATTGAGTTTCAGTTCGATTGCCATGGGTTCAAACTCTCCTCTTTTTGCAAATTTTTGCGAATGTATGGCAGCGGCGTGCTTCGCTGCATTGCGCGAAACCGCTGACAGGGGGACGTCAATTGTCTGATTACAAACCTAGCGCTCTGCAGCCGAAAGCCACTGCCTTATTCTCCGAATGATCTGCCCAATCCTCCGGCAGGTGTTGGTTGGTTGTTTTCAGACTGCGCGAAACCTTTATATCTCCAAGGACAGGAGGGTTGGCGATGGTACCGACGGATCTGGTTTCTGACGTATTCGAACTGGTTCAATCTAACGGCGCGATGGGTGTGGGATGTACCACCGGGGTCGATGGGCTGTATGCGTTTTGTAATGATCAAACCACCGAATGCGCCGCTGGGTTCTACGAACCCGTGATGTGTCTGGTGTTGCAAGGCGCGAAAGAGGCCTATATTGGCGGCCGCGTGATCCGCTATAGCGCAGGTGACACCTTGATCGTCAGTCATGCGGTACCGGTCGAGGCCGCCGTCATCAAAGCCAGCACCGAAGAACCTTACGCAGCACTGGCGCTGACGCTGGATCTTTCGATGGTGCGCAGTCTGGTCGACGAGATCGGCGAGGTGCAGGACGGCGACGCCCGAACGCTGGACGTTGCCGCCTCGGATCAAGCGTTGATCGACGCGGTGGCGCGCCTTTATCGCCTGTCGCACGATCGGGTCGAGGCCCGCGCGCTGGCACCGCTCGTCCTGAAGGAAATCCACTTCCGCCTGTTGCGCGCGCAACATGGCGCCATGCTGCGCCAGCTGTTGCGGCACGAAAGCCCTGCGAGCCGTATCTCAAAGACAATAGCCTTCATTCGAAGAAACTATAAAACCAGTATCCCGGTCGCTGATCTGGCCACTGAATCCGGCATGAGTCTTTCGGCCTTTCACGAACATTTCAAAGCTGTGACCGCCACGACTCCGCTGCAGTACCAGAAAGACCTGCGCCTGCTCGAAGCCCGACGTTTGCTTCAATCCGGCAACACATCCGTGGCCTCGGCGGCCTATGACGTGGGATATGAAAGCCCGACGCAGTTCAGTCGAGAGTACTCGCGCAAGTTCGGGCTGTCGCCCAGCGATCAGAAACCCGGCAGGACACTGATGGCGGGTTGACCACCCCTTTGCGCGAAGGTCGGCCATAGTCCGCCCCTTTCGCATGATCCGTCGCCGTTGCCATGGGTTGCGAATAAAATCGCCTTGATCCCTTAAGGTGTTCGCGCTTATTCGTCTCCAACGAGGCTAAGGGCGCGCAAACGCACGTTTCTCGTTACGAAGGATCAGATCGCCTGACAACCAGCGCGGTTTTGGTCAGGGATAAAGGTGGCGGACACTCCGCCCGGCAGGGGTCTGCCAGACAGCAGCCCGCCGCATAGAAGGATTTGAAATATGCGTATTGCAATGATCGGCACCGGGTATGTCGGACTGGTCTCAGGCGTTTGCTTTTCGGATTTTGGTCATGATGTGATCTGCGTCGACAAATCCGCCCGCAAGATTGAAATGCTGCAAGCCGGAGAGGTTCCGATTTACGAACCGGGCCTTGACGTTCTGATGGCGAAGAACGTAGCCGCTGGTCGTTTGAGTTTTACCACCGATCTTGCCAGTGCGGTTGACGGGGCCGACGCCGTGTTCATCGCCGTGGGTACGCCGACGCGCCGCGGTGACGGACATGCCGACCTGACCTTTGTCATGGCCGCTGCAGAGGAAATCGCCAAAGCGATCACTGACTATACCGTTGTCGTGACCAAATCGACCGTTCCCGTTGGCACCAACCGTCAGGTCCAACAGGTTGTCTCTGCCGCCAATCCCAAAGCTGCGTTTGACGTGGCCTCGAACCCCGAATTCCTGCGCGAAGGTGCAGCGATCGACGACTTCATGCGCCCTGATCGAGTGGTCGTCGGCGTTGAAAGTGAGCGCGCTGCCGAAGTGATGGCCGAGATCTATCGCCCTCTTTATCTGCGTGATTTCCCAATCCTGACCACAGATTTGGAAAGCGCCGAGATGATCAAATACGCTGCAAACGCGTTTCTGGCAACGAAGATTACCTTTATCAATGAGATCGCGGGCCTGTGCGAACGGGCCGGCGGCGACGTCAAAGAGGTCGCCCGCGGCATCGGGCTGGACGGACGTATTGGAAACAAGTTCCTGCATGCCGGCCCGGGATATGGCGGATCCTGCTTTCCAAAAGACACGGCAGCCTTGGCGCGGATTGGTCAGGACCACGCCTATCCGATGCAAATCACCGAGACCGTGATGCGCGTCAACGACGAGGTGAAAAAGCGCATGATCGACAAGATCCGCGAAGCTTGCGATGACAGCTTCAATGGCAAAACCATTGCCGTACTCGGCGTGACCTTCAAACCCAACACCGATGACATGCGCGACGCACCTTCGTTGACCATCGTTCCCGCACTGATCGGAGGAGGCGCGCAGGTGCGCGTGGTTGACCCACAGGGACGTTCAGAAGGTGAAGATCTTCTGCCCGGTGTTCACTGGATGGACGACCCCTATGCGGCCGCGAAAGATGCTGATGCCGTTGTGCTGCTGACCGAGTGGAACGAATTTCGCGCGTTGAACCTGAGCGATCTGGCAGACGCGATGAAAACTGCACGCATGGTCGACCTGCGCAACATCTATTCTTCAACCATGGTGCTGGGTGCTGGCTTTGACAACTATGTCGGCGTGGGCGTCGGCGAGGCGACAGACAGCAATAAAACCTAGCACATCATACCTTTGCAGGTGGGCCCGGGCCTGAATGGTAGGCCCACCTATGCAATCCGCGCGCGCTAGACCTAGAGCAATCAGGCCCCGATCTCTGATTGCAAGAAAAGCCCGCGCCAGAAGTCCTGACCGTCCCAAAACGGTCCGAAATTATGCATCGCACCAACAGGCACCAAACGAAGTACCCGGCTGTCAAACAGCGCGCGCGACCACGTCCGAACGGTATCTGGTGTCGCGATATATCCAACAGTCTGGATATTGTCCGGAAGCAAAGTAATGGCGGCTTCACGAGTTTGAGCCATGATACGTAAACTCATGAGCCCTGGCGTGCCCCCGGATGACGCGCCACCTGCGACAAATACCGCGCTGCCATTCGATGCGCGCGCTGCATAGCTGCCTTCGGCGCGCGCAACCTGTTCTGCCATGAAAGTGTCGGATGCGATATGCACTGGTGGACGTGTCGTGATCCGGTTGTCGCACAGCGCTTTCATGCGATCGGCGATAGCAGCCGCCTGTTCGGCTGTTCCATCTATCAGCACAAGGCTCTGCGGCGACGTGCAGCCCGCCTTTCCATAGACCCTGAACACACGCAACAACGTTTCCAGAGCCGCATCATCAAGCGCCGATGGCTCTCCCCAAACCAAAGAACTGTGATCTCGGAAGGCAAAAAATGGCGTACCTGCTTTATGTGGCAAGGCCTCGACTGCCAAAGCTGCCGTATCACTGCCAAAGAAAACCCGCGCATCAGCGGTCAAAGACCAGTCTTTGTTGCGCGGGTCGTATCGGTCAAAACACTCGGTTATCAGATTGTCTGTCCAAAGGTGGGTTAGAACAGGCCCGGCGCCGGCGTTCAGGATTTCCTCTCGCAGTGCGGCTGTCAGATTGACTGACGCCTGACCTGCTTTGGCCAGAACGCGCGCGCCAGTCAGCAGGCAAAGTATGGCGGCAAGCGGACCAAGTAGGCTTACATTGTTCGGCAACCAGACTGCTATATTCGAACGCGGGCGCGCCATGCGATAGGGCATCTTGGCTTGTCCGTCACAACGGGAGCCAAAACTGTTGGTGAAGACTGCACGCAAGCTTGCTCCGCGCATGAAACTCAGCAAATACCCCCACTCATCGCGGCTAAATGCGGCGGGGGCACCCCGCCGCGCCATGCGTGCTGTTATGTCGTCATACTCATCACACAGAGCATCCAGCGCGAAAGGCAGCGCGACTTCGATGATGCGGTCGCTTGCGTCGCGGAAACTATGGGGAACAAGCACCGGATCAGACATTTGCGCAACCCCGCGTCTCTGTCTTGGGCAAGCGCCCAAGCAACTTGAATCGGCGACCGGTGCGGCCACATGGACACGGATTGGTGCTGACCTCGCCTTGATCCTCGGTCAGCACATTGTGGTAGGGGCTGCCCCTAGGCGTCACATTCATCAACTGCAATTGCGCCGGGGCATCGTAGACCAGACCATGATCAAATGGGTCGCGGCCCAGCACGTCCGCCCATACCGGGACATGCCGCCACCCGGCCGCGCATTCCGGGTAGACTATGCCGTTTTGTTCAACCAACCCATAGTAATCCACCACACATGACCCGGGGCCAGAGATACCCAGCAGCTTTTGCGTCATGGCGTCTTTGGAAACACGCGCGGCCTCAAGCTTTTTCCAACCACCACTATGCACATAGGTGATCTGGACCTCGCGCAGTCGTTTGGCGATGTGCGATGGCATATCGTTCCCCGCCCAAAGCCGCCACAATACCCACGTGAAGCCATAAACCACGACCGCATCATTGCTGTGCAGGGCATCCTCCAAATGGTCCCATAGGACCGGACTGTCCTGTTCCTGCGATGCCAGCCCGAAATACAGCTTGGTTGCAAAAGGACGCAACGCAAGCCCCGCCGCGATACGCGCGCTCACCGTTCCGCGCTGCACCAACGCGGACTTCGTATCCAATATGATCAGAGGTCGTTTCTGGCCGCCGATGTAATCGGCCAGGATCGCCTGACTGCTTTTGGCCTGCAGGTCGCTACTGTAGCGGTCCAAAGCGACCTGACTTGACACATCGGAAGACGTGGCGGACGAGTTCAGCACACGCTCGTGCCTGATCGAACCGTCCTGGGTTCGAAAACGCACATGCTTGAATGTCGAGACATGAAGAAACGGCAAGTCTTCAACCCGGCCGACTGGCGAAATATCCGGAAAGATACGCGCATACTCGGGGCAGTGCGTTTGGTGGAACTGTGTGATCCGGTTCATTTCCGTCAGAAAAGCGGCGTCGTCACGAACCCCGTAGACTGGCATGTCCAGAAGATCGCTCATTGGTTTTGAACCTGCGCAATCAGATCATCAAGAGTGCCGGGGCGTACTGTGGCAACATTCGTACGTGTACACATATCGCGCAGTATCAGCTTCCAGTTCTGCCGGATCAGAGCGGGCCAATCCAGCGGCAGGCGCAGCGCCGGGCCGGAAAGCGCGCTTGCGAATGCCAGCAGCGCATCTTTATCGATGCCTGCAGCATCCAGATGTTCAGCCGCCTTGCCTGAGCGCATAAAGTTATAACGCAGAACGGGTGCCAGAAACCCCGAGCACAGCCGCGCATGGCCCAAACTGTCGCTTCGGCCCAGTCGCACCATTTCGGCGCGCGCGGGCGCCTCGAGCACATGCGCCAACCCGTGCACCAGTCCGACGGATGACTGCGCTTGTCCGGCGCTTGCCAACGCGCTGAGTTCGAACCACTCAGGGTCGGTCGTCACACCCAGTCTCAGCATGCGATGCACCAGATCCGAAAGACTTTGCCGTACTGCGGCACTTGCCAGAGGTGACAGCAATCCTTCCAAAGCATGAGTAAGGGAATCTCCGACGGACCAGGCGATATCCTCGTCACTCAAACTGTCCAGCGCGAAGGGCAGATACGCCCTGAAATCGGCACGGAACTCAGGCCCTTTCAAAACAGTTTTGGCACCCTGATTGTCCAGAACCGCAATATCGTTGGCCTCAGCGCCGCTGCCAAAGCGCGTCGCGATGGCAAGAAGCTTACATTCCGCGGCTGCGCGCCCGCCACGCTTTTGCGGCATCAATGCGCGTCCCCCCACCCAAAACAACCAGCAGTTTGGTGTCCATTGGAATGTCATCGAATACATCAACCACTTGCAGAGAAGCCAAAGCCGGAACCCGCGCCGCCGTCGCGGTTCGGCCCGTCATGACTACTTTCTGACCTGAAATCAGATCAGCCAATTCTGACGGTTCAAGGCGCGGGGTGCATTCAATCAAATACGACACCCCGAGCTTGCAGGAAACCGACAATATCGGCGACGCTGGACAGGGCGATCGCCTCTTCTTCGCTAGGATGATGCCCAAAACCTCTTCGATGCCGATCGCAACCGCGACAGTTGCCATCGAGTCCCAGGTATCTAATCCGTCGCGGGTCAAATCACGAGAGAATTGCCCATCCTCCAGCAACAGAACATCCTCCAGCAGGTCCTGAAGTTTTTCGAGATTGGTCATAAACATCCGTTCCTTTCAAACGCGCTGATCCCAGAGGATTTCCTTGTCTGGCAGCCCTTAAGGGCCTTCAGGTCAATTTTTGAATTGCTCAGTCTCGGCAGGTTGTCAACGCGAATGATCTGCAAGGGCCAATGCGCCCGCGGATGCGTCGCCCGAATGGCTTGTAGGACAGCGCGCGCGATTGCACGATCGGCGTGTCCCGAAAGAAAAAGCTGAACACCCGGTTCGCCCGCGCGATCAAAAGCAGGAACAAGTGCGTATTCCTGTTGCCAGGCTGCCTCAATCGAGCTGCTCAGGCGCAGCAGCGAAACTTTCTCACCATGGCGTTTGAAGACTTCATTCGTGCGGCCTTGTAGCTGCCACGGGCCCGTTTCGTCCTGCTCGGCCCGGTCGCCGGTCCCGATCCATCCATCATCTGCAAACGGCACATAGCCCTCGGGCGTCACAGTACCAAGCGCGGCGTATGGGCTATGGAACATCAACTCGCCTGTCTCGGATTTGCGAAACGAAACGCCTGACAGAAGAGGGCCTAACTGACCGGCAGGTGGTGTGCTTTGAGACCGCACGTTTGCGGTGACATCTTTTATGGCAAGTCGCGGCATGGCTTCGGCACAGCCGTAGTTGTCAAAGAACCGCGCATTCGGGAACAGCTTTGCAAGGTCAGCGCTATGCGCCCACGGAAATGGACTGCCTGCAAACGCAACCGTTTTGACCCGCGGAAAGGACCCGCCCCCCAGCGCTTTCAGCAGAGGCACCTGCGCCGCCACCAGGCAAATCAGCGCCCGTTCGCTGTCGTTTAGGATCCCGACGAGTTTGCCGGGGTCGGACAGCCGCGCGAAAGCCAGAGGTAACCCGATTGTTTGCGACAAGACCCATTGGTTCACAAACGAAAAGCAATAGCTCAGCGGCAGAGTCACAACAGCCGTGTCACCTTTGGCTACACCTTGCAGTTTTCCGATCTGGTCGGCGATTGCGATTGCGCGTGTGCGGCTTGCGACCAGAAGCTTGGGCGCTCCGGTCGAACCCGATGTGCTCAGCAACACATGATCGCGGCGCAATGGGTCCGGCAGCGCTCGCAGCGCACCTTCGATCCAGGTCTCATCCTGATCAAATTGCTGCGGCAAAACTGCGAACGTGTCTGTGCCGGGCTGCCAAAGCCGTTCGAGGCTGTCCAGAAACGCGCTGTTGGTCTGGTCGTACAGGATCATGAGTTTGCCTTGGCCACCTGATCAGAGTTCTTGGTTTGCACCTCTTATCGCCAAGACCCGGAAAATGAAACTCGACCCGGACAGTTTACCTTTGATGCCATCGCGATGCGGCCTGACATCCCAGCTTTTGTGAATGGCGTCTTTGGACCCATTGTAATAGCAATTGGGTTGATACACGAACCACAAGGTCGCGATGCCATGCAGGGCAACAACTCTACACATCCTGCCGACGTGCGGGCGGACGCAGAAGCGTGGACCGCCCTTGAAGCCGAGCTTGACCAATGGCAGGCGCTGGGTCGGACGGCCACGTTCTGGTGGCGCGACGATGATGCATCGCGCACAGGGCCGCGCCTTGCACGCTTGCTGTCGCTGTCGCAGCAAATGAAAGCACCAATCGTTCTGGCCTCGATCCCAGCGACCTCGGACGCGGCCTATGCCGAGGCCGTTCTGAACTGTCCAACGGCGTATGTCGCGCAGCATGGCTATGCTCATATCAACCATGCCAAAGGCAGTGGCGACAAAGGCGCGTGGGAATTGGGTCGTCACAGACCCCTCGAGGATGTACTGGCCGAACTGCGGCAGGGCCGAGATATCTTGCTGGGGCTCTTTGGAGCCCGCCGGTTCCTATCTGTCATGGTGCCACCATGGAACAGGATAGACCCCACCGTGACGCAGAAGCTGACAATGCTGGGATTTAGTGCGCTTTCTTTATGCGATGCGCGTCCGGCGCCCGAAGCGGCACCAGGGCTGCGCCTTGTAAACAGCCATTGTGACCCGATCAAATGGAAAGGCGGTGCACGGTTTACCGGCACCGCCAAATCGGTTTCATTCATAACCAGCCATCTTGCATCCCGTCGAGCCGGAACAGTTGATCCGCACGAGCCCACCGGGCTTTTGACCCATCATATCGATCACGACGCAGCCACGTGGACTTTCTGCGAAACGCTCCTGTCGCTCCTTTCCGAACACCCATCAGCCCGGTTCCCATCGCCAGAGGACATCTTTGCCCCATGATCGTCAGGCCCGCCCAGAAAGAAGACACCGAAGCTGCGGTCGCGTTGCTGCATGGCAAAATGAACTCAAAGCTATCGCTGGAACGTTGGCGGGGCATCTTCGATTATGATTGGAATATGCCCAAACCCAACTATGGCTACGTGGCCGAGGCAGATGGCCGTATTGTTGGCTATTTGGGCGCGGTGCATTCGGAACGCGCTCTGCCCGAAGGTCGGCTGAAACTGACGAATATGTGCGCGTGGTATGTCGAAAAAGAGTATCGCGGCAGCGCCGGGTTGCTGCTGATGATGAAGGCCACCGCCGACCCCGAGCGGCACTACACAAGCATGACCAGCACGAGCAATCCGCGCACCATGGCGGCATTGCGTGCTTGCGGATTCGCCTCGCTGGACGACTACCGCTGGGACTGGCAGAGACGCGACGCAGGGTCAGACGTGTTGACCGTAATCACCGATCCGGCAGAAATGGAGCCGCATCTTCGCGCACATGAAAAACGTTACGTCCGGGATATGCTGCGCTATGGCGTACGGCCCGTGCTGATGCAACATCCTGAAGGTGAGAGCTTTGCCATGTTCTCGGTCACCAAGAAGGGTGCAGATCAGCCATGGTGGGATGTGCTGTATATACGCACGCCCAAGGACGGCTTTCTGACCCAGTTTGGACAGGACATCGCAAACAAGCTGTTGCCCTCGGACGACGCGGTTCTGTCCGCTGACCAACGGTTCTGCGGCGGCCAGCCGCTTGACGGCACGCGCATCAAGCTGCCGGCACCCCGTTTTGTGAAATCCAAAAGCCTGAACGGACCCGAGCTGGATCATCTTTACACCGAACTGCAACTGCTCTCGCTCAAGCTAGATTGAATGACGTGCGCTTGGGTGCTGCGTCCAGTTGTGCAAAACAGATCGGGACAACAAATCTGAGGCTGCGGATGCTCACAAATTTCAGAAAAATGTTCTATCGCGCCCGGGGGTATTACAACGGTCGCCTGAACGGTGATCCGTTCCGCCTTGATCCCTACCATTCCAAATTCTGGCGCAAAGCAACCGCAGGAGACTGGGAGCCCGAGACCTTTGCAGTTCTGGACAAGTACCTTTCGCCTGATGAAGACTATCTCGATATCGGCGCATGGGCCGGGGCGACCGTCCTTTATGCCGCCCGCCGTGCGCGGCACGTGTGGTGTTTCGAGCCTGACCCCGTGGCCTATCGCTATCTGATTTGGAATCTCGAATTGAACGGGATTACCAATGTATCCGCTTTCGGAGCAGCCTTGTGGCACGAAACCGGTGTGATGCGCATGGCCAGCCTGGGTGGAGAGCCTGGTGACTCCATGACCTCGGTGCTGGGCGATACCAGCCAGGGCTCGGATGTCCTGAGCCTCTCTTGGGAGACATTCAGGAACGCTGCAGACCTCAGCAGCGTTTCGTTGGTCAAAATGGATGTCGAGGGTGCCGAGTTCGCGCTGGTTCCATATCTGCGCACGTGGTTGCAGACGCAGCGCCCTGCATTCTACCTGTCCACACACGCCCCTTTCTTGGAAAAACCCGACAGTGCGGATGCGATGCTAAAACTGTCTCAAAATCTTGAATTTTATGACAGTTGCAGTTTGGACGGTGTTCAACAGCCGATCCAACAGGCGTTTTCATCGGATCGCGGTCTCAGCCAGTTCCCAAGCTATTTATTCGAGTAGGGACGTCTCGGACAGCACGGCCAAATGCGACGTGCATTGAACGATTATGGCCCAAGGCACGGCACCATTCGATCTTGGTGCCCGTTCGAGACGAAACCGTAGTATTCCCGATGCGATCAGCCTGCGCTGCACCTCAGGCGCTGGTCGCACGGGCTTTTTGGCCAATACTCAACCCGCCTATCTGCGCAACAAGAGAAACGATTTCCTCGATACCTTCGCGTTTGCGCAGAGACGAAAACACAAAGGGCCGACCATTGCGCATCTTTGTGGCGTCACGGTTCATGACCTCAAGCGATGCCCCCACATAGGGTGCAAGGTCCGTTTTGTTGATAATCAGAACGTCCGACTTGGTGATCGCCGGGCCGCCTTTTCGCGGTATTTCTTCCCCAGCCGCCACGTCTATCACGTAGAGCGTGATATCCGCGAGTTCCGGGCTGAACGTGGCGGACAGATTATCGCCGCCGCTTTCGATCAGCACCACATCCAGTTCGGGATGCCGCGCCTGCATTTCAGCAACCGCTGCGAGGTTGATCGAGGCATCCTCGCGTATCGCAGTATGCGGGCAGCCGCCGGTTTCTACGCCGATGATGCGGTCCTGCGGCAGGATCTGCATCCGCATCAGGGCCTCTGCATCCTCCTGCGTATAAATATCGTTGGTGATGACGCCCACGGAACAGACGTCTCGCAGGGCTTCAGAAAGTGCGGCGGTGAGTGTGGTTTTTCCGGCGCCGACCGGGCCGCCAATCCCCACGCGCAGTGGGCCGTTCATGCTGTTCATGTGCGAAACATCCTTGAATACTGGGTTTCGTGTTTCATCGACGCTATGTCCGACAAGAAGGCTGTCGCGCCCAGAGCATCGAGACCCGCGTCAACCGCCTGTTCGGCGACCCGCTGGCACACCGGCGTCAGATCGCGGATCAGGCGTTGGGCATCGGTCTGACCCAAAGGCACAAGCCGTGTCGCGCAGGTGATCAGGTTCGCCATGAATGCCTGCAGATACATCTGCGCAGTCAATCGCAACGGCAGGGATTGAAGACGCGCCGCGTAGCCAACGGCAACCGGATAGGTCAGATCGTTCAGATTTACGTCCCAAACGCCCCCGGTCACGCTGCTGAATGCTTGGCCCAGTAATTGCGTTTCCATCAATCGCTCGGACGAGGCGCTGAACGCGCGCGCGGTCTGATCAATATGCGCGAGCGTGTCGGGCGCACAAGCCTTGTAGGCGGACGCAAGAAACAAGCAGTCATTCCATCCACTGCCATGTTCGACAACATCCTCAACCCAGCGACCTGCCGAGGCAGAGCATGTAACCGCACCATTTTCGATGGCCCATTCCATCCCGTGCGAATAGGCGAAAGCGCCCACCGGATATGCGGGTGAAAGCCACTGAACCAGTGTCAGTATTTCGGTATCAGTGGGAGTGGCCATGGGTCCTGCCATGCCCATAGGCACCACCTTCAGGGGTAAAGGGCTCGACAGTTTCTGTTATGCGCGCCCCAAGTTTTTCAAGCATGTCGCGGATGACGTGGTCCCGCTGGATCAACAATCTTCCATCCTCGATCTGACAGGGTGTGTGGCGGTTGCCGATATGCCAGGCCAGCTTCAGCAGGTTGTCACCCGTTACTTCCAGCAGGTCTTCGGGCGCCGCCACAACCTCGATCTCGCGCCCGTCCTCAAGGACCAGCACCCCGCCGTGGTCCAACGATCTTGTTTGCGCCAGATCGACCAGAAAGGTCTCGCCCTCATCGGTAGCCAGCATTTTTCGGCGAAGGAAACGTCCGTCATAGTCCAAAGACACCTGTGCATGGGCCTGAGCGTGATGGTGATCGTGATAGATACGAGCAGTTTTGATAGCGGTGGTCATCTCGGCCTTCTTCTTGTCTCAGAACATGAAATAGCGCTGCGCCATCGGCAGCACTTCGGCGGGTTGGCAGGTCAGCAATTCGCCATCGGCGCGGACCTCGTAGGTTTCAGGATCAACATCGATCTCGGGCGTTGCGTCGTTCAACAGCAAATCACGCTTACCGATGTTGCGCGTGTTCTGCACGGCGACGGTTTGCTTTGCCAACCCAAGCGTTTCTCCAACCCCTGCCGCCTGCGCCGCTGCCGACACAAAAGTGATCGCAGACCGTTCAACCGCGCGACCGTAGGCTCCGAACATCGGTCGACTGTAGACAGGTTGCGGTGTGGGGATAGACGCATTCGGGTCGCCCATCTGCGCACAGGCAATGGTTCCGCCTAGCAATACCATCTCGGGCTTCACTCCGAAAAAGGCAGGGTTCCATAGGACCAGATCAGCGCGTTTGCCTTCCTCGATGCTACCGATTTCGTGGCTCAGGCCATGTGCAATCGCAGGGTTGATCGTGTATTTCGCGATGTACCTCCGAACCCGCAGGTTGTCATTATCGCCCGTTTCCTCGGGCAGGCGACCGCGCTGTTTCTTCATCTTGTCAGCGGTTTGCCAGGTGCGGATCAGCACCTCTCCGACCCGGCCCATGGCCTGGCTGTCAGAGGCGATGATACTGAACGCGCCCATGTCGTGCAGGATATCCTCGGCTGCAATGGTTTCGCGCCGGATGCGGCTTTCGGCAAAGGCCACATCCTCGGGGATGGATTTGTCCAAATGATGACAGACCATCAGCATGTCCAGATGTTCCTCGACCGTGTTGACGGTAAAGGGCCTCGTCGGATTGGTGGATGAGGGCAGAACATGGCTTTCACCACAGATCTTGATGATGTCCGGGGCGTGGCCCCCGCCCGCGCCCTCGGTGTGGAAGGCGTGGATGGTGCGGCCTTTCATGGCAGCAACGGTGTTTTCGACAAAGCCGGATTCGTTCAGCGTGTCGGTGTGGATCATCACCTGCACATCCATCGCATCAGCAACCGAGAGACAACAATCGATGGCGGCAGGTGTGGTACCCCAATCCTCGTGCAGTTTCAGGGCACAGGCCCCGGCGTTGACCTGCTCCTCCAGCGCGGCGGGCAGCGAGGCATTCCCCTTGCCCGCAAAGGCCAAGTTCATGGGAAACGCATCGGCTGCCTGCAGCATGCGCCCGATATGCCAAGGACCAGGCGTGCAGGTGGTGGCCAGCGTGCCATGGGCAGGTCCGGTACCGCCGCCCAACATGGTGGTCAGGCCGGAATGCAGTGCGTCTTCGATCTGTTGTGGGCAGATGAAGTGGATGTGGCTGTCAAAGCCCCCTGCGGTCAGAATACGCCCCTCACCCGCGATGGCCTCGGTGCCGGGGCCGATGATGATATCCACGCCGGGTTGGGTATCGGGGTTCCCGGCCTTGCCGATTTTGGCAATGCGCCCGTCTTTCAGGCCCACATCCGCCTTGTAGATACCCGAATGATCCACGATCAGCGCATTGGTGATGACCGTATCCACGGCTCCCTCGGCGCGCGTAGCCTGAGACTGACCCATCCCGTCGCGGATCACCTTACCGCCGCCGAATTTGACCTCTTCACCGTAAAGCAGCGCATTGTCGCCGGTTCCCCCGGTCGCGGCAGCGCCCGCGCGTTCGGCGGTTAGATCGCGCTCGACCTCGATCACCAGATCGGTATCGGCCAGCCGCAGTTTGTCACCGGTGGTGGGGCCGAACATGGCGGCATAGTCAGAACGTTTGATTGTTGCCGGCATCAGAGCGACCCCATGACCTTTTGATTGAACCCATAGACCTTGCGCGCGCCTCCGATCGGGATCAGCGAGACCTCGCGTGCCTGACCGGGCTCGAACCGAACGGCGGTGCCCGGCGCGATGTCCAGACGCAGCCCGTGGGCCGCAGCGCGGTCAAAGTCGAGCGCCGGGTTGGTTTCGGCGAAATGATAGTGTGAACCGACCTGAACCGGGCGATCGCCAGTATTGGCGACCATCAGGGTGATCGCCTTTGCGCTTGCATTCAGGGTGATCTCACCCTCGCCGGGAACAGCTCACCCGGGATCATTTGTTCAACTTCACCATCAATGCGATGACGGCCAGCGCGAAAACCGCAAGACCGACGCCCAAAGTCGCGTAGTCTGAACCGTGGGCGTGGACGTGAGTGCTGTTATGGGCGGCGGCTGGGCCAGCAAGTATCAGGGCGGGAAAGAGCATGCGGGTCATATCAGACCTCCTTTTCAGCGAATGGGATTATGTACCGTCACCAGTTTGGTGCCGTCGGGAAAGGTTGCCTCGACCTGAACCTCATGGATCATCTCGGGCACGCCTTCCATGCATTGATCGCGGGTTATGACCGCCGCCCCCGCCTGCATCATATCGGCGACGGATCGGCCATCGCGCGCGCCTTCGACCACCGCATCGGTGATCAGGGCAATCGCCTCGGGATGGTTCAGCCGAACCCCGCGCGCCAACCGTTTGCGGGCGACCTCGGCGGCCATGGCGATCAGTAGTTTGTCTTTTTCGCGTGGGGTCAGATTCATGTCAGAGCATCCAGCATCGGGGAAGAGAGCCATCGTTCAGGCAGCGCAGAACCGGCATCAGTGTTCGGCGCAGGGCAAAACCGGTTTCGGCCAGAAGCCGGACGACCATGAGATCCGGTTGGATCAGTGTGGCGCCGGCTGTCTCAGGCAGTATTTGCCGCACACGGTCCAATTGCGCTTCGGCTTTGGAAGAAACCAAGACGACCAGCGCCATCGCACCCGCGCCGCCCGCAATGGCTGCTCTGCTCAGATGAGAGTCAAGATCGCCACTGAACCGCATCACATCCAGAAACAGCGGCTTACCATCACGCCGAAGTTCAATCCGGTCGCGCAGGCGGACCTGCGTCAGGGTTTCCCCATCGCTTTGCGTCCGAAGATCAGCGGTTCGACCAGCAAGGCGGCGGCATCCGGCGCAAGGTCGACAAGCAGGTGCCGATCCAGAGCGCTGCCATCGAACAAGATCAATTCTTGCGGCAACCAGTTCAAACGCGCTCCGGCATCGACGACCAGGTGGTTCACAATCTGGCCCGACTGCCGCGGCATGGCTTTGTACGCACGCTCGCACGCCTGAGTGGTCACCGTGAGCGTCGTCCCTTTGCCCGCGCGTCCATGAAACCGAAACTTGTCACCGCCGGTAATACCACCTGCGGTATTAAGCAATACCGCATCCAGGGCCGCCCCAACTGCACGTGGGAACAGGCATTTGAACGAACCCGCCTGACGCAACCCATCCAGAACCGAGCGTTTTCCCAACCGCTTCGCACTCAGCTGCACCGACCCCTGCGCACGCGGCGGTGGCGCCGATTGGGTCGGTAATATCGGGGCAAGCTGTGTTATGGCGCACCTGCAGATCGAAGGACTTCGCCATTTGTTTTTCCGTTCAAGCCGCAGAACACTATCTATCCGGCGCAGGTTCGACGGCTTTACAGCGTATGTGCGTAAGTTTTGGGCGCTCAGGCGCGCTAGTGTCTATAAATTAATCATTCGAGGTTGATCCACCCTGGCCGTCCGGGAGCCATACCCCCCACTTCTTCTGATCAGCATTGGCGCTTGATCACCCAAACTCGGCGAGGAAAGCCGACACCTTTGACAGCCCCGCCCGAAGGATCGCCGGATTGTTGGCGTAACCGATCCGCACACAGCCTTCGAGCCCCAAGGCGGACCCGGGCGTGAACATCACACCGGTTTTCTGAAGCAGCTCAACACAGAACGTCCGCGAAGGGATATCAAGATCATAATGCAACAGCGCGGTCGTCCCCGCCTGGGGTTTGGTCCAGCTGATCCTCGGCTCACGCTCGACCCAAGCCGATAGGATTGCCAGGTTACCGCGTGTGATGGCTCGGCTACGGGCCAATATCTTGTCGTAGTGCTCGAGTGCGAGCGCTGCAAAGTGATCATCAATCATCCCGACCGAGATGGTGTCGTAGTCCCTGTGCACCGAAACGGCCTCGATCAACTCAGGATCAGCTGCGATCCACCCCAACCGCAGACCCGCCAGAGAAAATGCCTTGGACATACCCGACGTCGATATCCCTTTTTCATAAAGGTCCGACACCGCATCCGTCAGGCCAGAGCCCGCCTGTTCGGTGCCGCGATACACCTCGTCACACAGTAACCAAGCGCCAGCCTCGCGTGCGATTTTGACAACCTCAATCAAAAAGGCGCGGTCCATCATCGCCCCTGTCGGATTGTTAGGATTGTTGATCGCGATCAGCCTGGTCCCAGGTGTCGCAGCGGCGCGGAGTTCGTCCAGATCAGGCAGATAGCCGTTCTCGGCCCGCAGGTGAATTTGGGTCACCTCTGCACCGATACTCGCCGGGATCGAATAATGCTGCTGGTAGGTCGGCACAACGGCCACAACCCGGTCCCCACGTTCAACCAGTGTTTTGTGCACCAGCATGTTGGCACCGATCGTGCCATGGGTGACAATGATGTTCTCGCGCGTTTGCTGTTTGTAAAGGCCACAGATCGCATCACGCAGCCGGTCCGAACCCCGGATCGCTCCGTAGGTCATCTGCAGCCCCAGCAATTCGGACAAATCGTCAGAGTTGCGACCCGAAAGCTTCAGCAATTCGGCGATGGTCAGGCTTTCGACGCAGGTCTCGGCCAGGTTATAGGCGCATCTGGTTTCCCATTCGTCCATCCAGATTTCGACGCCAAAAGGTTCGATCTTCATAGTCTTTTCTTATCCTCTGATGCACGCCCGCAAGGGTTGCCAGTATGTTGTCACCCCGATCCATATCATGCGTAGGAACATCCGCATATGCGGGCTTGAGCACGGGCTGGCAGCGGTTTGTGATTTTCACAAGTCACATTCAATACGCCCGGACAAAGACGTATGGTCTCGGTTGAACAACACTCTGTGCTGGTGCAGCCTGAGAACCACAAAAACGGTATCGGCACGCTGCGGGGGCGGCGTTGGGACCGCCTGCTATTCACAAGCGCCCGAAACAGGCATTGGTGCTTCAGACCGTTCAGCCATAAAGCCCGATAGCTGCAACACCTGCGCCCACGATCAGAGCGGCGATGATCCGACGAAACTTGGGCCCTTCTCCGAACCAGATCACCCCCAGCAAGGCGGCGAAAACCACCGAGGTTTCACGCAGGGCTGAAACGATCCCAAGCGGCGCCGCGGATTTGGCATACAAAACCAGGGCATAGGCCAAACCCGACACCAATCCCCCTGCAAAACCAAGCATTAGAACTTTGGGCGGGGTTGCGCGAACACGTGGGAAGCGTGTGCCAAAAATGAAAATCACGATCAGGATCTTCGCCAAGAACAGCCAAGTGATATACCCCCCGACGCTGCCCGAAACGCGTATGCCGATCCCGTCAACAACAGTGTAGAACGCGACGATCACGCCAATCCCACAGGCCGCCAACAGCCCCGATCGGGACAGACCTCCCGACCAGACTCCGCGTGAGATCATCAGTATGCCCGCCGAGACGCACAAGATACCACCCCAGGCCCGGATCGAGAGCGTCTCGCCAATGAAAAGCTGCGCCATAAGCGCCACCAGTACCGGGGCCAACCCGCGTGAGATCGGGTAGATCAGGCTCAGATCACCTGCGCTATAGCCCACGTTCAGCAGGTAGAAATAACACCAATGCACCACGATCGAGGCGATCATATAGGGGATCGCCTCAGCCGCTGGCGGCGCAACCAGGAACACAGCAAACATGGCGGGCACAAAATGCCCCAGCGCGATCATCGCCAGTGTGACGGTTTTGTCCCCTGCCCCTTTGACCACCGCATTCCAAAACGCATGCAGGAATGCCGCCGTCAGAACGATCAGCGCGATCGAAAGCGTCAAGCGTGGGCCTTTATCGCCGCAATAACGATGTCCAGCGCCCGATCCAGATCATCCCGCGAAATGGTCAGCGGCGGAGACAAGGTCAGCACGCAGCCCTGACTGATCTTGAAGCTCACCCCGCCATTCAGACACTCATAGTAAATGCGCTCGGCACAGGCATTGTCGGCCTCACGCGTGCTGCGGCTTTTGACGATCTCGACCCCAAACATCAGGCCGCGGCCACGGATATCTCCGGCGATCTCGATCTTTGCCAGTTCGGTTTGCAGCCGCCCCATCGCGTGGGCACCCAGTTCGGCCGAGCGATCGACCAGCCCCTCATCCTCGATGATCTGGATCGTGGTCAGCGCTGCGCGCGCGGTCACGGGGTTCTTTTCGTGGGTGTAATGCCCGATGGCAAAGTCTCCGCATACGTCCAGATCACGACGGGCGACGCAAGCCGCGATGGGCAGGATGCCTCCGCCCAAAGCTTTGCCCAAGGTCACGATGTCAGGCACGATCTCATCATGCTCAAATGCGAACATCTTGCCGGTCTTGCCCAGACCGGTCGGGATCTCATCCATAATCAGTAGCGCGCCGTGCCGGTTGCAGGCCTCGCGCACCGATTTCCAGAACCCCGCCGGCGGCACATAAGGCACCGCGCGCATGGGTTCCGCAATGACGGCGGCCACATCGCCCTCGCGCTCCAAGGCGAATTCAACCATCTTGGCGCAGGCCAGACCGCAGGTTTCGGGCCCGGCGTGGTTATAAGGGCAGCGATAGCAGGCGAAGGGTGCCACATGCTCGGCCCCCGGCATCAAAGGCCCCGCGATATGGCTGCGGAACGTCGCCTCGCCGCCCACCGAGGCCGCTCCAAAGCCCGCCCCGTGAAACGCATCCCAGAAGCTGACGGTCTTGAACCGGCCAGTTGCGGCGCGCGCGATCTTCAGCGCCACCTCGTTGGCGTCTGACCCACCAGTGGTGAACAAGGTCTTGCCCAGCTCACCGGGCGCGATCTCGGCCAGCTTTTCTGCCAATTCCACCGCTGGATCATTGGTGAACCGGCGCGGCGCAAAGGGCAGATCATCCAGTTGCGCCTTGATCGCCTCGACCAGTCGCGGGTGGCCATAACCGATGTGATGGACCGAATTGCCATGGAAATCCATGTAGCGGCGGCCATCCATATCCTCGATCCAGATGCCTTCGGCCTTAGCGATTGTGCTGACGCAAGGGCTGGACAGGCTTTGATGCAAAAACGCGTCTGAATCCCGTTTCAGCAGCGGCGCAGAGCGTGGGCCAATCGACGACTTCAACCACGATTTGCGCGCATCCGAGGTGTTGGACTCGCCTTCGGTGTGGGTGATGCTGACTGACATATGATCCTCGATTCTGGCTTGCATCCGCTGAAATCAAAAGCGCGAGGCCCCATTAAGGACCCCGCGAGTTGGGGAGAAATTCAGGTGCCTCTCCTCCCGCTCACCTTGGCCATGGCAGGGAGTATGTTTTGACGTTAGTGAAGAACTTGATGGCTTCGATGACGCCTTCTTTGACGCCGTTGCCGGAGTCTTTGATGCCGCCGAAGGGGGACATTTCGATGCGGTATCCGGGTTGTTCCCAGATGTTGCAGGTGCCCACGTTGAGGCCGTTGATATAGGCGATGGCGCGGTTGAGGTCGTTGGTGCAGACACCCGACGACAGGCCGAACTCGGTGGAGTTCGAGATGCGCATCACCTCTTCATCATTATCCGGCACGCGGACGATGGGGATGATGGGGCCGAAGGTTTCTTCCATCACCAGCTCGCTGTCATGGGGCACTTTATCCACCACGATGGGCGGCAGCAGCGCGCCCTGGCGACCGGGGTGGTAGAGGATTTCTGCCCCCTCCTTCTCGGCCTGATAGACGCGGTTTTCGAAGATTTCCGCGGCCTTGTCGTGGATCACACAGCCCAGCTCGGTCTCGGGGTCCTGCGGGTCGCCAAACTTGATCTTCCTGGCCTTCTCCAGCACCAGCGGGACAAACTTGTCCGCCACGCTCTCCTGCACCAGAATGCGCTTGATCGCGGTGCAGCGCTGGCCCGAGTTGCCGGTGGCTCCGGCCACGGCAATGGTGGCCGCCTTATCCAGATCGGCATCGGAGAGGTCGTTCAGAACGATCAGCGGGTCATTGCCCCCAGTTCCAGCGCCTGACGTTTATAGACCGCCTTGGCCGCAATCATCTTGCCCACCGGCACACCGCCGGTGAAGGTGATGATGTCGATCTTGTCATTGACGATCATCTCTTCGCCAATGTCCTGCGGCCAGCCGGTGACCACTTGGAACATCTCGGGCGGCAGGCCCGCCTCATACAGGATATCCGCCAGCGTCAGCGCCGTCAGCGGCGTCAGCTCGGTCGGTTTGCAGACCATGCAATTGTTCGACGCGATCGACGGCGCGATCTTGTGGCTGACCATGTTCAGCGGGTGGTTGAAGGGCGTGATCGCGCTGATCGCGCCCACCGGTTCGCGGGTGGTGAAGATCTTACGGTCTTTGCCATTGTGGGTCAGGTCGCAGGAAAAGATCTCGCCATCATCCTTCAGCGCCTCGGCGGCGGCGAACTGATAGACATCCTGCGCGCGCTTGGTCTCGTAGATCGCGTGCTGGTGGCAGATGCCCAGTTCCAGCACCAGCCATTTGGCCAGATACTCGCGGCGCTCACCGATCAGTTCACCGGCGCGTTGCAGGATCTGGCTGCGTTCGTACCGGGTCAGCTTGGGCTTATACGCCGCCGCAATCTCGAACGCCTTGCGGGCGTGCTCGGCCTTGCCCGCGGGGACATGGCCGATCACTTCGTTGGTGTAGGGATAGAGAACCGGCACCGTCTCGTCGGTAAAGACGATCTCGCCGCCGATGCGCATCCCCTCGTTTCTGATCTCAGACACGGTCTGGTCCTTCATGGCTTACTGCGCCGCCGCTGTTGTGGCGTAGAAAAACGCATCAAAGTTGCGCAGATCGGGCGCGTTGCCCAGATCGATCACCCGGTTGACGATGAAGGGCACCTCCTGCTCGGTCAAGCCGCCATGGCTGCGCAGCGGCTCACCCAAGGCGGCCAGATCGTGACGATCCTCAGAGGTGCCGATGGTCATCTCGCCGGTGCAGACCATGGTCAGGTCACCGATGCGGTCAGCGGGCAGTTCGTATTTGGCAACCGCCTCTTCCTTGGTCAGCACTTCCAGCATCTCGGGCAGGGCTGCAACCTTGGCCTTGACCTCATCCCGGTCAGCGCCTTCGGGCAGGTAGACCGTGGCAAACGAGCCAAGCGCGCCGTGGTGAACCACATACGGGTCGGTGATCGGCAGGATTACACGGGCCTTGCCCTCACCCAGCCAGTCGTCAAACACGTCCTGCATGTAGATGACCGATGGCTCTTTCGAGACCGGCTCATGCTTGGCCTTCATGCCGTGGTCGGCGGTGACGACGATGGCCGCGCCCATCTCATCCAGTTGCGCCAGATACTTGTCGAACATGGCGTAGAAATCCAGCGCGCCCTGCTCTTCGGGGGCGAACTTGTGCTGCACATAGTCGGTGGTCGACAGGTACATCACGTCCGGGCGCATCTCTTTCAGCAGCTTCACACCGGCAGCAAAGACAAATTCCGACAGCTCGGCGGAATACACTTCCGGAACCGGCATCCCCAGCCAGGCGCTGGCATTGTCGATGCCGTGCTCGGCCTTGGTGGTCTCACCCGAACGTTCCGCGGAAAACGCAACCGCGCGGTCGTCGTCGAACTTCAGCCCTGCGCCCAGCAGCGCCCGCAGCTTGTCCTTGGCGGTGACCATGGCGACGCGATAGCCGGCCTCGTAGAATTGCGAGAAGATGGTCGGCGCGCGCAGGAAGCGCACATCGTTCATCATCACCTCTTCGCCGGTTTCCGGGTCATAGAGGAAGTTGCCGCAAATCCCGTGCACGATCGGCGGGCGACCGGTGGCAATCGACAGGTTGTTGGGGTTGGTAAAGCTGGGGATCACCGAATGCGCCAGACGGTCGGTGCCGGTCTCGCGGATGCGCTTGAGCGTCGGCATCAGGCCCTTGGCGATGGCCACTTCCAGGTATTCCGGCTCGCAGCCGTCCAGGCAGATGGCAATGGCAGGCACTTTGGGGGCCGGGTAGACGCGCTCATTCGCGGTCACGGGGTTTGGATGGTCATTTGGGGGTGTCCTTGTTAATTAGGCTGCCAGTTTGGCGCGTTCTTCCAGCGCAAGAGCCGGAGGTGCCGCGCTGGCGACCCCATCTCGGCCAGGGTTTCCTTGGCGGCAGCAACAACCTGCCGCATCACATGCTCATCCATCTGCCCGATGCAGCCGACGCGGAAACTGTCCACAACCGTCAGCTTGCCCGGATAGATGATAAAGCCTTTGTCCTTCATCAGATCGTAAAAGCGGTCGAACACGAACTTCTCGTCCGCAGGGCAGAAAAACGTCACGATGATCGGGCTCAGCCAGCGGTTCTGCAGCAGCGTCTCGAAGCCCAGCTCGCGCATGCCCGCGACCATCACGTCACGGTTGCGGGTGTAACGCGCGCCCCGCCCGGCAACGCCGCCTTCAACCTCATGCGCCTTCAGCGCTTCGAGGAAGGCCGCAACCACATGGGTCGGCGGCGTGAACCGCCACTGGCCGGTCTTTTCCATATGTGCCCATTGCGCATGCACATCGAGGCTCAGCGAGTGGCTGTTGCCCTTGGCCGCTTCCAGCTCATCCTTGCGGGCGATGATGAAGCCAAAGCCCGGCACGCCCTCGATGCATTTATTGGCCGAGGACACCATCGCCTCATACCGGATCTCGGACGGCTTCAGCTCAATCGCGCCAAAGGCCGACATCGAGTCGATCAGCAGCTTGCGCCCTGCCCCGTAGACCGCCTCGGAAATCTCCTCGACCGGGTTCAGAATGCCCGAGGAGGTCTCGCAATGGATCGCAACCACATGGGTGATCGCAGGGTCCTTGGCCAGGATCTCGGCCACTTCCGACCCGCGCGGCGGCAGGTAATCGCCCTTGTCCAGCACCAGATGATCGCGGCCCAGATACTCCAGCGTCTGCGCTGAACGCTGCCCATAGGCCCCGTTCGCCAGCACCAGCGCCTTGCCGTCCTTCGGGATAAACGAGGCCAGCATCGCCTCAACCGCAAAACTGCCCGAGCCCTGCATCGGAACACAGTCAAACGCCTCCGCCCCTCGCCCAGCAGCGCCAGCAGCCGCGACCGCATATCCCGCGTCATCGCCCGGAAATCATCATCCCAGCTGCCCCAGTCCCGCAACATCGCCTGCTTCACCGCATAAGACGTCGTCAAAGGGCCAGGCGTCAGCAAATAAGCCTCCCCCATACGCGGCGCTTCAAGCTTACCCTCAAATCCCATCACCAAATCCCTCCAACACATCCCGATACACAATCATTTGCAACCTCATACCCCATATGTAAAATCGAGAATATCAATCACTGAATAAAAAAATCCTATAGATGGAAACCATGGGGATCCGATGCGCCACAGCCAGCTCAAAGCCTTTCACAACGTCGCACTGCATGGCGGATTTTCCCGCGCCGCCGAAGCGTTGTTTCTGACCCAGCCCGCTGTGTCAGAGCAGGTCCGCAAGCTTGAACAGGACCATGATCTTTTGCTGTTTCAACGCGAGCGCAAGCGCGTCTTCCTGACACCCGAAGGCGAACAATTGTTCCGCTTTACCAAGCAGTATTTCGAGATCGAAAATCAGATCGAGGATTATTTGTCCGAGTCAAAAGCCTCGATCGATGGCGAGCTGCGTATCATCGCGGATTCCGCCCACCATTTGACCGACTATCTGGGGCCGTTCCGAACGATGTACCCCAATATCACCATCATTGTCCGATCAGGAAACACGAATGAAATTCTAGAGGAACTCCGCGCCTATAACGCCGAGATCGGCATTGTCGGTAGCCCGTCGCCGGGCAACGACATGAGTATGCTCAACCTCGGCGCAACAAACATCGTCGCTTTTGCCGGTCAGGGTTTGTTGCCACCTTCCAAAACCACGCTGACATTCAAAGAGCTCCGCAATCTGCCGCTGATATTCCGCGAACAAGGTTCCAAGACCCGCCAGAAACTGGAGGACGAGGCGCGACGGCGTAAGATCGCGCTGAAACCAGCCATTGTTGCGGAAGGACGTGAGGCAGTCAGGGAATTGGTCGCCTCGGGCGCAGGTGTCGGTTTTGTTTCACGTGCCGAGTTCGGGCGCGACGACCGCTTGCGTCAGATTGAACTGTCAGACGTAGACCTGCAGATGGGCGAAAGCATGATCTACATGACACAACGCCATGAGGTGAAAGTCATTCGCGCCTTCATGGATTTCGTCCGACGTGTGCAGGACGAAAAACAGGCAGCAACGGCAGACTAGGCCTCAGCCCGCTCAGTCATCGCCCTTGTAGTATCCGATCACGTCATTTTCAGTCGTCGCCCCCAATCCGTTCAGCAGACGGTTTGAATAGTTGAAATAGGCGCAGACCTGATTCACCTCGAGAATCTCGCCATCATCACAACCCGCCAGCTTCAACGCCTCGAAATCAGATTTCACCATCTTGCCGACATCTGTCGTCAGCTTGGCTGCATAGCGCAACAAGGCCAGTTCCTTACCCTCAAACACATCCTCGGGGCGGTGCGCCTTCAGGGCGACAAATATGCTGTCACTGCGCGGTTGGTCTTTGATCAGGTTGCGCACATTCATGAAGTGATGCGTCAAAGAATAGGTGCAATCATTAAGAATCGACGTGTAGCTGGCCACCACTTCCAGAAACCAAAACGGCAGCTTGTTGTCCTCGGAATGCAGAACGGACCGATACAGGACCACGTGCCCGTTCATCGTTTCTGGTCGCAGCGAATGCACGCGCATCACAGTGTCGACGGTGCCATGGGGGGTTCGGGCGTTATCCAAAAGCTCTTTCAGGCGGCCGTCCGCCTGTTCGTCAGAGATCATTTCGATCCAGGCGCTCATTCTTGTTCCTCCGGTCGGGTATTTAATCAGCATATGAACACTGCAGCCGGGCGTGTCAGCAGAAAAAATTCGCCAAAGGTCGCTTTCTGACAGTAACGTAAGTGTGAATAGTCTAAAGATACCGCTTGAAATAGCTGACAAGGGAACTAGCGAGATGCAGACTCTCGATATTCGTGATGGTGCCGAGAACCTGCTGATCCGTTGTGCGGGGTTGTCGGCAGGCGACAAGTTGCTGGTCCTGAGCGAAGTTGCAAACAGTCCCTATTATGACCCCGAGATCGCACAGGACATTCTGAACTGCGCGCAGGCACTGGGCATACACGCCACGCTGCGGGCAATTCCGTTCGACCCCATGGGTCCACGGCTGTCCGGTGAGGTCATCGCGGCGATGAAAGCAGCGGATCGCACACTGTTCCTGTCGCGCACCGGCGATCAGATTCGGTTCGATGCAGATCTGGCCGACATACACCCGATCATGTCTTATGTACTGGACAAAGAGGCGCTGGCCTCGGGGTTTGGACGGGCGAACTATTTTGGCTTCGTCGCCCTGAAGAATGCGGTAAATACGCTACTTGCCGGGGCGCGGAATATTCACGTCACCTGTCCACTGGGCACCGATTTCAGCGGTCTTGGCGCCGCTTTTCCCAAAACCGGCGCATCGGATGTCAGCGTCGCGCGTTTCCCCATGTCCGTCTTTGCACCCGTTCCCGCGCAGGGCTTTCGTGGCACCGTGATGCAGGATGGTTTTCTGGTCGGGACCGGCTCAAAGTTCTATGAACCCTATGGCTGCGAGCTGCGCGAGCCGCTTGCGGTACAGTTTGAAAACAGCCGCCTGCTGGGTTTTTCGGGCCATCCGATGGACGTGCATTGCGCTGAAATGCACTATTCGAAAGTCGGCCAGATGTTCGATCTTGACCCGCTGACCATGCACTCCTGGCATGCGGGTATACATCCCGGCTGCGCCTATTCCACACCCGCCTCGCAGGACTTCGAAAAGTGGAGCGGGTCCGCCTTCGGCAACCCGCGCCTGCTGCACTTCCACACCTGCGGGCATTACGCGCCCGGAGAAATTTCGCTGAACGTGCTGGACCCGACGATCCGCGTCGACGGTGTCGCGGTTTGGGAGGATGGCGTCCTGCACCCCGACCGCATTCCCGGTGGGGCGCAGATTCTTGCGGAATACCCCTGCGTCAAAGCGGTGTTCGACAACCCGGCGCAGGCCGTGGGGCAAGGCGCGAACGGACGGCTGAGCGCGTCTTGATCACCCCGCCTCGTCCGCGATCAGCCGCGCGACACGCGTGCGAAAGCGCATAGCGCCCGCGTCCAGGCCTAGGTTGATATAGCCGCTCTTGCGGCGCGCCATCCCGGTCTGGACGTATTCCAGCACCTCTTTGTCTTCATTGAACGCCATCACTGCGCCTTCGAACATCCGTTGCGACATCGCCACGTCATCCGCGTGCATATTGCGATGCTGGAACCAGAAATAGCGCGAGGTTTCGGCGTCCACGGGCGTGATGAAGTTATAAGAAATATTGACAAAAGCATTAGCCGAGACAGGCCGATCCGCGCCGCCTTCGCCCACCGGCGTATAGATAGACATATTGATCGCAGTCGACGGCAGCCGGCATTCGTAGTGCTGCTTGCGATCGCAACTGGGACCAAAGGGCAGGATCGGCGCGTAGTAAGGCGGCGCGGGTTCATCCGCGATCCAGCGCGAGACGATGACGCCCCCGTCAGTCTCTTCCACATCCAGCGGGCGATTGTCCGTTCCGGCCCCGGCAAACGAGGTCAGATGCACCCAGGCCACATGGCTGGGGTCCAGCAGATTGTCGATGATGTAGAGGTAGTGACACGCCATCTCCATAGCGCCCTTCTGGGTCTTGCCCCAGTCCGGGTTGTCGAAATTGGGAATGTCGATGATGTCATCTGTGCTAGCCAGATCGGGGTCGCCCATCCACAGCCACAGAAACCCCCACCGGTCCTCGCTGGGATAGGCGTGGACGGCAGCGCGGCGCGGCGGATTATCCAGCTGAGTCGGAGCACTGACGCATTCGCCACCGCAACCAAAGGTCAGCCCATGATAGCCGCAGACCACATGATCTCCTTCGATAGTTCCGCGTGACAAAGGCAGTTTTCGATGCGGGCAGGCATCCTCCAGCGCGATGGCTGCGCCCTTGGTGTCGCGATAGATCACGATCTCTTCGTCCAGCATCCGCACAGCGCTCAATTCGCGGCCAAAATCCTCGGACCGGCCCGCGACGTACCAGCTGTTTCGGATGAACCCTTCGGCTCCGGCCAGATCAGGACGCATGAGGTTTACTCCGAAAACACATCATAGGCCTTTAAGGCCTTGGCACTGTAAGCATATGACGGGCCGCCGCCCATATAGGTCGCCATGGCCAAAGCCTCGCACATCTCCTCGCGCGTGGCCCCCAACCGGACCAGAGACTTGACGTGGAACCCGATGCAACTGTCGCAACGGGTCGCGATAGCGATGCCAAGGGCCATGAATTCTTTGGTCTTTTCGCTCAGCGCGCCATCGGTCTTGGCGGCCTTTCCCATGATGCCGAACCCGCGCACGGTTTCGGGCACCTCTTTCGAGAAGCTGCCGATATTGGCCTCGGTTTCGGCCATGAAGTCTTTCCAGTCCATCGCTTTCTCCTTATCCGCGCTCGTCCGCGCCCATGCGGCGCTCCAGCCAGCGCACGCCTGCGCTGATGATCAGGACCAGTATCAGGTATTCGAAGATCAAAAGCGTGTAGATTTCCAACGGACGGTATTCGGTCACCACCAGTTCGTTTGCGCGGCGGGTCAGTTCCTGCATGCCGATGACGCTGGCAAAGGCGCTCATCTTGACGATGTAGATGAACTGGTTCGCCAACGGGGGCAGAATGCGCCGGATCGCCTGCGGCAGGATCACATAGCGCATGGTCTGGAAATAGTTCAGCCCGATGGTTTGCGCCGCCTCGCGCTGACCGCGGGCGATGGATTGAATGCCTGCGCGGTAGATCTCGGCAGTAAACGCGCTGTCCGAGATGGCCAGCGTGATGATCGCGCCCCAGAACGGATCAATGGGCACGTTCATCCCCATCGACTGGAACACGATGGGCAGGCCGTAAAACACCCAGAATAGCATCGGCAGCAGGGGAATGGCGCGGATGAATTCGACATAGACCCGATTGACCAGCCGCCAGCCGCGTTTATCCGACAGACCCGGCAGCGCCACCAGCAGGCCGATGACAATCGACATCACCGCAGCGATCAGGGAAATCTGGATCGTCGCGCCCATCCCCGAGATCAGGAATTTGACGTTCGTCCAGCCCGAGTCGGTGGTCGGATTGATCACATACCAGCCCCAGGTCGACGAAGACGAACACCCGGCCAGCAAAAGAAGCGGCGATATCAGAAGAAGTTTTTTCATCGGCCCCACCTAGTGCTGCAGAATTTGAGACAGGAATTTACGGCACCGCTCGGATTGCGGGTTGGTGAAGAAATGCTCGGGGTGGCCCTCTTCAACGATCTCGCCTGCATCCATAAAGATCATCTTGTCGGCCACCTTGCGGGCAAATCCCATCTCGTGGGTGACGACAACCATGGTCATGCCGTCCTGCGCCAGCTCGACCATCACATCCAGAACCTCGGAAATCATCTCGGGGTCCAGCGCCGAGGTGGGTTCGTCGAACAGCAACACCCGAGGCTCCATGCACAACGACCGGGCGATGGCAACGCGCTGCTGCTGACCGCCCGACAGTTGGATGGGCCGCTTGTCGGCCTGATCGGGGATATGCACCCGTTCCAGATAGTGCCGCGCCTTCTCCTCGGCGTCTTTCCGGCTGAGGCCACGCGCCTTGATTGGGCCCAACGTCAGGTTTTCAAGAACCGTCAGATGCGGGAACAGGTTGAACTGCTGGAACACCATCCCGACCTCGGAACTGATCGCCGCCGCGGATTTGGGATCACTCGTCAGCTCGACCCCATCCACCCGGATCGTGCCCTTCTGATGTTTCTCAAGCTGGTTGATACAGCGCACCACGGTCGACTTTCCCGACCCCGAAGGCCCGCATATCACGACCTTTTCGCCGCTGTTCACCGTCAGGTTGATGTCTTTGAGAACGTGAAACGTATCGAACCACTTGTTCACACCGACAAGCTCGATCGCGGCGTCTTGCATCTGCTGGCCTGCCTTTGTTTTCTGGTCAATTATTTGCTTGAGGTTATCTTTGTCTTTACGCTTAGATCAAGAAACAATGTAGCGGCAATCGCTTAACGCCACCAACGGGAGAAATACATGAAACGGTTTTTCAAAACTGCCGCCGCCGCGGCACTTGGATTAGTGCTTGGGACCGCCGCGCAAGCTCAGTCAGCCCTGAACGAGGTGCTGGATTCCGGGGTGCTGAAAGTGGGCACAACCGGTGACTGGAACCCGATGTCGCTGCGCGATCCGGCGACCAACAGCTATAAGGGCTATGATATCGACATCATGAACGCGCTGGCCGCTGATCTGGGGGTCGAGGTCGAATATGTGCCCACCGACTGGAAAACGCTGGTCAATGGTGTGGTGGCGGGCAAGTACCACCTGACCGGATCGGCCTCGATCTCGCCGCCGCGCATGAAAGTTGCGGGTTTCTCGGACAGCTACATCGCGGTCGAGCTGTTTCCGTATACAACCAAGGACAAGGCCGACAAGTTCGACGGCTACGAGTCGATCAACCAGCCGGGCGTGACCGTCGCCACCACGCTGGGCACGACGTTTGAAAAGCGCGTGCGCGAGTGGTTCCCGAATGCCGAAATCAAAGTGGTCGAGGCACCGGCCCGCGGCTTTCAGGAAGTGATCGCAGGCCGCGCGGACGTGTTCATTACCTCGAACATCGAGGGTTCCACTCTGGAAGAGAAATTCCCGGTCGTGCGCGTGAAGAATGCCGGTCCCCGCTCACCCTCGCCCATTGCGATGCTCCTGCCGCAGAACGATCAGGTCTGGATCAATTATGTGAACAACTGGATCGAGGTCAAAAAGGCGCAAGGGTTCTTCGAGGAAAACCGCGCAAAGTGGGGGCTCTGATCTGACCTGACGCCCGGTGTATGCGCCGGGCGTCAACCAATTGGGACCACGGAACTGGACCAGGCACAGGGTGCGAGGGTAACGCGCGCGCATCGGGAACCGTCGATGCACTCCGGGCGTTGGGCCGCAAGTCGACACCCCTCAACCCGCGGTCAGACAGGATTGGTCGAGTGTCAGCCAAGCGTCGCCCGCGACCTCGGCATCGGTTAGCTTTGCCACATCAATTACCCGGCCCTGAACCTGAAGATAGGTCGAGCGTCGCGTCACGATCATCGCAATCTCGGGCTTGGCCTGATCGGGGATCGCAGGTGCGGCCAGCAGGACCGAGAGCAATAGCAGCCCCCGGTCCACATCATCCCCTGTATTGAACAGCAGCACCTCATCCGGAGTGGCAATGCGGCTCCGCTCGCCATAGATGGCATTCTGACCGGTGATGCCGGACACCGCCGTCACGGCATCATCGATACTTCGGATCGTGGCGGCAAGCTTGCACAACTTGGGGCCCCTGACCCCGTTTGCCAGATAGGCCCCCGGACACGGCACATTAAGGTCACGATAACAATAGGCCGCCTGTCCAAAGACCGACAGGTCATTTCCACCCGCCAGTTCATCGACCACACGCCGAACCGCCCCAGCCCCTTCGGCACGATCAAGCTCGGCAAGTTGTGCACGCGTTGCGACACTGGTTTCAAACGCGATTTCCTGGTGATGAAACGCCTCGAACGGCGGCAGTTGGGTGCCGAAGAACGCCGTGCAATCCGCCTCGAACCGTGCCAGCTCGACCTCGGGGATCGTGCTGATCCCATCGCCGAGTTTCAGCACGCCGAACAACGAGACGAAACGGTCAGCATAGGGCATACGTCGCTCGAAAGCGGCGCGGGGGTCGGCCCCGGCGCCCGTGGTCACGCTGGCCCAACGGCTCTGAGAAAAGGATTCGGGCTTGCCATTGCACCAGTATCGCCGATCCCCCTTCTGCAGCAGCGTCGTGTAGTGGCCCGGCGACCCGACAATGAACACGTCTTTCAATGCAACGCTGTTCAAAACGCTGGCCAGCGATGTGGTCAACGTCGCCTCATCGGCGCAGACCGTTACCCCCATGGGCCTGTGTTTCTTGTGCTTCAGCAGGCGCGACATCGCATGCAGGCCATCGATGGTCGAATAGGTGTAAATCGGCAGCTGGTCCTGTTCGAGCAGTGGAAAGATATCCAGTGCGGGCGTCAGCTGCCCCTTGTCCCGCCGCCAGGTCACATGCCGCCAAAGCTGCGCCTTGATGGTATCGACGGCCCCGGCCCCCAGCCGGTCACGCTCGTCCTGCAGGTTCAGGATGCCGACGCGTTCGGCTGTGCCCATGGGGAAATCATGGGTGAAGTGATGGTCGATGAAAGACAGCATTTCATCGGTGACCGGCAGGCCATCCGCCGCCGCGCGGTCGGCAATTTTGTCTCGGACCTGCCACAGGGTCTCGCTCATCAGATTGGCAAGGATCAGGACGATCATCAGATGCGGGTCGATGGCGGTGTCCAGCAAACCGGGATGCACCGCCCGCGACAGGCGTTCGATCTTGTCCGAGGGTTTCAGGGGTGCGGCCACCGCGCAGGTCTATCCGGGCTGCTTCATGCACCGGGTTCGAGTCAGGGCCGCGTGTTCGCCTGCGCGCGCGGCGAGCACCTCGAATTCGCCATCGGACACCAGCCGTCCGATCCTGATCCCGTCATCGGCGATATCCACCATATGAAGGTTTCGGTCCCCCCAGCCGATCATGCCCAGAAACTCTTCGTGGATCGTGACCTTCGTGCCCTCTTCGGCCACGATTGTCTGCCCGGGGCGATCGATCTGGTCATCGGGCAGCTCATCCCGGTCCCCGATCCAGACCGAGTGCCCCTTGAAACCCGCGCCCAACTGCTCGGTGATCTCAAGTTCGAATTCATAAGGCCCTTCGAGCAGGTCAAAGAAATAGGCACCATATTCGATATTGCAGATCCATTTGCCCACGAGGTCCGGGAACCCATCCTGCGCCTGAGCCGATAATGGCGCGCACAGGCCCAACAGAAGGACGGTCACGGATCGGATCAGCATTGCTATATCTCCCTGCATTGACGTGGCCTGATCAGGCCACGCCACGCAGGCATCGTCAACCTTCGCGTGTTAGGCCTCGCGCTCGCCCAGCCCGTCGGTCGACAGATCGTCAAGCTTGGGCATCAAGCGTAACAACTCGGCGGCATAGTCGGTCTGTGGTTTGGCGAACAGAGCGCTCGTTTCCTGAATCTCGACCATCTGGCCCTGTTTCATCACCGCCACCCGGTCACACATCTGGCGCACAACCGGAAGGTCATGGCTGATAAACAGAAGGGTCAGACCCAGATGTTCCTGCAGGTCCTTCAGAATGTTCAGAATCTGCGCCTGAATTGATACGTCCAGCGCGCTGGTGGGCTCATCACAGATCAGGAACCGGGGCTGCGTGGCCAGCGCACGGGCGATGGAAATCCGCTGCCGTTGCCCGCCCGAGAATTCATGCGGGTATTTCTGCCCGGCCTCATGACCCAGCCCCACCTGATCCAGCAACTCGTCCACGCGCCGCTTGATATGCGCGTTGTCCATCAGGCGGTGATGGCGGATCGGTTCGGCCACGATCTCGTCCACCCGCATCCGGGGGTTGAGCGAGGAATAGGGATCCTGAAAGATCATCTGGATGTTCTTGCGGTATTCATCCTGTACCGCACGATTGCTCAGGTCGCTGACGCGCTGACCTTGAAAATCGATGGTACCGCCATCCACCGGATAAAGCCCCGCGATCATCCGCGCGACGGTGGACTTGCCCGAGCCGGATTCGCCCACCACGCCGAACACTTCCCCAGCGTGGATGTCGAAGCTGACATTGTCGACGGCGGTGAAATAGGTCCGGTCCCACGGCAGCAGCCCGCGCTTTTGCAGGAACTTCTTGGTCAGGTTGCGGATCTCGAACACCGGCTTGCTGGCGTCATTGTCGACCTTGGGCCAGTGACGGGCCATATCCTCGATGGCGAAACGCGTCTCGCGCCCGCCATAGCTGATCTGCGGAAAGCGGTGCAGCTTGAGCGTCGGGCGCGGCACCGCGGCGATCAGGGATTTGGTGTATTCGTGCTGCGGCTGGCCCATCACCTGCCCGGTCGTGCCGGTTTCGACCACCTTGCCCGCATACATCACCGTCACGCGGTCTGTCGTGTCGGCAATCACGCCCATGTCGTGCGTGATCAGGATAACCCCCACCTGACGTTCCTGCGCCAGTTCCTTGATCAGGTCCAGAATCTGCGCCTGAACCGAGACATCCAGCGCCGTCGTCGGCTCATCCGCGATGATCACATCCGGTTCGGTGCACAGCGCCAGCGCGATCACCACCCTCTGCCGCATCCCGCCCGAGAACTGGTGCGGGTATTGGTCCAGCCGCGTATCCGGGTCGGGAATGCCGACCCGGTCGATCAGATCGCGGGCGCGTTTGGTGGCCTCGGCCTCGGACCCGCCCAGATGGGCCTGAATGGTCTCGACCAGTTGCTCGCGCACCGTGAACAGCGGGTTCAGCGAGGTCAGCGGGTCCTGAAAGATCATCGAGATCTTTTTGCCGCGCAGCCCTCGCATCGCCTCGGCGTCGATACCGCTGATCTGGTCTCCGCTCAGCTTGATGGTGCCGCTGGCAATGCGGCCGGGCCGGTCCAGCAGACCCATGATGGCGGCACCGATGGTGGATTTACCGGCACCGGATTCACCCACCAGACCGTGAATCTCGCCGGGCTCGACCGACAGGTCCACATGGTCGACGGCGGTGAACAGCTTGCGGCGGGTCGGGAATTCGACCGTCAGGTCATTGATCGTCAGAAGGCTCATGAAATCACCGCAGCTTGGGGTTCAGCGCATCGCGCAGCCAGTCGCCCAGCAGGTTGACCGACAGGGCAAGGGCCAGCAGCGTGCAGGCCGGGAAGAACAGGATCCACCACTCACCAGAGAACAGGAAGCCCTGCCCGATGCGGATCAGCGTGCCCAGCGAGGGCTGGGTTGGTGGCGCTCCGACGCCAAGGAAACTCAGCGTCGCCTCGGCGATGATCGCCAGCGCCAACGAGATGGTGGCGATCACCAGAACCGGGCTGAGGACATTCGGCAGGATATGGCGGAACATGATCGGGAAGGACCCACGCCCGATCAGACGCGCGGCCTGGACGTATTCCTTGTTTTTCTCGACCAGAGCCGCGCCACGCACAACACGCGCGAACTGCACCCAGTCGGACAGGGCGATGGCGATGATCAGCACATAAATCGCCATCTCATCCCGGTATTCGGGTGGGGTGATCCCTTTCGCGATCCCGAAGATCAGCATCGCCACCAGAATGGCCGGAAAGGTCAGCTGCACGTCGGCGATGCGCATGATCAGCGTCTCGATCCAGCCGCCGAAATAGGCCGCCACCAGCCCCAGAATAACCCCGATGATCAGAGCCAGAAGGACCGCCGCGGCCCCCACGAACAACGAAATGCGCAGACCATAGAGGATGGTCGAAAACACATCCCTTCCCTGATCATCTGTGCCTAGCAGGAAGGTCTCCTGCGTGAACGCGTTGGACGTGCCCGGAGGTGTAAACCCGTTCATCAGGTTCAACGTCGCCGGGTCAAACGGGTTATAGGGCGCAATCAGCGGTGCAAAGATCGCCGCGAGCACCAGAATGAACACAACCAGCGAGGCTATGACGGCGACCGGAGAATGCCGGAAGGACCACGCAAAGTCGCTGTCCCAGAGCTTTGCCATGCGCGACTGGGTTTGAGTATTTGGGGTATCGGTCATGTGGCCCTCGCGTCGACACGCAGACGCGGGTCAATGGCATAGTAAAGAAGATCGACAATCAGGTTGATCGTCACGAACATCACCGAGATCAGCATCAGATAGGCCGCCATCACGGGGATATCGACGAACTGGATCGCATTGATGAACAACAGGCCCACGCCGGGCCACTGGAACACCGTCTCCGTGATGATCGCGAACGCGATGATCGAGCCCAGTTGCAGGCCTGTGATGGTGATCACCGGCACCAGAGTGTTCTTCAGCGCATGGCGGAAATTGATCACCCGATCCGACAGCCCTCGGGCGCGGGCAAAGCGGACATAATCGGCGCGCAACACTTCCAGCATCTCGGACCGCACAAGCCGCATGATCAGTGTCATCTGGTACAGACCCAGCGTAATCGCAGGCAATATCAAGGCTTTAAGCCCCGAGGCGGTCAGGAACCCGGTGGACCAGCCGCCAATCATAACGGTCTCGCCCCTCCCGAAGCTGGGCAGCAGATCAAGCTCGACCGAAAAGATGTAGATCAGCAATATCCCTATGAGGAAGGTGGGCAGAGAGACCCCTATCAGGGACACCGTCATGATCACATTCGCCGCGATCCCTTGTCGTCGGATCGCCGTAAAGACGCCAAGGGCAATACCAATCGTGATCGCCAGAAACCCCGACACAAATGCCAGTTCCAGCGTCGCCGGGGCCCGTTCCACCAGAATTGTCGAAACCGGTCGGCCCTGCCGGTAAGAGACCCCGAAATTGCCCTGAACCGCGCCCTGCAGGAACTTGGCGTATTGCACCACAAAGGGCTGATCCAACCCAAGCTCGGTGCGCAGGCGGTCGATGTCAGCTTGCGTGCGTTCCTGCCCCAGCATGTTGTCGATCGGGTCGCCGACAAAGCGGAACATCGAAAAGGCCACCAGACCCACGACCAACAGCACGATGACGGACTGGAACATCCGTCTGACGATATATGCGAACATTGATTTTCCCCATTGGTGCGTCTCTCTATGCTTTAACCGACCGGGTGGTCAAGATGTCGCGGTGGTGCGGCACGCTCCAATCGATTTCAGGGCCCAGCGGCACGATCCCCAGCGGATTTCGCAGTTCGGACGGTGAGAAATAGCCCTGCTTGTAGATGTCGAATTTCACGGTCGCGGCCACGCCGGGCAACGCGTAAATTTCGCGCGCGTAACCCCAGAGGTTTGGATAGTCGATCAGCCGACGCAGGTTGCATTTGAAGGCATAATGATAGGCCACATCGAACCGGGCCAGCGTGGGGAACAGGCGCAGATCGGCCTCGGTCAGCGTGTCACCACAGAGGTAGCGGTTGGTGGCCAGATGCGCCTCGATCTCGTCCAGTGTGGCGAACACATCGCGGAACCCGGCCTCATAGGCCTCTTGCGTGCGGGCGAACCCTGCGCGGTAGACACCGTTGTTCAGACGCGCATAAATCTTGTCATTCCACGCGTCGATCTCGTCCAGCTTGTCTGATGGCGCCAGATTGGGGCCATAGCCCGGCAACGAGCCCAACATCCGTACCAGATCGGCGGATTCGTTGGAGACCGCCCGATCCTCAACCCGGTCCCACAGCAAGGGCACCGTGATCCGCCCGGTATAGGCCGGTGTGGCGCGTGCATAGGCGTGATGCAGCGCCGTTGCGCCATAGACCGCATCCGCGCCGTCGGCATAGACCCAGCCGTCGGCGGTACGACGCGGCTCGGCATAGGCAACCGTCATCAGATCATGCAGCCCCTTGAGCGCGCGAACCAGCAACACGCGATGCGCCCAAGGGCAGTTCCACGCCGCATAAAGATGAAACCGCCCTGGTTCCAGAGCATCCGGCAGCGCGTTGCGAATGGTCGAGGCCTGACGCCGGAATTCACCGTCAAGCCTTGTGTCGGGCGCGGGGTCTTCTGCGTGGTAGACCCCGGCGATCATGACGCCCATGGGCTCAGTTCACCGTCACCCAGCGCAGGATGAAGAAGTTGTCCGGGCGCTGCGTCAGCTCGACATTGTTGCGCGTTCCCCAGACCAGAGGCTGCACATACATCGGCACATAGACATGGTCATCCTGATAGATTTGCGTCACCTCATCCAGCATGGCCTGACGTTTGGTCTGATCCAGCTCGGACTGGATCTTCGGCAGCAATTCATCGACCCGCGGGTTCGAGTAGCCGCCGAAATTCCAGCTGCCCAGCTTTTTCTCTTCGTTCGGAGTTGCGACCAGGAACCGGACCGGGTGTTCGGCGTCAAATGTGCCGGGGCTCCAGCCCAGCAGGTACATATCGTAGTTATCTTCACGCAATTCCGGCCAGTAGTTGCGCACCGGCATCGCATCCAGCTCTGCGGTGATACCGATCTGAGCCAGCATACCGACAACCGCCTGACACACTGCCTCATCATTCAGGTAACGGTCATTGGGGCATTTCAGCCCGAACGAGAAGCCGTCGGCATAACCGGCCTCGGCCAGTAGCGCCTTGGCGGCATCAACATCGAACGCGGGACGGTCCGCGTTGGCCTCGGAATAGCCGCTCATCACCGGGGTGACGAGTTGCGAGGCCGCTTCGGCATTGCCGCGCATGATGGTGGCCAGAATGGCATCGACATTGACCGCTTTGGCGACGGCCTGTCGCACGCGCACATCGCGGAACGGGTTCGGCTTGCCCGCGTCATCGGTGTATTTCAGCGCCTCGGCCTCGTGATCAAAGCCCAGCATGATCACGCGCGCCTCGATCCCCTGAATGACGTCCACATCTGCGCTCTGCTGCAGCCGCGCCACGTCCTGAATAGGCACCGGGTTGATCATGTCCACATCGCCCGACAACAGCGCCGCAACGGCGGTGGCGGGGTTCTGGATCGGGTTGAACTCGGCACGGGTGATGTTGTGTTCGGCCTCGCCCCACCAGCCCTCATGCGGCTCCAGCACGGTTTTCAGACCCGGTTCGCGTTCAGTCACCTTGAACGCGCCGGTGCCGTTGGCGTTGATCGTGGCGTAGTTGCCAGTTTCCTTATCGGGCACCACAGCATCATTGGCCTCCGTCCAGCCCTGATCCATGATCATCCAGTTGGCAATCGAGGATGGGAACAGCGGGTTGGGCGCAGTGGTCATGATATCGACGGTATAGTCATCGACCACAATCACATCGCTGACCGGCGCAAACCAGCTGCGGGTGTCCGCAGCCTCGCCCGAGGCGCGTTGATAGCTGAACAGCACATCGTTGGCGTCAAAGCTGCTGCCATCGTGGAAGGTGACGCCCTCGCGCAGCTTGAACCGCCAACCCTCTCCGTCGCCGATCGGTTCCCAACTGACAGCCAGCGCAGGCTCGACCGTCATGTCCTTGCCGCGGCGCACCAGCCCTTCGTAGACATTGTTGAGAAACCCCAGAACCGGGGCCGAGTTGACCGCATGCGGGTCCATTGTCTGCGGATCGGTGGTCGAGGCCCATTTGAACTCGGCGGCCTGCGCGGTGCTGGCCAGCAGCATGGTCAGGCCAATGGCGCTGTTCCTGAGGATCATGGCGATATCTCCCTGTTTATGGGTCAGAGCTTGGGATGTTTTGGCCGCCGCGTAAAGGAATTCTCACGATGAGATCACGCGCCCGTTACCGGTGACGAAAACGAAAACAGGGCGCGAAACCGCGCCCTGCCCTGCATCCGTAAGGATGGCTTAGTTCATCTCGAAGTATTTGATCTTCGGCGAATCTTCGGGTTCGACGATGGTGCCGACGCCCGATTTCATACCCCAGTTCAGCACCTGATGGTGGATCGGGATATAAAGCTGTTCGTCCTGAACCACCTGCCAGATTTCACCGATCTGCTGATCGCGCGCGGGCAGATCGGTTTCCGAGGCCAGCGCCACGATCTTGGCGTCCAGCTCTGGGTTGGAATAGCGTGTGCCGTTCCACGAGCCGTATTTCTCGCCCTTCGAATGGACCAGGAAGTTGAAGATGTATTCCGAGTCATAAGTCGGAACACCCCAGCCCAGCATGTAGAAATCGGTCTCAAGGTTGTTGATCAGCGGGAAGTGCTGCGCCTTGGGTTTGGCATCCAGATTAACGGTCACGCCGATCTGCGCCAGCATACCCACGGCGGCCTGACAGATCGCTTCATCGTTGATGTAGCGGTCGTTCGGGCAGTTCAGAGTCAGCGAGAAGCCATCGGGATATCCCGCTTCGGCCATCAGGGCCTTGGCACCTTCGATATCGGTGGTCGAGGACGCATCCATCGCCTCATCCCAGCCGTTCACGAAGGGCGGCGAGATCATGCCTGCCGGGGCTGACTGACCGCGCATCACGACCTGCTTGATCGCATCGCGGTTGATCGCCTTGGACATCGCCTGACGCACACGCACATCCGCCAGCGGATTGGCACCATCAACGCTGTCCGAGCCCAGATCGGCGTCGCCCACGTTCATGCCAAAGAAGATCACCCGGTTCTGCGGCGCAGTGCGCACGTCCAGACCATCGGTGCTGGCCACGCGCTCAAGGTCCTGCACGGGCACGTCCTGAATGAAATCGACCTCACCCGACAGCAGCGCGGCAACGCGGGTCGCGGCGTTCTGGATCGGGGTATAGACGATCTCGGTCACCTGCAGCGGGAATTCATCCTTGCCCCAATAGCCGTCATAGGCAGTCAGAACCGTTTTCACGTCCGGCTCGCGGCTGACCAGCTTGTAGGGTCCGGTGCCATTGGCGTTCTTGGCCGCGAACGTGTCCTCGCCGCCCTCATAGTCCTGCACCTTCACGGCGTTGTTCGCCTCGGCCCAGCCCTTGTCCATCATGAACATATTGGTCAGGTTGTTGGGCATGATCGGGTTCGGGCCGTCGGTTTCGATCTCGACGGTGAACTTGTCGGGTGCGCGCACTTCTTTGACCGAAGCCAGCAGTTCCTTGTAGTCCGAATCCGGCGTCATCGCGCGGTTCAGCGAGAATACAACGTCTTCGCTGTCGAATTCGGCCCCATCATGGAAGGTCACGCCTTCGCGCAGCTTGAACACCCAGACATTCGGGTTGTCTTCGGACGGTGCCCACTCGGTCGCAAGCGACGGCACCAGCGCGCCGGAATGGTCGCGCATCACCAGCGTTTCCATGATCTGGTGCGCCATGGCCGAGGTCGGGCCTTCGTTCTGCGCATGCGGGTCCAGCGTCAGCGCGTCACCAGCGCGGGCCCATCGCAGCGTTTCCGCCGAAGCGCCCGCCGCAATCATCGCCGTGGCGCTGGCGGCAAGCATCAGAGTTTTGAATGACATAAGTCTCTCCCCATTATTGTTGTGACCGCATCAGACTGCGGCTGGCCGGAGTTTCCGGTCCTCATGCCACCGCATCATCCAGATCATTTTCCGAGTTGCAACACCCGAATGTGATCAGAGCGCGCCGCCGTAGCCGCGCGCCAAACGCCAGAAGGGCGGTATGCCGTCATGGGGGTAAAAACAGGCGGGGGCTTCGGTCGATTGCAGGAACCCCTGCCCGGTCTTCTGACGCAGCGTGACGTCGATCGGGACCAGACGCGCGGCCTCGAACGGTTCGATCTGTTCGTGTTCCCAACCCGCGACCGAGTCTTTCAGCAAACGGCGCATGGCGACGATCAGCCGGTCCGCGGCATCGCTGCTCCAGGGCTGGAGGCCAGTGCCTTCGAGCAGGTTGAACAGGTTAATCCAGCTTTGCAGGTTGAACGCGCAATAATGCTGGGTCAGCGTGCGGGTCATTTCGTGCGGCTGTTCGCCGTCTTCGGTGATGCTGCCCAGAAGCCGCGCCTGAGCCCGCAGATTGATCCGCTGCAGGGCAGATTTATCGCCAAGAAACGCGACCAGCGACGCTGCTTGCAAATCATAGCAGGTGCCATGATTGTTCTTGGCCCGCCGTTCGCCTTTTCCCTGCGTGCTATCGGTCAGCCACGCAACGAATTCGGTGCACCACTCGCGAATACCCTGGGTCAGACCGGCATCCTCCAACATCCGCACCGCGTCGAGGAAATAGTAGAAATCCTTAGTTTCAATCAACCCGTGCGCCAGACCCTTGTCGCCTTTGTGCCCAAGCCGCACCTGCGCATAATCAAGGTTGGGGTTCATGCGTGTTTCGGGGTTGATGAACCAGGTTTGCACCAAACGTCTGCCGTGTTCACCATACTGCTTGTCACCAGTCAGCCTAGCGGCCAAAGCCAGCGCGGTCGTATCGTCGAAAAGCCTCTGCAATCTGGTCCGGTCAAAGCGATGGCTTTCCTCTTCGTAAAGCTCTGTGCCCGGCACGCGCTGCCCATCGCGGAACACGTAAGGCCGGCCATCTTTCTTCTTCGGGTCCGGCCACCAGTACGGAGAAGGATGGTAATAGTCGTGCTTATCGCCGCTGGGTCCGGGTTCAGGTTTATCGGTAACCGAGAACGGACCGCGTGTCAGGGCATCGTCAGCTGCTGTCGTGACAGCGATCAGATCGGCATCTCCGTCAGACCCGACAAGTGCACCGATCCGAGCCGCATCAAAGAATACCGGCGCGTCACCTTCGGCAATATCCGCCATCTGGCGGGTTTCCAGCATATCCAAGGTGGCGCAAATCGCTTCGTTCCGGGCCAATCCCCGGTTTTTGAGCGTCTTCATCCCCGTCTGCTCAAGCTTGGCCTGCCCCGAGAACAACCGGGCCACCCATCCGGCAGTCCCCACGCGATGCCCTTCCGGGCTGACCTTGCGGGGTGGCAGATCGAAATTCTCGACCGGCCAATCCTGCCAGGGACCGGGAATGCCGAGATGCAGAAACAGTTCGACCTTGGGCCGACGTCCATACGGATGAGCCGCGTCGAACCGCAAAGGCGCATCGCAGCGAAACGCCAGCTGAGGTTCTTCGTTCGCTTCTGGTTTGACCGCATCTGCAAGCAGATCATCGTTGTTTTGCATCCGCGCCATCGGCACGCTGAAGTACCGCTTATCGCGCTGCGAGATGATGTCAGTGCGCACCGCATCCCATGCACTTTTGGT
This sequence comes from Ruegeria sp. G7, assembly GCF_056535465.1. NCBI lineage: Bacteria > Pseudomonadati > Pseudomonadota > Alphaproteobacteria > Rhodobacterales > Roseobacteraceae > Ruegeria > Ruegeria sp. G7. The sequence continues at coordinate 718,110 of NZ_JBQFIL010000002.1, read as the reverse complement.
AAAATAGCAATTCCCGTCAAACGGCAGCGCCCATTTGGCATGCTCTAGGCAGAAGGCCAGCGCCGCATTGCGTGCGCCATTGTTGTTCATGACATAGTTGTTGCGAGCACGGTGTGCCTGCGTGACCAGCTTCCCCCGCGTATCGTCATCCAGATCGTCCATCGACCCGTCCGCAAAGATCAGTGGATCTTCGAACGGTGTGAAATCATATCCGATTGCCTGAAGCTCGGCCGGGTCGAAGGGGATGCGCCTGTAAAGTTGCTTGTGCTCATCCAGCAGAGCAATCAGTGCCGCTTCGTTTTCGGGGTCAACAATTCGGTTCAAGATCCACAGCTTGGTACAGTCCGAAAGATCGGGCTCGTGTTCAAGAATGAAGCGGACATTCTGTAGAGACTGGCCAGCGGTATGCCGAGGAACCAGGTCGTTCCCGATCACGCGACACAGCGCGAACCGATCCGGCATTGCATCAAGGCGGGCTTCCTCTTCTGGGTCCGGCGGTGACGGGCTCACCGAGGAAAGACTGCCCGCAAGTGCCCCCATCCGCCCAACAGGGCCATGGGCCGAGGCCTTTCTGCGCTTGCGCACGATCAGATAGATCGGCACCAGAATCGGCGAGAGCAGCAGGATCACAGGGGACAGCAAAATCAGGATGCGATTGCGCACCCTTTTGCGGCGGTTCCTCTCTTGCAGGGACAGCGCGGTTTTGTGGTTTTTACTTTTCTGGCGCTGCGGCACTGGGCTAACCTGTTTCGGCAAGTGTCTGTTTGAAATGAGGCCTGATGTGGTATCGCGACCAAACCGGTTCCCTCCCTTAGCCCCGAAACCTGCAGACGCGCAACCGACTCGCGCCCGGTCATATGATGGCAGCGCCGGCTGGCGTGAATTGTGCCCCCCAAATCGGGCGCATCGCGTCCAGGCTGCTTGCCCTGATCCTGGGCGTCATGCTCTGGCCTAGTCTCTTCACACAGGCGCGCGCAGGTGCCCGAGAACTGGTCCGATATCCGCAGTATTCTGGATCGTCGCTGCGTGGTCTGTCACAGTTGTTACGACGCGCCCTGCCAGCTTAAGTTGACATCGCCCGATGGCCTTTTGCGCGGGGGCAGCAAGCAGGCCGTTTATCATTCCGACCGTCTTTCTGATGCACAACCCACGCGATTGGGGGTAGATGCGCAAACCATCCCGGAATGGCGCAGCCTGGGCTTTCATCCGGTTACACCCGAATTGCTGCAGCAATATCTTGAACTCGGTCGCAAGAAACCCCTGCCAACAAACGAACCCATCCCGGCAGAACTTGGTCTTGCGCTGGATCGGCCACTTGCCTGCCCAACGCCGGAAACCTTCGAAGACTTTGCCAAGGCCAACCCGTTGGCCGGGATGCCCTATGCCGCAGCGCCCCTGAGCGACAGCGAATATGCCCGCCTGACCGCTTGGGCCCGCGCCGGTGCACCTGCACCCTTCGTCCCGATGGATATGCCTGAAGAAATCGGCGAGCAGATCACCGCATGGGAGGCGTTCTTGAACGCTCCGGACCCGCGCTCAAAGTTGGCCAGCCGATATATCTATGAACACCTCTTCCTGGCGCGGCTGCATTTTGACGGGGATGCGCCAAAACGGTTTTTTCAACTGGTCCGCTCTCGGACACCCAGCGGAACCGCAATCGAGGTGATCGCGACACGCCGCCCCTTTGATGATCCCGGCGATACACCTTTCTACTATCGGCTTCAGCCGGTAACGGAAACGATTGTGCACAAAGAACACCTGGTCTATCCGCTCAGCCCTGCACGGATGGAGCGTTTGCAAGGCCTGTTTCTGGCACCCGACTGGACCGTCGCGGATTTGCCCTCATATGGCGCAAGTGCGGGTGGGAACCCGTTTACGACCTTCGCGGCCATCCCGCCGCGCAGTCGCTATCAATTCCTGCTGGATGATGCGCTGTTTTTTGTACGCAGCTTCATTCGCGGGCCGGTCTGTCACGGCGAAACTGCGGTGGACGTGATCGAAGACCGGTTCTGGGTCAGCTTTCTGACCCCTGACGCGGACCTGTCGATCACCGATCCCAGCTATCTGCGCGATGCCGCTGTAACCCTGGAACTGCCCGTTTCGGGCAGCGAAAACGGAACTCTGCAACAGCTACAGGGGTTTTCGCACAAAAATCAGGTGCAGTATCTGAAGTTTCGCGATGAGCGATACAGCCAAAGCCCGGCACACAAGGCCGGATTTGGATATGACGCGATCTGGGACGGCGATGGCACCAACCCCAACGCCCTGATCACTGTATTTCGCCATTTCGACAACGCTTCCGCGATGACCGGTTTTCACGGCACCATTCCCGAAACTGCCTGGGTGATCGACTATCCGATCTTTGAACGGATCTATTACAACCTCGTGGCCGGGTACGATGTTTTTGGCCGTATCGAGCATCAGCTTACGACGCGGATCTATATGGATGAACTGCGCATGGAGAGCGAGGACACTTTCCTGAGTTTCATGCCCAAGGACGTGCGCTCGCCGATGCATCAAAGCTGGTACAAAGGTGTCCTAAGCGAGATACACACCTATTGGCACCGACGCCATGTCGACAGCGCCACTCCCAGCGGCGTGACGTTCCAGACCGAGTCGCCCAAGCGTGAATTTCTGCTGAAACTGCTAGAGCGCGGTGCCGGCCTCTGGCCGCTGACAGACCCGTTCAACAGATGTGGCGAACCTGCTTGTGACGCGTCTGCGGAACTCTCGGGGGTGGCGCGACAGTTACGCGCGCTGACCGATCAGACCGGAGGTTGGGTAACGTTCCTGCCCGATCTGTCAGTTCTGATCACGAAGGACGACACTGGTGCGCCAACAGTCTATACCCTGACCCACGACAAAGCGCATGACAATATCGCCTTTTTGTTTGACGAGGCCGGGCGCCGCGATCCGCAATCTGATCGGCTGACCATCCTGCCCGGTCTTATCAGCAGTTATCCAAACTTCTTTTTCAGAGTCGAACCCGACCAGATCGAGCTTTTTGTTGAAACCCTGCGGTCGGTCACCTCGGATACCGATTGGCTGCAGTTGGTTGCGACCCATGGTGTCCGCCGCACAAGCCCCGAGTTCTGGGCGCTGAGCGATCTGGTACAGGATGCGCTGATCCGTCAGGACCCGGTCCAAGCCGGCGTTCTGGATCTCAACCGCTACCGCGATCCCAAGCCGGGCGACGATCCGACCTGAACGGCGGCGTTTGCTGCAGCGACTACACCGGAACGTGAACCGATAGGAGCGCCCGGCCAGAATACATCTGTCGTGCCTCGTGTTTACCTCGGACAGGGTGGCAAAAGCCGCCAAACGAGAGGACGGGCGTGGCAGATGGCTATCAATCGCAGAAATATCAAAGCCAATGGCAGCGGGACCATCGCGCAGCAGGCACGGCTGTGGTCGGGTTTGGTTTTGCTTATCTACGCAACGGGGCATTTCATCAATCACGGGCTCGGGCTGGTATCGCTGGGCTGGATGGATGGTATGCTGGCGGTAATGTCCGCGATCTGGGGCTCTGTGCCTGGCACGGCCCTTCTTTACGGGTCTTTCGCGGTTCACATCCTGCTGGGCGCCCTGAGTATCCTGAGCATTCGCAGCCTTAAAATGCCCTTCTGGCGCTGGTTCCAGATCGCGCTGGGACTGGCCATTCCCTATTGGCTGGTCAGCCATATCATTGTCACGCGCGGGTCCGAGTTGGCGACCGGCATTCCCGTTAGCTATCTGCAAGAGCTATCGCTGCTTTGGCCCGGCTCGGCAGTTAAACAGAATGCGCTTATGTTGCTGGTCTGGGTCCACGGTCTCATCGGTATCCATTTCTGGTTGCGCCCCAAGTCGTGGTACAAAAACGGTTTGCTGATCCTGCTGCCTGTCGCCATCGCCGTACCGATCATTGCCATGGCAGGCTGGATGACCGCCGCCAAACGGGAACTGTTAAGGCTCAGCCTGAATCCCGACGGGGCCGAAACCGTGGACATGGCTTTGCGCGTGGCCGAGGTCCGGCAGGCGGTTTCCGAATATCAGGCGGTCGCACAAGGTTGGGTCGCTTTGATCCTGAGCGGTCTGCTGCTGTTCTTCGTCGCCCTGATCGTCGCCCAGGGCTTTCGCCGTCGTGTACGGGTCAACTATGGTAACGGGCTTGTCGTCGATACAGCGCCGGGCAAGACGTTGCTGGATGTCAGCCGGGACAATCGGATAACTCATATGTCCGTCTGCGGTGGGCGCGCGCGATGTTCAACCTGCAGAGTTCTGGTGATGTCCGACCAGGATAGCCTGAGCCCCGTCGGACCCGCCGAACGCAAGCTGTTGGACAAGATCAGTGCCGAGCCGGATATGCGTCTGGCATGTCAGGCGCGCGTACAGGGGATGTCAGCATTCGACCGATCATCCAGCCCCAACGCGCGGCTTCGACCCCGCTGCAATCGGACCCGTTCGGATGGGGGATCGAACGCGAAGTGACCGTGCTGCAGCTCAAGATCAAAGAATTCCGACCTTTTGTCGACAAGACCCTGCCCTATGATGTGATCTTCGTTCTAAACCAAATACTGGATCTGATGGTCGAACAGATCGAGGCACAGAATGGGCATATCGACAAGTTCACCAATGATGGCCTGACTGCTATCTTCGGGCTAGAGACCCACAAGGCCGACGCCGCACGGTCCGCGCTCTATGCCGCTGCGCGGTGTCAGGAGTTGGTTGAAAGCACCGAAGGCAACCTGCCGCAGCGCCTTTCAGCGCCCCTGAAGGTCGGCATCGGTATCCACTCTGGCCGTGCAGTAATCGGGCGGGTGGGCAAAAGTGCGGATCAGACGGCACCCAGCCCAGTCACAGCAATCGGGCCTGTTTCGCTGATCGCCGACGCGCTCGAAACCGTGACGCGCAGCTCGGAGGCGGCTATCGTCTATTCCAGATATGTGCACGAATTATGCGGGCTGGGGATACCGAACATGCTGGGCCAAACCGGCGGCATCACGATCAGCGGGCTTGCCGGAAAAGTCGAAGCGGTGATCATAAAAAACAGCAGTCCGCTGCGCAAAAAACTCGAGATGACACAACGACTGAAAGCCTAGTTGGGATCGGTGGGTGTTTGCGCGACCGGGCCAAAGACCTCGAACAAGATGTTCTGGGCGGGAACACCCGACCTCTCAAGACCCGTTCGGATGTCTGACAGGAACGGACCCGGTCCGCAAAGCAGATAGAGCGCGTCGGACCCGGCATCCAGGTCCAGCAGCGCCTGCGGCGTGATCCGCCCGTGCACCTGATAGTCAGAGCCTAGGATATCGGTCGCAGCGGGCTGGCTGTAAAAGATCTTTGCGCGCGCATCCGGGAGTTGCCTGACAAGCGTTACAATTTCTTCGCGCAAGGCATGTTCAGCAGAGTTTCTGGCACCATGGACAAACCATAGCGGGCGTTTGCCGCCTTTCGCCAAAGCGCCGCGCAGCATAGCGATCATCGGCGTCACGCCGACGCCTGCGCTCACCAGCACCAAAGGTCTTTCACCTTCTGGCAGAGTGAAGTCTCCTGACGGTTTGGATGCGCTGATCTCTGCCCCGTCCGCCAACTCGTCATGCAGAAACCGCGAGACCAGACCCTGCGCCTCGCGTTTGATCGTCAGCCGGTAGCTGTCTGCCGCGCCCGGATCACCCGAAAGCGAGTAACTGCGCTGCACCGCCCCAGCCTGACCGGCGATGTTGACCGAGATCGGCAAATGCTGCCCTGCGGTGAACGGCCAGACCGGCGCGCCGTCGGACGGGTGAAAGTAGAAAGACGTGATACCGCGCGCCTCGGGTACCCGGCGAGAAAGAGTGAACCTGCGGCTGGAGCTCTGCTTGAGCCAGCGCAAAGCAAGCGCTTGCGGACGCTCGATCACTGCCTCGACCGTGACGTCAATCATGCGCCACGCATCATCGTCATCGGTATCGGCCGGCGTCCAATCGATGCTGGCGCGACCGGAGATATGCAAAAGACCGCCGGTTTCAAAATCGACGAATACAAGCCCGATCCGAGGATCAGCGATCAGATTTCCAATAGTGTTGAAGAAGTTATTGCCTGCGTAGTCCGGTATCCTCAGATGACGCGGGTCTTTGACCTGAACAAATCCGGGTGCACCGCCGCGATGCGATGCGTCGAAACCGCGCGACGGCTCATCGCCCCCCAGCTGATGCCCGGACCCGATGAACATGGTCTCGGACCGGGCGATCAGGGCGATCTGATCGGGCTCCAACTCCGTCGAATGCCACGCTTGGCCGGGTGTGGCCGCAACCCGCTGCCAGACACGTTCGTGAATATATTGCGGGCAATTCCCAAAGGTCTGCCGCACATCGATCTGGTAACCCTGTCCCATGCGTCGCAAGCGACCGCTGAGCCGGTTGCGGCGGCGGGTCGCAAGCTCAATCCCGATAAGGCCGATATCCGTGCCCGCCGCGAAGGCGCTGAACAATGGGTCCTGAACATGCGCAGCGGTCTCGATTACCAGGCGCTGCGGGTCGGGTGACTGAACGAAGCCGTCGGGACCGTCGATCAAAGTCACCCAGGTCGAACCCGTCATGTCCCGGCCAGACAAGACCAGAAACGGGAGCGACGCATAGAAGTCCCGATGCTGCGCGGGCATGAAATCCCGGATGAAGCCGCCTGCCCAGCTTGAGATATCGCCGACACCCGCACGCTGCTGCGCAGCACGTTCACCCGCATGAAAGGGGGTATTTGTGGAGTTCTGATCCATGTCACCGATCCTCATGGCGCACATCTCAGCCCCGACGCCTTGGCTTTTGGCTCAGGCGAGTTCGGGGATCGGAGAGGTCGCCATCCCGACAAAACCTGGCAACGCTTCGATCCGAGCCAGCCAGTTGCGGATGTTGGGGTATGGCGCCAGATCAACGCCGCCTTCCGGGGCATGCGCGATATAGCTGTAGCCCGCCACATCTGCGATCGTGACCGTCGGGGCCGCCAACCAATCACGGCTTGCCAGATGTGCCTCCATCACCTGAAACAGAGCATGCGCCTTCGCCACGGCTGCCTCATGGTCCAGCGGAGCGCCGAACACTTTGACCAGGCGCGCCGCGCAGGGGCCGGAATATACATTATCCGCAGCCACAGTCAGCCAGCGCTGCACCTCGGCGGCGGTTTTGGGGTCGGCGGGCATCCAATCCTTATCCTTGGCATAGGTCTGAACAAGATACACAAGGATCGCGTTGGAATCGGCCAGTGTATAGCCATCGTCATCAATTGCCGGTACCAGGCCAAAAGGGCTGATCGCCAGATAGTCCGGTGCCTTGTGCGCGCCATTGGCCATGTCCAGGTCGATGGTTTCATACGGCAGGCCCAACAGCGCCAGCATCAGTTCGACCCGGTGGCAATGGCCGGATTTCGGATTGCGATAGAGTTTGATCGGTGTCATGCGATTATCCAATTCAGGTTACAGTCCAAGGTCACTGAGACCCGGGTGATCGTCCGGGCGACGCCCCAGAGGCCAGCGGAATTTTCGGTCCTTTTCGGAAATCGGAAGCTCGTTGATCGAGGCATAACGCTTGGCCATATAGCCATCGGCATCAAACTCCCAGTTCTCGTTACCGTAGGCCCGGAACCAGTTGCCGCTGTCATCGTGGTATTCATAGGCATAGCGCACCGCGATACGGTTGCCGGAAAAGGCCCAAAGCTCTTTGATCAGGCAATAGTCCAGTTCTTTGTTCCACTTACGGGTTAGGAATTGTCGGACCTGATCCCGCCCGTTGGGAAACTCCGCGCGGTTGCGCCACTGCGTATCCGGCGTATAAGCCAACGCCACCTTGGCCGGATCACGCCCATTCCAGCCATCCTCTGCCAGTCGAACCTTCAACTTGGCGGTTTCCTCGGTGAACGGTGGGACCGGTTGGCGTTGCGCCTCAATGCTCATGCTTCATTCCACTTCGCGATGCAGCTGTTGACGAATAGCTATTTTGCCCCGCACCACAAAGGAATATACTCTTTTCGAAAGTTATTATTTTGGGTTTCGATAATAGTGGATCGCCTCCAGACTCTGGAAGTCTTCATTGCCGTCGCCGAAGCCGAGAGCTTTGCAGGCGGCGCACGTAAGCTGGGCCTAAGCGCTCCTTCTGCGACACGCGGTGTGAACGCGCTGGAAGAACGGTTGGGCGCGCGTCTATTCACCCGCACGACTCGCCGCGTGCGTTTGACCGAAGTCGGTCAGGCTTATCTGGAGGATGCGCGACACATCCTGGCGCTGTTGCAATCGGCAGATGACGCCGCGCGCGGGGCCGCTTCGAATCCCGTCGGTCAGTTGCGCATTACCTGCCCCAACGAATTCGGGCGCATTCATGTCGCCCCCATTCTGACTGATTTTCTGGATCAACATCCCGGCATGACCGCAGATGTCTTAATGCTCGACCGCGTTGTTGATCTGGTCGAGGAAGGTATCGATCTGGCGGTACGGATTGGTGAGCTTCCGCCCTCGGGCCTGACCGCCGTTCGGGTCGGGCATGTCCGTCGCGTGATTTGCGGCGCACCGTCCTATTTTGAAATGCATGGTCTGCCGGAAACCCCGACCGATCTGCAAGCGCACCAGATCGTCTCGGCTGCGGGGGTCAGCCCGGTGACCGACTGGCGGTTCGGCCCGGACCTGCAAGAGACGGTAAGGGTCAAACCGCGCCTGATGGTCAGCAGTGTGGCGGCGGCGATCTCGGTAGCGCGGCAGGGGTGGGGCTTGTGCCGGGTATTGTCTTACCAGATCGGACCGGACCTTGAGGCAGGAAGGCTGCGCGCCGTGCTGGAAGCATTCGAACCCGCCCCCCTGCCCGTGCATCTTGTGCATGTCGAGGGCAGGCGTGCTCCCGCCAAAACCCGCGCCTTCATCGAATTTGCCAAGCGTCGCCTCAGATCGGTGCCAGTGCTGAGATAAGGCAATGACTTATTTCTTGTCGGTATTGGTCACCGCCCGCCAATCCAGCGGTGGTGGGCTATCGATCAAGGCCCGCGCACGGGCACGCATCGTAACGGACGCGGGATCTCCCCCGCGCATGCGGTCCGCGGTATCAAACGCGATCGCCGCGTCAGCAAAGCGCCGCGCCCTGTAGTGCGCAAGGCCCTGTTCATACGCGGTAATCCACGCCGGTGCAGACTCAGAATCGTCCGCCATGGCGATCAGTTCATAAACCACCAGCTCTTCGCTGCGCCCGAAGACCGTAAGCGTATCGAGCTCGCGCACGATAATGCTGTCGCCTGCTTCTTGCCGGGTTTCGGGTCCGATCAAAATCAGCGTGCCATAGTCCTTGTTCGTGACTTCCAGGCGGCTGGCCACGTTCACCACGTCGCCGATCGCTGTATAGTTCAATCGTTGCTCGGACCCGATGTTACCCACCAGCGCTTCACCGCTGTTCAACCCGATCCGAACGCGCAGAGGATTCCCAGCCTCATCTTCGATGCCCGCAGCTTCGACAGCGGCGACGAGATCAAGCGCCGCGCGGCAGGCATTCTGGGCGTGGTAATCGTCTTTGCGCGGCGCCCCCCAGAACGCCATCACGGCATCACCCATGAACTTATCGATGGTCCCATCATGACGCGCGATAGCCGCCGAAGCCGCGCTAAAAAAAGGCTCCATCAACTGGACGATCTGAGGCCCAAGCTTTTCGGACAGCCCGGTAAAGCCAGTCACGTCACAGAACAGGACCGAGATCGGTTTGATATCACCGCCGGGCTCGGTCTTGATCCCCTCTGCCACCAGCATTCGCACAAGATCGGTCGGAACATACTTGCGGAACGCAGACAGGCCCGCCGCCATGCTGGCTGTCGCCGCAGACAGATTTGCCAGTTCAGAGAGCCGGGACGGCCTGCGCGAAATACGCTCGACATCGAACCGTTCAATCTTGCTCAGGTCTTCGGCGATGCGCGCCAGCGGGTTCGCGACCACACGGCGTACGAGCCAGATCGCCAGACCGGTTGCAGCCACCACAACGCCAATCAAGATGTAAATCAGGTTGATCAGTGTCTTGTCGATGCCTGACAAAAAGGCGGATTCCGGTATGACGGTTGCGACGCGCCATCCGTAAAATCCAAGGGGCGTCAACGCCACCGCATAAGGAACTCCGTCAATGACAACGCGCGTTGTCTGACTGCCAGGCGTGTTGCCTGCCGGATCGCCCAACAGCTTCTCGCCCGAGATCATCGCAACCTCGTATAGCTCGCCCTCGCCCATGCGTGCAGGCGTGGTTTCGTCGGCCTCTGCATCCGGAATGGCTATGACCTTGCCGTCAGCATCAAGGATAAAGGCCGCACCAAATTCACCGGGATGAAGCGTCGCCAGGAAACGCGAAAGGCGGTCGGTCTCGATCGCGACGGCCAGAACGCCCTGCCGCCTGCGGTTCACATCGACCGGCCCGGCAAAAGCGTAGACGGTCTTGTCGCTGCCCGGAAGGCCATGCGCTTCGATCCAGCCCTGCGAGCTCAGATTCACGAAGTTCCCGTACCACGCATGCTCGCGCGGGTCATAGGTTGTCTCGGAAAAACTGCGTTCTTCGAACTGAATGTCGCCCGGTATGAAGATGTAGCGATCCTTCCGCAGCATTCGGTCACGGATGTTCTTGTCGATCTCGATCATCTCGAGCCCGCCATCTCCGAGCCGATGCGAGGCAAAGAAGTTGCCATCAGGCCAGCCAAAGAAAATCCAGGATATGTTTGGTTGTGCCTGCAGCTGCGACAGAAAAACAAATTCGCGCTTGTCGGCCTGTCGCGTGCCGATGACGTTCTGAACAAAGATCGTGCGCACGGCCGCCCATGCAGCCTCGGCCGATCGAAGGGTCAATCCAACCTCGATACGGACAGTATTGGCAATCTGACTGTTTATTTCAGCCGCCAGCATCCGGCTGTTGTCGCGCGCCGTCGTCCACCACAAGGAATGCACGATGAAGGTCGAAACCCCGATAGACAGGGCGACCAGCATGGAAACAGCGATGCCGACGCTGACGCGCATGAAAACCCCGCAAGATGAACACAGCTGATGCAGTATTGGATTGAGACGCTCTGCAGCGCAAAGATTACTTTGCTGCAACGCCGAAAATTCACGTAAGTGTTAGCTTCGCTTGATATCGCGAGAGCTTGTCGGCGTCGCCGCACCGTCAAGTTATGTGGGCTATTTCCCGTACCGGGCGACCCTCTCATCGGTCATTGAGAGCCTCCGCCAAAGACGCGAACACTAAGCTTACACTCTAAAAACAAAGCATTTTTATGAACGGTGAGGGACCGAAAGTCGGGCTTGCGAACCGAAAGAGGTGTGGGGCGAAAGCCAGATAAGCGCTGCAACTATAAAGATATGCGCCAACGGCGCGGATCGTGTGACCTATTCGATCGTTCAGGGCCCGCGCCAAGGCTCGGGCCCCTGTTTAGTTGTTTCCGCTCCGGGCGTTTGACCCGGTCAGAAATGCACAGAGTTCGAAGTCGCCGGTTTCGCCAACGGCGGTGCGAAGCGGGTCAGATCGATGCCCTCGACCGCATCCTTGTATTCCTCAATGCTGGGCGTGCGTCCCAGAATTGCAGACAGAACCACCACAGGCGTCGAGGCCAAAAGCGATTCACCTTTCTTGTCCTCAGAATCCTCAACAACGCGTCCCTGGAACAAGCGCGTTGATGTCGCAAGAACGGTGTCCCCTTTTTCAGCCTTCTCCTGATTGCCCATACACAGGTTGCAGCCGGGACGTTCAAGGTAAAGTGTGTTCTCATAGGCGGTGCGGGCCGACGTTTTCGGAAACAGATCATCGAATTCGAAACCCGAATACTCCTGCAGCGTGGCCCACTCACCTTCATCCTTCAATTCATCCACGATGTTATAGGTCGGGGCCGCCACGACCAGCGGCGCCTTGAACGTGACTTTGCCGTCTTTCTTTTCAAGGTTCTTGAGCATCTGGGATACAATGATCAGATCCCCTTTGTGCACCATGCACGAGCCAACAAAGCCCAGGTCGACCTTCTTTTCCCCGTTGTAGTAAGAGACCGGTCGGATCGTATCGTGAGTATACCGCTTTGAAACATCGGCGTTGTTTACATCAGGATCCGCGATCATCGGTTCGTTGATCTCATCCAGATCCACCACCAGTTCCGCGAAGTACTCGGCGTTTTCATCTGGTTTCAGCGCCGGAACCTCACCCGATCTGATCTGGGCGATCCGTTTGTCGGCACTTGCAATCAGACCATGCAGGGTCTGCGCCTCATTCTCCATCCCTTTGTCGATCATGATCTGGATACGGCTTTTTGCGATCTCCAGAGACTCGATCAACGTATCATCTTCCGAGATACAGATCGAAGCTTTGGCCTTCATTTCCGCAGACCAGTCGGTAAACGTAAAGGCCTGATCGGCAAGCAGAGTGCCGATATGCACTTCGATAATGCGCCCCTGAAACACGTTGTCGCCGAACTTCCGCAGCATTTGCGCCTGCGTGGCATGAACCACATCACGAAAATCCATATGATCGGCCATCCGGCCTTTGAACGTCACCTTCACCGACTCGGGAATAGGCATGGTGGCCTCTCCTGTCGCCAAAGCCAGCGCAACAGTGCCCGAATCCGCGCCAAAGGCTACGCCTTTCGACATTCGCGTATGCGAGTCACCCCCGATGATAATGGCCCAGTCATCGACGGTAATGTCATTAAGCACCTTATGGATGACGTCGGTCATAGCGTGATAGACCCCCTTTGGGTCGCGCGCAGTGATCAGGCCGAAATTATTCATGAAGGCCATCAGCTTCGGGATATTGGCCTGCGCTTTCTTGTCCCAGACCGAGGCCGTATGGCAACCTGACTGGTACGCACCATCCACGGTCGGAGCGATCACTGTCGCCGCCATCGACTCCAGCTCCTGCGCGGTCATCAAACCTGTCGTATCCTGCGATCCGACGATGTTCACTTTGACCCGAACATCTGAACCAGCGTGCAAAACAGTATCCGCAGCAACTCCGACAGCGTTTTTGTTGAAAATTTTCTCAACCGCCGTCAAACCCTGACCTTCATGCGAAATCTGGCGAGACGGTGCAAAGGCGGATTTCAGCTCGATCCCGAGTGTTTCCGCTGCAAACGCCTGAAGTTTCTTTCCGAACACGATCGCGTACGACCCTCCGGCCTTGATGAATTCAAGCTTCTGCGGCGTGAACGCCGAGGCGACATCGACCAGTTCTTTTTCACCTGCCGCATCGTACAGTTTTTTGTCTTTGGTGTTGATCGTCAGCACCGTTCCGGTTTCAACCGAGTACTTCTGTTCAAGAACAGGGCTTTCGTCGTTGTTCAGGATCGGATTACCTTCTGAATCGACTTTCTTGACCCAGTTTTTGAGATCAATACCGATACCGCCGGTCACGCCGACCGTGGTTAGGAAAATCGGCGAGATGCCATTGGTTCCCGCCACAATCGGTGCAATGTTCACGAACGGGACATAGGGGCTGGCCTGTTTACCGGTCCAAAGCGCGACGTTGTTGACGCCCGACATACGGGACGAGCCAACGCCCATTGTCCCCTTTTCGGCAATCAGCATAACGCGTTTGTCCGGGTGCTGACGCTGCAGGTCCTGAATTTCTGCTTGCGCAGTCTCCGAGATAAAGCACTTGCCATGCAATTCGCGGTCTGACCGCGAATGCGCCTGATTGCCCGGGGACAAAAGGTCCGTCGAAATGTCACCTTCTGCAGCGACATAAGTTACGACTTTGATTTCTTCATCAATATCGGGAAGCTTGGTGAAGAAATCAGCGCGTGCATAGCTTTCCAAAATTTCACACGCTGTCATGTTGCCCGCGGCATATGCGCTGCTTAGGCGTTCTGTGTCTGCATCATACAGAAAGACCTGCGTTTTCAGCACGTCGGCGGCCTGCTGAGCAATCTCGGGGGTGTCGCCCAATGCAAGATCGAGAAGCACCTCGACGGAAGGGCCGCCCTTCATGTGTGACAGCAGCTCAAAGGCGAACGGGATTGAAATCTCTTCCACGGCCGCATCGCCCAATATGATCTCTTTGAGGAAGCGCGCCTTTTCTCCGGCCGCGCTGGTTGTACCGGGCAGCGTGTTGTAGATGAAGTACTTCAACGCGTCCGCCCGATGCGCCTGATCACCCTCTTTGATGAGCGCCACAAGCTCTTGCACAAGCGCCCCATCTTCGATGGGTTTGGGGTTCAAACCCTGCGTTTTACGCGTTTCGATTTCATCAAGGTAATCAGCAAAAAGGCCCATGGTTCATCCCAACAGTTCTGGTTTTGCGCCAGCGCCCAAATGTTTCGGGTGTCTGCGCTGTCTCGTTTGTATGCGGCGGTATACTAATATCGACATACTTGCAAGCCGCCCTGCTGTGACGCGATGTCCCGGTCACCGTGCAAACGGCCGCCAATACATCGACGGCAGTGTCAGCAGAATCAAAAAACCGGCGCGTGCGATGTGACCACACGCGCCGGCTGTCTTTAGTTTACAAGGGTCTGGCTTGGATCAGTTGTAGCCGCCAACCAAACCCAACGCGTCAAAGTCGCTGTGCATCCTGTTCGACGCAAGCGTGAGTTCCTCACCATGGCGCTCAATCAGCTCGGCACGGCGGACAGGGTCCCGTGTCGATTCAATCGCACCCCAAATGGCTGCCAGAGTTTCAGCCGTATCGCGCAGACGAGTCAGTGTCTCGGGATCAGCAGCCGCAGACGCGATGACCGAGGCGGACACCTTGCCAACACCCGGTACTGTCTGCGCCCCGCCACTTGTGTAGCCCTCCGGCAGATCGCCCTTGCAGTTGATTACTTTGCGGTATCGGATCGCCGACAGGATTTGATCAACCGCCTGCTTGGCGCCCTCGACGCGCGACGTGTGCTCGGTGTCGGCTGCCGCATGAGGCAGCAGTTCCAGGCGACCTGGATAGGCCTCGATCAGCGGTCGGTAAGGGACCATGGGGCCAAACAGGCTGCCATCTTCTGCAACGAACAGATCGGCATCGATGGCGGCATACGCCACTTTGCCCGATGCCATCGCATCATTCAGCGCATCCGCGTCGACAACTTCGCCGCGATCGTAGTTCACCAGAACTGCACCGTCATTCAGCGCTTGCAGAACCGACGCTCCTACCAGACCCGCGTTGGCGAACACGCCATCCGCACCCTTCGCGCCAAGGCCTGTGTGGGGCGACAGCACGTCCGCGCCTTTGGCGGCTTCCTCAGGGGTCGCGGCATAGATGAAGCCTTCGCTTTCGATCCACTTGCGGTGATGTTCGCGCGCATAGATCGCCACTGTCATGCCAAAGGCTTTGCCCAGTTTGGCCACTTCGCGACCAATGTTGCCGTACCCGATGACACCCAGGCGTTTACCTTCAAGCTTTTCAGTCGGGTAGTCGCGCAGATGCTTGCCAGTATCGAAATCGCCCGCCACGACACGCGTGTGCATCTCATCAACCTTCAGGTCGGGCAGAACGCGCAGCAACGCTTTCATCGCTGTCTGGGCTGTCGCACGGCTGTTGAAGCTAGGCGTGTTCATCAGAGGGGCCGCACCGCCCGCACCGTCGCCACCACCCCAACAGGCGCAGGCCATGTTCC
This sequence comes from Ruegeria sp. G7, assembly GCF_056535465.1. NCBI lineage: Bacteria > Pseudomonadati > Pseudomonadota > Alphaproteobacteria > Rhodobacterales > Roseobacteraceae > Ruegeria > Ruegeria sp. G7. Next base: position 702,573 of record NZ_JBQFIL010000002.1, on the reverse strand, counting down.
CGGTACCCGCACCGATGCGCACACCACCTTCGGGGAAGGTTGCGTTTTCCGGGAAGAATGTCGCCGCAGCAATCACCGCGTCATATTGGTTTCCGCAGCAGGCCGCCGTCAGCTCTTCGTGAGTCGACAGGTCCGGCAAGTAGAAGAAATGCTGTCCCGCAGGCAAATCCGAGCCATCCCATCCGCCATAAGTGAAGGTGGCACCCTGGTCTTCGACATAGGCCTGAACGGCAGAGGCATCAGGCTGACCGTCAGCGCCAAACTTCAGGCCAACCAGATCCGCGACCAGAATGCGATAGGCACGGGTAGGATCATCCTTACGCACGTCCGAACCGCCATCGGCCGAGGCGTCGAACGTTGTGCCCTGCGCCGCAAGCTCTTCTTCCAGGACCACCACCTTGGCGCGGTGGTAGGCGTATGAGATGTTTTCAAGCAGGCGCACGATGTCTTCGGGCTCGCGAATACCGCCGATCCATGCGCGGTAATCGCCCGGAGTGCCGGGGAACGCATTGACATAGCGCGCTGCATCAAGGCCGGGTTCATAATCACCATTCGGGTGGGTCAGACCCTCGTACCCCAACAGCTGTTTCGAACGCGCGATGATACGCCCATGGATGGACGGATCGGTAATGCCCGGGTCATTGACGGCCAACAAGGTCACGGCCGCACCCCGTTTGGCCGCATCCGCCACACCGGCAACCAGCAAGCTCTGACCGGCAAGCCATTCATCGATCTTGGCGCGGTTTGCAGCCGAGCGCTGGTTCATCACTTCGACCGAGCCAAACATCTTTTCGACGCGTAGCAGGCCATAGGTGGTTTCGGCAAAGGCCAACGACGAAAATGTATTGATCACACCGCCGGTCATCTTGTCGGCTGCGGCATCATAGAACGGGCCCAGTCCAACGGTTTTTTCGCCGGTCAGGGGTTTCTTGGCGTCAGTCGGCACCACCAGCTTGAGCTGTCGCGCAATCGCCCAGGCCGGGTTCTTTTGGTTATCTTCGATCAATTGCATCGCAGCCGGAGTAAACGAAGCCAGAAAATAACCCGAGATACCGCCGATCGCCTTCTGGAACGGGGTGAAGATATTGCACTTGGCCATGAACGCTTCGACAACGTCCTGCGGCCAGGGCATGCCGCCCAGCATCGAGGTCGCATCGATCATTGCATGGCGGTTCAAAGGATCGCGGCTCAGCCACTCCAGCAGCGACCTGACCTCTTCGGTGGTATATGTGGTGGCACCGGTGGTTTCGTGGCCGACGCCAACGAACAACGTGATACCCATCGCCTCCAGCTCATCAGCAGAGGGAATGGTCCCTTCGGCGCCAGCGAAAACCACTTTGTCTTCGTGACCATTGGCTGCGAACTGCTGCAGCTCAAGGATCTGGGTGCCCCAGCTTTGGCGGAAGAACCCGCCCTTTGTTGCATCCTCGGATTCCGGGCGCGGCGTGTCGACGAACAGTTTCTGACCCTGCAGGTTCGGGTTCATCAGATGCATGATCGCGACCGTGAAACCGCTGTGACCGCCGCCCAGGCCCACCGCCATCGGGTTTTCTTTAGGGAACCCGAAGTAGCGGTGAATGTGGAACATCATATCGCGCAGAATCGCGTCCGCCGGATAGCCCCGGTGCATTGAGCGGCCGATCTCCGCCGTGGTGAACGGCCCCAGATCGTTTCCATTGTCATCAAGCTTGCGATAGGTGGATTCCAGCCAGCGGTCGAATTCAAAGCGATTTTTGCGCCCGTCCGCCTCATCCTGGATCACATCCGTGATGGGCCCCACGCCGAAAAACGGGTTGATTGTCCGCGGCGGTGGCCCGCTCTGGGTCGCTTCGATAGAGATATTGCGCTGCGCTTCAAGGTCGCTCATGGTCTACCCGTGTGGTTACAGTTGAATCCGATTTGCGCGCAACGTACGCTTTCGTTCACTATTGGAAACATCAAATTGCGAACTTTTCGCGCCATCAAACGTCAAAATGCCGCCGCGCCTTCGGTGGTTCGGTCCTTTGCCACACGTCAGGCGTGCATCGTCTTCGTACATGACCAAAGCGCTGGCCGGCACCCGCGTTTCGCACGGGCTTCCATTCCTTAGCCTTCGCGCTAACCTGCACCTATGTCAGTCAAAAAGCGCACACCCAATCATGACCGGTTTCCCCCATTCGGGGGGTTGAAGTCCTTCTATGCGGTTGCGTTGACGGGCAGCGCGGTCAAAGCCGCCAACCGCCTGAATGTTTCGGCGTCTTCCATCAGCCATCAGGTCAAATCATTGGAAGCCGAACTGGGCGTGAGATTGATCGAAAACCGGAAAGGCCGATTGTTCCTGACCGCCGACGGCAGCCAGTTTTTTGATCAGATCAGGGGCCCACTGTCCGAGATTCTGCGCGCGACCGAAGCAATACGGTCTACGCCGGATCGCAAACGAATATCGCTGACGTTGACGCCATCCTTCGCCGCCGGATGGCTTTTACCAAGGCTGGCCGATCTGGAGCGCCGACATCCTGATCTTGAGGTCAATCTGGTGACGACAACACGCGTGGTGGATCTTGAGCGCGAGAACGTCGATCTGGCCATTCGGCGTGGCACAGGCGGATGGCCCCAAACTGTTACGACGCCGTTATTGCGGGAACGCATTGTGCCGGTCATGTCGCGCGAGCTGGCGGCAAACCTGAATGACGCATCACTCGCCGACGCCCTTAAAACGCAACGGTTCCTTGCGAATGCCACCGTCGAAGCCGAATGGGATACATGGTGTAAGGCACGGGGCTATGCGGCACCTGAGGCGAACCGGCGGTACAGCCTTGAGACCTATGAACTGACCATTCAGGCCGCGCAGGACGGGTTGGGCATCGCATTGGGACGCCGCCCGCTGGTCGATCCTTTGTTGTCCGCGGGCATTCTGGTAGCGCCTTATGATGTGCCTGACGCCGACAATATCGGATACTACGTCGCGCGGCCCGACCGGTCCATGCGCTCCGACGTGAAACGGTTCCACGATTGGCTCCTGACTCAGCGGAGTTGAATTTTTTTCATCCCCTGCTGAGGTTTTTGCATTTTTCAGTCTGCTGATCCGACCGTAGGCTCTATGCAAATATTGCAGGAGGTTGGCTGTGACCCAACATGGCAACGTTCACCGCAACGGTCCGCTATCGGGCATCCGGATCATCGATCTGACCGCCGTTGTCTCAGGGCCCATGTGCACTATGATTCTGGCGGATCAGGGTGCAGACGTCATCAAGATTGAGCGCGCCGAAGGCGATTTCACGCGCCATGTCGCCACACGCAGAGGTGGCCATTCTGCCTCATATCTCAACAACAACCGGAACAAGCGCTCGGTGGTCGCAGACCTGAAGGACCCCGATGATATCGATATGATCAAGACACTTGTGGCGGGGGCGGATGTGTTCATCCAGAACTTTCGACCCGGTGTCGTTGACCGGTTGGGTCTAGGGTATGAGGTGCTGAGCGCGCTCAACCCCCGTCTGGTTTATATGTCGATTTCCGGGTTCGGCTTCGACGGGCCGCTTGCCGATAAACCGGTGTATGACCCACTTATTCAGGCGCTGTCGGCCCTGACGACCGTTCAGGCTGGTTCGGATGCGGAACGGCCGCGCCTGGTCCGCACCATCCTGCCCGATAAACTGACCGCCGTGCAGGCCAGTCAGGCCGTGACCGCTGCGCTGCTCTCCCGCGAGCGCACCGGGAAGGGCCAAAAAGTGACCCTGTCGATGCTGGACACTGTCGCGGCGTTCCTTTGGGCCTCGGACATGAATGGTCACACCTTTGTGGGCGACGAGATGGAAGTTGAGGAAAGTCAATCGTTTCACGATCTGATCTACGAAGTCAAAGGCGGCTATCTCAGCATATCGATCATGCAAAACAAGCATTGGGAGGCTCTGGCGAACGCTACCGAACGCCCCGACATCCTCGAAGATGAGCGTTTCAGAACCACCGAGCTGCGCGACATAAACCGCGATGCAAGGCTGGATCTGACCCAAGAGATTGTGCGCGACATCGACCGCGACGTTTTGTTGGCCGCGCTTGAGGCCGCGGGTGTGCCTTGTGCGCCGGTTCTCACTCGGCGCGAAATGCGGCAGCATCCTCAGCTTGAGGCCAATGGAACCTGCGTCGAATACGACCATCCCACGGCAGGCCGGTTGCGGCAGGCCCGGTCAGCGGCAGTGTTTCACGGGACCCCGGCGACCGATCTGCGTCCAGCGCCCGCATTGGGTGAGCACAGCGAAGAACTGCGCCGCAGCCTGAAGACCGGCACGTTGGCGGATGCGTCATGATCGATTTCTACTATGCCCCGACACCAAATGGCTGGAAAGTGGCGATTATGCTGGCGGAAACGGGGCTGGATCATCGCACGACCCTAATGAATCTGCGAGCGGGTGATCAGTTCACGCCCGAGTTCCGCGCCATAAGTCCCAATGCCAGAATGCCTGCGATTGTAGACCATGACGCCGAAGGCGGACCGCTGAGCGTGTTCGAAAGCGGCGCCATCCTGTTGTATCTCGCCGAACGTAGCGGGCAATTCGGGCCGGAAAACAATCGAGAGCGCATCGCCTTCAACGAATGGCTGTTCTGGCAGGCCGCAAACCAGGGGCCCATGGGCGGGCAACTCAGTCATTTCGTAAACTACGCGCCAGAGGAACAACCCTATTCCCTTAGCCGGTACAAAGGAGAGTTCGAGCGTGCTCTGGCCGTGATGGAACACTGGCTGGACGGACGCGATTACATGCTCGGGCGTTATACGATCGTGGACATGATGTGCTTTCCATGGGCCTTTATCGCGAAACCCTTGGGTGTCGCACTCGCGCAGTTTCCGAACGTGGCGGCGTGGCGTCAGCGCATCAAAACAAGACCAGCGGTGCGGGCCGCCATTGATCTGCACAAAGACGCGCAATTCTCGGGGAAGGCAACGGCTGAACAAAACTCAACCCTGTTCAACCAGTCGGCTGACCATTTGATGCCGCCCCGAGGGCCAACCTCATAACCAACAACCAGCAAGGAGAAGCCAATGCCGAAGATCGAAGGACACTGCCTGTGCGGACAGGTCACCTATAGTTCAAGCGCGGAAGAACCCGCGATGATGGTTGTCTGCCATTGCCCCGACTGCCAGCGCCAAAGCGGCTCGGCCTATTCGACCAATGTTCTGGTCCCGACGGCTTCGATCGCATTTGAAGGCGAAAGCCGCAGGCAATTCGTTGTAAACGGGGCCTCGGGGCAACCCGTGACGCGGAATTTTTGCAGCAATTGCGGCTCGCCGCTGTCTACGGAAATGCCCGCGTTCGGCAATCTTGCTGCCGTAAAGGCCGGTACGCTGAACGACAGCTCATGGGTCAAGCCAACGATCCAGATCTGGTGCGACTCGGCCCAGCCTTGGGGCCCGGTTAACGACGAAATGGATACAGCACCGGCAAATCCCGGCTAAACGATCCGGTTTGACACTCGGACCCGCGCCTGATCTGATCGGACGCGGGCGTCACGCTTCTAGTTGCAGGATACTATCCGATGAAAGTTGCCGCCGTTCAGGCCGCTCCGGTCTTTCTTGATCCTCAGGCCAGCACCGACAAGTTGATCTCGTTGCTACGAGACGCTGCCGCAAACGGGGCAGAACTTGTGGTCTTTCCCGAGGTGTTCTTGTCGGGCTACCCTGTCTGGCTTAGGGCGGAAGCGGTGGCGCACAATGACGAGTTGCTCAAGATTGGCCATGTGGCCTATCTGAAATCCGCCATCACGACAGATGGGCCTGAAGTCGCAGCGATTTGCGCCGAAGCGACCGCACTGGGCGTGGCCGTCATGACCGGCATTGTCGAGCGGTCGGGATCTGGCGGGTCGGTCTATGCCTCATTGGTCTCGGTGCATCCCGACAAAGGCGTCGTGAATGTTCACCGCAAACTCAAACCCACTTTTCACGAGCGGCTTCTGTGGGCAGACGGGGATGGTCATGGGTTGTCTGTGCAGGACTGGCAGGGCGTCAGGATCGGCGGCTTGAATTGTTACGAGAACTGGCAACCGCTGGCCCGCCAGACACTATACCAGCAGGGCGAGCACCTGCATATCGCGACATGGCCCGGAGACCTGGATGTCACAGATCACATCACCCAGTTCATAGCGATGGAGGGGCGCGTCTATGTCATCTCCGTCTCGGGCCTCTTGCGCAGCCGTGACATTCCCGAAAGCTTTCCGCTTCGGCGCTACGTGACCGAGGGCCGCGATGTTATCAATGACGGCGGCAGCATGATCGCCGCACCCGGCGGTCAACTCATCGCCGGTCCGGTCATGGGCGAAGAAACGATACTTTATGCCGAAATCGACATCGAACAAGTCATTGCTGCGCGCATGAAATTGGACCCGGCAGGGCACTACAGCCGACGCGATATCCTCAGCCTGCGCCACAATAGTCAGCGGCTGGACTAACGACGCGGGGGACGGCCAACCCCAGACAGTATATCTCGCTGCCCAACAACCCGCGCCCAAAATGCGCAGACTCTCCGCAACATGACGAAAAATGCCTATAAGATAGGCAACTCGATGACCCGGAACTGTGTTCCGCACATTTCGAATTGTGCTGAACACCGGCAGGGCCCAGCTGAAGGTTCATGAGCCAAAACCTGACCGTCGTTGTCGTCGAGCAAAACCAGGACCGCGCTTTCGCGATTGTCGATGCCTTGAAAGAGTCCGGGGACGTAGACGTTTTCATAATCGACAGCGCGTCAGGTCTGGCGCGCAAAATCGCGACGCATAGCCCCGATATTGTACTTATTGATGTCGACAACCCCTCGCGCGACATGCTGGAGGAATTGACGGTAGCGTCGGGTCCGATGGAACGCCCAGTGGCGATGTTCGTATCGGGGGCTGCGGGCGGGTTGGCCAAGGCCGCGATTGAGGCAGGTGTGTCAGCCTATGTCGTGGACGGCTTGCAGGCCGAACGCATCAAGCCCGTCATGGACACAGCGATCGCAAGGTTCCAGATGCTGCGTCAAATGCGCGTGGAGTTGGAAGAGACCCGGCGCGCGCTGGAAGAACGCAAGCTAATCGACCGCGCCAAGGGCTTGCTGATGAAGGCAAAGGGCCTTCAGGAGGATGAGGCCTACGCGTTGCTGCGGAAAACTGCGATGAATCAGAACCGACGCGTGGCGGAAGTGGCCGAAGCTCTGGTGACCGCCTCGGAGTTGTTGTCATGAGAACCGTAACGCTACCTGTGGCCTACATGCCCCTGGTCGATGCGGCTCCGCTGATCGTCGCGCGCGAGATGGGATTTGACCACGCCGAGGGTATCTCACTTGACCTGCGCCCTGCCCCGTCCTGGTCATCACTGCGTGATATGCTGGCTTTTGGCCATGTAGACGCGGCGCATCTGCTCTCTCCGGTACCGGTTGCTATGGCCTTGGGTTTGGGCGGTATCGCCACGCAACTGTCTGCGGTGTCTGTTCTGTCGCTGAACGGAAATGTCATTGGCGTCGGAAACGGGCTGGCAAAGCGACTGGTCGATCAGGGATATGGCTTCGACTTTGACGACGCCCGAGCAGCAGGAGCAGCGCTGGCAAAAGCGGCCGAAGACGTTCTTGTTTTCGGCGTGCCTTTTCCATTCTCGATGCATGTCGAGCTGCTGCGTTATTGGGTTGCAGGCACTGAATTGGCCGCCAAGCAGGTCGAAATTCGCACAGTCCCGCCACCCTTGATGGCCCAGGCTTTGGCCAGCGGCGAGATCAATGCGTTCTGCGTAGGCGAGCCTTGGGGCTCTTTCGCGGTAGACGATAACGTCGGCACGCTACTGTTGCCCGGTCGGGCAATCTGGACCTGCGCGCCGGAAAAGGTTCTTGCGGTCAGGAACGATTGGGCCGAAACCGAACCTCATCTGCTGGGCAGCCTCATGCGCGCGGTCTGGCGTGCCGGGCGCTGGCTGTCCAACCCGGAGAGCCGAACAACCGCATCAGATATGCTGTCGCGTAAAACCTATCTGAACGTGTCACCCGAATTGATAGATCGCGCCCTGATGGGCGACTTCGCGATCTCGGCGCGTGGCGAGCAGCGCCATGTTGACGGTTTTGTCGAGTTCTTTGACGGCGCAGCCACGTTTCCATGGCGTAGTCAGGCGAAATGGGTTGCCCATCAGCTCGCGAAGCGAAACGGACTGGATGCCGGCACCGCAGAACGCCGCGCGGCCAAGGTCTTTCGCAGCGATCTGTATCGCCGCGAATTGCAAGGTTTGGGGGTTGAGACACCTGGTGCATCCGAAAAGCTGGAAGGTGCTTTGACCGAGTCAACAGCTGTTGCCTCGGCGCATGGCAGCCTGATTCTGCTTCGAAACCTGTTCTTCGATCGGCGCATTTTCGAGCCGTCCGGCTGAACCTGCACATTTTTTTTGCACTGCAGCATCTCACCATGCTGCGACGCAGAATTTTTCGCCCAAGAACGGCAAAATTTGATGACGCCCCGCGCAGCGATTGGCTAAATAGCTTCACCGGCAGGCAACGACGCCTCCGAAAGAATTCGCCCGAACATCAGGGCAACTGACAAGAGCAAAGCCGCTCGACCATCCGCCACCTCCTCCCGGCGGACTGTGTCGGCGGCTTTTTTGTTTGCCCAAATGTTTGGGCTGAACCGAAAGGGATCGAGATGAAAAAGCTACTTCTGGGCCTCATTGCTTCTACCGCGCTTGTGTCTCCGGCACTTGCCGAGCTGGAACTGGAAAAAGACGAACTGACTTTTGGCTTTATCAAGCTGACCGACATGGCCCCTCTGGCCGTCGCCTATGAGCAGGGTTACTTTCTGGACGAGGGCCTGTTTGTGACCCTTGAAGCCCAAGCCAACTGGAAAGTGCTGCTGGATGGCGTGATCGGCGGGCAGCTGGACGGCGCGCATATGCTGGCAGGCCAGCCTTTGGCGGCGACCATCGGATACGGGACCGAAGCCCATATCATCACACCGTTCTCGATGGATCTGAACGGCAACGGCATCACGGTCTCGAACGAGATTTGGGAAGAAATGAAGCCCAATATCCCCAAGATGGATGATGGCCGCCCACAGCACCCGATCAGCGCCGAGGCACTGGCACCGGTCGTCGAGAAGTACAAGTCCGAAGGCAAGCCCTTCAACATGGGCATGGTCTTCCCGGTTTCGACCCATAATTACGAACTGCGCTACTGGCTGGCCGCCGGTGGTCTGCATCCTGGGTATTACAGCCCCGAAAACGTGACCGGCCAGATCGGCGCGGATGTGTTCCTGTCCGTGACCCCTCCGCCGCAGATGCCCGCTACCTTGGAGGCCGGTACGATCTATGGCTATTGCGTGGGCGAGCCGTGGAACCAGCAGGCCGTGTTCAAGGGCATCGGCGTTCCGGTCATCACCGACTATGAGCTGTGGAAGAACAACCCTGAAAAGGTTTTCGGTATCACTGCCGAGTTTGCCGAAGAGTATCCGAACACCACTCTGGCCGTGACCAAGGCGCTGATCCGCGCGGCGCAGTGGCTGGATGAAAACGACAACGCCAACCGTCCCGAGGCGGTCGAGATCCTGAGCCGTCCGGAATATGTGGGCGCGGATTATGACGTCATAGCCAACTCGATGACCGGCACGTTCGAATACGAAAAAGGCGACAAGCGCGAAGTTCCCGATTTCAACGTGTTCTTCCGCTACAACGCGACTTACCCGTTCTACTCGGACGCTATTTGGTACCTGACCCAGATGCGCCGCTGGGGCCAGATCGCCGAGTCCAAGCCCGACAGCTGGTATGACGAAGTCGCCAAGTCGGTCTACAAGCCCGAGATTTATCTCGAAGCCGCGCGCCTGCTGGTCGATGAAGGTCTGGCGAACGAGGCTGATTTCCCCTGGGACAGCGACGGCTACAAAGCCCCGACCCCGGCCGAGGATATCATCGACGGTATCCCTTATGACGGCCGCACCCCCAACGCCTATCTCGAAAGCCTGTCCATCGGTCTGAAAGACGGTCAGACGATCGTCGGCTCGGACGTGCAAGGCTAATTCCCCAAACGCCGCGCCCGGCCCTTGTTGGGCGCGGACCCCAAAGTGCCCCGCCATCGCAAGGACACATCAGATGACAACGGTCGATCCCGAATTCAACGCAGACGCCACCCGAGAGGAACGTCGCGCCCGCCTTTTCACCCGCATCAACGCAGCCGATAAGTGGTTCCAGGTGTTGGGCCTCAGCTGGGCCACGCCGGTCCTGAAGGCCGCCGCCGGAGACAACCCACGCGCCCAGATGACCGAGATCTGGCGGTTATTGATCGTTCCCCTGCTGTCGATCTGTGCCTTCCTGCTGCTCTGGGCCACGCTGGCCCCCAAGGTGCAAACCTCGCTTGGTGCGGTCCCCGGACCTGCGCAGGTTTGGAGCGAGATGGTCAGTCTGAACGAAGACGCAAAGGCCAAGGCCGCCAAGCGCGCCAAATTCGAAGCGATGGTCGAAAAGCGCAACCAGAAGTTCATTGATGCCGGTCAGCCTGAGAAGGTGAAAGAAGTCGCCTTTACCGGAGCGCCCTCCTACTACCAGCAAATCTGGACCTCGATCAAAACGGTGTTTTTCGGCTTTCTGATCGCCACAGTGGTCGCCGTGCCGCTTGGCATTGCCGCTGGTCTGTCCCCGACAGCAAATGCCGCGTTGAACCCGCTGATCCAGATCTTCAAACCGGTGTCTCCGCTGGCCTGGCTGCCAATCGTCACCATGATCGTCTCGGCCGTTTACGTCACAAATGACGGCTGGTTCGCCAAGTCTTTCCTGATCTCGGCCATCACCGTCACCTTGTGTTCGCTGTGGCCCACGCTGATCAATACATCGCTGGGCGTTGCCTCCATCGACAAGGACCTGGTGAATGTCTCCAAGGTGTTGAAAATGAACACCTATACCAAGATCACCAAACTGGTTTTGCCCTCTGCCCTGCCGCTCATCTTCACCGGTCTACGTCTGTCACTGGGCGTCGGTTGGATGGTTCTGATCGCGGCGGAAATGCTGGCGCAGAACCCCGGTTTGGGCAAGTTCGTCTGGGATGAGTTCCAGAACGGCTCGTCCAGCTCGCTCGCTAAGATCATGGTTGCAGTCTTCACCATCGGTATCATCGGCTTCCTGCTGGACCGGGTGATGTACGCGCTGCAATCCCTGTTTACCTTCACGAATAACCGGTGATCGCGATGAGCATTCTGAGCTTCAAGAACGCTTCCAAATCCTTCGGTGAAGGCACCGCGCGCACAGATGTGTTGAAAGGCATAGACCTTGACGTGCAAGAGGGTGAGTTTCTGGTGATCCTCGGCTTCTCGGGCACCGGTAAAACGACCCTGATCAACCTGATGGCTGGCCTGGATACGCCGTCCAAAGGCGAAGTCACCTTCAAAGGCACTCCGATCAAAGGGCCGGGCCCTGAGCGTGGCGTGATCTTCCAGAACTACTCTCTGATGCCATGGCTGACGGTCAGCGGCAATGTGGGGCTGGCGGTAGATACTGTCTTTCCCGGCCTCAGCAAGGCCGAGAAAGCCGAGAAAGTCGCACACTATGTGAAGATGGTTGGACTCAGCCACGCCGCATCGCGCCGCCCGGCGGAGTTGTCCGGCGGGATGCGCCAACGGGTCAACGTGGCGCGAGCCTTGTCGATGAACCCCGAGGTTTTGTTGCTGGATGAGCCTCTGTCGGCGCTCGACGCGCTCACCCGCGCCAATCTGGCGGATGAGATCGAACATATCTGGGAGGCTGACAAGAAGACTTGTGTCCTCATCACCAATGATGTGGATGAGGCGATCATTCTGGCCGACCGGATCATTGCTCTGAACCCGGATGGGACGCTGGGGCAAGAGTTCCGTGTCTCGATCCCGCGCCCGCGCGAACGCGGTGCGATGAACAATGACGAGACGTTCAAACGCCTGCGGGCGGACGTCACCAAATACCTGATGGATGTGGGGATCGAGGCCAAGGTCGAAGGCTCTCGTATCCTGCCGGATGTCACCCCGATCCACGGGGTTCCAACGGCGGTCGCCGAGGCGCAGAAGGGGATGATCGAGAACCGTTTCCTCGACTTCTCGCAGCTGCACAAGGTGTATCCGACGCCCAAAGGCCCCCTGACCGTAGTCGAGGATTTCGACCTGAAGATCGATAAGGGTGAGTTCATCTCTCTGATCGGCCATTCGGGCTGCGGCAAGTCCACGGTTCTGACTATGGCCGCAGGTCTTAATGACATCTCGAAAGGTGCGATCAAGCTGGATGGCCGCCACGTCGAAGGGGCCGATCCCGAGCGCGCCGTGGTATTCCAATCGCCGAACCTGTTCCCGTGGCTGACCGCCAAAGAAAACGTCGCGATTGGCGTCGACAAGGTCTATCCCAAAGCCAGCATGGCCGAGCGGCAGGACGTGGTGGAGTACTATCTGGAACGCGTTGGTCTGGCTGACGCGATGGACAAATCCGCCTCCGATCTCTCGAACGGTATGAAGCAACGCGTCGGTATCGCCCGCGCCTTCGCACTGTCGCCCAAACTTCTGCTGCTGGACGAACCGTTCGGAATGCTCGACAGCCTGACCCGCTGGGAATTGCAGGAAGTGCTGATGGAGGTCTGGTCCCGCACCAAGGTGACCGCGATTTGCGTCACCCACGACGTGGACGAGGCAATCCTGCTGGCCGACCGTGTCGTGATGATGACCAACGGCCCACAGGCGACGATCGGCAAGATCACCAAGGTCGACCTGCCGCGCCCGCGCACCCGCAAGGCCCTGCTGGAACATCCGGATTACTACGCCTACCGGCAGGAGGTCCTCGATTTCCTCGAAGAATACGAACACGGCGCCAAGCCTAAAACACCCGCCCCAAAGGCGATTGCAGCGGAGTGAGATCATGAAGCAAAGACTTGTTGTCATTGGCGCAGGGATGGCCTCGGGCCGGGTGCTGGAACACCTGACCGACGCCACGCCGGATGCGTTCGACATCACCCTGTTCAATGCCGAACCGCGCGGGAACTACAACCGCATCATGCTCAGTCCGGTCCTGTCGGGCGAGAAGACCTATGATGAGATCGTCACCCATGACGACACCTGGTATGCCGCGCGTGGTATCTCCTGCCGCTTTGGCGAGAAGGTGGCCAAAATCGACCGAGAGATGAAAGTGGTCAAAGGGGCCAACGGACATGTGCCTTACGACAAGCTGATTGTTGCTACAGGGTCAAATCCGTTCATCATCCCTCTGCCCGGTCATGATCTGGACGGTGTGATCGCCTATCGCGATCTGGAAGACACCCAGCGGATGATGGGCATGGGTTCGGGCAACAAGGTTGTCGTCATCGGCGGCGGCTTGCTGGGGCTTGAGGCCGCTGCGGGTATGGCCGCGCATGGGGCCGAAGTGACCGTCGTGCACATCATGGGCCATCTGATGGAACGCCAGCTGGACGAAGCGGCAGGCTATCTACTGAAGAAGTCGTTGGAAGACAAAGGCATCAAGATTTGCCTGCAGGCGAACTCCAAGGAAATCCTCGGGGAAGATGGCAAAGTCCGCGCGCTGCTGCTGGACGACGGGACCGAACTGCCCTGTGATCTGCTGGTCATGGCTGTGGGTATCCGCCCCAATACGGCGCTGGCGCAAGAGGCCGGGCTGGCCACAGGGCGCGGTATCCATGTGGACGACCAGATGCTGACCTCGGACCCGGATATCTACGCCGTCGGTGAATGCATCGAACACGACGGGGCGGTCTTTGGCCTTGTCGCGCCGCTCTATGATCAGGCGAAAGTGGCAGCGCAGGCGCTGCTGGGCGAAGAGGCTGCGTTTGCTCAGAAAACCCTCTCAACCAAGCTGAAAGTCACCGGTTGCGATCTGTTCAGCGCGGGCGATTTTGCCGATGGTCCTGGGCGTGAGGATATTGTCTTCCGCGATCCGTCTCGCGGCGTCTACAAACGCCTTGTGATCGAAGAGGATCGTCTGATCGGTGCTGTCATGTATGGCGACACTGCTGACGGCAGCTGGTTCTTTGGCCTTATCAAAGACGGAACCAATATCGACGAGATGCGCGAGACGCTGATCTTTGGCCCGGCCTATCAGGGGGGCGACACTGCGGACCCTCTCTCAGCCGTTGCAGCGTTGCCGCCTGAGGCGGAGATTTGCGGCTGCAACGGCGTATGCAAAGGCGAGATTGTCCAGGCGATCAATGCAGGGGCGGGTGATCTGAGCGCGGTGCGCACGTCCACCAAGGCCAGCGCATCCTGCGGGACTTGCACCGGATTGGTTGAACAAGTGTTGCAGGTCACTCTGGGCGATGAGTTCCAGATGCCTGCTGCGCAGCCCGTATGCGGCTGCACCGATCTGACCCATGAGGATGTGCGGCGCCTGATCAAGGGGCAAGAGTTGAAAAGTCAGGCTGCTGTCTGGCAGGAACTGGGCTGGAATACACCCAATGGCTGCCATGTCTGCCGGCCTGCGATTAACTACTACCTGCTGGCCGATTGGCCGCTGGAGTATCAGGACGACCCGCAAAGCCGGTTCGTGAACGAACGAAAGCACGCAAACATCCAGAAAGATGGCACTTTCAGCGTCGTGCCCCGGATGTGGGGTGGGATTACAACACCCGACGAGTTGCGCGCTATTGCCGACGCGGCTGACAAGTATGACGTTCCGACAGTAAAAGTCACAGGTGGTCAGCGGATCGACCTGCTGGGTGTGAAAGGGGACGACCTGCCTGCCATTTGGTCGGATCTGAACAAGGCCGGTCTGGTCTCGGGGCATGCCTATTCCAAGGGGTTGCGTACAGTCAAAACCTGCGTCGGCACCGATCATTGCCGCTTTGGCACGCAAGACAGCACCGGCCTTGGCATCAAGCTTGAGAAAACCCTTTGGGGCTCGTGGACGCCCCATAAGCTGAAGCTCGCGGTGTCGGGCTGCCCCCGCAACTGCGCCGAGGCGACCTGCAAGGATATCGGTGTGGTCTGCGTGGACTCAGGGTACCAGATCAGCATCGGCGGGGCCGCCGGTATGGACGTCAAAGAGACTGAATTACTCTGTCAGGTCCCAACCGAAGACGAAGCGATTGAAGTCGTGATGGCTGTCACTCAGGCCTATCGCGAAGGCGGCAAGTATCTGGACCGTCTGTATAAATGGCTGGGTAAGGTCGGCATGGACTGGGTCAAGGCTCAGGTCGTGGAGGACCGGGAGAACCGTGCCGCTCTGGTCGAACGGTTCGAACTGTCCCAAAGCATCTACCGCAAGGACCCGTGGGCGGAACACGTCAAGGAAAAGGCGCAGACCTATGCGCCGATCGCAGATTTCACACTGGAGGCCGCGGAATGAGCTGGATCGACATCGGACATATCGAAGACATCCCACTGCGCGGCGCGCGTCTGGTGAAAACGCACGTCGGCTGTATCGCCGTCTTCCGCACAGCCGAGGCTGAGGTCTTTGCCGCCACCAACAGTTGCCCTCATAAAGGTGGCCCGTTGGCCGAGGGCATTGTACACGGACAATCCGTGACCTGCCCGCTCCACAATTGGGTTTTTGACCTGAACACAGGCGAAGCCCAAGGGGCGGATGACGGGCGGATTGCAACTTACGCGGTGCGCCTTGAAGGTGATCGCATCCTGCTGGATGACAGCACAATCACACGGCGGAGCGCAGCCTGATGGACGGGACCGGCCTGCCCGAGATCCGCTCGACCTGTGCCTATTGCGGGGTCGGGTGTGGCGTTCTGTTACGTCCTGACGGCGCGGGCGGATTGACGGTGCGTGGAGATCCCGACCATCCCGCAAATTTCGGGCGCCTCTGCTCGAAAGGGTTGGCTTTGGGCGAAACGGTCGGGCTTGATCACCGGTTGCTGGCTCCACGGTTGTTTGGCGAGGACGCGACATGGGACGACGCATTGCAGCGGGTTGCCGATCAGTTTTCTGCCACCATCAAGGCACATGGACCTGACAGCGTCGCATTCTACGTCTCCGGCCAACTGCTGACCGAGGACTACTATGTCGCCAACAAGCTGATGAAGGGTTTCATCGGCTCGGCCAATATCGACACGAACTCGCGTCTTTGCATGGCCTCGACTGTGGCTGGCCACAAACGCGCTTTTGGAACAGATACAGTCCCCGGTACGTATGAGGATCTGGACAAGGCCGATCTGGTCGTGCTTGTGGGCTCCAACCTCGCGTGGTGCCACCCGGTTCTGTATCAAAGGGTCATCTCGGCCCGCCAGGCGCGCGGGACAAAAATCATTGTCATTGACCCGCGCCGCACAGCAAGCTGCGACCAGGCTGACCTTCATCTTGCACTGCAGCCGGGCAGTGATGTCGCCCTTTTCAATCATCTTCTGGGCAAAATCCACGCATCGGGACAAACCGACCAAAACTATCTAAAGCACACCCGCGGCATGCACGATGCCCTGAAATTGGCAAAACAGGATAATCCGGCTGCCACGGGTCTCGACCCGGCCCAGCTTAAAACCTTCTGCGATTTATGGATCGGAACCGAGCGGGTCGTGACCGTGTTCAGTCAGGGCGTCAACCAATCCTCCAGCGGCACCGACAAGGTGAACGCGATCCTCAACTGCCATCTTGCCACCGGTCGCATCGGACGCGAAGGGATGGGGCCGTTTTCGGTCACCGGCCAGCCCAATGCAATGGGCGGGCGCGAGGTGGGCGGTCTGGCGAACATGCTGGCCTGCCATCTGGACATTGAGAATGAAGACCATCGCGCTGCCGTTCAGCAATTCTGGAACGCGCCGCGCATGCCGGAACAACAGGGACAAAAAGCCGTCGACCTGTTTCGCGCGGTGGAAGACGGAACGATAAAGGCGCTTTGGGTTATCCACACCAATCCCGCTGCAACCATGCCGGATGCTGACAGAGTGCGTCAGGCGATCGCCGATTGCCCGTTTACTGTTGTAAGCGATCTGACTGAATGCACCGACACGGCGCGCCTTGCGGATGTTGTGCTGCCAGCAACGGGTTGGGCCGAGAAAGATGGCACCGTCACAAATTCGGATCGCACCGTCAGTAGGCAGCGCGCGGCTCTCGCTCCGCCGGGGCAGGCTCGGGCGGATTGGGATATTCTGTCAGAGGTCGGACGGCGCATGGGGTGGCACACTGCATTCGACTATGACAACCCCGGCCAGATCTTTCGTGAATACGCTGCGCTGTCTTCTCTGGCCAAGACGTTTGGCAAGGACTTCGACATATCCGGGTTCTCGAAGCTCAGCGACGAGGACTATGAGGCGCTGCCTCCGACCAAATGGCCGGTTACATCGGATGCAACTGGCGGGCGGTTCTTTGGGAATGGAAGGTTTTTTCATCCCGACGGCAAAGCGCGTTTTGTTGCGGTTGGTCACAGGCCCCCTCGGGCTGAAACATCGGCGCAATATCCATTTCTTTTGAACACGGGACGGAACCGGGATCAGTGGCACACGATGACACGCTCGGGTTTGTCGCCCCGGTTATCCGCCCATCTTGCCGAACCTTTCCTTGAGCTGAACCCCGAGGATGCCAGCCGTTTGGATCTGCTTTCTGCTGATCTGGTAGAGATTGAAAGCCCGGTTGGCACGGGTATCCTTCGCCTGCGTATCACCGACGCCGTTGCGCCGGGGCAGGTCTTCGCGCCAATTCACTGGTCAGCAGAAAACGCGCCCAGTGGCCGAATAGACGCGCTTGTGCCCAGCGTAACGGACCCAATCTCGGGACAACCCGAGAGCAAGGCGGTGGCGGTCGCGGTCAGGCGCATGAACGCTGCATGGTACGGTTTTGCAGTGTCCCGCTTCGCCCCGACGCCTCAGTCCGATTATTGGGCGCTGTCCAAATCCGAAAACGGCTACAGAATGGAACTGGCTGGCTATGACGCCGTCGCCGATTGGAAGCGCACGGCGACCAAATGGTTCGGGTTGTCCGATGCGGCATCGACCTGGGTCGAAGATCCAATTCGCGGGTCGTTCAGAATTGCCTTCTACGAGGGTGATCACGTCTTGGCGGCCCTATATGTGTCACGCAAGCCGGTCACGCTTATGCGTGAGTATCTGGCATCTTTTCCGGATACCTCTTTGCAGCAGATGCTGTCGGGGTGCTCATCCGCCGACGCGGTTGATTGCGGACCTGTCGTGTGCTCGTGTTTCGGCGTCGGCATGAAAACGATTGTGGACGCCATTCAAGCGCGGAAGCCTGTTGATGTGGATGAGCTTGGCGCGGTCCTGCAGGCGGGAACAAATTGTGGTTCCTGTCGGCCAGAGCTTGCCGAGTTGATTGCCACGCAAACAGTGAGCCGTGACACGAAACCAGTTCCCCAACTTCAGGTCCCGTAAGCCCGGCACCCTGACTGCAAGAGCTTGCCGAACCCGCATGGGTAGATTTGGCTAGCGCCTGAGGACGACCCGTTCTGTGCATCCGATATGCTGCTGGTCATAAGCATCGGCAGCAAAACCTCCCCGAGATAGGAAACAGTCACTGCGATGGGTTTGTGAGTTTCTGCACGACCTCATCGATCAAGTCCGAGTTCTGTTCAACATACCGCTGCCCTGAAGCTCGGATTTTGTCTATGTTCTCTTGCTTTGGATCAAATCCACTAACGCCTGCAACAGTATCCGGGGACAAAAAGTAACTGTCTATTTGAATAGATGACTCAAAATCCGCATGCCGTTGCAACGCATGTGAACTGACGGTGGCTTCGCCGCTGAAGACCATGCGCATCATCGGGAAGAACCACTTGATAAGCCCGCCACCTTCCGCAGTTTCGGTTGATACAGGTTGCCGTTGCTTGCTGCCAAGCGAGACAACCACGAATTCCTGATGTTCGGGCAGGTTCGTTCGGGCATGTAAATAAGCGAGCTCGCCCGGCGCGTTCAGGATCATGGCAGCGTCTCCGAGAAATTCGCCTGAAGCGTGTTCCCCTGACAGTGTGACCGCAGGGAAATAAACCGGCGCGCTGGTCACCGCCGTCACCAATGAGCGAAGATAGATGTTGCCCTCGACATTGTCCCAATTGCGGAACACGCGCAGGCCATTCTCTTTCTGAGAGAAGGACGGAAACATCGCTGGCCGCAGCAGGTCGTTGAACGCCGCCTCGCCAAAAGTCTGTTCGAATACCCGAATGCGGCCTTCATTGGGTATCGCCGGACCAAACAGCCCATTGCCCGTCAGTATCCTGTGGTAGAAGGGTATGCCCAATATATCGCGTGCGAACTCCTGGTAGCCCTCAAGCGCCTGTTCCGCTGTCAACGGCTGGCCATCAGCCTCGGACGGGCTGAACAACAAGGCGGCTATGATAGCTCCGGTGGACGAGCCAGCAACAAAATCAAAAAGCTCATGTATGGGCTGGCCGGATTTCTCTTCGATCGCCTTCAAAACTTCAAGTTCCGCAAGGCCATACAAAGCACCACCGTCCATGGCCAATATGCGGACCCGTTGCGGGTCGTCGGTCTGCCATTCGACCGGATCGTCAAAATGCTGTGCCTCTGGCCAGCCGGGCAACTCAGACTGGCTTTTGTAAAAGTAGCGACCGTAAGCGTACACGCTTGCGGAATAAATCAGCACGAGGGGGACCAGACAAACCAGAAAGGTTCCGATCACGAGGATAAGGCGCTTCATGCAGTCTTTCTGTTCGCAGTTACACTGGCAGGTGCTCGGCACGCATCATTCTAACCATCGGGCCATAAACCGCAATTCGCAATCAAGTCAGCAGATTCACCCGACACAACGGTACAGGTTTTCTGCCGTCCAGTCCCATTCAGTGCCCATGTCCAAGCGTGCATGCACACGCCAAACGCCTTGCGTTCCAACCCTGTAGCAATTGACTGGGGGGCGAACCAATGCAACGCTTGCTACAGGTGCTCTCAGACACGGGTGGATATGTGTTGCTGCGAAATGCTCGGGTCGCTTTGGCGGCCGCTTTGTTTTCGGTATCAGCGTCGGTGGCGCATGCACAGACCGATACCACGCCTCCTACTGTGCTTGTCCAAAAAGCGCAAACCCAGAAACCGAGTTTGACCGATTCCTATGTGGGCCGCGTCGAAGCGGTGAGCACCATAGATATTACCGCCCGCGTTCAGGGCAGATTGGAGGCGCGTAAATTTGTCGAAGGCGGACTGGTCAAAGCGGGTGATGTGCTTTTCGAGATCGAGCGGGATTACTATCAGGCGCTTGTTGATCAGTCGGCAGCAACCCTCAGCGGTGCAGAATCCACCGCGCAGGGGGCTCAGGTAGAGTACGAGCGCCAGCTGGCCCTGCTCGAGCGCGACGATGTTCCGCAATCTACCGTCGACGCATCCGAGGCAACCTTGGGTGCTGATCAGGCGGCGGTCAAACAAGCGCAGGCAGAATTGGAGCAGGCAAGGATCAATCTGGGCTACACCACGATCACCAGCCCAATCAGAGGGCGCATTTCGAAATCAAACGTCGATGTGGGAAATCTGGTCAGCTCGAATTCCGGCGTGCTTGCGACCATCACCAGCGTCGACCCGATCTATGTCAGCCTTTATGTCAGCGAGCGGGACCTGATCCGCAAACGGCAAGAGGGGTTGGTCGGACAGAATTCATCCAAACTGAACGTGCGGTTGGGGCTGAGCACCGGCGCCGCCTATCCGCGGAATGGTGAGGTCTCCTATATCAGCAACGAGATTGACCCAACGACCGATACGATCGAGATACGCGCGACCTTTGACAATTCTGACGGGCTTCTAGTGCCCGGTCAGGTGGTGACGGTCACCTTCCAAGATCCGGACGCCAAGGAAGTGGTGGTGATCCCGCAGACCGCCATCCAACTGGATCAAAAGGGTCACTTCGTATTTGTGGTGGATGGCGACAATATCGCCAAACGACGGGATGTCGCGTTGGGTGCGCAAAGCGGCCTTGACTGGGTCGTCTCTTCGGGCCTGCAGGCGGGGGACACTGTCATCATTCAGGGCCTGCAAAGGGTCAGGGAGGGTGAAAAAGTCGCCCCAACCGAAAACCAATCCTAGCCCATAGTGCCGTATATGCTGCCCAAATTCTTCATTGATCGCCCGAACTTTGCCATCGTCCTGGCCGTGATCATGGTACTGGTGGGTGCGATCGCAACCCGGCTGGTCCCCATCGCCGAGTTTCCGTCAATCGCGCCGCCACAGATTCAGGTCACTGCAAGCTATCCAGGGGCAAATGCCGCTCTGATCCGGGACGCCGTTGCGACACCGATCGAAGAAAAGGTGAATGGGGTTGAGGGCATGATCTACATGTCTTCTTCGTCTTCGAGTGAGGGTACATATACCCTGACGGTCACCTTCGACATCAACACCGATCCGGATATCGCGGCTGTAGAAGTCCAAAACCGTGTTGCACTCGCTACGCCGCTCTTGCCTACTGCTGTGACGCAGCAGGGGATTTCCACCTCAAAACAGAACAGCAACATGCTACAGGTGATCAATCTGGTCTCACCCAAGAAGACCTACGATCAACTATACCTCAGCAACTATACGGCAGACGTCCTTCAAGATCCGCTCAGCCGCATCGACGGGGTGGGTGCGGCAACACAGTTTGGCCAGCTGAACTATTCCATGCGGGTGTGGTTGAATACGGATCAGATGGCTGCGCTGAACATCGATGCCGCGGACGTGCAATCCGCGATACAGGCGCAAAACATTGAAGCCGCCGCAGGACAGATCGGTGCGGCCCCTTTCGGAGATGAGACGACAGCGTTTCAGTTTACGCTGGACGCGCAGGGCCTGCTGGACGAACCCACGCAGTTCGAGAACATCATCATTCAGGCACAGAATGATGGCTCATTTGTGCGACTGAAGGATATTGCCCGCATTGAACTGGGCGCCGAGAACTACTCGGCCATCGCCTATTACAACGGTCAGCCGTCAGCGATCCTTGCGATTTTTCAGGAAAGCGGTGCAAACGCGATCGATGTATCGACCGCTGTCCAGGCCGAGATCGAAAAGCTGGCCCAGCAGTTCCCGGATGATATCGAATACATTCTGGCCTATGACGTGACCGACGCGGTGCGTCAGTCGATCCACGAGATCATCACGACTCTGGCGATAACAGCCGCAATCGTTGTGGCCGTGACTTTTATGTTTCTGCTCAGCATCCGCGCCACAATCATCCCTGCGGTTGCCATCCCCGTATCCCTGTTGGGAACCATAGCGCTGATCTATCTGATCGGATTCAGCGCGAACATGATCACCCTTTTTGCGATCGTTCTGGCCATTACCTTGGTAATCGACGATGCAATTATCATCATCGAAAACACCGAGCGGATCATGGAGGAAGACGGTCTCGACCCGCGCGAGGCCACGCTCAAAGCCATGTCGCAGGTCACCCGACCGATTATCGCAACGACCTTTGTTCTGGCCGCCGTGTTCATTCCGGTCTGCTTCTTTCCGGGCATTACGGGCCGCATCTACCTGCAATTCGCCTTGACGATCACCTTTGCCTTCACCCTTTCGGCGATCAATGCCCTTACACTGGGCCCCGTGCTGTGCGCCCAGTTCCTGAGTCGCAAAACCGGACATCCCAAAGGGATTGCCCGCATCATTCCCAATGCGATCAACCTCTGCCGGGATGGATATGTAGCGCTGGTCAGGCTGACGCTGCGATTCAAGGCCCTGTGTCTGATCCTGTACGCCGGCGTCGTGGCAGGGACCGTTTACCTGTTCCTGCACACACCCACCGGGTTTATCCCGCCCGAGGACAATGGCGTTCTTTTTGCCAGCGTCACGCTGCCCGATGGCGCTTCGTTGCAACGCACCGAAGAGGTGTTGCTGGATATCGGCGAACAGGTGCGACAACACCCGGGCATAGCGTCGGTGACATCAATCGCCGGGTTCAGCCTGATTGCCGGTGACAAATCCAATGTCGGAATGGTGGTCATGCTTCTCGATCCGTGGGACGAGCGGAAGACCAAAGACACCCAATGGTACAGCATCATGTTCGCGCTGAATGATGTTCTTGCAACCAAGCCCGAGGCAACCTCGTTCGTGTTCCCGTTGCCCGCGATTGCAGGTGTGGGCCAGTCTGGTGGGCTATCGGGTCAGTTGCTTGACCTACAATCCAGGGGCATTCAGGAATTTGATGCGGTCAAGAACGGCTTGCTTGCGGCCCTCATGAAAGAACCGCAAATCCAGCAAGCCTATAGTTCCATGTCCGCCAACGCACCCCAATACTTCCTGAACATCGACCGCGACCGGGCCGAGGCGCTGCAGGTGCATGTCGGGGATATATTCACCGCGTTGCAAGCCAGCTTCGGGTCGCTTTACGTCAACAACTTTGTGCGCGATGGCAGGGTGTATTGGGTGGTGATGTCAGCGGATGCAGAGCATAGGCAATCCGTGGACAAGATCGACGGCGTATACGTGAAAAATGCGTCCGGGACTGCCCTGCCTCTTCGAACATTCATAACGGTCAAGCCGCAATTGGGGGCAGAAATCCTTTACCGCTACAACCTGTTTAACTCTGCTTCGATCAGCACGCAGTTGCAAACGGGCGTCAGCTCGGGCGATGGCATTGCACTGGTTGAAGACGTCGCCGCCAGCACTTTGCCCGACGGTTACATTCTGGAATGGACGGACGTAACACTGCAAGAGGTCGAAGCCGGAGATCTGGTTCTCTTCATCATCGGCCTGGCTGTGATCTTTGCCTATCTCTTCATGGTCGCCCAGTATGAAAACTGGATATTGCCTCTTGCCATCATGGCCTCGACCGTTTTTGCGGTTCTCGGAGCGCTGATCCCGCTGCAATTCATTCCTTTGATCAACAACAACATCTATGCACAGATCGGGATTGTCTTGTTGATTGGCCTCGCCGCCAAGAAGGCCATCATGGTGGTAGAGTTCGCTCATAACATGCGCATCAAGGACGGCATGTCCATCGACGAAGCCGCGATCAAAGCCGCGCATATGCGTTTCCGTCCAGTGACAATGACGGGCTTGTGCTTCATCCTCGGGGTCTTGCCTTTGATGCTGGCCAGCGGCGCAGGCGCAGCAGGTCGGGTTTCTATCGGTTATCCGGTTTTTGCCGGAATGATTGTCGACAGCACCCTCGGTCTGTTGATGATCCCGGTTCTCTTCGCTGTATTCCAAAACCTCGCCGAGCGTCTGCGCGGCAACCCCAAAATCAAGACTTCAGGTAATTCATGAACAGCATGTTCCGGCGCATTCTCCCGGCGCAAGTTGAAGTGGATGAAACCGATCCACGCCAGATCAGTTGGGATGCGCGCCTGCTGTTTGAACGCGAGCATGCATTCATCGAGAACGCCATCGATAGCCGACGGCAGGAGTTTCTGGCCGGTCGGGTGATGGCAAGATCGGCAATGGCGCGATTGGGCTTGCCACGCATGGAAGTCCCGGCCGGGCCTGATCGGTCGCCCATCTGGCCAGAGGGCGTCACAGGCAGCATCAGTCATACGAAAGACTGGTGTGGCGCGGCTGTAGCGCGAAAATCTGACATCATCGGGTTAGGGATCGACGTTGAAGAGGCGACGCCGCTATCGCCTGAACTGATCCCTGTTGTCCTGACCGAGCCGGAAAAGCTCCAACTCGGAAATAGCGCGCTTTTGGCGCCGGGCGTGCTGGCGAAATTGATCTTTTGCGCGAAGGAAGCTGCATACAAAGCGCAATACGCAATCACAAAGACCTTCCTTGAATTCGAGGCGCTGAATGTCGTGATCAACGAAGATGGCCTGCATTGGCATGCAGAATTCAATCCGGGTTTCCGCCCGCCAAGCTTGCCAACAAACACCATCCCTGGACAATGGCACCTGAACGGCAATCTCATCGCAGCATCCGCCGTTCTCAGAAGCTGACGACCGTTGTGTTTGGCAATCAGTTGGCAGTGTCACGTGATGGACTGACGCGAAGGCTTGCCCAGCCTACGAGGCCCAACCGGTCTGGCAGGCTGGCGCTCTGATCTAGCATAATCGAGCGCCAGAACGACCGCGCTCCACAGCCGGAATATCACCGCCCCAAAACCGAGACCGGCTGAATATGGCCGACATCTTTTGCGTGAATCGGCTCAAAATGATACAATTGTTGTGCTGGTAGGATCGCCGATGGGTTTCTCCGGCCATCGCGTTTTGTCATTCGTATTTGCACAAAGTCATTTTGTAAGCTGTTCGGCCGGACCATCCGGGGCCCCTGGGCCAGCATTTCAGTATGCTATCGAACGGAGGCAATTATGCCGGAAACAGAATTTGAACGCGCATCAAACGGCGCAATCATCGGACTTCAGCATCAAAGTGACCCTCTGGCTGGGCGCGCACGAGGTGCCAGCGCGCTGGACGTGGCGCGGGCGTACGCGTCCGAGGTTTCGGGCCACTACCGCTTCTCGCCTGATCTGCTTGATCGGCTGGCTGAGGATGTGACAGGCAAATTCGACCGCCAGGAAGGTAGCAAACTGCGGCTGGAAGAGGCCAAAGCCGTACAGTCGTTTCTGATCTTCACCTTCCGTCAAACCTTTCACGGCATTCCCGTTTGGGAACGCGGCCTGACGCTGCGTATGGCGGGCCCCGACAATACTGTCACTGGGTCAAGCTCCAGTGTGGCCGCAGATATTGACCTCGGCAAGGTCCCCGCCCCGCCTACAGATCGCAATAAACAGGCGGGCGCGATCCTGCGCGAGGCCGCGAAGGGTGCAAAATTCACCCGGTTCAAAGTCAACGACACGCGCGACTTCGTCTATCGCTACGACGCCGAGCACCGGCTGCCGCATCTGGAACCGGGCGAGGCCAAGGACACCAAGCTGACGCCGCTGCCAGATATCGGCCGCGTGCCGAAGGACATCAAAGACGGCGACTGGCGTTTCGCAAGCCTTGTGCATTTCGGCTGCAAGCTGCCTGACTATGGTGAGCTGAACTGGCGCGCCCTCGTCGACTGGGAGACTGGCGCTGTACTTTACATCAGACCGCTTGTGGGCTGTGTCTCTGGCTACGTCTTTACCAACGATCCGATCTCGCTTTCGGGGGATTCTCAGCTTGACCCGACAGCGCCTGTCGCGCTGCTGGACGCCCAGCGCGAGTTGGTGACGCTGGAGCGTATGATCCTGCCCGGCGGCGGCGCACCCGTTGAGCTGAGCGGGGAACTGGTGGCGGTGCGCGACCTTGATCCGCCCAACATCGCACCCCCAACCGAAAACGGCGGTGCCGCATCGATCTTTGACTACGCCGCCGACAGTGACGATTTTGCGGCGGTCTGCGCGTATTACAATCACGATTTTCTGTATCGTTTCGTGCAATCGCTGGGCTTCGACTTGCCCAGTTACTTTGACGGGGTGGCCTTTCCGGTAGATGTCGATCACCGCTGGTTCAACCCCGCTGCGGGACCCGTGAACGCGCAAGCCCCCGGCAATGCCATGGGCAACGGGGTGTTGCGTTTTCGCTATGCGCTGGCCGCCAATGGGTCCACTGTCGGGATGGCGACAGACTCGCGGGTATCGGCGCATGAATTTGGACACGCGGTGCTGTGGGATCACCTCAATTCGCCCAATTTCGGCTTCTGCCACGGATTCGGAGATGCGCTTGCGGCGATCCTGTACGATCCGCAAGGGAACGCGCCGGATCGCTTTCGCACCTTCCCCTTCAGCAACCTGATCACCCGACGGTGGGACCGCTCGGTAGCTTCGGGCTGGGGCTGGGGCGGCACGATGGACGTGGGCGGGTATCTCTCAACCGAGATCAACGCCACCACTCTGGGCCGCATCTACCGGTCTCTGGGCGGTGACGCGCCGGATCTGGACGACAGGATCCATGCAAGCAGATACACCGTCTATCTGATCCTGCAAGCGGTGCCGCTTCTGGCGGGGATCGTGCCCAATACCGTGGTCGGATTTTCGAACGCTCTGCAGGAATCCGACCGAAACACCACCCTGTTCGACGGTGCCGCCGGGGGTTGGGCCCACAAGGTGGTGCGTTGGGGGTTTGAAAAACAGGCGCTCTACAACGGAGCACCGCCCGATGTGGACATCTTTGTTGATGATGGACGCCAGGGCGAATACCCGTGGCACGGACCGGGTGATGCCGCACCCGGCATCTGGAATCGGCACCGCCCCGACGGCGGCACCGAGCATGAAACGCCACGCCGCTGCGTTGAGAACTACCTGTATGTCCGGATCGGCAACCGTGGCTACAATAAGGCCGATGCGGTCACGCTTTCGCTGGCCCGCGCAACCGGCGGCAAGGGCGCCACATGGCCGGGCGACTGGGACCCGCTTGTAGTGGGTACACCGGTCGGTCAGCCAGTGCCAAGCGGAGGCGACGTGATCGTCGGGCCCATCCCCTGGTGCCCCGAAGACTTGTGCGAGGAACGCATTCTTGCCAGCGTCGACACGCCCGAAGACCGCAGCAACGTTGAGACAATTGCGGGCAGTCTGCCCGTCGCGCGGCTGGCGCTTGGTGACAACAACGTCGCCATCCGCCGGATGGAGGTTAACCGCGCCGAAGACGACACAGAGTGCTGTGACGAAGAAGAACAGGAGGTCACCTATCGTTACGCGGTCAAGTTCGTCTGCGGCTGCTCCAAAGGCCGCATCCTATCGTCCGGTCGATATCACACGGCGATCAACATAGGTAACGGTAGCGGGGAAGAAGTGCGCTTTAGCAAGCGGGTTTCCTCGGCGCTG
This sequence comes from Ruegeria sp. G7, assembly GCF_056535465.1. Taxonomy (NCBI): domain Bacteria; kingdom Pseudomonadati; phylum Pseudomonadota; class Alphaproteobacteria; order Rhodobacterales; family Roseobacteraceae; genus Ruegeria; species Ruegeria sp. G7. Next base: position 675,039 of record NZ_JBQFIL010000002.1, on the reverse strand, counting down.
CCAAACGAGAAGCCGGGCAACGTGTCTGCCGAAACGGAGAACGCACTCGGGCCCTGGGAATCGATGGAGATTGATTGCGAGGACGTGGCACGACACCTGCGGGTGGCCGAGTGCTGTTTCCTCAAAGGGTTCGTGTTCATCGATAGCGAAACACCGCTCGACGTGGTCGCTGTCTATACCGCGGCCCATGGCGAGGGCGACGTGCAATCGATTGATGTCGAACCGGTCGTACCTCAATTGGTCGAGTTGGCACCGCCACCTCCACCCCCTCCGCCGCCACCGCCTCCTCCGCCGCCGAAGAAACCGGACTTGATCCCGGTGCAGCCGTTCCCGCCCGGCCCGCCGCCTTTCCCGGCCTGGTACTGCTTGCGGCCACGCGAATTGCGGATCATCGTCCGTAACATCGGCGCGGGACCGGCCGGTCCTTCGACCACGCGCGTTGATTTCTTCCAAAGCGGCGTCGTGGTCGATCTTCCGACACCGGCACTGGGTCCGAACGGGGATGAAACCACCCTGTCACTCGCTTTCCCGGATGAGGTCAAGGGCGGCGAGCAGGTTCCCTTCAAGATTACCGTCAACGCCAATCCGGCCGACGGCGTGGTGGAAACTGACACCACCAACAACAGCGATGCCTCTTCCTGCGGCTTGGCCAGTTAGGACGCTTCGCGAACGGCCCGGGCTTTTAGAGGCCCGGGCGGCTTGATCACAAGACACGGCGGTTTTGCGATCAACACCTTCACAACCATAATTGAGGTTCGGTCAACTGAAGAGAAATCGAACGCCTCACCAGACAGATGTGTCCTAAGCCCGAAAGAGGTTCTGTTTGATAGCGCGGTTCAGCTCTTTGTCTTCTTCGATCAACGCGGCGATGGCCTCGCGGGCCAGTACGCGCTTGCGGTAAGCTTCGAGGTGAGGGAACGCTGCATGACTGACATCGGCGTAACCGGATAGGACGAAGAACCATCCCAGATAAGCGTCAGCGGCAGAAAACCTGTCCCCCAGAAGATAATCGCGATCTTTCAGATGAGTATCGAGTAGCTGGAAACGAGACGGCACCAATCCGCGCACCCGATCCTTAACCTCGTCCGTGGCCTCCTGATAGAACACAACGCGAAACAACCCCTTGTGTAGTTCGGTTGCGCAAAATGCCAGCCAGCGTAGCATCTGAAAATATGCGGCATCAGACGGATCGATCCGAAAAAGATCATCATTGGACTGTGATTGAATCCAGGCAATGACGGTTGAGGTTTCGGTCAGCTTTGTTCCATCACCCAAATCCAGAACCGCGACCTGACCCAGCGGGTTGATATCATAAAGCGATCCCCCGTCTTCCGTCTTTCGGGTCGCCAGGTTCACAAGCGTAACATCCATATCCACACGCGCCTCAGCCGCCGCAAACCGGGCAGCCAATGAGCATGTGAGCGGTGCGTGATACAAGGTCGCCATCTGAGGCTCCTTCTCATTGGCGGCGCGCCACAGCGCGGATTTCGTGCGGCAGCCCTCAGCCCGAGCGCAGACCAAGTTTGGACAACAGCCGGTCGCGTTTCATCAACCACCAGCCCGCCTCAACCGGCCAGCGTGCGTGCCCGGTGTCTCCCTCAAGCTGGGCGGCACTGTGCAGCGGCCAGTTGGGATCGTCCAGCAGCTCTCGGGCAAGGGCGATCATGTCGGCATCGCCCTGTTCAATCGCCGCGTTGCATATCTTTGGATCCCAAAGAAAGCCAACCGCCATGGTGGGGATTTCTGCCTGCGCCCTGACTTGCGCAGCAAACGGGACCTGAAAGCCCTGCGCGATGGTCATCCGCTGCGGTCTGTTCTTGCCCCCGATCCCGCCCGAGCTACAGTCGATCAGGTCGACGCCCGCTGACTTGAGTGCCCTTGCGGTCTCGACCGTGTCTTCGACGGTCAGACCAGCTTCGAGCCAATCCGTCGCAGACAGACGAAACGCCAGCGGCAGCTCATCGGGCCAATTCCGGCGAATGGCGCGCGCGACCTCGACCGCGAACCGCATCCGGTTCTCCGCGCTCCCACCCCACTTATCGCCTCTCAGGTTGGTGATAGGGGACAGAAACTGATGCACAAGAAAACCATGCGCGGCATAGACCTCGATCATTTTGAACCCAGCCAGCCTGGCCCGCTGAGCGGCAGCCCCGAAAGCCGCAATGACGGTTTCGATATCGTTTTCCGTCATCTCACGCGGAGTCGGCCAACCGTCTGCGTAAGGCAAGGCAGATGGTGCGATGGCTGGCCACGCGTCTTCCTTGCGCTCGGACGCGTCCACCTCGTCCAGCGGCGTCTCGCCATGCCAGGGCCGTCGCTCGGATGCTTTGCGGCCGGCATGGCTGAGCTGGATGCCCGGCACGGCCCCTTCGCGCGTGATGAAATCGCTGACACGTCGCAACGGGTCGATCTGACCGTCGTCCCACAGACCCAGATCCCCAGGTGTGCGGCGCCCATCGCGTGTCACCGCCGTGGCCTCAGCATAAACCAGTGCCGCGCCGCCGATGGCAAACCGTCCCAGATGCACGAGATGCCAGTCATTGGCCCGTCCTTCGTCGGCGCGATACTGGCTCATCGGGGAGACGGCGATGCGATTTTTGAAGGTCACGCCGCGAAGGCGAAAACTGCTGAAAAGTGCGGGCATCGTTGCCTCTCAAACCTTTTACGGCCCTGCGGGCCACCTAGTCCCCGGTCAGGCTATGGTTTTGCCCATAGGTCCTGTCCCGCAGCATTGCACTGGACACCGAAAGCAGATGCGATTGCATGACCTCTGCGGCTGCCTGACTGTCGCGCGATGCGATGCTGCTGAACAACTGCTCATGCTGTTCGCCCAGACGCACCAGCGTCGACGACGAATAATGCGTTTCCCGCTGGCGGGTCCATTCGGATTGCTTGCGCACAGCGCGGATTGAATCATACACGGTCAGAAACAGCGGATTATGGGCCAACTCGGCAATCTTGTAGTGAAAGACATCATCCGCGACCCCATAGGCCTGCGTATCTGCGGCATCCAGTGTGGCCCGTGTAAGTTGTTCCAGCGTTCGCAATTCCTTGGTCGTGGCCCGCTGCGCCGCCAAGGCTGCCAATGCGGGTTCAATCTCAAGCCGAACCTCCATGACGTCGCGGGGCATCACTTTGGCCGCAACCGCGCGGAACGGGCTTGCACCAACCGCAGGCGGAGGTGAGACAAAAGTCCCCTGCCCGTGCCTGCGAAACACCGTTCCATCTTCTTCCAGCTGATCCAGAATACGGCGCATCCGGGCGCGCGTTACGTCCAGTGCGTCGGCCAATGCGCGCTCAGGCAAGAGTTTTCCGTTCTTCACGAAATCCCCGTTCTCAATTCCGGAATGCAAGGCCGTGGTCAGCTCGGTATCAGTTGGACAATTCCCCAAAGTCAGAACGCTCCGATCAGATCGTAAAACATGCGCAACGACGTAAGCATCAGGAATGCGCCAAAAGCAAGACGCAAGGCGCGTTGCGAAATCGTGTGTGCGAGGCGGACGCCTATGTGCGCGCAGCTGGTCGTCAGAGGAATGATCAGCGCCGCTGCGATCAAGTTGACATAGCCGATGGAAAAGGGTGGCAATCCGGTTTGCCCCAACCCGGTCGCTGCATAGATCAGTGCCCCCGGCAGGCCGATCACGAACCCGATGGCCGCCGATGTGCCAACGGCGCGGCGAATGTCATAGCCCAGAAAATTCAGGACCGGCACGCAGACCGTTCCACCGCCGATCCCCATCATCGCCGAAATTGCCCCCGCAAACATCCCGGTCGCAGCCCAGACCTTTGGCGAGAAACTACGCGGTGGACCATTGTCAGAGGGTTTGCGAAAAATCATGTCCAGCGACACCAGTGCGGCAACGGTCGCAAACACGGCGACCAGAATGTAGCCGCTGACCAGCCCGCCCAGCAGCCCGCCGATGATGACGCCCACAAGGATCGCCGGAGCCCAGCGTTTCAGCAGTGCCATGTCCAACGCGCCACGCTTGTAGTGCCCCCAGCTGGACGACAACGCGGTGAACACGATCGTGGCCAGAGACGTCCCAACCGCAACCTGCATGGTCAGTGCCGGATCGCTGCCGGTCAGCGACAGGGCGAAATACAGCGCCGGTACGATGACAATCCCCCCACCGACCCCCAATAGGCCAGCCAGAATACCGCCAAACACGCCGGCGGCACCGGCGATGGCGATCAGCGCCGCAAGGGTCGAAAGGTCAATCCCGCCCATACATCACGCAGGGTCGCTGGCGAACGAGCGGCTCACCCGCCCCGCGGCCTGGCGTTTGGCATCCGCGCGCGCGATCGCATCTTCAAGCGCCGCCCGGTCGGGATTGCCCGAGAAGTTCTGCTCGCTCGGCATAGCTTCGGCGAAATGCAGGTAACGCTCGCTGGCCACGTCATAAAGCCGTCGCAGTTCGGACAGCGGGTCGGCGTGGTCGTCACTGCGCATGTCCAGCCAGGCATGAGACTGGCCACGGTGAATGACCATTCCGGCGGCCTGTTTGCCGCGCTTGTCGCCGCCTTCGCGCTCGCCCGCCTCCATCGCAGCCATAAGGCGTTCCGGGAATGGCAGCGCGGTTTCCGATGCATATGTCTCAAACGTTGCGTCGACAACGTCCGGCCCGGCCAGCATGTTACCCGCAACCGAATGCGCCGCACCGATCCGGTGTCCGGCCCAGTCGACGCAATCCGCCCCGGTATAGGCCGCGAAGTTGCCCTGCGCGTCGATCAGATGCGCCTGCCGCGCAGCGCGACCCGAGTCTCGCGCCACGAGATCATCCAGCACCGCCTGGGCGTGCTCTCCGGCTTCCAAGCGCCTGAGGCCTTCGGTCCCCCAGACCGGGTTCGAAAACGCCTGCGAAGCAATCGCGCTGCGTGCGCCGACGCATGGCACCCGGGCACCGCAGGCGAAGAAGCGGCTGGCCACGATCAGGCCGATGGCGCCAGTCTCGGGGTCTTTTGCGATCAGGGAATATGTCATGTCACCGTCCTACTGCATAAGCCTGCATCAATCGCGGCGTGGCCGCCGCGCGTAAGGTCCCGTCTTGTTCGCGAAGTGCGGCTGTGAGACGACCAACCGTCCACGGTTCAGCCACGGTAACCTTGTGGCCTCGCGCGCGCAGATCCTCGATCACAGGCGCGCCAAAGGTTTCCTCGATCATCATTTCACCCGGTTGCGCCGCCCGGGGATAGAACGAGCCCTGAAAATGCATCGAATGAAACAGCGGCGCGTCCATGCATTCCTGCAGCTCCAGCCCGAAATGCACGAAACGCAGGAACCAGATCAATTGCCACTGATCCTGCTGGTCGCCGCCGGGCGTGCCAAAGACCAGCCGCACACCGTCCTTCTCCGCAAGGCTGGGTGTCAACGTGGTCCGTGGCCTGCGTCCGGGTGCAAGCGAGGTCGGCAGGCCCGGTTCCAGCCAGAACATCTGCGCCCGGCTGTTGAGCGGAAAGCCCAACCCCGGAACAACCGGAGAGCTCTGCAGCCACCCGCCCGAGGGCGTCGCCGCAACCATGTTACCCCAGCGATCAATCACGTCGAGATGCACGGTATCGCCGCGTTTCTCTGTCAGGTGAGACATGGTTGGCTCACCCGCGCTGGCCCCGGTATTGGCCGCGAAATCCCGCGCGGCACGGGCGATATAGGCATCCGCCAGATGCTCAAACCCCGGCACCCGGCCCGGGCGCTGCTCGTGCGAGGCATCCGGGCTGATCATGGCGCGGCGCTCGGCAGCGTAAGCGTCGCTGAGCAGGTAATCCATCGGAATGTTGCTATGGTCGGGATCGCCGTAATAGGCCTCGCGGTCGGCATAGGCGAGCTTCATCGCTTCGATGACCGTATGCACAAACTCGGCCCCGTTCGGGTCCATCGACCCAAGGTCGATCCCTTTGAGAATGGCCAGTGTCTGCAGTAGCACCGGCCCCTGACTCCAGGCCTGTGTCTTATGAACAGTCCAGCCGTGATAGTCATAGGTCAGCGTGTCTTCATACGTGGCCTGCCAGTTCTCCATGTCCGCGCGCGCCATCACACCCGCATGGCGCTGTCCCGAGACGTCCATGACCTTGGCGTCGGCCAGATAGTCAAAGATGCGATCCGCCACAAAGCCTTGCCGCCACGCGCGGCGAGCAGCATCGATCTGCTCGGTTCGGTCGTCGTGCGCGGCCTCGGCATCCGCAACCAGACGTTCATAGGTCGCGGCCAGAGCGGGGTTGGCAAAATTGCTGTGCGGTTCGGGTGCCTGTCCGTTGGGCATCCAAGTTTCGGCCGAACTGGGCCATTCATCTTCGAAGAAGTCGGACAGGCCATCAATGGTGTGAGCCACACGCGGCAGCACAGGGTGGCCGTCACGCGCATAGTCGATGGCGGGCTGCATGACATCGCGCAGCGGCAGTTGTCCATGATCGCGCAGCATCAGCATCCAGCCGTCAAACGCGCCGGGCACCACTGTGGCCAGCAGGCCCGATCCGGGGATCAGGTTCAGACCCAGCCCGGTGTAATGCTCGATAGTGGCGGCGGCGGGGGCAGGGCCTTGGGCGCACAGCACCTGCGTTTTGCCGGTCTTGGCCGAGTGGAAAATGGCTGGCATGTCGCCTGCGGGGCCGTTCAGATGCGGCTCAACCACTTGCAGGGTCATCGCGGTGGCGACGGCTGCATCAAAGGCGTTGCCCCCCTTTTCCAGAATACCGAACCCCACGGCTGAGGCGATCCAGTGCGTCGAGGTCACGACGCCGAAAGTGCCTCGGATCTCGGGGCGGGTGGTGAAGTCTGACATGTTTTACGTCTCCGAAATCAATGTTCGCGCGGGTCCAGCGCATCGCGCAGCCCGTCGCCCAATAGGTTGAACCCCAGCACCACGAGGAAGATCGCGATGCCCGGCCACATGGCCATCCACGGGGCCTGGTTGAGGAAGTTTTTGGCGGTGTTCAGCATCGACCCCCAGCTTGGCGCGGGCGGTTGCTGACCAAGGCCGAGGAAGGACAGCGATGCCTCGGCTATGATGGCCGTTGCGATGGTCAGTGTTGCCTGCACCAGCACCGGCGGCAGCACGTTGGGAAACACATATCGCGTCAGAATTTTGGGGGTCGGCAGGCCAATGGCGCGGGCCGAGGTCACGTAGTCTTCGGCCTTGACCGACAGGACCTGACCGCGTGTCAGGCGGATGAAGATCGGTGTCGCCGACAGGCCGATGGCGATCATCGCATTGGTCAGCGACGGGCCCAGAAACGCAGCCAGCGCAATGGCAAGGATCAGGAACGGCGCGGCCAGCAACGCCTCGGTACAGCGCGAGATGATGGCATCTATCCAGCCGCCGAAATAGCCTGCGACGATGCCCAGCGGCACACCCAGCAACACGGCGATCCCGACCGAGACCACGCCCGCCAACAAAGACGCCTGCGCGCCCCAGATCATGCGCGACAGCACATCCCGTCCGATCTCATCGGTGCCAAACGGATGCGCAGCTGTGGGCGCTTTGCGCACTGCGCCCCAGTCGGTGGCCGCCGGATCGGGCACGGGCAGGATCGGGGCCAGAAGCGCGATCAGCACGAAGAACGTGACCAGCACGCCACCCAGCATGGCGCTTTTATGCGTGCGGAATTTCTTCCAGACCCGGTTTTCGGGACGGCGCGCGAGGATAGGATCGGCTAAGGCCATGTCAGGCGTTCCTCAGACGGGGGTTCAACAGCACATAGGCTACGTCAGCCAGAAGGTTCATGAATATGAAACCCACGGCAGTGACCAGCACGATGCCCTGCACCACGGCGTAATCGCGGTTGAACACGGCGTCGACGACCATCTTGCCGAAGCCGGGGATGGTGAAGATTTGCTCGGTTAAGACCGCGCCCGCGATCAGTTCACCGAACAGCAGGGCAGTCAGCGTGACAATCGGCGTCAGCGCATTACGGAAGGCGTGTTTCAGGACCACGCGGCGTTCATAAAGTCCTTTGGCGCGGGCCGTGCGCACATAGTCGGACTTGAGCACGCCCAGCATGGCCGACCGCGTATGCCGCATCAATGTCGCGGCCAGTGCGGTGCCCAGTACAAAGGCGGGCATCAGCATGGTGGTAATGGATTTCACCGGGTCCTCGGACAGGGGCACGTATCCCGAGGCGGGCAACAGGTCGAGTTTCACCGAGACCAGCAGGATCAGCATGATCCCCAGCCAGAAATTTGGAATCGACAGCCCGGACAGGGCCACGATGTTGGCCACATAATCCGTGACAGTCCCTTTCTTGACCGCCGACAAAATGCCAGCCGGTATCCCGATCACCAGCGCAAACAGGATCGCCATGATCGCAAGCTGGATTGTAACTGGCAGCTTTTCCGCAATCAGTTCCGTCACCGGCTGATTGGTCCGCAGCGAAATCCCCAGATCGCCCTGTAGCGCATTGCCGACCCATGTCAGATATTGCACGGGGATCGGATCGTTCAGGCGATATTTTTCGCGCAGGAATTCCAGCACTTCGGGGTCGCGCTCCTCACCTGCCATGGCAAGGACCGGATCGCCGGGCAGCAGCTTTTGCAGGCTGAACACGAAGATCGAGATCAGCAGGATCGTCGGGATCGCAATCAGAATGCGGCGCAGGATGAAAGACAGCATGGGATCAGGGCTTTCGGGTTAAGGAACCCGCCCGGCTGGAGGTCCGGGCGGGTCGTGAGTGGCTTATTTCTCCAGCGTCACGCCTTCCAGACGGATCATGCCGTCGGGGTAAGGTGTGAAACCTTTGAGGCCATCATCAAGTGCCCAGATCCATGTCTGGTGATAGAGGTACACGATGGGCATATCCTGCGCCAGAATGTCCCGCGCGCTGTCATATTCCGCCTTGCGGGCATCAAAATCGGTCGAGGCGCGGGCGTTGTTCAGCATCTCGTCCACTTTCGGATCCGAATAGTGGCTGTCATTGATGCCGCCGCCAGTGGTCATGAACTGGTGGATGTTGCCATCGGGGTCCACGCGGCCCGACCATCCGATTTGGCTGGCCTGATAGTCCCCGGCGCTTTGATCGGCCAGCAGGGTGGCGAATTCCTTGGACGTGATTTCGATATTGATCCCGGCCTCGGCCGCCATGGCCTGAACCACTTGCATCAGCTGCAGCGGAACGGTGGTGTTGGGTACCTGAACCTCAAGATCGATCCCGTCCGGGAAACCTGCCTCGGCCAGCAGAGCCTTGGCCTTTTCCACATCGCGCGCAGGCACCGGGTGATCGGTGTCATACCACGGAGAGGTCGGCGGGAAGGGCTGGTTACCGGGGGCGAAGGCGCCCTCAAAGACGACCTGGTTGATCGCATCACGGTCCAGCGCATAGCTCAGCGCCTGACGCAGGCGTTTGTCATTACCCCAGGGGTTGTCGCCCTTTTCGCCATTGTTCACGTTAATGGTAATGCCCTGATACCCCAGTGAAACAGCACTTTCGACATTGATGCCACTGTCATCGTTGGCCTGCCCCAGATCGGTCGCGGCCAGACGTTCCAGCATGTCGATGTCACCCGACTGCAGGTTCGCAAGACGCACGGTGGTATCGGGGATCGGCAGGAAGGTGACGCTGTCGAAGTGAATTTCGCCCGCATTCCAGTAGTCCGGGAACCGCTCAAGCGCGATCCGGTCCTGCGCCACACGTTCCTTGAACTTGAACGGGCCAGAGCAGACCGGGTTCAGACCGAAATCAGCTCCGGCTGCTTTGGCCGCGGTTGGCGAAACCATCATGCCCGACCGGTCGGCAAATTGCGCAAGCAGCGTCGCATCGGGTGCGGCCATGTTGAAGCGGACGGTGTAGTCATCCACCACATCAACACCGGTCACCGATTTCAACTCGGACTTGCGGCGGGATTCTTCAAGGTTCTGCGATCGGTCGATATTGTCTGCCACCGCCTGTGCGTTGAACGGTGTGCCGTCATGGAACACGACGCCTTCCCGCAGGGTCATGGTCAGGGACTTGCCGTCCTCGCTCCACTCCCAGCCGGTTGCCAACTGTGGGATCAGTTCCAGATCTGGGGTGATGTCGACCAGCTTGTCACACAGCGAAGCATAAACGATCCGCCCGACGAAAGTGCGTGACTGATCAGGGTCCAGCACATCGGCATCCGATTGCAGGGCGATGCGTAGGTCCGCCGCTTGGACGGACAGCGCGGTGGCGCTCAGAAGGCCGGCAAGAAGGCCGGTTTTGAAGGCATTCATGATGTTTCCTCTCTGTGGGTGGCAGAAGCCTGGGGAGTTTGGACAGCCGCGCGATACAGCGCGAACCGCTCTTCTGCTCCGGCGCTGCGGCGTCGGGGCGGGGCCGGTTTTCCGGCCTCTGGTATGGTTTTCCAATGGTGGCAGGCGACGTGATGGTCGGCATCTGCCGCGTCCAGAACCGGCGCAGTTGTCCGGCAATTGTCCTGTGCAAACGGGCAGCGGGTATGGAACCGGCACCCGGCGGGCGGAGATGACGGGCTGGGTGTTTCGCCGTTCAATACCATGTGCTCTCGCGCGCGTCCCGGCTCGGGTTCAGGGATCGCCGACAACAAAGCATGCGTATACGGATGGCGCGGCTGTTCAAAAACCTGATCAGCGGGGCCGGTTTCCACAACCTGACCCAGATACATGACGGCAATCCGATCGCTCATATGCCGGATAACGGCCAGATCATGCGCGATGATGACCAGCGTCAGGTCCAGATCCTGCTTCAGGTCGTTCAGCAGATTGACAACCTGCGCCTGCACCGACACATCCAGTGCCGATACCGGCTCATCCCCGATCAGCAAGCGCGGCCCCGAGGCCAGCGCGCGGGCGATGCCGATGCGCTGGCGCTGACCACCTGAAAACTCGTGCGGATAGCGATTGGCGTGATCCGGCAAAAGCCCAACCTGCGCCAACAGCGCCGCAACCTTTTGGCGGCGCGCGCCTTCGTCAAGTTCGGGCGCGTGTACTTCAAGCGGTTCGCCGACCAGCTTGCCCACTGTCATGCGCGGGTTCAGAGATGAGAACGGGTCCTGAAACACAAATTGCATCTGTTGGCGCAGCGGGGCCATATCCAGGCGAGGCAGGTCCTGCACCTCTTGCCCATCGAACAGAACCTGACCGGATGTCGGCCGGTCCAGCCGCATCAGCAGACGCGCAAGGGTCGACTTGCCGCAACCGGACTCTCCGACAATGGCAAAGGTTTCACCGGTGCGGATGGTTAAGGAAACGCCATCTACGGCGCGCACAACGCTTTTGCGCTCAAAAAGCCCAGTGCCCAGGGTGAAATGACGTGTGAGGTCCCGCGCCTCAAGGATTACATCGCGCATTTGACCCCCTTGAGCTGTTCCAGCGGGGCATAGTGGCAGGCGACGGCGTGCCCCTGCCCCATCTGGGACAAGATCGGACGTTCGGCGCAGTCCGGGGTGGCAAAGGGACAGCGCGTCCGAAACCGGCACCCTTTGGGCATATCAGCCAGCGACGGCACGGTTCCGGGCACAGTGATCAGCCGATCCCGAGATCCCGTCATCCGCGGTACCGAGCTCATGAGACCGATCGTATAAGGGTGCTGCGGATCATCGAACACGGCATCCACGGGGCCGCTTTCAACGATCTGCCCGCCATACATGACCGCCACGTTTGTCGCGATTTCCGCGACCACACCCAGATCATGGGTAATGAACAGCGCCCCCATCCCCGTCTCAGCCTGAAGTTGGCGGATCAGATCAAGGATTTGCGCCTGAATAGTCACGTCCAGCGCCGTCGTCGGCTCATCCGCTATCAGCAGCGACGGGTTGTTAATCAGCGCCATAGCAATCATCACGCGTTGTCGCATTCCGCCGGACAATTGGTGCGGATATTCGTTCAAACGCTGCTCGGGTGCCGGAATCCCGACCCGGCGCAGCATGGCCAAAGCACTTTCTGCGGCCTCGGATCGGCTGCTATTGCGGTGATGCAGAACAGCCTCGGTAATCTGATCGCCAATCCTGAACGCCGGGTTGAGCGAGGTCATCGGCTCTTGAAAGATCATCGCCATCCGGTCGCCCCGGGTTTCCGCGTCCAGCTGCTCGGTGCGCAGGTCATAGGTGCGGCCCTCAAACTCCAGCTGCCCCGAGGGGATGTCGATGATATCGCGCGGCAGCAACCCCATCAGCGCCATTGCCGTCACCGATTTCCCGCATCCGGATTCTCCCACGATGCAGAGGGTCTCACCCGCCGATACCGAAAGGTCCAGCGCGTCCACCGCAGGCGCGTGCTGGCCGCGAAACGACAGGCTAAAAGCCGATAGCTTCAGGATCGCGGCTTGAGCGCCATCCTCAGTGCCGGAGCTTTGCTTGAGCACGGATTACAACCTTTTCGGATAACCAATATGCAATTGGTTGCATTTTTAGAAATTGGTTGTCAACGCATTGCTTTTGTTTTTTTCGCGGAGCTCCAAATGCAACATGCGCGGGTTTGCGGCGAGCGGATATGTTAGCTAATCGCCGGAGCATTCAGGGTGTGATCGTGCCTGTTGACACAACGATTTCGTACTGATGGCAGGGTAAAAACAGAAAACACCGATCGCCTATCCTGTTGATTTACAGCGTGTTAACTGTGTCCTCGCTCTTTGGGTCGTACCAAATCACGGCTTATCTGCCCAGGGAGAGAAAATGGATTGGGCGTCAACCATCCAGATATCTTTTTGTTAAGCTGGGGCTAGAGGCGATCAGAAGTGCCTAAAAAATAGGCGCGAGCCGGCCATAGAATTACTCTGGCGCGTTCCAATCTTGCAAGAGTTCATCTAACGGCTCTGAAAAGAGTGTCAGAGGGGCCACCGCAAAACCCATATCTTTGCAAAGCTCTGAGGCCGATGTGGTGAAACAGATGATCGACCGAACTTAACCGCTGATTTGATCGAAATCGGCTTGGATTGCCAAGTGCTCTTACCCACCAATCCTTGACTCGTGACGAGCTTTGAAACGTATTCGATCCAAGGCGGCAGTTGTAACTAGATGCTTGCCGGTGCCGGTACCGCGCATCATACGGTAGATTTAAGGATTCCTAAGCTGTGGCTCCGTCCCGTCAGTCTTTAGGTGAAAACCGCCCAAGTGCCGCAGCCATTGTTTGTTGAAGAATTTTTAGCTTGCCAGAGAAACCCGCGATTTTGGTCGGGGTTTTACCGCTGCTGGGATAGCTGCGCGACACCGGCACTTCGGTGACTCGCAGACCCAGTTGGCCTGCGCGCACGCTAAGATAGAACAGAAGTTCGTAAGCTTTGAATACATCGCGAAAAGGTTGCACTGCAGGGTCCAACAGAAACCGCGCAGAATAGGCACGATAACCATTTGTGGTGTCTGTTAACTTTGTGCCCGAGGCCAAGCTCAGCATCGGGGCGTGGATCATCCGGTTTGCCACTGTACGTTCAAGGGGCGTGTTTTCATGAGCGCCATCCGAGTGATAACGCGATCCCTGCACATAGTCGTAGCCATCGCGCATTTTATGCAAAAATAGGGGGATTGCGTCCATCCCGTCCTTCCCGTTTCCGTCCACGGTGACAATACCTTGGTACCCCTGTTTTAGCGCCCAAGCATAAGCCATGCGAAGTTGCGCGCTTAGTTTTCCAGGCCCTGTTTTGGTCAGTCGCGCTCGAACACCCACCGCCCGCAGAAAATCCGGTTCCAGCGATCCGTCGGTCGAGCCCCCATCGGCAATAATGATATCAATCGGATGGTCCAGACCGCTCAAGGTGCGCAATTGTCCTTGAATTCGCTCCCCCTCGTTCAGGACCGGTATGACCAGGACGAATTCGTATCGTTTTGGGCCTAGTTCCAGAATATCGAATTCCGGGACCTGCCAGTTGGTGTCGGAACCAGCGCCTCGCGACGAAGCGTTGTCTTGAATTGCAGTGTCTGAACCAGGGTGCATTCAAACATTCTCCGGGTGTTGATTAAGGCTGTTCACTGAACTGAAAAACCCAATGTTTCGAAAGTAAAAAGTTGACGACGAACGATACGCCTACAGCCAGACAAAGAACGACCATGGGTGGCGTTTGTGCCGGCAATAAGGCGACCAGGCCCCATACCGCCGCGGCCCGGACAGCCATCGTAACAGCGAGAGCCCCCAGATAGCGCATTCGGCGCGCTCGGGCGCCCCTGGCTTTCTGACCTGCAAACGTCCAACGATCGAGAACGAAAAAGTTAAAAACGGCCCCTGACGCAACACCTATCACGGCGGATAGTTCAAGCGGCAAACCAAGCGCCAACGCGCTCCGCGCGGCGGCAAGATCGACGACAAGGCCCAGCCCCACCGTGGTAGCATATCGCAAGAGCTCACGCCGATTCCGAGACATATCCGGACCTTCCAGAAAGAACATACCTGAAATCTGCATTCTTTAAGGCGACATGCCGCGCCCGAAGATGGGAAAACAGATCGTAAATGTTGTCGATCTTGCCCCCCAACACGGATGTAACCCTGCCCCCGCGGGGTTCCTCGTGGACAAGAATTGGGCGCCCGTCGTCAACCTCATTCTTCACAAGCACGGTTTTGATTTCATAGATAGAGTCGCCGCTCGTAATGCTGCCAACACACGGCAAATAGCGCGCCGCATCCAGCACCATGTGTCGGAGGCGGCTTGCCGGTTCAAGCCGGGAAAATGCCTCATAGGGGGAAACCGATTTTCCCTGATCTGTCCAACTGACGTGAGGAGTATAGCGTACGTGAGTTAACGAGTATTTCCCCGCTGCCGGGTAGGGCATCAGGGAAAAGAATGGACCATCCATAACTGTAACTGCATAGTTTTGCATTTCGTCAGGCGGGTCAACAAGCGCAACTTCCGTCATCTCGTGTTTTAGCCGCGCCAGCGGCAGCCCGGACCGCCTAAGAACATGATTGATCTGGGCATAGGTTACATTGAAGACATGGTCGGCAAGAATTTGGCTGCCATCTGACATATGCACGATCGCTGCCTGGGCGTCCGGGCGATCTTCGATCGATAGAACCTCGGTTTCAAGTCTTAGATCGAGCCCCAACGCGTCCATCCGCACCGCAAGTTGATTGGCCAAAACCGAGTAGTCAAACGCGAACTCATCTGCGCGAAAAACTGCTTCGACCCGGTCGCCATCAAACATTGCCGTTTCATGACGCGATGCCAATGCGATTGGGGCCTTCATGTTTTCAAACATCTTGTGAAATCGATTGGCTGACACCTTGGACCTTTGACGGGCCACCGCATACAGCATCTGAAAGTCCGATACGATTGCATCAGGAAAATCGGTCGCAAATTGCTGGCAAAGCTTACGCGATTTTAAGGCGGTCAACATCGAGCGCGGGTAGTGAAATCCGGAATGTAAACGTGCCTGATTAACCCGCGAAGCCCGGCTCATAATCTCTGAGCCGGCCTCGACTAAAACCACGTCCCGCGTTGTTGAACGCAAGAACAAAGCCAGACAGCAGCCATAGAAACCGCCGCCGATCACAAGATACTTAACACGCCGCGAAGAAGTCACGACGCACCACCAGCAGATTGCTTTTGGCCTAATGGCGTTTGCCGGGCGACCTCTTGCCGCTCGTCTTGGCTTTCGGTTCCATCCGTATCGACATTCAATGCGTTCGACACGCTTTCAAAGAGATCGACCGAGCTCCGCTCAGCCACCAGGTAGTCGATAGTACGGCCGCGTATGATCTCCATCACTTTGCGCAGCGTGACACAGATGGCAAATAATGCAGCCCCCAAAAATGCGAGCATCCCCGAAATCGACAGTGACAACGTGGTCCAGCCCTCGGCAATATCAGCTTTGGTCAGATAGATGGTCACTACGTAAATCGCAAAAAGCACAGCACTGACAAAAATGAAAGCCGAGAACAAAGCTACAGCGCTAAGCAGCGACGGCCCAGCTTCGGTCACCATTCGGAGCAGCAGGTCGGATCTGCTGGTCATGCGCCCCTTCCAGCTGGACTCGAGCACTTTAGCTTCACCTGGGATATCGGGTCTGCGCCGTAGCACCGTCAGCGAGTTGTCTCGGGGCGGAAAGCGAAGGGCCAACACGGGGTTCGCATCTGTAAGCAGCCGGTTCAGAACAGTGCGCGGAACCGTGGTGGTTTGCATGTCGCTTGTACTGGCCTGAAACCCGCTTGCGCGACCCAGAACGGTAATGAAGGGTTCCGCCAAGAGTACCTTTTTACGCTGGCCAAGAATAACTGCGTTTCGGTCCTGCGCTTCGTCGATCATTGCGGGAATATTGAAGCTGCTTGCCTCATTTACTGAAGTTATGACAACAAAGTCACCGATCGCCTCCGAGGCGGCGATCACGCGGCGCTGACTGTTGTCCAGCCCGTGTACCACCGACAAATAGCGAACATTCGGAACGGCAACCAGCGCCTCTTCCAGTGCGGTATCGTATCCGGTTTCGTTGACGACAAGTATCTCCCAATAGCGGTAGTTTTTCGTCAGCAAATCCGCTGTTCTGGTGATCTGAGGGACCGCAGCATCAGGAGCGTGGGCGTCGGTAAAACACACAGACACAAGTATGTCGTCACGCAGCTTGGGAACGCTCATCGGGCATCTCCGGTCACACAGCGTGCCCTAGACAGATTTTCAAGCGATGCATCTAAACCGGCCAGACCCTCTTCGGGTTGGCGCATTTCGATTGAAACGGCGTGCTGGTACTTTAGCGAGCGCAGGATTTGCAATACACGTGCTGTATCTTGTGGCTTGGCAGGCGCAGGCATCAGAAACGGCTCGCTGATATGGACATGGTTCAATACCGGGCCCGCGGCAATCAGTTGATCTTGCACGTGATCAAATGTGCCGGTCAGCAGCGTCGCACCAACGTCAAAATTCAGCATGATTGCAGCATGATCAGCACGTTTTACGAAAGCAAGCGTTTCATCAGGTGTAGTCAGAAAATTCGTGCCGTATTCGATCGGGTTGCATTCCATCGCGATTTTGGTGCCTTCGACTTTGGCGGCATCCGCTAGTGGTGTCAGAAATTCGATGGCTTTGTCGATGGCTCCGTTCGGGCTCAAGGTCGCTGGTCGCTGACGTTGCTTTGGCGAACCCATCACAAGATTTGGGACTCCCAGTCGACCGGCCAGCGTGATCGCACGCCTCAATCCACGCTCAAAAGCGGCGCGACCGGCGTCGTCACCGAATAGTTCAGCCCCATCCACGCCAAACAGCAGAGATTGCATCGATACCAGTGACAGGCCGAACTCATTTAGTTCGCTCTGGACAGACGCGATCTGTGTATCGGTTGGTTCGAATGGATCATCGGCAGTCGCGAACAACAGGCCAGGCGCTATTTCAAGCCCAGTGATCCCGGCCGCTTGGAGCCTAGCGTATGCCTTTAGACGATCAGCAGCAGACCAGGCGATATTGGAAACAGCAAACTGCATGGCCTAACTCTCCCTCGAGGCGGTGAAGAAGGCGGTCAGTGCAGCCAGAACATCATCTGCACTGCGATTGTAGGGGCCTTTTTGCCCAAAAAGTGGTGCATAACGGGTGCGCATATCCTCTTTGTGAAGCTTCCCGTTGGTTTCGGGCATTTCACCCCCCAAGAGCGCGCGATAAATGTCAGATGTCATAAGTGGTTCCGGCGCGAGGTGCAAAACATCCAAGTCAGCATCCAAGGCGCGGTCGATATCTTGTTTCAGCCGAGCCATTTCATAAAACTGATATGTCGTTTCACGATTGTGAAACATGACCGCGTTGACTCCAATTCCATCGGCCTCTGCGGTCAGAGCAGCATGGTCTCGCAATCCCGCCAATGCTGCACGATCAATCACATACATCCCTATCGCGTCATTGAAGGAATAGATCATGTCCAAGGCCGGAGCCAACGATTTAGGAAGCTGGATTTCCAGCATCTCATAGGTGGCTGCGTTCAGCATGGTTGGCATCGGGTTCATCAAATCGAACAGGAAGTTCTTCGTCAAACCTGACCCAAAAAGCGCAGGGAGACGGACGATAAGGCACTGCGGGAAATGAGCCTGACAAGCTTGCTCCAGCCTTCGCCGGTTGCTTCCGTAAGCGACAGTTTCCTGAAAATTCGTATCCGTTTCAGTATACCCACCATCGAAGCAGTCGAGGACTGCGATGGACGAAACCAATACAAATCTATCGGCCTGCATCTGCGATAGAGATGAAATCAGCGTGTCGATGCGCTGAGCATCGCGATCCGCATACTTGTTGGCTTCGAACATCGATCCCGGTGCGGCGGCGCAATATAGCGTACCAAATCGGTGACCTTCGGCGTGTTTCACCGTGCGTGAGTTGAATCCGCGTGCATCAGGCAGATCCCGCGCAAGTGTGGACCCGACAAAGCCAGTATGTCCTAGAATCCCGATATCGGGTTGTCCCGCCATGGTCAAATACACTCCAATCGGCTTCTTACTCATTACCTTTACTGCGGGCGATCGCAGCTAAATACAACAACACCCAGTAATCTAGTGACAGCCTGTCGGCAGGTCTTTGGGTCCCGCTTCCGGTGGTTTTTTGAGATAATCTCGCACCGTAGTAACGGGAGTAAGCACCGACTACTCTGCTGTCAAAAAGAAAAGCCAAGTCGCAGCCCCAGTTGAAATGGATCAGACTCAGAATCGACAAAGTTGACCAAAAATTACTAAGTTCAGCAATTGTTTGCGCCAGAATGCAATTCGACTGGCGTGATATGCCAACATTCACAATCGCCGCTATTGGGCCCGATTGTTTCCATCTCGAACTGCGCGCACAAAAGAGTGCTTAGTTGTTTACACAGCATCTACCGCTTCAGGGGGCGTTTCCAGCTGCGCTCTCAATTTAGTGATTTTGGCTATAGGTCAGAGTAATTCATCAACACAGTGGTAATCACTACGCGACACCTTACACGAGCAATGCGATTTAAAACAAATGGTTGAACGACCACCTTTGCTCATTCTCGGCTTGTGCTATGCTGAGCGGAAAGGGAAATCTGGCACGCGAGCAAAGGATTCGGGTTCGCAACAAACGGTCCCATCGAGTCAGAGCGATGGTCCATATAAGCGCTGTACTCGATGCATTTTGAGTTGTGGCTTAAGTCACACGCGTTTACTACGAGATGCAGTATAAAGAGTACCAGTAATTCAGAGCGCAGCGCTAACATGCATCACGTCCCGTGCCATGATGGGAATACTCGAGAGTTCAGAGATGTCAGCGCACGCAGATGAGTATGAAAATTTGAATGTTCGGCCCACCCATACACCAAGCGGTCCTGAAAGTTCGCTTGATATTTACACCGCTCATTTCGGGTTGACTGAGCGACCGTTTTCGTTGCTGCCCGATCCGGATTTCATTTTCTGGTCGCAAGCGCATCTTCAGGCCTACACCATGCTCGAGTATGGGATCCTGACGCGCGCACCGATCACCTTAATTACCGGAGATGTGGGAACCGGCAAGACAACGCTGCTGCACCATCTTCTGAAAAGTGTAGGCGGGGACGTGAAGATTGGTCTGGTTTCAAATGCGCATGGTGATCGTGGTGAGTTGTTGCGTTGGGTGTTAATGGCGCTTGATCAACCCGCCCCTGCCCTTGCCACCTATGTTGATCTGTTTGCCACGTTCCAGGCGCACCTGATCGAACAATACGCCCAAGGGTATCGTGTGATCCTGATTTTCGATGAGGCCCAGAACCTAACGCCGGAATCACTGGAAGAGCTCCGAATGTTCACCAACATCAACTCGAACAAGGACGAGTTGTTGCAACTGGTCCTGGTTGGTCAACCCGAGTTGCAAGATATGATCCGACGTCCAGAGATGCGCCAGTTCGCGCAGCGTGTAGCTTCGAGTTTCCATCTGAGGGTGATGGATAAGAAAACGGTACGCAAATACGTGGCACACAGACTGGATGTTGCTGGGGCCGAACGTAACTTCTTCAGCCCAGCTGCAACAGATTTGATCTACGAGACGACAAAGGGTGTACCACGGCTGGTAAACCAGCTTTGCGACTTGTCGATGGTGTATGCATTTACACGCGGTCGGAAGCGCGTTGTGCGGCACACTGTCGAAATGGTTCTGAATGATGGTGCCTTTTTCGCAGCGAGTTCAACTTCAGATAGTGACGGCCTGGCATCATGATGAACGATATACAGTTCTACCTCTCGTTGGTTTGGCGCAGACTCTATTTCATTGTCCCGGTGATCGCTTTTTGCACACTTGGAGGGGTGTACGCCGCATTCACCTTGCCACCTGTTTTCAAGGCCCAGGCCACGCTGGTTGTGGAATCTGCGCAGATTCCGGGCGATCTTGCATCGACCACAGTACAGGCCAGCGCCGTCGAAATCCTACAGATCATCCAACAGCGGGTCATGGCACGGGCCAATTTGCTGGACCTATCGCGCCGTTTCGCGGTGCATGATGGCCAGTCTGAACTAACGGACGACGAAATCGTCTGGGATATGGAAGAGCGAATTGAGCTTGAGCTACCCTTCAATACCCTCAACCAGGCGGCGTTCGTTACAGTTTCCTTTGCCGCATCAGACGCCGAGGTCTCGGCCGAGGTCACCAATGAACTGGTAACGCAGATTCTGCAGGAAAATGTTGAAATGCGCACAGACGTCGCGGCGAAGACGCTGGATTTCTTTGTACAGGAAGTTGCGCGCTTGGATGGCGAGCTGGCGGAGCAAGGCCACAAGATTCTTGAGTTTAAAGAAGCCCATCAAGACGCATTGCCTGAGAGCCTGACATATAGCCGTGAAAGACAATCTTCGCTGCAGGAAAGGATGCTGCAGTTGGATCGCGAACTGTCAGGGCTGCGTGACCGCCGTGCGCGGCTTGTGGAAATCTACGAGCGGACCGGGCGCTCGGATCTGGCCGGAGAAAGTCTGACACCGGAACAGCGCCGACTAAGGCAGTTGCAGGACGAACGCGCCTCGGCTTTGGTCATCTATTCATCTGATCACCCACGCATTCGGTCCCTAGATGGTCAGATCGCGGCTTTGGAAGCCGCGAATATCCAGTTGGGCCTTGGGACCGAGACAGCACCAAACTTTACAGCCTTCGATCTGCAGGTCTCGGACATTGATGGTCAAATTGAGTTTATCGAGGCTCAAAGGGTCGACATAGAAGCCGAACTGCAGATGCTGGCACAATCCATCGAAGCCACACCAACAAATGCAATTGCTCTTGGGACGCTCGAGCGAGATTATGACAATCTGCGACTGCAATATACCCAAGCAACCGCCAGCCTTGCCGAAGCACGGACAGGCGATCAGATCGAGGCACAGTCTCGGGGTCAGCGCATCACAGTAACAGAGCCTGCGGTGGTACCGATATTCCCGGCGGAGCCAAGTCGCAAGAAAGTTGCTGCGATCGGCATGGCGGCCGGTATTGCAATTGCGGGTGGTTTATTTGTGTTGCTGGAGATACTCAACTCTACCGTACGCAGGCCAGCCGATATCTCTGCTCGTCTTGGTGTGCCTGTCTTTGGGACAGTGCCGTACATGTGGACACGGCGCGAGATCGCTCTTCGGCGTAGCATGATTTTTGCTGGTCTGTGCCTGCCCATCGTTGGGGTGGCTGCGGCTCTGTACTTTGTTCACATCTATTACTTGCCACTTGATCTTGTTATCGAAAAAGTTGCCGAAAAGTTTGGCGCGACAGAACTGCTTGAGCGGCTGAATCTGGGATAACGGGACACGAAGACAATGGAACGTATTCAAACTGCCATCCAGAAAGCCCGGGAAGCCCGCCGTGTATCTGACACTGGCGACAAGGCGCAGACGCCCGCCCCAACTCCAATAGAGTCGCATCAAGCCGAGGGTGCGACCGTTCAGCTCAGAGAGACGCCGTGGGCTGATCTGCCCAAGTATGACTTGAAACCGAAGCAGCTGAAGCGGGCGCGCGTATTCGGTCATGAGGCAAACACGGATTCTGCGCCCTTTGACGTTTTACGCACACGTATGATGCACCAGATGCAAAGCAATAACTGGCGTCGGGTTGCGATCACTTCACCTGGTTCTGCCTGCGGCAAGACAACTCTGTGTCTGAATTTGGCTTTCAGTTTCGCGCGACAGCGCAATGCGCGGTCAATGTTGATCGACCTCGATCTGCGCCATCCATCGGTTCACAAACTGCTGCAGATCGATGAATGCAACTTCGCCAGCGCCCTGGAAGGAGAAAGCCAGCCTGAAGATCACATTTTGTGTTACGAAGAAAAGCTTGCATTTGCGTTGAACAGCCATTCGGTCTCAGAGTCCGCCGAATTGCTTCAGGACAAAGACGCAGCCCTTGTCATTGATCGGATGGAAGAGCGGTATGATCCTGACATTATGCTGTTCGACACTGCCCCTATGTTGGCCTGCGACGACACGTTTGCATTTCTCGATCAGATTGATTGCGTTCTATTGGTGGCGGCCGCAGAAAGCACTTCGGCTGATGAACTTGAGAAGTGCAAGGACGAGATTTCGACGCGTTGCAATCTGCTGGGTGTGGTCCTTAACAAATGCCGCTATCTTGAAAAACTTGATAAGTACGGCTACTGAAGGCGGCTCTCGTATCGGAGCTCTTCTTCAATGACGAGGGGTGCGCAGATGCCCGTACTGAGCTATCCGTCGAAATTCTGTGGCTAAGGTAAGCGATGATTTGCTGTCCGCTGATCTCCGACAAAAAAGAGATCAGATATATCGAAACAGAAAACCACAGCGCCGATTTCAACACGGAAGTCACCCTCGAAGCGTTGAAAGACGATACGGCGCTGAATCTGATGGTCATATGCCAGAGCTATGATCAGTTCCTGGGAACCCCATCTTGGGCGTCCACCAAATGACCTGACTTTCAAGCAACGACGTCCACCTGGTCAATCGCACGCGGATCAGGCGGCTGATGCATTTGATGGGTCTGATGCCTACTAATCAAAAGCCCCACACCAGCAGGCCCACCAAACGACACAGGACTTAGCTTCATATGCGCAAAGGGCTGTGCGTAACGCAGCCCACTCAAGTTCGGGTATCGGGCATCACCTACATCCGCATGTTGAAGACTGTATCGAGATACCGAATGAGGCCATGGCGCATATGGCGCGCGCATGATCATAAACTCGGATCACAGTAGCCAGTACCCATCATTTGCTTGGAAACAACGGTTATGCCGAGCCCCTGCCCGCGCCATGGACGGTCAAGCGCGTTTGTTGGACAAAGCTCTTGGGACCGAGTTTGGCGATTTATGCAACATGAGTGCGTTTACCCGCGCGCTTCGGAAGCAGGATTGGATTTCCGCGCGGGAAACGCAATGAAGGTTGAGTTCTGCAATCTTTAACAACCGAGTGGCGATCACTACCGAAAACATCCGAGCGGGTTTCATGGGAGGGAGAAAGATGAAATGCAACCCGCTCTGCAAAGGCAGTCGGTAGCTCCATATATGCTCAAACCTATCGCAACCGAGGATGGGAACGCACAGTGGAGCTATTGGTCCTTAGGACATATCTTTCAACGCTATGGTTAACGGGTTAGGCGCGCATGCAATGCCTGCCAGAACAGATTGGGCATAATCACAAAACACCGCCCATATCGTGCAGCTAGTCGTCCCGGATTGCTGGCCATGCGCCAGAGCCATTCCAAAGCCAGTTTGCGAACCCAGAATGGCGCGCGGGCCTGGCTGCCCGCGATGAAATCGAGGCCTGCGCCAATTGAAACAAACCCACAGTCCTGTACAATTTGCGCACCTCTCACCGCCAGTATTTCCTGCTTGGGCGCCCCAAGCGCCAGAAAACAAAGGCGCGCTCGCGCTGCTTTGATTTCCTCAAAGTAGTTGGCAACCTCGGCCCCATTGGGATCAAGTCCGAAAGGCGGCGCGATCTTTGAAACCACACGCAGCCCTGGGTTATCTCTTTCCAGTTGATCCGCCGCCCGGTCCAGTGTGCTTTGTGTTGAACCCAATAGCGCAATGGGTACGTCATGCTGCGCCGCCAGCTTTGTCAAAGGCTGAATTAGGTCTGAGCCTGGCATTAGTTCAATCAGGCGCCCCGCGAGGCGCGATAGCCAGACAATCGGATTGCCGTCGGCAACGACGTGACTATGCGCAATATAGGCTGAATGGAATTCATCCATCTGACGCATCTTAACGATATGGTCCAGATTAAGTGTGG
The DNA here is from genome assembly GCF_056535465.1 of Ruegeria sp. G7. Lineage (NCBI taxonomy): Bacteria > Pseudomonadati > Pseudomonadota > Alphaproteobacteria > Rhodobacterales > Roseobacteraceae > Ruegeria > Ruegeria sp. G7. The sequence continues at coordinate 651,020 of NZ_JBQFIL010000002.1, read as the reverse complement.
CCAGAGTGAAACCCTGCCCTTGGTTCCAGCAATTGGTTATGCTCTCAAAAAGCTCGGTCTTCGTAGATTGATTAACCAGCGATAAAAACTCGGGCATTCGTGCCGAATGATGCGTAGCGATATCAGTTTCGGAGTCCACAAAAACAAATCCACAAATGTTGAACAATGCAATTTGGTGGCTGAGCGACACCGCGTTGTCTATTGTTAGCTTCCAGTTATTATTTGCCCAATCACAAAAATCGTTCGTCGCGGTGTTTTGCATTTGATAGGACGCATCAGTCAGTTCCCGTTCTCAATGACTTGAGCAAAAACAGGTAGTAATTGACTATAGCGAACGATTTTCCCGCGTTTCGGGTGATTCAGTCCAGTCTGTACATGACGATTCTATGCAGAACTTAATGAAGTTTAGGGCAAAACGGGGCTCCAAATGGGCTGAAATGGCGGAAAAACCGGGACTTTAGATATAAATTCGGCGGAAAATTGGGCACGCTCGGCAAGGTCTCGCTTGCTGGAATGACATTCAGAATTTCTGGGTTGTGGGTAATTAGCCCCCTGAGTATCCCATTGTTCAGGGATGGTGAACTAGTGCTTCGTTGAGTTCAAACGACCATGATTCTCGGGACTTACGGGTCGCGAGGCCACAATAGGATGTTGTGTAAGAGATGGCTATCAGCAAGGCACCAACTGCCAAAACAATCAACGTGATATCGCGAACATTAGCCGTTCCTTATCAATTGCGCCCTCAGAATAGACACAATTCTGCCGCGGACATGGTCGCTTGCCAGACTCCCGCCGCACTTTCGCCTTGGTGCCTCCGTACCCCGTAAGTCACCACCACATCAATTGGAGCCAAATCCGGCTTTAGTTACCTGAACCAAGGATAACGTTATGAGCAGTATCGATATTCGCAATTTCGGGATCCCAAACCAGGGTTTGGGTTTCGTCGCAGAATATTACGTTTTGCCTCAGTGGGTTTCAAGCCTGAGTGAGATTGATTTCGACCTATCGCCCGATGCGGTCGAGATCGTCACGGAACTGAACGCAGAGAAGTCTTATGACGCTTTCTGGGAAGGGGGACCGACGGACTCCTTTGCTGCGCGTTACACAGGCAGCCTTAATGTGATTGAGGACGGTCTCTACACCATCCATCTGACGTCGGATGACGGTTCAGCGCTTTATATTGATGGCGAGTTGGTCATTAGCAATGACGGCAACCATTCCGATCGGCTGGTTCCCGTTACGCTAGATCTTCGCGCGGGCATGCATGACATCGAAATCCGCTACTTCGAAAGCGGCGGAGCGCAAACTCTTAAGCTGGAATGGTACGGGCCCGATACTGACAATACGTTGCAGTTGATCGACTCCAGTGTGGTAAACTATTCATTGCCCGCCGACTCTACTGTTACAGATGCAGAAACCGAAGTCTTATCGGTCAGCTCAGAAGCAGCGCCGGAGGCAAACCTGGGTCTTGAAGCAAAATTCTTCAAAATCGGGCGCGGTGATACGAGCCTAGACAAGATCGATTTTGACGCCGAACCGATCGCTGAACAAATCTTGACCGAGGTTGATTACAAGAAAGGCAAAAAGGCGTGGTGGGAAGATGGCCCGCGCAACCGTTTCGCCGCTGAGATCACAGGTCAGCTGAATGTCGAAACTGCAGGTGAGTATACGATTTATCTGAAATCGGATGATGGGTCGACTTTGTCTCTTGATGGCGAGCAGATCATCGACAATGACGGGCGACATGCAACCACCGAAATTCAGGAAACTCTTTTCCTGACTGCAGGCTCCCACGATCTTGAGCTTTTGTATTTCGAATACTCGGGTGCACAAACGCTAAGACTTCGCTGGAGCGGCCCGGACACGGATGGCGTTAAAGTAGCGATTAGCGGTGACAGCCTGAGCCATGGCATGCCGCCCAATGATTCTGGTGAAGGTCAGGACGACCCTGTCTCGACTGACGATACAGACCACGGCGGCCATGACGGCACAGATGACACCGATACTACGGACGACACAGACCACGGTGGACATGACGGTTCCGACACCACAGATGACACCGGTGCCACGGACGACACAGACCACGGTGGGCAGGACGGTTCCGAAACCACCGATGACACCGACACCACGGACGATACAGACCATGGTGGGCAGGACGGTTCCGAAACCACCGATGACACCGACACTACGGACGATACAGACCATGGTGGACATGACGGTTCCGAAACCACCGATGACACCGACACTACGGACGATACAGACCATGGTGGACATGACGGTTCCGAAACCACCGATGACACCGGCACCACGGACGACACAGACCACAGTGGGCAGGACAGTTCCGAAACCACCGATGGCACCGATACCACGGACGATACAGACCATGGTGGGCAGGACGGTTCCGAAACCACCGATGACACCGGCACCACGGACGACACAGACCATGGTGGGCAGGACGGTTCCGAAACCACCGATGGTCAACCGGCACAAAACCGCGGTCTTGCAGCGCAGTATTTTGTGTTGCCAACGGCAGCTTGGAGCCTGGCGGATATCGATTTCGACTCAGCACCTGACGCTACGGGCTCAGTTTCAGAACTGAATTTCCATAGCTCTAACGACCCTTTCTGGGAAAGCGGTGTACAGGATGAGTTCGCAGCCCGCTATTTTGGCACACTGAATGTAGCCACAGCTGGAACCTACACGATTTATCTGACTTCTGATGATGGCTCGGCACTGTACCTAAATGGCGAGCAGGTCATAGACAACGATGGCGCGCACGCGGGCGTAACCGTTCCGGTCACCCTTGATTTGGAAGCGGGTGAGCATGACATCGAAATCCGCTATTTCGAAATTTGGGGCGAGCAAGTCCTCAGATTGGAATGGAATGGTCCTGATACAAACGGGCTCACCGAGGTTATCTCGGGCGATAGTTTGGCGCATCCGGCGAGCGGCCAAGACGACACAGACCATGCTGGCCATGACGATACCGAGACCACCGATGGCGCAGATACCACGGATGGGACCGACCACGGCGGTCATGACGGCACCGACGACACCGATACCACGGACGACACAGACCACGGTGGACATGACGGGCCCGACACCACAGATGACACCGGCACCACGGACGACACAGACCACGGTGGACATGACGGTTCCGACACCACAGATGACACCGGCACCACGGACGACACAGACCACGGTGGGCATGACGGTTCCGACACCACAGATGACACCGGCACCACAGACGACACAGACCACGGTGGGCATGACGGTTCCGACACCACAGATGACACTGGCACCACGGACGATACAGACCACGGTGGGCATGACGGTTCCGACACCACAGATGACACCGATACTACGGATGGGACGGACCACAGTGATCACGGCAATCACGGCGATGGTGATCAAGTAGATCACGGCGGTGCAAACATGCCGGGAACGATCCCTGAACCGACCAGCCCTGAAGAATATGATGCCTTTGTCGCGGCCGTGATGGCGGAACCGAATGCGCATGCTCATGGCGGTGACGAAAGCATGGCCACTGAGCACGCGGAATTGCTGGATCTTGTTCCTCGCTCAGAAGCAACCCATGTCGCCGTGTCCGACGGCGACTGGTTTGACCCCAACACTTGGCATGAAGGTCGTATACCGGACGCGGGAGCCAATGTGCTGATCCCGAAGAACATCGCGGTACGCTATAATGGCGAAAGTGATGCCTCGCTGTTCACGGTTCGTGTTGATGGTGGGCTTTCATTCGCGCCCGATATTGACAGCCTTATGGTCGTCGACACGTTGGTTGTCGATACATCAGGCCGGCTTGAGATTGGCACTGCCGAGAACCCGATTGCTGCAGATGTGAACGTGGATATTGTCATTGCAAACAATGGCGATATTGACGTCAACTGGGACCCTTCCTTGCTGTCGCGCGGCGTAATTTCGCACGGCCAAGTCGAAATTCATGGCGCAGAGAAAGATGCCTTCCTGCGTGTCTCGGAAGCGCCGATGAGCGGGGACTCCTCCCTAAGCTTGTCCGAGGTGCCCGATGGTTGGCAAGTGGGCGACAAGCTGGTCATCACCGGCACACACAAGACCGGTCATACCGGCACCGCTGCTGGCCATATCGAAAGCCAGGACGAAGAGATAACGATCACCGCAATCAACGGCAACCAAATCACATTTGAGCCTCCACTCGAACATGATCACGATACGCCGCGTGAGGATCTTTTTGCCTACGTGTCTAACATGTCGCGCAACATTACCATCTCGAGCGAAGATGGCGACGCCACTCAGACGCATCATCGTGGGCACGTTATGTTTATGCATAACGATGATGTTGATGTGCGCTACGCAGCATTTGAGGATTTGGGGCGAACCGACAAATCAACGCCCGCCGCGCTCAGCACTGATGATCTGGCGGTCGTAGAACCGGACAGCAACATTCAGGGTCGTTATTCCGTTCACTTCCATAGAACTGGAACGGCAGACCAGGGTGACCCGGCGATGGCCGTCGGGAACGTTGTCGACGGATCTCCTGGCTGGGGTTTCGTGCATCACTCCAGTAACGCGCACTTCACTGACAACGTCGCCTTTGACATTTTCGGCGCAGCGTTTGTGGCAGAAGCCGGGGACGAAACCGGTGTCTGGCTCCGCAATATGGCAATCAATGTTGAAGGCACCAACTGGGGTGATTGGGAAGTAAAAGATGGGGCACGCGTTGTAGCGCAGGATACCGGCCATACCGGGGACGGTTTCTTCTTCGCTGGGCGTCTGGTGGAGGCTGCTGAAAACGTCGCAGCCAATACCAACAACGGCTTTGTCTGGATGCACCGCAACAGCAAAGAGAACCCGCTTGTTGATAACTTGGATCACCCTGAGATCGGATATGGCGGGTCAGACGAGATCCTGAACAACCATGCGCCAATTCAGGGTTTCCGTGACAATGAAGCTTTTGGGACAAATACGGGCATCATCGTTATCAAGGACACGCCGTCGCAGGAGACTCATGAGATCAGATCGGTATTTGACGGGTTTCTGAACTGGGAAACCGCCACAGGTGTGAACCTGAGCTATACCGCGCACTACACGTTGATAGACTTTGATCTTATCAACACGACTGATCGGATTGGCGATGTTAATCACTATGGGGTGATACTGGGCAACAACACCACTGACATGGTGTTCAATGGCCTGCGCACCGAAGGCTTTGACGTCGGCGTCGACATGGAATGGGATCCGCATTGGAATCTTCCGGACGAAGACATTGCGCATGTTCTGATCGATTATGAAGGCATAAACAATCAGATCGACCTTTTCGGCTTTAATCCCAACCAACACCAGTTGCTGACGTCGGCCGACCTTACACCGGGCCGGATGGAGTTCATCCATAATGGCGATACCAGCCTTGCCTTGGGTGAAAGCTTCAGTTTTGACGGGATCAAGACCGACTCGATCGGAACCCGAGACCGCGCCTTGTCACAGGACCCGCTGGAGCTTGATTTCTACGATCACATTATCCACATCATCTCGGAAGACGGGTATTATTCGACGTCGGATGGTAGAAACGTCATACTTATCGACGATTTCCTCGCCGATCGTGCCACTGGTGAACTGACTAGGATCACACATGTTGTAACGCTGGAAATGAGCCATGAAGAGCTGGCGAACAACTGGATGATCAATAACTATGCTAACGGTGCCAGATATAATGGTGTGATCGATCTGGGTGGATCAGCCCCGGTCGCTCGTGACGACAATTTCTCAACCAGCGTTGGTCAAGGAATCGTGGTAGATGTACTAGCGAATGACTCTGATGCAGAAGACGCTGTTCTGAATGTCAGCGGTTTCACCGACCCAGAGTATGGCGATGTCTACATGCAGGAAGATGGAAGTCTACTATACCAACCGAATCTCGGCTACGAGGGGGTGGACACCTTCGACTACTGGGTTGCGGATTCGTCCGGGCAACTGAATGAAGCAACGGTGACCGTTGAGGTCTTTGACCTTTGACACAGGCCTTTTGCCGCGAGCGTCATAAGACTAGTTGAGTAACCACATACCCCACCGCTTCTAAAGGCGTTGGGGTATTTTGTCCGTCGTCAGGGATTTTGGGACAGATCGTAGCGTGATCTAGGGTCAGGACCGATTGTTGTTTCATAGCCAGAATATGACAGTGCGGCGAGAACGATGGCGGAGAGGGGTACCTTAGGACACCTGTCATAGCGGGTTCCAGCACGCCGCCAATCCTTGAGTCTGCCGAACATAATCTCGATCCGATTGCGCCGTTTCTAGCGGCGTTTGTCCTATTTGACGGTAGCCTTGCGTTGCTTCCGACCAGGGATACATGCGCGTATCCCTTTGTCTTTCAGGGCTTCTCTGAACCAATCGGCGTCGTAGCCTCGATCTCGGAGCAGCCAGTCGACATTGGGCAGACTGCTCAAAAGAGCCTTTGCACCGACGTAATCACTGTAAGCGGTGCGCCGATCACACGTCAGCGGTGTAATTCCAGGGCATCAGGCTGCTGATTTTGGACTGTTTGTGCCCATTTACGATTGCGGTCAGGGTTTGGGTGAGCCAGGCGTGCGGATCGACATTGTTCAATTTGCAGGTCTCGATCATCGAGGCGAGGATTGCCCAGTTCTGAGCTCCGGCCTCATGCCCAGCGAAGAGGGCATTCTTGCGGCTCAACGCAATCGGGCGGATTGTGCGCTCGACGCTGTTGGAATCCAGTTCCACACGACCATCATCCAAAAATACGGTCAGGCCTACCCAGTGTTTGGTAATGTAGCTCAGGGCCTCACCGATAGGAGACTTGGCGGAGACGCGGGAGCGCGTTTCCCGGAGCCAGATTTCCATCTGATCGATGATTGGTTTTGAGCGTTCCTGCCGCGCTGCGTTCCGGGCGGCCGGGCTTTGGCCTCTGATTTCCTTTTCGATGCGGTAGAGGTCCCGGATCTGTGCGATGCCGTCATCGGCAATCGGGGTGGCTTTTCCAGCTTTTGCCACATCAAAGAGTTTACGGCGGGCATGCGCCCAGCAGTGGGCCAATTGGATCGCGCCTTCCTGCCGTTTGAGCAGGCGGTTGTATCCGGCGTAGCCATCGACCTGGAGTGTACCATTGAAGCCAACCAGGATTTGCTTTGCGTATTCTCCGGCGCGTCCCGGTGCGTAGGTGAAGGCCACGCCGGGCGGGTCTTCCCCGCCCCAGGGTCGGTCATCGCGGGCGAGCGCCCAGAAGTAGCCGGTTTTGGTCTTCTTGCGGCCGGGATCGAGGACCGGAGCCACCGTCTCGTCCATGAACAGCTTTGTCGAGCGTTTTAGATCGGCCATCAGCGCGTCATGAACAGGGCGCAGCTCAAACGCTGCCCGGCCAACCCAAGCGGCCAGGGTCGAGCGATCCAGATCGATCCCTTGCCGGGCGTAGATCTGAGCTTGGCGATACAAGGGAAGGTGATCGGCATATTTACTGACGATCACCTGCGCAATGGTGGCCTCGGTCGGCATCCCACCGGGGATCAGATGCGCCGGAGCGGGTGCTTGGACGATCCCCTCTTCGCAGGACCGGCAGGCATATTTGGGACGGCGGGTGACGATCACGCGGAACCGGGCCGGAACGATATCGAGCCGCTCGCTGACATCTTCGCCAATGACATGTCGTTCAGAACCACAACCGCAGACCGTGCTTTCCGGCTCGATCACCTCTTCAATGCGCGGCAAGTGCTTTGGTAACGAGCCCCGGTTGCTCTGGCGCGGCGCGGACGTCTGTGTTGGCGTGACAAGCGGATTGGCTTCACCCTCGGCTTCAACCTGTGCAATCCCGGTTTCGATATCTTCCAGAGCCAGTTCGAACTGATCTGGATCGACCTTCTCAGATTTACGGCCAAAGAGCGCTTTCCTCAGCGCTGCAACCAGCGTTTCCAGACGCGCATTCTGCTCACCCTGAGCCACGATCATGGCTTTGAGCGCATCAATGTCGTCGGGAAGATCAGCCGCCGCAATCATGGATATGATCTACCAAAACGGGCATCCGGCTGCCTGCCCAAACAGGCGCGCGAGTCACTCTGCCGCAGTTGGTGGACGTGCTGACAACGCCTTCACTTTCCGCCAGTCCAACCCGGCAAACAGCGCCTCGAACTGGGCATGATTGAGCGACATCAGCCCGTCCCGGATCGCAGGCCAGGTGAATGTTGTCTCTTCCAGCCGCTTATACGTCATCACCAGCCCGGTGCCATCCCAATAGAGCAGCTTCAACCGGTCGGCGCGCTTCGAGCGAAAGACAAACACGGTTCCGGTGAACGGCTCCTTGCGCAACTCGTTCTGCACCAGCGCCGCCAGTCCGTCATGACCCTTGCGGAAGTCTACTGGCCTCGTCGCCACCACGATCCGCACCCGGTTCGACGGAAAGATCATGAAGCCCCGTTCAGCGCGCGGGCAATACTGGCGATCCGCTCAGGCGATGTCCCAGCATCCAGCCGAACGGTAACATCCCCATGGGCAATCTCAATCCTGTCACCGGGTTCTGATGGTGCCGCCGGAGCCTCGGGCTCAATCACGACCGGCGCAAATTCCGCTCCAGCCAAATCCGGCACCACCAATTTACCTTCTCGGGCCAGGCGACGCCATTCAGACAAATGGTTTGGACGCATGCCAGCGCGTCGGGCGACCTCGTTTACGGTCACCCCTGGAACCAGCGTTTCCGCAACAAGCTGCCCCTTGAGCTCTTCCGGCCAGCGCCGCTTGCCATCTCGACCGATCAAAACCTCATGGCCCGCAACGGACTCCAATCGTAGCTCCCGATGGACTCCCATAAATACCTCCAGCCAAAATCTACACTCCGCAGCGGAATCGCAGATCAGGCAGACTTCAGGAAGGTGGGGGGAGGACACCGCTTACTAATCACTCACATGCCCAGCGGTAACAAAGAGGTTCAAAGGTCGCCCTTTGCTGTCACAGATGGCGTGCAACTTGGTATTCATACCGCCTTTGGTTCTGCCAATCAGGCGACCGCGTCCCACCTTTTGACGCCCAAACTGGGCGCTGTGCGGTGGGCTTTCAGATAGGTGGGCGTCGATCATGATCGTCTTCTCTTCGCCATGCTCAGCGGTCAGACCGACCATCATCTGGGCAAAGATGCCTTTGTCACTCTATCGTTTCCAACGGTTGTAAAGGATCTTGTGCGGCCCGTATTCCCTGGGCGCATCCCGCCACCGTAAACCATTGCGATTGATGAAGATAATCCCACTCAACACACGCCGGCCATCCACACGAGGCTTGCTGTGGGACTTGGGGAAATAGGGCTCCAGACGCACCATCTGTGCATCGCTCAGCCAGAAAAGGTCAGACATATCGTCACTCGTCTTTCGAACGGTGGATCATGCCGAAAAGCGGAAATCAATGGTTCCTGACCCTAAGGACGCGCTGCGCCTCCAATTGTAAATCAACAGATATTAAGGTTAACAAACCTCACCATCGCGCCATGCCTTAGCTGCCTTGGCAAAGTGTTTGGCACGACGCTCAAAAGTTAACTCGAAGCAATGCTCACGCGCGAAGTCGCGACCATGACGCGCGGATTCAACCAGCAATTCGCGATTACGATCAAGCTCTGCAATCTTATCCGCTAAACCTTCGGCATCGCCCAAAGGTCTGGCAAACCCACTTCTGGCGTGCGATGCGATGCCTCGAAAAGCTTCGTTGGCAAAGCCGACGATCGGCACGCCGCAAGAAAACACCTCTGAATAAGTGCTCGAAGGGTCACCTTGTGGGTGGCAACTGACGAATAGATCTGTCTCGGACTTTAGCATAGGCACCCAGCCCGAAACGAAGTCCAGGGGACGGTGGATGGTCACCCGGTCGTCGACACCGTTTCGTCGGATGGCGTCAATCAGACGGGCTTCTTCCGGCCCAGCACCATAGATTTTGAATTGAAAGTCGACACCACGATCGACCAGACCACGCGCAACACGCGGTAGATGCAGCACCCCTTTCATAGGCACAAAACGCCCGCCAAAAAGCAGGCGAATTGGTTTTCCCGCGCGCAGCGCCTCCGCCTTCTTTGCAAGCTCGTCATCACTTGCAACATCAGACTTTCGAACCCGATTATCAAAAAACAAAAACGCATCCTGCCGGATCGGTCGATAAGCATCGTAGATTGGTACACCGTTGCATTGTAGGCCTGCAACAAATCCGAGCAATTCCCTGCGCGTGCGTTCAGCGTTCCATATCCATAGTTTGCGACGCATCTTCCTGAAAAAGCTAGCACGCGTAGCGTCAATAATTTGAAACTCGGTTCTCAGTGTGTACTCACACACATGGATCACGGGAATCCCACTATCGAAACACTGGCGCGTAAGCTCTGCCTGACTCGGATCAAGAAAACCGACTACAGCGCCCGCACCTTTTATGCGCTGAATAAGATCAGCCAATGCCTGAGGACGCTCTTCAACCCTTGTATCAGCATTTTCATCGGGTTGGATTTCGACATGGTCCATGTCGGATGATGCCGTTGGAGACACTTCAATAAGAGTCGTCACTTGACCATCCCAGTGCTTGGCGTATTCAGCCGCGCCGTCAAGATACTTTTGGGTCAGCACCAGCCCGCCATTGGTGCCGCGATGGGCCTTCAAAACAGGCAACAAGATAAGTTCATTTGGATCGGCGCGGGAACTCAAGAAATCTATTCCTGTATCCTGTCGAAACAACAATGAGCGGCTGCTAGTCTCTTAGCAGCGAGGTGGTCTTCTAGAAACAAAAACAGTACTTTTTTGCACATGGGTTGCTTTATAGAGGGTCGCAGAGCCATAGCTCCTGGCTCGGTTATGCCTTCCACAGGCATGAGCATTGTTGGTGAGTTACGTTAGCATTCAGTAGCACCTCCTGCGATGTAGTCACATAAACCGGAAATCGCCGTTGCATCCAATAAGATGTTGCCAAGTTTTCATGGTCACTGATCATGGCTGTGTTTAAAATCTCGATGCTCCTCAAAGACACCTTCGGCAAAAAATGCCCCATATGTTCATGCGCACGTAATGACGGAACACTTTGAACCGGAACGGCACTGACAGAACGAAATCATGGCAAGGATCGAGGTTACAATGGTGCTTGGTATCATATTGGACCTCGTTATCTGTTTGAAAGTCGCTTCCCAGACCAAGATCAGAAAAATAGTTCCCAATGTCCTATACAAGTTCCAGGGCGTACTGATCTGATACCTCCTACACGACCTCCGTCAGATTTGATTTTGTCAGGACTATTTGGAGATCTTCATGGATTTGATCGTCGCTCACTTTTGCTACGTCCTTGTGGCAGGGTATGTTTAAGACACGGCTAAAAATGTTGATGGCATTGGGGCGCGGTGCGGCTGGTATGTAGTATTTTTGCAAAGTCAGATGACGGGCAAGCGCCAACCGCTCATAAGGGACCTCATCGGGCGCCAGAAAAGGGATGCTGGTCAGAGGGATATTCGTAGCCGGGATATGCAGCGGCTGAAGGCCCAAACCTGATGCAATCCCGATTATGCGATTGCGCTGTTCAATCGAAGGGGGTCCCCAGCTTCCGATGCTTTCGATACGGTCGATCAGAAAGGCGCAGGCGACGTCCGATGTTTTGCAATTGCCCACCCAATAGGCACTGTCGTCCAAATCCAAGCCATAGCTGATCAACTCGACCAAACGCGCTGCTTGATCCTTCGGGAGGATCGCCAATCCTCCCTCGCCGAAACCATACGGTTTGGTGTGATGAAGACTTATCGCCTGCCATGGTATGTTGGGCAGTTCGGTGTGAAACCCGGAAGCATTATCTAGCAGCAGCCGTTTGCATAAGCGATGCGCTAGCGCTGTATAAGCCGAAAAATCCTGATACAGACCAAAAGGATTTGTCACTATGATACCATCATAGCTAACCGGGTCTAACGCTTCTAGAGCATCGAGATCCAGAAGCCCTTTGTCATCGCAATCAAGAAACAGGACATCATTAAAACGCCCACGACCCAGGTTTTGGAATGTATATGCTGAAGCAACCCATTTCATGCGACGGCCCGCCCGAGCTGACTGGAGCGTTGCTAGTGCTTCCAGAGCCATACCGCCATTGGCCATTGGAACGACGTCCCAAGTTTCAGGCAGGCCGACATGATCTACACAAAGCTCGCGCAAGGCGTGATACAGCGGTCCCTGATTTGCCCATTGGCTTTGATTGGCGCATGCCTGAAGTAGTTCGGATATCCGGGCCATGTTCGGCTGTTTTTCTTCAACAAACAGTACTTCGCGACCACGCATCGAGTCATCCCACAATAGAAATGCTTGTGGATGCTACCTTGGCTACCGAGATATGCATAAGAAAATAATCGTGACTTTCTGCTAAAACCCCCACAATCGATATAATCCTTCGGCGCTCTGCATATTGCTCACGAAATAAGAACAGTTGGGCGTCTGCTGAACGTGAATTCATCCCAAAACAACTCTTACGGCGTGCGCGAACTGAAAAACAAAGCCTGAGACGGGCACTGGCGCAATATGATTGATTCCGACAAGGAGGCTGGAACTCAAAGCCAAAGCATAGGCTACGTTATGTACTTGTAGGTTTATCGCTTTGCGCCTTTCCGCAAGGATCAACACTAAAAAGACCGATACAAAGACCTGCATCGACAACCAGCGGCTCCAATCTGTAGCGATTGGGTAGAGCATGAAAGGGGTTCCGGCACTAATCAAGTAAAGCGACCACTCGAACCACCCGTATAGGACACGGGTTGCTATCCACAAACAGGGCAATAGCAGCAGTGCTATCATCAACGAAACGACAGCCAGGTTAACCCGATCCAGCACGATAACCTTCACTGCTGAGGTCGTGTCTCCAAACCCATCTTCCAACCACGGAAATATTCCTCCGCACAGACGGTCCGTGAGCCCTGATGCTAACAACCGGCTGCACATTGCGTCGGTATCCGGCACACTGACATACACCACAGAAAACACAGCTGCTGCCAGCGAGATCAGACATAAGATCGCAATCGGCGCAATCGACTTTTGTTTACCAAGACGTAAATAGAGCGCAGTGCTTAACCCAGGAAGCAAAACCAAGTTGGCTTCGTGAAAAAAGACTGAACTACCGTAGATGATCACAACAACCACTACGCCCAGTGGGCCGCTGCTTCGAGGAAACAGCAGCGGTAAGAAGGACGCTAGACCCAACAATTCTTTGCGGTAAGCGGCTGTGGTGTCGTTGAGCCAAAATAGCACCAAGGCCGGGCTCACAAACAGGATCACGACCAAGTCTGGCATCCTCAGAGACAGGCCTTTGGCAAAGAGCAGCGCTATTATCAGTACCGTCAACGCAGCCTGCACTGCACTGACCAACAATAGCGGGCTCACACCAGACAGTTCAGACAAAAACAGGAAGATTTCGCCTGACATACCTCGGCGAACAATCCCGCTGGAGTAGTTTATCAACCAGTCCGCATGTTGAAATTCGCCCCCACCCGCTTGGGACAAATAAACAAGTCGGCGCAACAGGAGCAGTGTCGATACAAGAAAAACAAATCCAACCACTATCGCATTAGTGCGCTTTATCTCCTTCAGCATTGGGCACTCGCATTTTAACTTTAATAATCACTATAATATTGACCAGTATATTTACGTATCTTGGACGCCAATGAACCCAAATGGTGTTCTGAAGCGAGTCTCGTTGCAAGAAATTTAAGGCTCGGCCTTTTGTTTTCCGCTGTCATGTGTTGCGCATCGCAGACATAATAAGTGGCTTTTATAGTAGATTGTTTCTAATAGAGAGACGGTCACACGTGAGCAGGATCATTCGAGCATTGTAGCTTCAATGTTGTCACAACATCGGCGATCTGGTGATTGACGACGTTTGTTCCTGGCACTGAACAGCGTCACTAAAAAGGCTGCAGGTATCCTGCAAGCTGGTTTGGCCTCGACCCCCACACACCTAGTCGGGTGCAACTAGTAAGACGACCACACAGCCATTATACAACCGCATAAGCCTGAGGACGGAGGGATACATGAACAGCGATGACATTCGCTGATGACCTTTATTGGCTTGAGTTGCTCCGATAGGAAGACCCACTATGGCTCGATCTGTTTTGGGCATATAATGAAAATCCGTACTGGGCGCCTACACCAGAACCAGGTTTGTCTGCCACACGCCGGTGAAAAATTGACCAAATGCGCGGATCGAAGCCGCAAAGGACGCGTGCTCTTTATGAGACCAGGGCCCACCTCAACATCGTCACTCCGCACCCCACACAGGATTTACTGCTTCTCTCGAAACCCAAATATCGCTTTGAATCTGGCCTTGCCTTTAACTCATTGACAAAAACTCAGAAGATACAAACAAAGGTTTAAGCCCATTTGAGCTATTATACGTCAGGCGTGAGATACGAAGTTTGAAAACATGCATATAGAACGTCTTGATATTCCCGAGATACAGCTAATCACTCCGCGACGTTTTGGCGATCACCGCGGTTTTTTTGAGGAAACGTACAATCGCGACAGCTTTGTCGACCGCGGCATCGAAACTGTTTTCGTTCAAGACAACCATTCTCTCTCCGGAACTGCAGGAACGGTGCGCGGCCTGCATTTTCAGGCGCCGCCCCGAGCGCAGACGAAGCTCGTAAGATGTGGGCGTGGTCGGCTCTTTGATGTTGTTGTGGACATCCGCACAGGGTCTACGACCTTCGGGAAATGGGTCGGCGCGGAACTCAGCTTTGAAAATGGGCAGATGCTGCTGGTGCCCTCGGGGTTCGCCCACGGATTCATGACCTTGGAGCCTGATACCGAGATTGTTTACAAGTGCTCAGACACCTACGCCCCGGAAACAGAAGGCGCTATACGGTGGGATGATCCCGATATTGGAATAAATTGGCCTCTCGACATAGCCGAACCCAAAATATCCGATAAAGATAAAGCGGCCCCATTTTTGCGAGACAGTGGTTCCCCGTTTACGATTGAGGATAGTTGATGAAGATTTTGGTCACAGGCGGCGCAGGCTTTATCGGCTCTGCTGTGATACGACGCGCGATTGCCGATGGGCATTCGGTGGTGAATGTGGACGCCCTTACTTACGCCGCTTGCCCAGAGAATGTCGCGACAGTATCGCATTCGCCCCAATACGCTTTCGAGCATGCAGATATCAGACACGCGGATGCGATGTCAGATATTTTTAGCAAGCATAGTCCAGACGCGGTTATGCACCTCGCTGCCGAGAGCCATGTTGACCGTTCGATTGATGGACCTGCAGCTTTTATCGACACCAACGTGACCGGAACATACGTGTTGCTCGAGGCAGCGCGCGCCTATTGGGTGAACGCAGGCCGTCCTAAAGGTTTCCGCTTTCATCATATCTCGACTGATGAGGTTTTCGGCTCTTTAGGTGAGACAGGTTTCTTCACCGAAGACAGCCCCTATCAGCCAAATTCTCCCTACTCGGCCTCGAAGGCAAGCTCCGATCATCTCGTCCGAGCTTGGCGCGAGACCTATGGGTTACCGGTGGTGTTAACCAATTGTTCGAACAATTATGGCCCCTACCAGTTTCCCGAGAAGCTGATCCCTGTCGTGATCCTGAATGCGCTGGCCGGTAAACCGATCCCAATCTACGGCTCCGGCGACAACATACGCGATTGGTTGCATGTCGAGGATCACGCTGAGGCGCTATTGATCGTTCTGGAAAAGGGTCAACTGGGACGCAGTTACAATATCGGCGGCGAGAATGAGATGACCAATCTTGATCTGGTCAAAATGCTCTGCGCGATACTGGACCGTTTGAAACCGGGGAAAATGCCTTACGCCAATCTGATCACATTTGTCACCGATCGCCCTGGCCATGATCGCCGTTATGCCATTGATCCGTCTCGCATTCGGGACGAGCTCGACTGGCGCCCATCCTACACTCCCGAAAAGGGTCTTGAACAAACCGTGCAGTGGTATCTGGACAATGACGCTTGGCTGGTCGCATTGCAGGCCAGAAACGGCGTAGGTGAAAGGCTTGGTATCGCACAATGAAAGTGCTTGTCTTTGGCCATGGCGGGCAAGTGGCAAGTGAACTGCGCAGATGTGCTCAGAAAAAAGGCATCATGTTGGAATCTCTGGATAGGTTTCGGGCCGATCTGTCGGACCCTGCAGCCTGTGCAGAACTCATACGCGACACAGACGCAAATATCGTCATAAACTCTGCCGCCTATACGTTGGTTGACAAGGCCGAAAGCGAGCCAGCGCTGGCCCAGTTGATCAACGGTGACGCACCGGGCGCGATGGCGCGCGCCTCGGCCGCGCGAGATCTGCCATTTTTGCACATCTCAACCGATTATGTTTTCGATGGGTCCGGTGAAGCGCCAAGGTCCATCGACGACACGACTGGTCCCTTAGGTGTGTATGGAGAAACCAAACTGGACGGAGAACGCCAAGTCGCAGAGGCCGGGGGGTGGTATACCATTTTGCGAACCAGTTGGGTGTTTTCCTCGCACGGTAAAAACTTTGTCAAAAGCATTCTGCAGCTGGCCGAAACCCGTGATAGCCTAACCATTGTTGCTGACCAGATCGGGGGACCAACCCCCGCTGCAGATATCGCCGAAGCTCTGCTTACGATCGCCACGAAAGCACCCAGCACCGAAGGCGGCCTATTTCATTACTCTGGCGCTCCGAACGTCAGCTGGGCTGGTTTTGCGCGCGAGATAGTATCGCAATCGGGATTGACGACGCGGATTGAGGAAATCCCGACAAAGGACTATCCAACCGCAGCCAAGAGACCATTGAACTCACGGCTCGATTGTTCTCTGATCAAAGACATTTACGGCATTCCTCAACCCGATTGGAAAACCAGCCTGACCCATGTCTTGGCCGAGCTGCAATCGACGGATGGATAGATTTGAAAGGACAAATTATGCAGCGCAAGGGCATTATTCTGGCTGGTGGATCTGGCACCCGTCTTTACCCAATCACAATGGCTGTCTCAAAGCAGTTACTGCCAATTTACGACAAGCCTATGATCTTTTATCCGCTCAGTGTCCTGATGCTGTCCAACATTCGAGAGATCGCAATCATTACAACGCCACAAGATCAGGAGCAGTTCCAACGCCTTCTTGGTGACGGCAGCCAATACGGTCTGTCCCTGACCTGGATCACCCAACCGTCGCCGGATGGTCTGGCGCAAGCCTATATCTTGGCCGAAGAGTTTCTGGCTGGTGCGCCATCGGCAATGATTTTGGGTGACAACATTTTCTTTGGTCATGGGTTGCCTGACCTGTTGAGGCTTGCCGATACACAAGAGCAAGGCGGCACCGTCTTCGCATATCGCGTTGCCGACCCCGAGCGCTATGGCGTCGTTGAATTCGACCCTAATCACAAAGCAATCGGCATCATTGAGAAACCCAAGGTACCGCCATCGCACTATGCGGTTACAGGTCTGTATTATCTGGATTCAGATGCGCCTGAGCGCGCCCGCCAGGTCCAGCCATCAGTTCGGGGGGAGCTTGAGATCACATCACTTCTCGAAACCTACCTGGCCGACGGAAGCCTGAATGTCCAAACCATGGGTCGCGGCTTTGCATGGCTGGATACTGGCACCCATGGATCACTATTGGATGCCAGTAATTTTGTGCGGACCTTGACCGAACGGCAAGGTATGCAAACTGGGAGCCTGGATGAAATCGCATGGGCGAATGGCTGGATCGATGATGCGGCGCTGGCCGAGCGAGCGACGCTGTTCGCAAAGTCCACCTACGGCACCTATCTTGACCTACTTCTAAAATAGGAAGCGATCCAACCCAAAGTCATCAAGCGGCGGTTTGGTGGCCGAATAGTAGCCGAGCTCCGATTTGAGCTGCGCTAGATCGGCGATATCGACATTATGTCAAATCTTAATCGTCCTATTGGAATGTTGTACCAGCTTTGAGCGTCACGAGTTTCCTCAGAACTCAACACTATTGGTTGGCGGCGTCAGGCCTTTTTTGGGAAAACTTGGCGAAATACTTTGTGGTTATTCGCTGGAAGCTCTTGTTACCTTGCTAGAGTAACATTTGGCAATGGCATCGGGTGTCGCCCGCTTGGGCTCAACGGTCCATTGCGGCGTATTCTCGCGATTGAAGCGCACCGCAATTGGGTTGGTTTTCTAACGGTTTGCGCGTTGACTGTTCGACCAACACTTTTGATGCGGTAGTCGACTTGCTGTCTGTCAATTTCGTGAGTTTCAGTGCCTGAACGGGCGCAGGTTCGATCGGAGTGCCGGCAATGTCACTTCGATCAGCGTCTAAGGTTATGGCCAGAGTCATCCGCGTAGCAGAGCGCCTAAGGCTTTGTAAGAAATACAACAATTGCCGGTCGCTTTTCAATCGCCTCGTCGATCCCAAACAATAAATTCTTGGTCTCGCGCGCGAAAACCTCAGCTGCTCCTCCATCCCCAATGGCGCTGCTGTTGATGGCTGGAACGGTTGGATTCGGTCTGAGGCGGCGCCGCCAGCATCAGCAAATCGCCCGGCTTGAACTTATCTCAGTTTTGCCGCAGAAAGTGCTGAATTGGCAAATTTGCGATTACGGGTACAAAGAGGTCGAATCGGACTGCGAAATGCAAACCAGCATAGCAAGCGTGCGTTCAAGAACTGACGATTGGCTACCTTCAGGCAGAGCTTAGAAATTCGGCACAACTAGAAATTGAGGGCCTTCTTCGTCTATGGACAATACCCATCAATCTGCACAATTGTGCTGCAAATGGGGCGAAAAAATGTCAGACAGAGCAAAATCACGATTTGAGATGTTGCTAAAAACTGTTTAAACTAGTTCACATACTGAGGGCACAGTTTCGTAGTATGTCGTGTCTGTAGCGGTCCGTGTGTTGGAGGACAATTTTGTCCTGGCGGGTTGCAGCGTAAAGGTGAAGCCAGATTTGGCTTAAGGTTAAAGGTTGATATGTCTATTCAAGATACGAACATTCGCGCCGATGCCGGTACTTGTACTCCTGTAATTCAAGCTGGTCGGGCATCTGGAACTACAGCACAGCTTTATCGCAATGTATTCAAGCGCCTGCTCGACTTGGCTGTTGTTTTGATCGCTCTGCCAATCATAGCACCCACGGTACTGGTTCTTGCGCTTATTGTTGCGCGTGATGGCTCTAATCCCTTTTATGCACAGTCCCGTGTTGGTCGCGGCGGTCGGATTTTCAAGATGTGGAAGCTGCGCTCGATGGTACCGAACGCGCAGTTCATGCTTGAAGATTACTTGGCATCGAATCCGGCAGCACGCCGAGAATGGGACGAAAATCAAAAGCTGAAAAACGACCCTCGTATTACGTCTTTCGGTCACGCCCTGCGCAAAACATCGTTGGATGAACTGCCGCAATTGTGGAACGTCCTGAAGGGTGAGATGAGCCTGGTTGGACCCCGCCCGATGCTGCCAGAGCAGCAAGAGCTTTATCCAGGCAGTGCCTATTTCGCACTGCGCCCTGGTATGACAGGATCGTGGCAAGTGTCAGAACGCAACTCCAGCTCTTTCGCAAGCCGCGCCGAGTTTGACAGCTCCTACGACAGAAACCTGAACCTGAAAACTGATCTAGGTATCATGTACTCGACAGTTGGCGTGGTCGTCAGAGCAACTGGCATCTAAACGGACAATCCTCCTGCCGAGATACAGTCGACTCGCGCCAGCTTCAGTCATCTGCAGGCTAGAGCAATGCGCTTCGAAAGCTCAGATTGTAGAACATTCGGAAACCATAGATCAGCCACATTTATACTATAATTCTATTAGCAAACGCCTCGAAAGCGACACTTTTCCACTGTTCAATTGCCTCTCTATTACAATGTGTGGAATCGGTTGCCGCGAAGACTCAGAAATCTGGGATGCACGCACCACTTTCATTTTGTAATCTCTATGGCGCGACTTAAGATCAAACCGGTTTATTAATGGATGGTTCTACAGTGAGTATTTCTGCCAGGGACGGCGACATCGCAATCGTTGGCATGGCCGCGCATTTGCCCGGGGCGGCTTCTGTTGACGAGTACTGGTCTAACCTTCGGGATGGCGTAGAGTCTATTAACCAGCTTTCCCGGGAACATCTGCTAGCCGCAGGCGAGACCCCACATCTGTTGGAACGGCCGGACTATGTACCTTATGCTGCGCCTCTGGATCGCTTCGAGGAATTTGATGCAGAATTCTTCGGTCTCTCCCCAAAAGAAGCCGCCATCATGGATCCGCAGCACCGCCAGTTTCTGGAGGTTGCCTGGGAAGCGCTGGAAAACGCCGGTCATCCGCCTGAGAACTTCCCCGGACCCATTGGGGTGTTCGCAGGCTGCGGCATGGGCAGCTATTTCTATTTCAATGTCTGCTCAAACCGGGATCTGGTCGACGATGTGGGCATGTTCCTGTTGCGCCACACCGGCAATGACAAGGATTTCCTGTCGACCCGGCTGAGCCATATCCTCGACCTCAAGGGGCCGAGTGTGAATGTGCAGACAGCATGCTCGACCTCGCTGGTCGCAACGCATTATGCAACCCAGGCTTTGTTGACCGGTGAGTGCGATATGGCGATTGCCGGAGGGGTTACGATCGAACTGCCCCATAACAGAGGTTATGTTTACAAAGAGGGTGAGGTTCTCTCACCCGACGGCCATTGCCACGCCTTCGATCACCGCGCGCAAGGTACTGTTTTTGGCTCGGGTGCTGGTGCTGTCATTTTGCGCCGTCTGTCTGATGCGATCGAGGATGGCGACCATATCTGGGGTGTGATCCGCGGTACGGCGATCAACAATGATGGCGCGGCCAAAGCCGGGTACTTGGCGCCATCTGTGGATGGTCAGGCCGCCGCGATTTCCGAGGCCCATGTGATGGCCGATGTTCAGGCCGACACGGTGGATTACATCGAATGCCACGGCACCGGCACCTATCTGGGTGATCCAATCGAAGTGGCCGCGCTGACACAGGCGTTTTCGGAGACCACGCAGGAAACGGGCTTCTGCCGGCTGGGCTCGGTCAAGACCAATATCGGCCATCTGGATACCGCCGCCGGGGTGGCCAGCTTGATCAAGACCTCGCTGGCGCTGCATCACAAACAGATCCCGCCTAGCTTGGGCTACGAAAAACCCAACCCTGCGATCGACTTCGAGAACAGCCCGTTCCGGGTCAATGATACTCTGACCGATTGGGTCTCGCACAAGGGTCCGCGCCGCGCCGGGGTGAATTCTCTGGGCGTTGGAGGCACGAATGCTCATGCTATTCTTGAGGAAGCGCCAGAGCGGGCCGCATCCGAGCCGTCAGATTGGCCGTTTCAGATCCTCACGGTCTCGGCGCGGGGCAAGAAAGCGCTGGATGCCAACAGCGCGGCACTGGCCGCGCATCTGCGCGCCAATCCCGATCAGGATTTGGCCGATATCGCCTGGACCCTGAAAAACGGACGGCGCGGGTTTGAAAAACGGCGCGTTATCGTCGCTGAAACCCATGAAGAAGCCGCCGCGATCCTTGAGGAAAACGATCCACGTCGGGTGTTCACCCATACGGTGATTTCGGACGCACCAGAGCATGTCTTCATGTTCCCCGGCGGAGGCGCTCAGTACGCCGGGATGGCGCGCGATCTCTATGAGACCGAGCCGGTCTTTGCCGATTGGATGGATCGGGGTTTGGATATCCTGCAGGCCAAGCTTGATTATGATATCCGCGCGATCTGGCTTCCTGAACCGGGCCAGGAAGAAGCTGCGGATGAGCGGTTGAAGACGCCCTCGGTGCAACTGCCGCTGATCATGATCACCGAATATGCGCTGGCGCAGCTGTGGATGGAATGGGGCGTTCAGCCCGCCGCTCTGGTCGGCCATTCGATGGGCGAAAACACCGCCGCATGCGTGGCCGGTGTAATGTCATTCGAAGATTGCATCGGTCTGGTGCATCTGCGCGGGCGACTGTTTGATACGGTGCCCGCTGGTGGCATGCTGAGCGTCCCCCTGCCCGCCGATGATCTGCGGCCACTTTTGGGCGATGACCTTGATCTGGGTGCCGTGAACGCCCCCAGCCTGAGCGTTGCAACCGGACCTCAGGCGGCGCTGGACGATCTGGAGGACCGCCTGCGCAATCAGGGTGTCGACTGTCAGCGCATCCCGATCGATATCGCCGCGCATTCGCGAATGCTGGAGCCCATTCTGCAGGAATTCGGTGACTATCTGCGCTCGATCGAGTTGAAGGCCCCGCAGATCCCGTTCCCCTCGAACCGCAGTGGCAACTGGATCTCCGAGGCCGAGGCCACGGACCCCGAATACTGGGTCGGCCATCTGCGCAACACCGTCCATTTCGCCGATTGCATCACTACGCTGTCCGAAAACCCCGAGCGTATCTTTATCGAGGTTGGCCCGGGCAAAGCGCTGGCTTCGCTGACCGGGCAGCATGACAAGGTGGATGCCAATCAGGTGATCGGCAGCCTGCGTCACCCGAATGATGACGTGGCTGACGATGCTTATTTCATGGCTATGCTGGGCCGGATCTGGGCCTTGGGCGGCGCGTTCGACTGGGAACAGATCTGGGGCGAGGCGAGGCGCAACCGGGTGCCTCTGCCCACCTATGCGTTCCAGCGCTCACCTTACTTCATCGAACCCGGCACGACACAGATCGAGACAGCCAGCCAATGGCTGATGCGCACCGAAGACCCCGCCGATTGGGGCTATCGCGTGGCCTGGACTCCGAAATACGCGGCCTGCGATGTGGATGTCACCGGCGATCTGTCGGAGGCGGCACAGGAAAGCTGGCTGATCTTTGCGGATGAGGCTGGGCTGTGTACCAACCTGACCGAGCGCCTGAAGCAAGCCGGTCACAAGGTGGTCACGGTCACGCCCGGCGATGCCTTTGCGCGCATCAGTGACGATCACTATCAGCTGGCCCCCGAACGCGGGCGCGAAAGTTATGACGCGTTGATCCGTGATCTCGTCGCGCAGGAACACATCCCAACCCGAATTGTGCATGGCTGGCTGCTGACACAGGCCGAGACCTTCCGCCCCGGCGGCAGCTTCTTCCACCGTAATCTGGAACAGGGCTTTTACAGCCTGTTCTTCCTGGCGCAGGCCATCGGGGACGAAGACCTGCCGATGCCTCTGCACCTCCATGTCCTCAGCTCAGGCGCGTTGCAGGTTCGGGATGAGGCCCTGCCCTATCCCGAGAAAGCCACGGTCACCGGCCCGACCCGCGTGATCCCGCGCGAATTCCCCGGCCTGACCTGTGCGCTGCTGGATATCGACCTGCCGCAAAGCGCGGGCAAACGCCGCGTGCCTGCCCTGCCCGAGGGGCTGACGGATCAGGTGATGGAAGACCTGCTGGCTCCGCCCGCCTCGTTCACGGCGGCGATCCGCGCGGACAAGCGGTTTGAACAGGGTTACCGCCCGCAGGCTCTGGCGGAGCCGTCTCTGGACGATCTGCCGTTGCGCGATGGTGGCACCTATCTGATCACCGGCGGTTTTGGCGGCATTGGCCTGACACTGGCCGAGGCGCTGATTGCCAAGGTGAATGCCAATATCGTCCTGCTCGCGCGTGGAGACCTACCGCCGCGGGATCAATGGGAAACCGTGCTGAACAACTCGGCCCCGCAGGACAAGACGGCCCGCCGTATCCGCGCCATCGAAAAGCTGGAAACGGCTGGGGGCAAAGTGCTGCCGATGTCTGTCGACGTCAGCAATGTTGAAGAGATGCGCCGTTGTGTCGAAAGCGCCACGCAGGAATTCGGCCGGATCAACGGCGTGATCCATGCGGCCGGCCTGATCGACGATGCGCCGATCATGACCAAGACCATGATGGAGATCGAGGATGTCTTTACGCCCAAGATCCACGGCACGCAGGTCATTGACCAGATCTTCCCGGACGGATCACTGGATTGGCTGGTTCTGTTCTCGTCCAGTTCGACCGCAACGGCACCTGTAGGTCAGGTCGACTATGTGGCCGCCAATGACTACCTAAACGCCTATGCTCGTGCGCGTTCGGGCGACAAAACGCAGGTTGTGTCGGTCAACTGGGGTATATGGGCCGATGTGGGTATGGCTGCGGATGCGATGGAGGCTCGGACAGGCACTGCCGAGCCCGCGCCGGTAACCCCGGCGGACGTTCCGATGCTGGATCAGGCAAGCTTTGATGACGCAGGTAACCGCCTGCTGAGTGCGACTTACAACGCCCATGACCGCTGGTTCCTGAACGATCACCGGACCAAGGCCGGTCATGCTCTGGTGCCCGGCACCGGTTATTTGGAGCTGGCCTCCGAGGCCCTGCGTGTGCAGGGGAAACCGGCCCGTTTGAAATTCGCGATCTGTATTTCCTGCGCCCTCTTGCGGTGTCCGACAGCGAAGACCAGCAGGTCCGCCTGCGCCTGCCGCGCAGCGATGTGGGCTACGACCTAACGGTCGAGAGCGGGTCGGGCGATGCATTTGAATTGAATGCACAAGCGAGCCTGTCTCTGTTGCCGCTGATCGCGCCTGCACCGCTGGATGTGGAGGCCATCGCTTCCCGTTGCGGCCCGGCCCATCAGGCCGAAGGTGCGGGACGGCTGCGATCCCCGCAGGAGGCGCATCTGAATTTCGGCCCACGCTGGCGAGTTCTGACCTCGACTGCGCTGGGGCAGGATGAAGGTCTGGCGCATTTGGCGCTGCCGGAAGCCCTGCAAACGGATATCGAGGCTGGCTACCACCTGCACCCGGCCCTGATGGATCTGGCCACGGGCTGGGCGATGGAGCTGATCGCAGGGTATCAGGCCTCGCACCTGTGGGTGCCGGTCTCGTATCGCTCAGTGCGTGTCTTTGCGCCCCTGCCCGCGCAGATCGTCAGTTGGGTTCGCAACGCGGGCGACAACCGCGCCGAAGGCGAGGCTGCCAGTTTCGATGTCACCATCGCCGCCCCCGACGGCACGATCTGCATCGAGGTCGAGGGTTTCTCGATCCGCCGGATGGAAGATGCTGTGGATTTTGCCTTCACCGAGAACGCTCCAGCAATCACCTCTGAGGTCGACGCCCCGGCTCCCCTGTCCCCGGCCGAGGAACGGCTGCGTCACAACCTGTCTCAGGGTATTCCGGCCGCAGAAGGGGCGGATCTGTTCTTCAAGGCATTGGCCAGCGGGCAATCGCAGATCATCCTGTCCTCGCTGGATCTGGATGGGCTGATCGCGCAGGCCGCCGATAGCGGCGCATCCAGCGAAAGCTCGGATCAGAAATTCCAACGTCCCGAGTTGGACTCGGATTACGTTGCCCCGGAAAATGACATCGAACGCCGCCTCGCCGGGTTCTGGCAGGAACTACTGGGCGTTGATGAGATCGGTGTCGAGGATAGTTTCTTCGATCTGGGTGGACATTCCCTGATCGCGGTGCGCTTGTTTGCGCAAATCCGCAAAGCCTATAATGTCGACTTCCCGATCTCGGTTCTGTTCGAGGCCCCGACCATCCGCAAATGCGCCGACCTGATCGCTGCCCGCGGCGTGCCGAAAGATGGCGGCGAGGGCGATGCGCCAGCAGCAGCCCCTGCGGCACCGGAACGCCGCTTTACCCATCTGGTGCCGATGCATTCCGGCGAAGGTGGGCCAAAGACTCCGTTCTTCCTGGTGGCGGGGATGTTCGGGAATGTGCTGAACCTGCGCCATCTGGCGCATTTGGTGGGCACCGATCGGCCCTTCTACGGCCTGCAGGCGCGCGGTCTGTATGGTGATGAGGAACCGCACCGCGATCTGCGCGAGGCCGCCAAGGACTACATCGCCGAGATGCGACAGGTACAGCCCTCAGGGCCGTACATGCTGGGCGGTTTCTCGGGTGGCGGTATCACGGCTTATGAGATCGCCCGTCAGTTGACTGAAGCCGGGGATGAGATCGCGGCGCTGGTCATGCTGGATACGCCCCTACCGGTACGGCACCCGCTCAGCAAAGCGGATCGTTTGAAGATTCAGTTGCAGGAGATTCGGAACAAAGGTGCGAGCTACCCCATTCAATGGGCCAAGAACCGGATCGCTTGGGAGATCCAAAAACGCCAATCGAAGGAAGAAACAGCCGAGACTGGCCAGCAATTCCACGACACCGAGATCGAGGCTGCGTTCCTGGAAAGTGTCAACAGCTATCCTCTGCATCCGTGGAATGGCCCCCTGACCCTGTTCCGCCCGCCTTTGGTTGGAAAATGGGAGCTGGGGCCCGGTAAACTGGTACATCATGAGCGTTATTATCTGACGCATGACAATGACTGGACGCCCTGGGCCCCCAATATCGAAGTGTTCGAGGTTCCAGGCGATCATGACTCGATGGTGCTGGAGCCCAATGTGCGCGTCCTGGCCGCCCAGATGAAAACCTGTCTGGAAAATGCCGAGCGTCAGATCCCGCGCCCAGCCCTTCGGCAAGCGGCGGAATGACCATGGCTGATCCCAAACTCCTGACGGTTATTCTGAACTACAAAACGCCGGACATGACTCTGCGATCCGTCGAGGCCGCGCAGCTGGCGATGGAGGGGATCACAGGCGAGATCATCGTGGTGGACAATGATTCACAGGATGGGTCGTTTGAAACCATCGCTGCCCATGTTCAGGATCAGGGTTGGGACAAGGATAATCGTGTTCGGGTCATCCAGTCCGGTCACAATGGCGGCTTTGGCGCAGGCAACAACGTGGGCATTCGGGCGGGTCTGTCCGATGGCACGCGGCCCGACTATGTCTACATCCTGAACTCTGACGCCTTCCCGGCCAAAAACGCCATAAGCTTGTTGCTGGAGCACCTGGAAACAACACCCGAGGCTGGCTTCGCGGGCAGCTATATCCACGGCGAGGAAGGAGACCCGCATCTGACCAGCTTCCGCTTTCCTTCGATCGCAAGCGAGTTCGAAAGCAGTATCAACTTTGGCCCAGTTACCCGGTTGTTAAGAGACCGGATTGTGCCAATCCCTGTCCCGTCCGAGACACGTGCGGTTGATTGGCTGGCCGGGGCTAGCCTGATGATGCGGCAAAGCGTTCTGGATGAGATCGGTCTCTTTGATGAGCATTTCTTCCTGTATTTCGAAGAAACTGACCTGTGTCGCCGCGCCGCGCTGGCAGGGCATCGCACTGACTACGTGCGCCCGAGCGAGGTCATGCATATCGGATCCGTCTCAACCGGCATGAAAAGCTGGAGACGGGTGCCAACTTATTGGTTCGACTCCCGCCTGCATTATTTCGTCAAGAACCACGGAGCATTTTATGCCGCCTGCGCCACCTGCGTACATTTGACCGGTGGCTTCCTGTACTGGTTGCGCTGCTTAATCACCCGCAAGCGCAGTGGCGTCCCGCCTTATTTTTTGCGTACCTTGGCCTGGCATGACGTGTCAGCTTTCTTTCGTGCGTCACCGCACAACAAAAAGCAGGACACCGTGCCCAAGCCTATAATTGGAGAGTAACGATGCCATTCAGCACATTTCTTATTGGCCATGAATCCCTTGTCATTCAATGCGGGGAAATGCTGTTGGAGGCGGGACATAGCATTCAGGGAGTGGCGACCCGCAACACGGATGTCGAGGCCTGGGCACAGTCGCATTCCCTGCCCCTGCACGCCCCTGGTCAGGATTTGGCAAACCGGATCGAGGGCGTGTCGTTCGACTGGCTGCTCAGCATCGCCAATCTCGATCTGTTGCCGCAGACGCTTTTGGACAAGGCCGGCAAGGGCGCGGTCAATTTCCATGACGGCCCGCTGCCGCGCTATGCCGGTCTGAACGCTCCGGTCTGGGCCATTCTGAACGGCGAGGCACAACACGGGATCACCTGGCACAAGATCTCGGGCGGTGTCGATGAAGGCGGGATTGTCGCTCAGAATCTGTTCGATATCAGCGACCGTGAGACCGCCCTGACCCTGAACGCCAAATGCTATGGCGCCGCCATTGAAAGCTTTGGCGATGTCATACGCGCGCTTGAGACGGATCAGCCGACGATCCCTCAAGATCTGTCGCAACGCAGCTATTTCGCCAAGAATGACCGCCCGGCGGCAGCAGCGCGGCTGGATTTCTCCAAGCCCGCAACCGAACTGGCCGCCCTCACCCGTGCGTTGGATCATGGGGAATACTGGAACCCGCTTTGCTGTCCGAAGATCGAGCGTGATGGTCAGATCTGGCTGGTCGGTTCGGTCGAGGTCAGCGATCAGCAAACCGACGCGACACCCGGCACTATTCTGGCAAGCACAGCCGACAGCCTGACCGTTGCAACAGGTGACGGAGTGGTTGAGATCAGCGGATTGCGCAATGGTCTGGGGGCTTCGGTCTCGACCGATGGGTTATTGAACGGCGGCAGCGCCCTGCCCGTGCCGACCCCAGATCAGATGACGCAGATCGACCGCGATGTTTCTGCTACTTTGTCCGCTGAACCCGAATGGCGCACCCGCCTTGAGGCGCTAAAGCAGGTCGAGATCCCCCTGATCAACACAGCGGCCCCGTCCGGTGCGCCTCGGTCGCAAGTGCTGCACCTTCCAACTGGCCTTGACGATATGGCCGCCAAAACGGCGCTAGCGGCCCTCATGGCACGGCTTGGCGATACCGTGGAGCTTGATCTGGCGTTGCAGCTTTCGGATGCGGCGTCACCCTATCTCAACAGCTGGGTTCCGGTCCGCTTCGCGGCGGATCAGACCTTTGACAACGCGCAGGAAGGGCTGAGTCAAACCATTGCGAACGCCAGCGAGATGGGTCCGTTTGCCTGCGATTTGCCGGCGCGCACGCCCGGTGCATCCCCGCTACAGACACCTGCGATCGGCTTGTCCGATGACGTCTCGGCCGGGCTGGTTCCGGGCACAAGCCTGACCCTTGCCGTATCCGGGGATCAGGCAATGCTGTTTGTGGACAGCGGGCATATCTCGGATGTCGCCCTGCATTTGTTTGCGGCACGGCTGGAGCATCTGCTGGTGACACTGACGGATTCGGCGCTCCGCAGTCAGGCGATTCAGGACCTTTCAATCCTGCCCGAGACCGAGCGTGCTCAGATCCTACAGGACTGGAACGATACCGACACCGCATACGATCAGACCTCCTGCGTGCATCAGCATTTCGAGGCGCAGGTCGCACGCACGCCAGATGCCCCGGCGCTGGTCTTCGAGAACCTCAGTTTCTCCTACGCCGAGTTGAACGCTCTGGCCAATCAGGTTGCGCATGTGTTGCGTGAGATGGGTGTAGGCCCCGATACGCTGGTGGGTTTGCATGTCAAACGATCCCCGCTGTTGCTGATCGGGGCGCTGGGGATCCTGAAGGCGGGCGGAGCTTATGTTCCGATGGACCCGGCCTATCCTGCGGACCGGACGGCGCTCTATCTTGAAGACAGTGGCGCGAAGGTGGTGCTGACGGAATCCGCTCTGGCCGCAAGCCTGCCCAACCACGGCGCGCAAGCCTTACTGCTGGACACGGACCCACGGCTGGGAACGGCAGCGACAGACAATGTCGACAGTGGCGTGCGTTCGGAGAACCTCGCCTACATGATCTACACCTCCGGCTCGACCGGACGCCCTAAGGGG
The DNA here is from genome assembly GCF_056535465.1 of Ruegeria sp. G7. Lineage (NCBI taxonomy): Bacteria > Pseudomonadati > Pseudomonadota > Alphaproteobacteria > Rhodobacterales > Roseobacteraceae > Ruegeria > Ruegeria sp. G7. The sequence continues at coordinate 621,583 of NZ_JBQFIL010000002.1, read as the reverse complement.
GTCATGGTCGAACATCGCAACGTGTCGAACTTCTTCACCGGCATGGACGATCGCATCAGCCATGATCCGGCAGGGGTCTGGCTGGCAGTGACCAGCCTGTCCTTTGACATCTCCGTGCTAGAGCTGTTCTGGACGCTAGCGCGCGGCTTCAAGATCGTTCTCAGCGATGACGAAAACCGCGCGTTGGTCGCAGGTGATGCGACCGCCGGAAAATCCATCACCGGCAAGGGGATGGAGTTCAGCTTATTCTATTGGGGCAACGACGATGGTGTCGGGCGCGACAAATACAAGCTGCTGCTTGAGGGCGCAAAGTTCGGGGATCAGAACGGCTTCTGCGCCGTCTGGACACCCGAGCGTCATTTCCATGCCTTCGGTGGCCCCTACCCCAACCCGTCGGTCACCGGAGCCGCTGTGGCCGCCGTGACCGAGAATATCGGTGTCCGTGCGGGCAGCTGCGTCGCGCCACTGCACCATACCGCGCGCATTGCCGAAGAATGGGCGGTGATCGACAACTTGACCAACGGGCGCGCGGGGCTTGCCATCGCCTCTGGCTGGCAGCCTGATGATTTTGTCCTACGGCCCGAAAACACGCCGCCGGAAAACAAACCCGCGATGTTAGAGGCGATCAGCACTCTGCGTCAGCTCTGGGCTGGCGAGACAGTGGAATTCCCCACCAAGTCCGGGGATATGCATGGCGTGGTTACGCAGCCGCGCCCGGTATCGAAGAAACTGCCCGTCTGGGTGACCACTGCGGGCAATCCGGACACCTGGCGCGAAGCCGGGGCCATTGGTGCCAACGTGCTGACTCACCTTCTGGGCCAGAGCGTTGACGAAGTCGCCGACAAGATCGGTATCTACCACGCTGCGTTGCGCGAAGCGGGGTATGATCCCGATGATCACACAGTCACCCTGATGCTGCACACCTATGTCGGGCAGGACCGTGAAAAGGTACGCGAGGTCGCGCGCGAGCCGATGAAGGACTACCTGCGCTCGGCCGCCGGGCTGATCAAGCAATATGCCTGGGCCTTCCCGGCCTTCAAGAAACCCAAAGGGGTCTCGAACCCGTTCCAGCTGGATCTGGGCAGTCTGTCTGATGAGGAGCTCGAAGGCATCCTCGATTTCGCCTTCCTGCGCTATTTCGAGGATTCCGGCCTGTTCGGCACCGTCGAGGATTGCCTGAATCGGGTCGAAGAACTGAAACGCATCGGCGTTGATGAGATCGCCTGCCTCATAGACTATGGCATCTCAGTCGATCAGGTGATGGAGGGTCTGAAGCCTCTGGCCGAGGTGCTGCGCCTGTCCAATCAGGATACAGAGCTGGCGGAGGATGACTATTCCATCGCCGCCCAGATCATTCGCCACAACATCAGCCATCTGCAATGCACTCCTAGCATGGCACAGATGATCCTGATGAGCGACGAGGCGCGGTTCGCCCTGTCCAAGGTCAAACACATGATGATCGGCGGAGAGGCCCTGCCCGGGTCACTGGTCAAACAGATCAACAAGCTGTCGCCTGCGCATATCGAAAACATGTACGGGCCGACGGAAACAACGATCTGGTCAACGACCGAAACCGCCGTTTCTGCCGAAGGTGTGATCAATGTCGGCGCGCCCATCGCCAACACGCAGGTCTACGTGCTGGACGAACACAGACACCCCGTTCCCATCGGCGTGGCCGGAGAGCTGTATATCGGCGGCGCTGGCGTCACCCGCGGTTACTGGCAACGCGAGGACCTGACCGCCGAGCGGTTCGTGCCTGACCCGTTCTCAGATGTACCGGGCGCACGGCTCTATCGCACCGGAGATCTGGTGCGTTGGCAAACGGATGGCAAGCTCGATTTCCTGGGCCGGGCCGATCATCAGATCAAACTGCGCGGTTACCGGATCGAGCTGGGCGAGATCGAAAGCCTGATCGACGCGCAAGCCGGCGTGCGCCAATCCGTTGTCATCGCGCGCGAGGACACGCCGGGCCTGGTGCAATTGGCCGCCTATATGACGGTCGACCAGCCGGTGGATGATAAAGCACTGCGTCAGGCCCTGTCCGGACAACTGCCGGACTATATGGTGCCGACACATTTCGTGACGCTGGAGAGCTTCCCACTGACACCGAACCGCAAAGTCGACCGCAAGGCCCTGCCTGCCCCGTCAGTGCAGAAGCCCCGCGTTGCGCCTCCGGTATCCGAACCCGTCGCGGGCGGCTCGGTCCCGCAGAAGATCGCAGCGATCTGGTCTCAGATTTTGGGGGTCAACGATATCAGCGGACGAGACAATTTCTTCGATCTCGGCGGGCATTCCCTATTGGCCGTACAGGCACACCGGGAAATCCGCAAAGAGCTGAATGTCCCGGGCCTCAGTATCACGGATATCTTCCGCTTCCCGACATTGGCAGCCCTGGCCGAGACGGTTGAGAAGAAAACCGGTGCCAAACCGACTGAGGCCAATCCGTCGCAGTCGCCCACGGAAAAAGCGAGTAGCAGAAACGATGCAATGGCCCGCCGCCGCGAAATGCGTGCCCGCAGACGATCAGCGTGAACCGGTTTGCCACACCAAAAGCTGAACATGACAATGCCCCGCCCAGATATCCGCGTTGGTGTGACTGATCCTCAAGCCTTTGGCGTCACATAGCGACCACAGGAAAAGCATGCGACCTTCGAAGCGGAAATGCCCATTGTGCAGACCATTTCTTGTAGACAAATCAAGCTGGAATTTTGAGCTTCGCACCGAATTGATGATCAAAACACCATGTATTTCGCTGCGTTCGACAAGATGCCATCAACATCTATCAACCGCTTAGAGAGACTATCGTGATCAAGCGAAATCTTCCCGGTCGTGCTTTGGTAGCTATGGCGGCAATAGCCAGAGTCTTGCGCCTCGGCGGTACCAGGCCAGTCGATACCGGCACATTTGAAGCGCTATATGCCAAGCCCGGACCAGCACCCTCTTTTCCACAAAACGTTTTCCATCTTGGCCATAGCCTGGTCGGTCCGGACATCCCCGAAATGCTAAAGCAACTAGCGGGTGAAGGTCACGAATACAGCAGCCAATTGGGATGGGGTACCCCGCTAAGGGCCCATTGGGACCCCAAAGAAACCATCAATGGGTTCGAACTGCGGAATACAGCACCCGAGTATGAAGATGCAAAACAGGCCCTATTATCCGGCACCTATAATACTCTAATTCTGACTGAAATGGTCGAAATCAGGGCGGCGATCAAGTATTTCGAAAGCGCACAACATCTTCACAATTGGATTCAACTTGGGCGTCGTTCGCACCCCGACATGCGCATCTTTTTTTACGAAACCTGGCATCATTTAGATGACAAAGAAGGTTGGCTGCAGCGAATAGACAAAGACCTCGGGCGTTATTGGATAGATGGCATCTTGCGCGTTGCATTAGGCCATGAAGAGACACCCATGCCAGTCTATGTCATTCCCGCCGGGCAGGTCATGGCTCGATTTGTGCGTGAAGTAGAACATCGTGGGGGTGTCGGAGCAATAACCAACCGCTACGACCTATTTTCTGACACGATCCATCTGAGCGACTATGGCGCCTATCTGGTTGCGCTGGCCCACTATGCCGTTTTGTACCAGACATCACCGCTGGAGTTGCCGCATAAACTGTTCAAGGTCGATGGCACACCTTTTGAGGACCCCGGCCCTGAAGCAGCGCACCTGATGCAAGAAGTCGTGTGGGAGGTCGTGACAAACTACGCACCTACAGGGTTGGGTCGCGTTTGATCCAATCTGCATCGCTCTTTCAGCTTCTTCGACTGACAGCGGAACAGATACCATTCTTCTGGACTGAATGGCACGGGACAGAATCTAGGCCGACATGATACTTAAAACTCAACTCTGCTAACACCGCGACCCGACACATGCCCAATTCATTTGCTTATCTTATGCTGATCGTATGGCCGATCGTTATGGTCGTTCTGTTTAAAAAGCTACCGCCCCAGCGTGCACTTTTGATCTCTATACTCGGTGGCTATGTCGTCTTGCCTCCGAACACTCAGTTCGATTTGCCTTTGATTCCGACTCTGGACAAACGCACAATCCCGAGCTTGGCCGCATTCATAATCTGCCTGACAATGGTGGATCGTAAGATCAGGTTATTCCCTGAGTCACGCCTAGCCTCAGTCCTGATGGTCGGTTTCCTTGCAAGCCCGATTGTCAGCGCGTTAGGCAATCTTGAGCCCGTTTTCGCGGGGCCCGTCATGCTCCCGGGAATGACTGTCCGAGACGCGCTTTCCGAATTCCTAAAGCATGTGCTCTATCTTATGCCATTCATTTTGGGCTTCAATTTCCTCTCTACCCCCGAAAACAAGCGAGAGTTTTTGGCTCTCTATATGATCATCGGATTGATATACTCTTTTCCCATCCTGCTTGAAGTTCGACTAAGTCCACAATTAAACAATTGGGTTTATGGGTTTTTCCCCCAACTCTTTGCTCAACAAGTCCGCTTTGGCGGTTTTCGACCTACTGTCTTCCTAGGCCATGGGTTGGGGGTGGCGTTTTTCATCCTGATGTCTTTCCTTGCAACAGCAGCACTTCTGAGGGGCTCGCTCGGGCAAGACAAGGGGCACAAGTTTGGTATTCTAGTCTATCTATTTGCCATCCTGATACTGTGCAAAACGGTCGGGGCAGTTTTACTTGCGGTAGTGTTTGCACCAATCGTTCTGTTTGCGACCTCGCGAATACAACGCTGGGCCATGCTGGTGTGCGCGGTTATTTTATTGTCCTACCCAGTCCTACGCGCGGCGGATATGATCCCTGTTGATCGGCTTCTCGGCTATGCCGGAATGATCCAAGCTGAGCGGGCCCAGTCTTTGGGATTCCGTTTCGAGAACGAAAGCATGCTGCTTGAAAGGGCGGCAGAAAAACCCCTTACGGGCTGGGCATTTTGGAACCGTAATCGAAACATGGACCCGGAAACCGGCCGGGTGCTAACCGTACCAGATGGTTACTGGGTTATCGTAATCGGAGTGTTGGGCTGGTTCGGATATGTCTGTATCTTTGGGCTTCTCACTCTCCCACTTCTCAAACTATGGGCGAGACGCAAACTTAGTCGAGGGTCACCAGACGAGTATGTAACAAACGGCGCTGCGCTGATGTTGGGCGTAAACCTGGTGGATTTGATCCCAAACGCATCTGTAAATAACCTGACCTGGATGATGGCAGGAATGCTATTGGCCAATTCTATTGTGTCAGAGCAAAGCAAAACGGATGAAACATCCAAAGAGACGCTTCAGCCGCACCCGACGCGCATAAAACATGTTCGCAAACCGCGAGATAAAACACAGGCTGCTGCTGTCATTCCGTTAAAGGAGCCCGTTAAAAAACGACGCCCCAGATAAACCGACAACTAAAGGTCAAGCCTTTTCGCAGGTACGCCTGCGACCGTTGATCCGCTTTCGACATCACGGGTCACAACACTGTTGGCACCGACCGTTACATGATCGCCTATCTTTAGCGGTCCCATGATCTTTGCCCCAGCGCCAAGGTCAACATGCCCGCCTAATACCACGGTCGAAACCAGCGTAACCTGATGGAAAATCATGCAATTTGGCCCAATTCGCGCGCTGGGGTGGATTATGATACCCGTCGGGTGTGGCAAGCGTAACCCGCCCTCAATATGCGTATTCAGGTGAATCTCGGATTGTGTGATCACCGACCAGAACCGATGTATCAAAATCCAGTACTTACTGAACACCCAGCCGACAGCACCCCCGCGTGCCTTTGCCCGCTGATAGCGCCGGATCGACCGCAAAAGTTTGTAGCCTGGGTCCCAGAATTGCCGAACTTCCTCTCGGGACCAATCAGGAACCGTCGCAGAGATGACCTGCGGCGGTTCAAGCTCGGCGGATGGCGGGTCTTTTAAGTCGCCTTGCATTGGCTTGATCTCTCCAACCTTTTGAGCAGTCGAGCCATGAGTGTCCAGCACGATTGATCTTCGTCAGAAACCCAGCCGCGCAAGGCGAGGGTAGACCCTACGGTAGACAACAGGCGGCAACCAATTCTCGAGCACTTCCTGCCGGCGCGACTGACGATCAAACTGATCATCGGTTCCAGGGCGCGGCTTGAAGATCGTCGAATGGGCTTTACGGCTAGGATCCCAAGTCGCCGTGTAATAGTAAAGCGCAATCGACTGGCGTGGCTCACCATTGGGGTGGTTCACTTTTTCGGGGTTCCCGTGGAACGTATTCGACCCTGTAGAGAAGCAGCACATGCGGTTGAAAGTTGGAACAAAGCTCTTGATCTTGGTGCTCATGTCGTTGCTCCAGATTTCGAACGAGCCACCCCACTCTTCGCGCCAGTCGTCATTCAGATAGATCAGGACGTTTAGGCGGCGCTCAACAACCATCTGTTTGTGTAAATTGAAATCCGCGTGGATATCCAGGTGGCCACCGTTCTTTACCCGATGAATACCCGCGCCGATATAATAAGGATCAGGGATCAGCCCTTTGATACCCGTCATCTCCTCAAGAAACAGGATAAACGGGCGCGAATTGAAAGCGTGAAACAACTCGCGCGAGTAGATGGGCAACCGTTCGGGATTGTATTGCGTTTTCAGATTCTCTTGCGCCCGTTCGAACGTGTCGCTGTCCTCATTCTCTTCAAGCGTGGCGACGTCTTTCTGAACCTTGCGCAGAACCTCTTCGGGAAGAAAGTTATCGATGCAGATATGATTATAAGGTTCGCCGCTCTGATATTCCTCAGCAAAGGGGGCCGCCGCAGCGCGGGCGTTGTCTACACTTATACTCAGACGCTCGGGATCAATTTGATAGATCGCCATCTTCTTTTCCTATCTTAACAATAACACAATTCGAATAACCGGCTAGCATCTACAACAGCAGAGCAAGGTAGGGATCAAGATTTTCTAACAAAAAAATGGAGGTATTTCCCTCAAATCACAATGTGACATATCTAACCCGCACTGACAAACATAGGATCCGGATCAATCGCCACATATTGGCAAGACAGTCTCGCAATTTGCGACAATCAATCCTGACGGCCAGAGCAGGGAAAACTCTGAGTCTTTGCTTATGAACAACAAGATCAGGTCCAGGGGTTGCTTGAATTGCGTGAGCGCAACCAATTTACAGTAGCGCATCCGCAATTCTGCCCATATTAAATTGTTCGTTGTTTATGAGTGCCCATCCATTGAGTAAGAGTCATTTCTCTTTATGCCCAGATTGTTGATTATTGGTACTGGATATGTCGCGGATTTGTATCTGCGCTCTCTTAAGCTGTACCCCGACATAAAGATAGCCGGCTGCTTTGACCGCAACCCGGCCAGGCTTTCACAGTTCTGCACATATTGGTCTTTGCCATCTGTAGACAGCTTTGAGGCGTTACTTAAGACCGCAGAGGCAGGGGATATTCTGCTGAACCTTACCAACCCTTCCGAGCATTTCGACGTATCGCGTCAAGCTCTCGAGGCCGGGCTTCACGTCTATTCTGAAAAACCTTTGGCGATGCAGATGGATCAGGCGCATGCGTTGATCAATCTTGCAGCCGAGCGATGTTTGCGCATTGCCTCAGCGCCCTGCAGCTTTCTGGGTGAGGCACCGCAAACGATCTGGTCTGGATTGCGTGCTGGTGTGATCGGGGAAGTCCGCTTGGTCTATGCCGAGATGGATGACGATTTTATCTCGCAGGCCCCCTATCAAAAATGGCTATCTGAGAGCGGTGCGCCATGGCCGGCAAAAGACGAGTTCGAGGTGGGCTGCACACTTGAACATGCCGGTTATTATCTGGCCTGGCTATTGCCGATGTTTGGTCCGGTTCGCACAGTTGTAGCCGCCTCTGCGGTTCTGGCGGATGTGCAGGATGTGACGCCCGATCCGGCACCAGATTTTTCCGTTGGAACCCTGTTTTTCGAAAGCGGCATCGTCGCGCGTTTAACTTGTTCAATACTCGCCACCCACAACCATGAACTCAGGATCATCGGGGATACAGGAGTGATCGAAATGGACGAATGCTGGAATAACGCGGCCACTGTGCGTCTGCGTCGCCGATTTCCCCTACGCCGCAGATTGGTCAATGCTCCTCTGGCCCGGCGTCTCAAGCTCAAAGGACCGACCCACGAAAAGCTTGGGCGCAAGGGCGCCGCATCGATGAACTTTGCTCTCGGCGTAGTCGAGCTGCGGAATGCAATCCTCGAAGACCGACCATGCCGACTGTCGCCCGACCTGTCGCTGCACATGAACGAAGTCACGCTGGCCCTGCAAAATGCTAGGGAACATGCTGGCTCTGCCGCCATGCAAACCCGCTTCGAACCAGTTGCACCCATGCCGTGGGCAGAGAAGCTGGCCCGCTAATCCATGTACGACATCTCGGTCATCATACCTGCAAACAACGAGGAAGCGTATATTGGCCCTTGCCTTGAAGGCGTATTGTCGCAAGTCACCCCACGGCGCGCCCAGGTTATCGTATCGGCAAATGCCTGCACCGACGGCACCGCTGACATCGCGCGCAGCTATGCGCAGCGGTTCTCAGAGCGGGGCTGGTCTTTTGAGATTTTGGAATCGGATATCGCAGGCAAACCTGCGGCACTCAACCGCGCCGATGCCGTTGCAAGATGTGGGGCGCGAGCTTACTTGGACGCCGATGTTGTGATGTCCCCGCTATTGTTGGGCGAGCTGGTAGAGGTTCTTGATCGTGTGGAACCTGTCTATGCGAGCGGTGATCTGAAACTGCGCCCAGCGCAAAGCTGGGTCACACGGGCTTATGGCCGAATATGGACCCGGCTTCCTTTCATGACAGAAGGCGTTCCAGGTGCCGGTTTGTTTGCTGTCAACGCTGCCGGGCGCGGGCGATGGGACGAATTTCCGCAAATCATCTCCGACGACACTTTCGTACGGTTGCAATTTACTCCGGAAGAGCGCCGACCAGTTCCCGCCTCATATTCTTGGCCGCTGGTGGAAGGGTTGCGGGCCCTTGTACGGGTACGTCGCAGGCAGGACGCAGGTGTTGCCGAGCTTGCCAATCTGTATCCCGGTATTCTGGACCGGGAAGGCAAAACTCCACTGACCAAGGGGCATCTCATGAGGCTTGCTCTGACTGATCCGGTTGGCTTTGGGGTCTATGTGACAGTCAGCTTGCTGGTGCGTATGCGCAGCGACTCCACTTGGAGCAGAGGACGATGACGCGACGCGGAGGACAGATGATCGGTGGTCGTAAAATACGCGATACTGCACGACCCAGCTTAACCGCGGAAGGAGGCCTGGGGTGATATCTCCCAAAGAAGCTCAATCGCAGGCTTGGGACGTGATCGTCATTGGCGCCGGCATGGGGGGTGGCATCATCGGACGTCGCTTGACCGAGCACGGGCTATCGGTGCTCTTTCTTGAAAAAGGTATTGCAGGCCACCGGAGTGAGAGACAGGCTTACACACCCGATATAGGCGATCCCTTCGCACGCAAACTGCGGGGTTTTTGGCCCAAACCGGTCGAAGCGCGTGACAAGGGGACAACCTCGCGCTATTTCGCGCCCTTAGGCAGCGGCGTCGGAGGCTCTTCTGTTTTTTATGCTGCTGCACTTGAACGCCCCGAACCGCATGATCTGGACGACACGCCCGGCATCAAGCACCCCACAGGCGGCTGGCCCGTAAGTTTCGACGCCTTTCTACCCTATTTCGATCAAGCCGAGGATATTCTATACGTGCACGGCGGCGAAGATCCGCTGTCAGACTTTCCGTCAGTCAAACTCCGGCCACCGCCCAAATTCACCCCTGAAGAAGCTGCTATGGTAAGCGATTTCCGCGAACGGGGTCTGCATCCCTATTACTCACATATTGCTCGAAAAGGGCTTGACGGCTGCACAAATTGCCTCGGTGGAAAATGTCCACGTGCCTGTAAGATGGATGGCCGCTCGGCCGGTGTAGAGCCCGCGCTAGCCAGTGGACGCGCTGCACTTATCACCGAATGCGATGTTCAAGAATTGGTGGAAGATCAACCCGGCCAGATCACCGGCGTCCGCGTTTTGCATCAGGGCGATTCCTACATGCTGCATGCCTCAACTTATGTTCTGGCGGCCGGCTCATTTGGCTCTCCTACCTTATTGCTTCGATCTACTGATCAATCCGCAGCAGGTTGCGCCAACTCTAGCGATTGGGTTGGGCGCGGGTTGATGTTCCATATTGATAATTTCTTTGCTGTCTGGCCACGTCGCAACGCGAAACCCATTGGTAGCAGCCGGGCGGTGTCGACGCGTGATTTCTATGTCGTGAAAAATGAGCGCATGGGACTGACCCAATCCATGGGATATGAGGCGAATTACGGAACGATCCTGCGTTTCCTGCTCATGCAGTTCGACCGCTCGCGGTTTGCCAAGTATACAAAACTGCGTCGCCTGCTGAACATACCTGCCCTTTTGGCAGCCAAACTGTTCGGAAATGCAGATGTCTTCGTTGCCCAGATGGAGGATTTTCCAGTCCGTGAGAACCGAGTTCTGCTGAATCCAGAAGACCCCGAAGTCTTTACTTTCGAATACTCTGTCGCACGCGATGTGTTCACCCGCCAAATCGGGTTACGCCGGGCGATACGGCGTGCGATCGGTCGCTGGCGCATGATGTTTTTGTCGATCAAGCCAATCGTTAATGTAGGCCACCCGCTGGGTACATTGCGCTTTGGAACCGATCCCGGCACATCCGTGCTCGACCCCGACTGCAAGGCACATGATTTGCAAAACCTGTATGTCGCCGATGGCTCGTTTATGCCGACATCAATGGGGGTTAATCCAAGTCTGACCATCGCCGCCAATGCGCTTAGGGTCGGAGACATCATCGCCAAGCGCGCAAATAAGCCAACTCTGTTCACGGAGGCTCCATGACCGATATAAGTCAACGAATTCGAGAAGGTGTTGCCATTGTTACAGGAGCCAACGCCGGTTTGGGTCGTGAGCTGTGCCGCACTCTTGTTGCTGAGAATCTTCGTGTTGCAGGCGTCGGTCGCAACATGGGCGCATTGACCGAGCTTGCGGCGGACTTGGGCGATAGGTTTATGCCCGTTGAAGCAGATGTTTCAGATCCCGACGCGGTTGCCCGCGCATTTGAAGAGATCAATACCGCCGCAGGTATGCCTACGATCCTGATCAACAACGCAGCTGTCTATCCGCGTCGTGATATTCTGGACGAAACCCCCGAAAGCTTCATGCAATCCGTTAACATCAACTTGGGAGGCGTATTCTATTGCTGTCACGCAGTCCTTCCCGGCATGGTCGAGCGCGGCTATGGCCGGATCGTCAACCTCAGCACCTTCGCCCATATCGCCCCGGCACCGACTGCGGCGGCCTATTCGGTGACCAAGGGAGCCGCACGCATTTTGACCCAATCACTGGTGGCGGATCTTGGCGATCGTTTTCCGGATATCGTAATTAACGATTGGATCCCGGGCTCTTTGAAAACGCGCATGGGCCTACCCGACGGGATTGATCCTGCAGATGCCGCCAAATGGGGCGTACGACTGGCGTTATGGCATGATCCAATGCTCACGGGTCGCCTTTTTGATCAAGATAGCGAGTTTCTTGAGCCGATCTCTCTCAAACGGAAGCTGTTAAACAAGATTACCGGGAAAAAACGTATTCCGTTGAGCCTTTCCTGAGCGACTAGCGGCTGGCTCCAGCAGGATCTGTGCTGGGGCTTTCGACCTATTGCCGCACGATGTCCTCGGTGAGTTCCCCGTTGGTACTTGAACAACGTTCCCTCACCAAAAACCGGCGGCACCAATAGCGCCTGTCAAGCGCAGGACACTCACCTTGCACCTTGCGAGGCAAACGACTCTTCATCCCGCGCAGGATGTTGACTTCGTTCTCGTCGCAGATCTGACGGATAATGCCGCGCACCCGACCGGTCAGTACTTTGTGGCGAGGCTTCATCGACCGGTCGGTGTAATAGTTAAGATAGAAAACACTGTGCTTGACAGTACCATACTGCATGAAGTCGCCTTCCGGAAAACGGGGGGTTTTCTCCAATGCAAAGAAACCAAAATCGGTTTTCAACGCATCAACTAGCGTTTTGTACTTTGAAACGACGGATCGCCGCCTTGTACCCTTCAAGGGTTTTAGCCGCCACTGCTCTGGAGTTGTACAACTCGCTACAATCGATCCATGCTTGTCGTCCAAGTTGCTCGGCGAGTTTGGGATTATCGAGCAGTCTTTGACATGCTTCTGCTAGTGCATCAACGTCCTCACTTGGGATGATAAGGCCATTATGCTCATTCCTGATTACCTCAGGAGTCCCTCCAACTGCTGTGCCAATCAACGGACAACCTAGCGACATCGCTTCTAACAACATATATCCCATCGTGTCGTAACGAGCCGCTGTGATTGTCAAATAGTGATTTGTACGCAGCGCCATTAAATCTGCGTGGCTCATTTCCCCGCGGTAATCGACCCTTTCTCGCAGCTCAGATGGAAAATGTGCTTTAAAATAGTCTTCAAAGTAAAGAATGCCTTTCTCAGACCGAATACCTTGATCCGGCCCGACGAAAGTCAACGTCAAATCCGGGTTTAGCTCGGCAAGCTTCGCAAACGCCTGCAGAACCAAATCCCCGCCTTTTATGCTGTCAAATCGCCCGACAAAGAGCACTTTGTTTTTATCGCAGCCGTCAACGCTCCAGATCTCTTTCTCCGGTGCTGCCACGATTGGCGTCGGAATAATTGTACTGTTCTCAAGCTCAAGACCGTACTGCTTCCTGACCGCATCCAAAGTATAATTACAGATCGCCGAAATAAAATGAGCTGATTTGATTGCTTGTCCTTCGCGCTCGGAACGCCCGTCATTGATGGGCAATGCCGACAACGCGTCGTCGAAACCGCCGGTCAAAACAAACGGCCCATGAAGGCGTATCGAAACGGGGACGATATTCATCATCGCAACTTCGGCACCCATACCAAAGGATTCCTCGATCTCGAAGACTTCTATTCCCTTTTCATCTACCAGTTTACAAATAGCTGACGTGATCTTGGCAGAATGGCGCAAAGCATCATAAGGGCGGGATGTCAGTTTCGATTGAATCTTCTGCCAAATCCTGGATGAAAGCGGTACCTGTATTTGCTGTAGATCAATCGTGTAGGGGTCTGGCTCACCAGCGTCAGGGGTCAGAATATAGACTTCATGCCCAAAAGCTCGAAGAGAGGACACAAGCTGGGAAGTGTAGGTAACAATCCCAGACGCGACACGCCCGGGCGGCCATGATGAGACGTAAATTGCAATCTTCATCGACTGGTCTGTTTTTTCATTCATATCCAAAAAAACTGAGCAAATGGTTCTTTGCCCAACTCCTTCTTAGGGCTTAATCAACTTTATAAAAGGATGGAACAACCACCACTTCACTGCGGGTGTTGCGTACGTAACTGACTCGTATCAGGGAGTCTTGGTTCATGCTAGATTCTAGTTGCAGTTGCCGCGACCTGTGGCACAGTATCAACGCCAGATTCTGGCATTATTTGCAATAACATGCGGCAGTTTCCACAACTGGGGATCGGCCCTTGGAGCGGCGACAATCTAATGGGATGTTTATTATTGTTGCGTAAATTGATCAGGGAGACCGCAATGGAACAATCGCATGATCGGCCCCGTCATAATGGTGAAACATGACAAGGCATATTCTTCTCACTGGTGGCGCTGGATTTATCGGCTCGCACACTTATGCGGCACTGGTGGAAGCCGGTTACACCGTCACTATACTGGACAATTTCGAAAATGCCCGTCGCGACGTGCCTGAACGGCTAAATCAGATCACCGGCAAAACTGTCCCGGTAATCGAAGCGGATATTCGCGACCAGAACGCCATCAGGGCTGCCTTTAGCGCCAATGATTTTGACGCAGTGGTGCATTTCGCTGCACTTAAGTCTGTACCTGACAGTGAGGCTGATCCAATCGGGTATTACAATTCGAACTGTGCGGGCCTGATCAATATCGTCGACGCGATGCAAGCAAGCGCTGTCGAAAACATCGTCTTTTCGTCTTCGGCGGCGGTTTACGGAAGCGCCGCGGAAATGCCACTGACCGAGAAGCATATCTGTGCGCCGGATAGCTGCTATGGTGCAACCAAGCTTTTTGGCGAAGAACTGTTGGCCCGTGTCACAAAAGCACATCCTAACGTTAAGACCGGTATTTTGCGTTACTTCAATCCCGTTGGCGCCCATTCATCCGGGCTGATAGGTGAGGATCCTTCGCAGCCGCCCGGAAATCTCGTGCCCGTCATAGCTCGGGTTGCGCGTGGAGATATCGAAGCCCTATCGATCTTTGGCGGTGACTACGCAACACCAGACGGAACCTGCATCCGAGACTACATCCATGTTCTTGACCTGGCCCGTGGACACGTGCTGAGCCTTGACGCGCTGCTGGAACAAAAGGAAAGCCACCTCGTTAATCTCGGGACCGGGCAAGGGCATTCGGTACTGGAGGTTCTGAAAACATATTCTGATGTGATCGACAGGGAGATCCCAAGTCGAATAGAGGGTCGCCGCCCTGGAGACCCACCTGTATCCTACGCGGCAACCGACCGGGCGCGCGAAGTTCTTGGATTCGAGGCCAAGCACAGCCTATTGGACATGTGCGAAAGCAACTGGAAGTTTTCTGCGGATAGGTAGCCAGCCCACCACGGGCTGAAGCTTTTACTTCAGAACTTCGCTTGTAGCTATGGGATTGCCGCCCAAAGCTCAGCCATTCCCCAACCAACCGCTGCGCCGACAAGCACGAGCGGCATCAACCGGAATTCGTGCAGGAGCGAGACCCAGCCTTCACGGCGCCCCATGATCAAGAGCATCGTGACTTCGGGGATGCGATGCAAAGCGACAACGAACAACGCAAGCGTCGTTGAATTGAAACCCCAGATCGCGATGCACAATCCGATCCAGATCGTTGCTGCGCTCATCAGGCTGAGCACGGTCATCTCTCGGAAACGACGTTGTGCGCTATAGGCCTCGCGCAACAGGCGTGGCCCGATCAGGATCAGGCCAACAGCCAGTATTTGGATCATACCTGCAACATCCGCGTAACGATCATCATAAATGATACCGATAAGGGTCGGAGCGAACGTAAGCAGCGCCCCGGCCGCAAATGTCGCAAGACCGTCAAACAGGATGCGATATCGATAATAACGGCGGCGCAGAGAAGAACCTTCTTGGTCTTTGTGAAGTTCGGTAAAGACCTGCAGCCCCATCTGAGCATGAACGGTGTTTAGAAAAGTCTCGACAAGGTCCACGATCTGACGCGCGATATAGTAGAAACCAAACGAACTTGCAGACATTGCAAAACCCAAAACAAATCGATCCGCCATCACGGTAACCGCAGACAAGGCGGAATGACCGATGATCCACTTGCCACGTTCGATGATGATCCGAAAATCAGCAATGTTCCAAATCAAGCGCATCTTCGGGCCAGAGAACATCGCATAGCTCAGTGTGACCATGATCAACGCACCTGCGAGATTGCCCAGAACCAAAGCCCAGATATTGCGCAACCAATATGCGAGACCAATGGTGATAGCGGTGGTAAGCACCAACCTGATCAGCGTTTCTTTACTGACCTGCCGAAACTTCATCTCGCGCTCATAGACAAACTTAGCCGGTGACGCGAAGCCGCTGATGATGGAGAACCCGCCGATGGCAGCGACCGCAAAAGGCAGGCTGGGGTCGCCATAGCTTGACTCGATGTCGAACAGATCTGCCCCCTGCCCCCAATCAATGCCAAAGCCCAACAAGACACAAACAAACAGAATCAGCACACCGCGCAGGATCTGCGCCGTCCAACATGAACGCAAAAATCCGTCATCCAACTCGCCCTCGCGTGTCAGAATCAGCGACCGCACACCCAAATCCGAGAACATCTCGAGCACAAAAATGAAAGTCATAACGACGGCAAAAACACCAAAAATCTCAGGCGTCAGAATGCGGGTCAGAACGATCGTCGAGACGATCCGCGCAATGACCTGCATGACGAAGACCATTGTCGACAACGCGACGGATGCCATGATCTTGCGCCGCAAACTGTGGCGATCGGACATCAACGCGGATATGCTTTGTCCCAGTGACTTCATAGTGCCTCAGTCATGGCCAGACCCCGACGCATCCTTAGAATCCGAAAAGGTTGGCTTGGGTGATGCCCTTTCGGACGAAATCATCCCGATCCGCTACTGGTTTCCAGTCTAACACCTCTTTAGTCTTGGCATTGCTGAAGGGAGACAGATGACCCCGTGATTTCCAGTCACTATAAGATTGGTTTTTGAGGTCCCGCAGTCCCACGACATAGCGTTTGAGTAGATATTTGATGCTGCCAGACAGAAAAAAAGTCCAAAAAGCGCCAGTTTTGACCTCAATCCGCGCACCCAGAGCCTCGTGAATCGCATCAAAGTAATCCCGTGCGCTCATCATCGGCTCACCAATAAGATTAAATGACTGACCCAACGCCGCATCATTGTCTATCATCGCGATGAGGGCGTCTGCGATATCCTCAATCAGAACAAAGGGCAGGATGTTCTTCCCGTTGCCCCAAACTCGAACGGCCCCGGCCCCGTGCCAGCGTCCGATGCCCCAATGCTGCAACGGCCCGCCCTCGCCGATCACAATACCGGGGCGCGCAATTACCAGCGGCAATCCCTGTGTTCGATACATCTCTAACAGCCGCTTCTCACATTCCGCCTTGGAACGGGCGTAGAGGTTGCGGTCTCTCATGTCCTCGGCGAATCCAGTGTCCTCGGTAATCGTACGCGCAGGATCGGACATATCGTACGAAGCAATCGTACCGGTGTAGATCAACCGTTTGACGCCAGCCGCCTGCGCAGCCTCGGCCACGCGTACAGCCACTCCGACGTCGTTTTCCAGGCAACCTTCCCAAGTCCCGTCTAACGATTTGGCTAGATTATAGACAACCTCGATGCCTTCCATCGCGGCGGTCAGCGCCGCTTTGTCGCGCAATGAAACCGCGACGGTTTCGACGTGATCAGCAATATCGGCGAAAGGACCGTGACGCCCGCGGCTCAGCACCCGCACCTGACGCCCGCCTTTCACCAACATGCGGGTCAGATGGCGACCTATAAAACCCGTCCCGCCAATCACCATAATCGTGGGTTTCAATGGGGTCTTCGGCACAATCGGATCAGGTTTCGCGGTGAATTCATCCGGTATCAAATCGGCGGTTCGCTCGATGGCGCTTATGACAGCTTCTGCAGCAGCAGCTGAAAAACGGTCGTCCACCGGGCTATTGGTGCGGATAGCATCATAAAAAGCCTCAAATGCACCGAGAAAGCTCAGGGCATAAGGGGACCTGCGGTTTAAAGAGGCTAGTTGCGTGATACCATTGACCACACCTTCACGCAGATGCTGGCCGGCCAGTCCAATCTGTTGACGGAATGGATTGATCACGATGTCCGATGTGTTCTCACGGCGAACCATGAGCGTATCAGCTGCGTAGTCCAACCTTGCAGTCGCCGAAGAGCCATGTATCACGACTGACCTGTCATCCATGGTTTCGACCAGATCCAGATTGAACGTTAGATCAACATGCCCTGCCCGCGCTCGGATCTTCCAGCTTTGCGGACGGGACTGCCCCCTTGCAGTGTCACGGGTTTGCCTGTGTCCAACTTGAAATCATTAATCTCACCGAACAGATCGACGGCGAACGCGAAAAGATGCGGGCCAAGCTCAAAAAGCAGGTTCCGCGTGTCTTGCAACATCCACAGACCATAAGGTCCGGATCTCAGAGGCCCCAGAGGAAAACGCCAGTTGAACTCGGTGCTATTAACGCGTCCCAGCGCGCCTGATTTAAAGGCGTGCTTTAGTCGCCCATACGAGGGAACACCCAGGAAATTATGACACACTGCAACCTTTCGCGCTGCCTCTTCGGCCGCAGACGCAACGGACACGCAGTCATCCTGCGACAAAGCAAATGGTTTTTCCACCATCACATGGAAGCCGGCAAGCAAACAACGCTCCGCCAAATCAGCATGGATATGCGGAGGCGTTAGTATATGAACCGCATCGCAAACATTTGCCTCTGCCATGTCTTCGATCGATGTAAACGGCTGAATTCCATAAGTTCCTGCAAAATCCAACGCGGCATCAGAAGACACATCGCAGATTGCTGTTAACTCTACGCCTTTGCTAGCCCGCAGAGCGTTTGCGTGCCAGGTTGCAATGTATCCGGCTCCGATCAGGCCGACACGAATTGGATTCTGAGACATATTCTTTTCAACACAATTGATTATTTATACTCGATGATCTTCATTGGCGCCGCTCGTCTGCGACGCGATAGATAAGTCAACATACCGATGACGTTGGGAATCTTAGACAAGGTCAAAAACACAGCCTGTCGCATTGCCGATGAGCGAGGCAGCCCATCACTCACAAGCCCTTGTGTCGTCTTCAGGTAAGACAGGAGATAGACACACAATACCGCCAAAGTCAGCCAAAACGACACAAACAGTCCAAATACCGCGATAACCGGCAGCACAGAACCATAGAACCACACCCTTTTGCGTTCTCGTGTGAAATAGCCGGGATGCAGATCACCTACCTGCGCGAACCCATGCCCTGTGCGAACGGCTCGCTTCCACCATTGCGAGAAGCGCGTCATTGCCGCGTCGTGCCGCGTCATGCCCAAAGGCAGGCGCTCGATTTTCCATCCAGCATCGCGGATTCGCACGCAGAACTCATCATCCTCAGCGGCGATGACGTTGTTATCAAAACCACCAACCCCATCAAACGCTTCGACGCGCACCATCATGTCACCACCGCAGGTCAGGATCGGACCGGCCGGGCGGTGCCATTCAAATTCACAAAGCGCATTGTATATGCTCGCATCAGGATAGATCTCAGCCCTCCATCCCGTCACAATGCCAAGCTCGGGTACGCTACGCAGCGCGTCGGCGGCGGCAGGAATCCAACCATCAACAACAGCGCAATCGCCATCGATAAATTGGACAAAGTCCATTGGAGTATCCATCGCCTTTAGCGCAGCATATCCCGCATTACGTGCCCGTGCCGCGGTGAACGGGCGGGACAAGTCCAGTTCGACAACATGCGCACCGGCGTCGCGAGCCTTCTGCACGCTATCATCGGATGAATTCGAATCTACATAGACTACAGCGGATACTTCGGACGGAACCGAAGCAAGACAACGTACCAGACGCTCGCCTTCATTTCTGCCTATCAGGACCAGCCCGATTGCGGGCGTCGGGTTCTCATTCGGCATCCCGTGCCTCTTCCAGTTCGGAATGAATAAGTCGCGCCAGACGCGCGGCTTCGGTTTTGTGATTGAACTCTGTGGTCACCTTAGCCCGCCCAGCGCGCCCCATGCGCGTTCGCAATTCTGGATCACACAGCAAGTCGCCGAGACGCTGGGTCAACGCATCCACGTTACCCGGAGGCACCAAGTAACCGCTGACGCCATCCTCAACCAGCTCCGTGATGCCACCAACCCGGGTCGCCAGAACGGGCAAACCGCTTGCCATGGCCTCCATCAGCGTCACCGGCACACCTTCAGCAAAGCTGGGAAGCACCAAGGCGTCGGCGTCCGCCAAAACATCGGCCACCTCACTTTGGGATTTATAACCTGGAAACTGAACAACCGTATCTAGTTTCAGGTCACGCGCTTTGTCTTTGAGGTCAGATCGTTCTGGTCCGTCCCCGATCAATGTCACTCGCAGCCCCGGAACCCGCGGGACCAGACGCGCCACAGCTTCAAGTAGGATCGGAACCCCCTTTACTCCTGCCAACCGACCGACAAATACCAAGTGTGGCCGGTCAGGATCTGCGGCGCTGGTTGCCAGATACCGTTCAGGGTCAATTCCACAATGAACGATATTGAGCTTATGCCAGTGTCGAGTATCCGAGAAAATCATACACTGACTGCGGCAGAAATCGCTTATACAGGCCACAAATTTAGCTTCTGCAATCTTAGTATCGATACGCCAGTGTTTCGGTTCAAAAAAAATGTCTGGCCCATGGATTGTAAAGCTGAAGGGGATGCCACTAATCCGACTTGTCAACATCGCAACAGTGCAGGTTGCTGTAGCGATATGATTGTGCAGATGACGGACCTTACGTTCACGTAAATGTTCTGCCAACACCGCCGCCTCAGCA
Organism: Ruegeria sp. G7; assembly: GCF_056535465.1. Classification (NCBI taxonomy): domain Bacteria; kingdom Pseudomonadati; phylum Pseudomonadota; class Alphaproteobacteria; order Rhodobacterales; family Roseobacteraceae; genus Ruegeria; species Ruegeria sp. G7. The sequence goes on along the minus strand of NZ_JBQFIL010000002.1, from coordinate 601,496 downwards.
AAATAGAAGAGCTGATAAATCAGGCCTTTCAATCCGGCAGGACGCGTATTCAGCGCCAATCTTAAAGCCGAAAAATACCTGCCCGGTGCCTGCACAAGAGCCTTCATATGGCATTTGACAAGATGCAACGGGAATTTTGCGGCGGCGATGACGTAAAACGTGTTTCGAAATTCCTGCTGCTGTTCCGGGCCAACATGATGCTCGAAGCCGGTCTTGCGGATCGAGCAAGTTTCGACAGGGATACCCTGTTCACGCAGCGCAAAAATTTCTCGCTGAATGAATGTATCTGTCGCACGAGGGTATTCGCCCGTCAGATAGGCGATGGGTGCGAGACGACTCATTGTGTTTGACCTTCGATGTGTGACCGTCGCATGACCTCGGCGAAAGACTTTTGCGGCTGGATATCTAATCGCGCATGAAGCCGGGTCGTGTCATAACACAGTGGTTTCATCCGGGCGTGTAGCGTAGCGGGTCGCAATAGCCCGGGCAACTTAGTCCCAAGACCTGGTATCTTGGCAAGCATTCCCCCCACAAAGCCAAAAAGGCGCCAGCTGATAGGCAGAACAGCACGTGGCCAGCCGGTCTGGCGCAAGGCTGCGACATAGGTTGCGCGGTCCGGGCGATCATCATCAAACACATTTATCACATCAACCCCGTTGGCTGGTGTTTCTGCAGCCTTTACAAGTGCCTGCGCGGTGTGTGCGACTTGGCTGACAGGAACCTCTCCGGCGCTTTCCATCGCAATCAGTACGGGCCCGACCGGATGTCCCAAATGCCCATTCCACAATCGACCTGGACCGAACACTGCGCCGGGTCGCATGATCCAAAGATCGACACCGTGCGCTTCTGCAGCAGCTCTTGATTGCTGCTCTTGCATCAGTTTGGCCCGACAATAGGCATCCCGCTCGTGCGGGGCAGGTTCTAGCGGACACTCCTCAGTCAGCAATGAACCAGCTTGCAATGATCGACAATCGTAAACTGACAAGGAACTTACCAGGACCAATCGTGGTGTGGACGAACAGGTCTGAACAGAACTCAGGACGGTTTCAGTTGCCGCGAGAGTCTCTCGAAGCTGGCGATCTGGTGATCCCGTCATTATAGCGGCTGCGTGAATAATCACATCCACATTGGACAATCGTTTCGCTAGCTGATCTGCAGAAGCGGCCTTGGCCAAATCTAAGGCGAATACCTCTATACCTGAATCAGAGCTCCACGCAGCGGGCGCTGAGGCCTCAGAACGTACCAATGCCACCACTTTGTGGCCGACGGCGCGCGCCGCATCCACAGTATGGCGCCCGATGAATCCACTTGCGCCTGTAACCAGAATATTCAACCTAGCCATGATGTTATCACAATCCAGGTGCTTTGTGATGCTTTATACGCATACGAATTCTTGACCGCAAAACTCAAACAATCCTGACAATAAACAGACCAACTCAAACTCTTGCATAAACCGGGATTCCGTCATCTTCGATGGCGTTATATTGCAAGTGTGCACGAATACGAATGGTCGCGCTCGGAATTTTCCCCCGAGAGCGTTATTTCGACGCCATTGATTAAATCGAGCGCAGATTAGTTTTCTTTTTGAGGTGTCGTGAAATACAAAGCCGCAAATACGCGCAAAGTTGTTATCCGCCACGGTTTCGGTGACAGCGCATTTCACTAGACGGCAATGTGTAGTAGGAACTCACGAGTCGAAACACTGTGTTCCACTTTCTTCTTCCAATCATCGCAATATGCGCAGTCGTCGTGTCTGGGTGGTTTTGAAACCTCTGCAAAGCGGATCGAACGGCACGAACATCTAGTGTCAGGACTCGTTTGTTTGTCATAGCCAGAACATAGCGGTTGCGGCGAGGGCGATGGCTGACAGGAAGTCCATCGGGCAGCGGTCGTACCGGGTCGCCACGCGCCGCCAGTTCTTTAGCCTACCGAACATGATCTCGAACCGATTGCGGCGTTTGTAGCGGCGCTTGTCGTACTTCACAGGTGCCTTGCGTTGCTTGCGACCGGGGATGCAGGCACGTATCCCTCTTTCTTTCAACGCTTCTCTGAACCGATCAGCGTCATAGCCCCGGTCTCCAAGCAACCAATCGACATCGGGCAGGCTGCTCAGCAACGTCCGTGCGCCGATGCAGTCGCTGATTTGCCCTGCCGTTACGAACAGATGAAGGGACGGCCTTAGCTATCGCAAATGGCATGCAACTTGGTGTTCATGCCACCTTTCGTCCGACCAATCAGGTGCCCACGCCCCCCTTTTTCACGCCCATGCTGGTCGCTGTGCGGTGGGCCTTGAGATAAGTCGCGTCGATCACAACGGTCTTCTCTTCACTGTGCTCGGCAGCCAGACCCGTCATCATCCGGGCGAAGACGCCCTTGTCGCTCCACCTTTTCCAGCGATTGTAGAGCGTCTTGTGTGGGTCATAGGCGGCGGGGGCATCACGCTATCGTAAACCATTGCGATTGATAAAGATAATGCCACTCAAGACCCGCCGGTCATCCACCCGTGGCTTGCCATGGGACTTAGGGAAGAAAGGCTCCAGACGGGCCATCTGGGCGTCGCTCAACCAAGAAAGATCAGACGTGTTCACCGCTCGTTTTCCAAACCGTGAACCACGCCAATACCCGAAAATCAATGGGTCCTGACCCTAATTATTAGTTAGCCTGCTGGGCAGAAACGTGTTCGATGCGGTTTTCCTTGGCAAACAGAAAACGCCACATGAGCAGGGCACAAAGAACCAAGCAAACGAGACCGCCAGTCACAGCGTAGATTAAGATCGCAGTACCAAGTGACGAACCAGAAATCAGTGCGCCGACGCTGAGCACGCCACCGGCCACTATACTAAGCAAGATCAGTCCGACTATCATCTTACGCTTCTTCCCCGACTGCGCCTCGACCAATGCAGCCCTGACGCCATGTCAGAGAAGTATATAAATGTGTCACAATAATGTCCTGAACTGGCGCACGAAGACGGCAAGCATTTGCCGATCAGCTTAATAATGGTCGGTTAACAAAGGGTAACTTCGACACAGTTCAAAAGAAATCATGGAATATGACTTGAAAGCTGGGCAAGATATCGCCGAAACAAGATACTGGGCACCCCGACGTAGCGTCGGCCATTCTGCAATGAAGAGTTGAAAGAGCTTGAACATGAGATCGTTTTTCACATTTCTTTTTTTGGTATTGATCAGCGTTCCTGCGCTGCCGGCTCTGGCGCAAGGGTACAGACTTCAACCTGGCGATACCGTGCGAGTTGAAGTTTTGGAGGACGAAAGCCTTAACCGTGATATCCTTGTCGCGCCGGATGGTCGGATCAACGTGCCGCTAGCTGGCACGGTACGAGCGGGCGGTCGGACGGTCGAACAAGTGAGATCAGAGCTAACAGGTTTGCTTGCGCCCAATTTCGCTTCTGAACCCAATGTGTTTGTCTCACTGGGGGCATTGAATGTACCGATCCCACCGCTCCCGGATGAGACGATCAATGTCTATGTCATCGGCGAGGCGGGCTCTCCTGGGCGCCATGAACCGGTACGCGGCACGACACTTTTGCAGTTTTTTGGTGAAATGGGTGGTTTCTCACGATTTGCGGCGACCAAACGGGTTATGCTGCGTCGCACAGATAAATCGGGCAATGAAAACGTCTACCAGTTCAATTATGACGCTATGCTTGACGGAACGGGTACCGGTGGCAATACAAGGCTGATTGATGGCGACGTGATCGTGATCCCGCAGCGACGCCTGTTCGAATAATCGTGAAAGTGACCGGACCGTGAAACTCAACCCTGTCCGAATTGCGGCATTCACTGGTGCCGTCTTCTCGATCGCGAGCGCGAGTAATCGCGCAGAGGCTCAGACCTTGCCTGCCGACACATCCGGAACGATTTATACATTTGGAATAGCCCAAAGGATCGAGACCGGTCGCAACCTAAGTTTAGATGTCCCGGAAGAAGGCCATGGCACGATCATTTCGACCCCACTGTCTTTCGGCATATCAAGTATAACTCCAATCCAAAGTTTCAATCTCGACGCGGTGACGGCACTCCGCTGGTCCAACTTGCCAGATCGCTCGAGCGAGTTCGATTTTGGAGATTCGATTTTTGATCTCGACTACAGTCGCGAGAGCGCAAATGCCGGACTGGACCTCGGGGTTGATTTTCTCAGCTACGATATTGGCTTTCTCAGGTCTTTGCGAGATTTCGTCGACGAAGAAGGCGTGGTCGACCTGCCGCCTGATTTCGACGACCTGACCGGCGACGGTACGCGGCGCGAATATGGCCTATCTTTACAGATGGATTTCGGTCGCCAAGATCTGGTGAACTATTTCTTCCGGGTCGACACAGTTGACATTCGGTATATCGACCAGACCAATCCCGACCTTTTCGATGAAACAACTAGCAGCGCCACTGCGGGGGTCGGCTTCATACTGTCGCCGCGCACGACAGCGAGTATCGAAATCTTCGCGGAACAATTCGATGAGGATGATCCCGACCAAACAGACCGTCGCACCAAAGAGATTAATCTTGGTCTTACCCAAGAATTGTCCGCCGACGCTCGAGTTGCCTTGACCCTGGGCTACTCGGACATAGACGAACGGCGCGACATTATGGGGGATATCGAGACTACAGGCTTTATCGGCAGTATCGAGGTCGAGCGTGACCTGGCAGATGGTGGCGCATTCGTATTAGCTGAATCCGAACTTGACACCGCCGGGCGCCTCAACCGCCTACGCGTGGGCCGAGATCTTGCGATTGCGAATGGCGAGTTTTCTGCAAACCTTGGGTTTGCCAACACAAGCACCGATGCCATCGAACCAATTGGAACACTAACTTATTCTCAATTATTCGGCGAAAACGAACTGCAAATATTTTTTGATCGAAATACTATAGCCACCACGGACGACGTTTTCCAAACCGTGAATATTCTCGACGTTGGCTATATCTTTGGACTTGGCCCCTCCTCACGTCTGGGTTTTGGGGCGACGTACATCCTTACAGAAGCTACAACCGTCGACCCGCGCATCGAACGCACCGATTTGAACGCTGTGTATAGCTACGAGTTAGAGTCAGAATGGATCGTCAACGCGGGCCTGAATTACCGCGTGCGTGACGAAGAAGGACTGGGCCGCGCCGATAGCCCCCTTGCATTCTTTTCGATCGGGCGGGAATTCGCTTGGCGTCCTTAACCGGCCCTATGGCTCCGAGCTTAGTATCAGGCTCAAGGATTGCTGAATCTTGTTCTGATCGGTCGCCGCATAGGCCCGTCGCTGTTTGGTGCATGGGTAGGTCACTGTTCTGACACTTATTCGAGCGGGGACATAAACCTTGCAAAACTATCTATATTCCATTCCCAAAGTTCTCGTATGGGCACTTGCGCTCTACGTTGCGGCGCTGGCATATCAGGATTTTCTTTTGGGCGGTAACGCTTGGAAGCAAGGTGACTGGCTGATCAATAGTGTCGATGCGATAGTCCGCCGAGGGGTTATGGGATCGATCTTGTTGCGGGTTTCACGAGCCTTGTCTATCGACCTGATTCTATTGGTTGTGCTACTGCAAGGACTCCTACTGCTCACGACGGTGAGCCTGGTAGCGTTTTCTGTTAGAAAATCTGAAACACCTGCAACGCTTTGGCTTCTTCTTCTGTCGCCGGGATTCTTCATCAGTTTTTGGGCTCTCGATGATCAGGGAGGTTTACGCAAAGAACTCATCACATTTCTTGCGTTTGCGCTGTTGCTTTTTGCCGCTAGCCGCCAAACGAGCAGCAGGCTTTTTATATATGCGGCAGCCATCGTGTTTAGCTGTGCTGTTCTGAGCCACGAAGGAAATCTGTTTTTTGCTCCGTTTTTTGCGTTTTGCTATTATTTGATGTTTCTGAAATCCGATATTTCGCGCAGTGATCTCGTCGCCTTGGCACTCATCATTTCTGGCGCTTGCATAGCGGCGATTGTTATTGCGTTCAGCTTCGATACCGTGACGGATTTCATGACAGTATGCCGTCCGTTACTGGCCGCCGGCGCGGATATCGAGATTTGCTCGGGGGCAATCAAAGCTCTGGAGATACCGCTTGGAGACTATCTGACAGCAACGTTTTGGATGCTCTTTTCACCTTTGATACTGTCTTTTGCGCTTTTGTATGCAATCACGGCGGTTCCGATCATTCTGATAGGCAGGCACTTTGTGGATGGACGCCGCTTTTTGATCGCCTATCTGGTTTCTGGGTTGCTATTTCTGCCTCTTTACATCGTCGCCGTGGATTGGGGGCGTTGGGTCAGTTTCCATACAACCGCCGTCATCTTCTCTTTGTTGATCGCCCTAAGTCTGGGTTACGCAAAAACCGGATCGAACACCGAACTGCCTCCAAAACAGTTTAACAGTCTCCTGGTTTTCTTCTTGTGTGTCGGAGTTTCACATTTCGTTAACGTCATATGGGGGGGCATCGCTTGGAAAACACTAGATGGCATTCTTCACGCAATTGCAGCCTGACCTGCGCGAGAACACAAACTTATGCATCATCTGGAATATCAAACGGATCCCGCGTGCGAGATCGCATTGTTTGGAGATCATTAGGCTGAACTGAGAAATCAGGACGATATGTAAGGACGCACTGCATCGAATACATGCGCAGAGATCTCTTCGTAATTGTCCATGAAAACACTGTTGATATTTTTCCCGGAAACGTCCGGCCTTGGAGCCTCCTGCTCGAACATGGCTGAATAAACGATCATTGCCACCAACAGATGCAAAGTATCGTTTCCGTGCGGTGCATCATCCACAAACCAATCACCCGCCTTTAGCGCAGATGCAGGTGTTTCTTCCATGACTGATACCATTGTGCGAGCAACTGGGATCATTCTGATGCGCGATGCCACCTCAGGAAGAGTTTCCTGTGCGTGGTCCAACAAGTTGTCAAACCAACCTGTGTAATTCAGCAGCGTGGTTGTTCTTTCGCGCCAATCGGCAAAGTCACTATCCGATCCTGCGCCGGTGTCCTCATCCAGAATCCGACCCGCATCTGCCCAACCTTCATAGATCCAATAAATCGGCTCGTCGGTGACGTTTTCTTCATGAGCAGAGATAATGTCGGTGACTTCGTCACCCCAGGTAAGCGCCTTCCCTTCTTGCGCAGGCCTGGGGATCGGACCACCGACTACCGGATCCGGGTTGGCTCCTTGTGATTTATATACTGGCGGACCTGAGAAGTTATCCGTCACAATGATGACATCAGTGACATTCGCCGTTTCAAGCGATCGCCAGGTTTTGTCAACGCCTGAAGATGGCACGCCAAACCGAATCCAGTTTTCCTTCCAATTGGGCGAAGACAGCGGAGGCGTGATGTCATAGCTACCCTGCGCTGCAAAAAACTGTTCGCCATTTGCTTCGACCAGCAATTTCATCATGGGGGGAACTAGGTCGTATAGGCTGTTCATATACGCGCCTGTCGCCCGTCTCTGCAAAACTTCGGCATGGGCAATACTCGGCACCGACGAGGCGGTAACGATAGAAACAAGGGCGGCACACAAAAAACGCACTGCATAAACTCCCGATAGGTTTTCTCTTCGGTATAGGGTATCGCGCCCGTTTACGAAGTACATCTTACAAACCAGAATTTTTTGCACTCAGCTTCCATAGTGCTGCAAAATCGCTCATATTATATCGACCTGGGAAACAACGGTCATTCCATATTAGCTTTCTGGGCGAACCTTAGACATTCTGAAAAAAGATATTCGAGGCAGAATGGGTGCATGTGAGGGATTTAGCGCCTCGCCAGACACATATCCGCCGTATTATACCATTAAACAAACACTAAACATGCTAGCGTATCTAACTATTGATTTGAGGGGCTTCGGCCGTTTGTCTCTATGACGAGTGAAACACCTTTACCAGTTCTGGTCGTGGATCTGGACGGAACGCTTTTGCGCTCCGACATTTTGTTTGAAACATTTTGGAGCGCATTGGGCAAAGACTGGCGAACGCCCTTTCGGGCCGTCACTTCGTTGTTACAGAGCAAGGCAAAGCTAAAACATGACCTGGCAGAGTCCGGGCCGGTGGATGTCGCAACCTTGCCTTACGACTCCGAGGTGATTGATTATGTTCGAGCTTGGCGCAGCCGCGGAGGTCAAACAGCACTGGTAACCGCAAGCGACGAAAAAATTGCCAAGCGCATCTACGAACATTTAGATATTTTTGATGAAGTCTATGGCTCAGACGGACAGCGCAATCTAAAAGGCCCAGAGAAGGCTTCGTTTCTTAAGGACCACTATACCGGTGGATTTGCCTATATGGGCGATGCGCAGGCCGATGTACCGGTCTGGTCGCAAGCCAAGCAAGCCATTACAGTTAACGCCCCAGCCTCTTTGCGCCGCACTGTCGACGACCTGAACTCTCGGGTCGAACATCTTCAGACCAGATCTAGCGCGATAAAGCCTTATATAAAAGCAATTCGCCCGCATCAGTGGCTTAAGAATATACTTGTCTTTTTGCCCATGCTCGCAGCGCACCAATATGACCCGGTGACTTTCTTTTCAGCTCTGTTAGCTTTCCTTTCCTTTTCGATGGTTGCGTCCAGCGCGTATGTATCGAACGACCTTCTAGATCTTGAAGCTGATCGCGCCCATCCACGTAAACGCAACCGGCCTTTTGCTTCGGGTGCAATACCAATTGCACATGGTACCCAGATGGCATTTGGCTTGCTCGGCCTGGGCGTCGTGATCGCCGCCAGCGTCAATCTGGCTCTATTGGGCGTAATGCTGTTTTATTACGTGGCGACCACCGCTTACTCGCTGAACATCAAACGCCGGATTGTGGCCGACATAATGATGTTGGCCGGATTGTACACGACACGCATCATCGCTGGCGGCTACGCCACCGGCATACCTTTATCCGTCTGGTTGTTAGCTTTTTCTGTGTTTTTCTTTCTGTCACTGGCCTCGGTCAAACGCCAAGCAGAATTGATAGATACCGCCAAACGCGGTGCCATGGAAGCTACCGGTCGTGGATACCAAGTCGATGATCTGCCACTTATCAGTCAGGTGGCAATCTCGTCAGGTTATGTTTCTGTTTTGGTGATGGCGTTGTATATTAATTCCCCGACCGTGATGCAACTATACCGATCACCTACAGCGCTTTGGGTGGTGTGCCTTATCCTGCTATATTGGCTCACGCGTATCATCATGATAACCCATCGCGGCAACATGCATGACGACCCTGTGGTATTCGCTGCAAAGGACCGGACAAGCCTGCTGTGCTTTCTGGCCATTTTGTTTTGCGCCGTCTGGGGAGCATTGCTATGACACTCGGCGCATTGATCTTACGCTATGGAGCCTTCGCAATCATCGCAACAATAGCGAACCTAGCCACGCAGCGGTTGGTTTTGCAGTGGGGTGAGGGCCTGGGACTATTCGTCATCGCTCTCGCAGCAGGCACCCTAGTGGGGCTGATCATAAAATATCTGCTAGATAAACGCTGGATCTTTTTCGACGTATCTTCGGGCGCTGCAGCCCACGGCAAGAAGTTCACACTGTACACCATCATGGGGCTAGTCACGACCGCAATATTTTGGGGCACCGAAACCGCATTCTGGTTGATCTGGCAAACCGACCTGGCGCGTGAGACGGGCGCCGTGATCGGCCTGACCATAGGTTACGTCGTCAAATACAATCTGGATCGGCGCTATGTGTTCACGGACTCGATGCTGTCATTGGGGCGCGCCACATGATGCTCAGCGGTTGGGGCAGGTTTCCCGTCATTTATGCGCCATTGGTCAAAAGGCCGCGCTCCGAAGTCGAACTAGCTGCAGCTTTAGAACAAGGGGGTGTAATCGCCCGAGGAAACGGCCGCGCCTATGGTGACAGCGCAATCAGCCGCCGCGGCACCATCGATATGCGACACTTCAACCGCATGATTTCATTTGACCCAAAAAGCGGCGTTCTGGTGGCAGAGGCCGGGGTATTGCTGGCCGATGTAATTACATCTTTCCTGCCGCGTGGCTGGTTCCCTTTGGTGACGCCGGGAACCAAATACGTGACCTTAGGCGGCATGATTGCTGCGGATGTCCATGGTAAGAACCATCATCGCGAAGGCTCGATGTCAGCCGCCGTTGAATGGGTGGACGTGATGGACGGATCCGGTACGGTACGCCGGGCATCGCGTTCGGAAAACCCAGACCTGTTTGACTGGATACCCGGTAGCATGGGGCTAACTGGCGTAATCCTGCGGGCGGCCATTCGACTGCAACCGGTGGAATCTGGCTGGATTAAGCAAACGATGATCCCGGCCCAAAACCTTACCGAAGCTATGAATGCGTTAGAGACTGGTGATGCGTTCACATATTCAGTCGCATGGATAGATTGCCTCAAAGGTGGCGCAAACCGCGGTCGATCCCTAGTCATGTTGGGCGAACACGCGCCGCGCGACATACTTGGTACAAAAGAAAACAGTGATCGATTTGCGCTACGACAAAAACGTAAAAAGCGCGTCGGCTTCGATTTTCCCGCCTTCGCTATGTCCGGACCAGCAGTAAAAGCATTCAACGCACTATATTTCCGCGCCGGACGACGCAGTGCAGGCGAGCGTCTGGTCGACTGGGACAGCTATTTCTATCCATTGGATGCGATCCTCGACTGGAATCGGATGTACGGCCGCAGGGGTTTCGTTCAATTCCAGTGCGCGCTACCTATGGACGCATCAAAAGAAGGCCTCGATGCTCTGCTGGCGGCCATATCTGACGCTGCTTCAGGATCCTTCCTTGCAGTGTTGAAGAAGTTCGGCGATCAGCCCAGTAGATTTTCATTTCCGATGCTTGGATATACGCTGGCACTGGATTTTCCGGCGAGCCCAAAGAATTTCAAGCTGCTGGAGCGACTGGACCGTATTACCATCGACCACGGAGGCCGCTTCTATCTGGCCAAGGATGGCCGGATGACCGCGCAAACGCTGATCGAGAGTGATCCGCGCGTAGCAGCATTCGTAGCGCAGCGCCGCGACAACAGTGCCGTAGGTACATTTCAATCCTCCCAATCCGAAAGGCTCGCCTTATGAGCAAAACTCCCGTTCTCATCCTTGGCGCGCGTTCGGATATGGGCTTGGCGGTGGCGCAAAAATTCGCAAGCCTTGGCCATCCGATCCAACTTGCGGCGCGTAATGTGGAAAGCCTGAAACCCAACCGCGACGATGTGATGACCCGTCACAACGTCGAGGTTTCTCTACACGAGTTCGACGCCTTGGACCCAGAAAGCTTTGCAGCTTTCGTTGACAGTCTGCCTGAATTGCCCAGCGTTGCCATTTGTACGGTCGGATACATGGGCGAGCAATCTGAAAACGAACGAGATATCTTGGCCTCCAATCTGGTCATGCGCACGAATTTCGAAGGGCCGGCCGGAATTCTGGCGGAACTCGCCAATCGGTTCGAAGCCCGTGGCTCGGGCACTCTGGTCGGCGTTAGCTCGGTAGCAGGGCTGCGTGGGCGCGCGACGAACTATGTCTATGGCTCAGCAAAGGCAGGTTTTACCGCTTTTCTGTCCGGCCTGAGAAATCGGCTATCAAAAAAGGCGTGCATGTGGTGACGGTTTTGCCCGGATTTGTTGCGACGCAGATGACGGAAAACATGGACTTGCCGAAGAAATTGACGGCCCAACCTCAGGAAGTTGCCGAAAAAATCGCTACTGCGGTCGAGCGCGGAAAAAACGTGGTATTTGTCCGAGCGATTTGGTGGCTGATCATGGCGATCATCTGCAACATTCCCGAGAGTGTATTCAAGAAGCTAAAGATCTGAGATGCTTTGTACTACAAAGCTGAGCGTTCAGGATTAAGACAGGTTCGGGCAATTGACTTTAAGAACATAACCCGGACTGAGCAGTGTTTGAAAAACCCCTACCGGTTTGTATTCACAAAATCTTTCGTCAAGAACATCCCGCAAGCCATGTGTTGCCCGCCCCGGTTCTCCGGGCCAAGCGGCGTGGATTGAACTTATGTAAAATGTGCTTCCGTCTTCTGGTGCCGCATCCAGTACAAACCTGGCAAGAGGTCGAAAATCACCACGTAACCGCAGCATGATGTACATTTTTGACCATGCGTCAGGGTCATTGTGTAACATATCTTCAATTGCTTCAGAGAATCTGCCGGCGTCTAACTCATTCCACTCCGGGCCGAAATACGAAGGGTCAATCGCAACACTGCCAGTTGCGAGCGACGGTGCATAACTATGGTGATCAATTGGTGCGCCCCGTTCGATCATCAACGGGATCAGTCGAAACGTCCCGAAGTAGTGCAACACCTGTGACGGAGGAAGCTCCGATAAAGTCGCGACCAGCTGTTTGCTGGAACCTTCGACAAGTTGCGGGGGCCATTTCGTCATCACACGTAGTCCAGTCGCTGTAAGCAGGCCGCCCAGTATGACAAGACCCGCTATGGCAAATGGACGTCGAGAATCCATGCACCGTAGCAGACAATCAACCGTAGCCGCTGCCAACACTGGGAGTATTCCCAACATCCAAACGAGGTGTCGTGAGCTGACTGCCGGATATTTTCCTATTGCGGCAAGGCCCAAGAAGACGGTCACGATAGCGCCCACAAACAACATCAGCGCCGACAATCGCGAGCGCTCCGGCCTCTTTAGGAACACGAGCGCAACCAGGGCCAATAGGCAGATTACAAGCAATATGACGGCGCCCCGCGTCTGAAACAGAGCTATTGCGGCGTCACCGAATCTAGCCAGCGCCTCCATACCCAGACCGCCATAAGCATCGGGGAAAGCGGTGATCTGAATTCTCGTTGCATGGCCAATCTGCAGGTAATACGCGCATGCGATCACGAACAGTACTGCCGCAACCGCGCCCTCGCGTAACTCAAGCTTGTGGCCGACCAAACGCAGCATCAGAAAAACCCCCACCACGACACAAGCGCCAACAATTGTTGAGACGCCCAAAAAAAGCCCTGCTAGAAGAATGGTCAAATCACGCAAACTGAAGGCATCAGATCGATCCTTTGCGAAAATCCAGGCAGCGAATATAGCGAACCCTGCTGCATCGAAAGCATAGAATTTCAACATCGATCCGTTGACCAAAAAGGACGGGAGCGACAGCACCACAAACAGACCCGCGGCGATCGGCAATGCCTGCCTTCCAAATGCACCAATCAAGGCTGCAACGAATACGCCGAGCGTTAGCAGGATTATGATCAAGCGCATAGCACGGATCGTCAGATCTGAGATGCCATGCAACAGCAAATTGAAAATCGGTGGCCCAGCTTGTTGTGCCTCAGGCAACGGACCGAAGGCTTGTGTCAGATTATCTAGTGGGAAATTCAACAGCTGCGATACTTCGTCGATCCAGATGCTGCGGTCAGACCAGAAATAGAGTTGAACAGCGCCAAAAACCAAAACGATCGCAAGAATAAACAAACCAAAAGGGCCATTCTGGCCGCCTATGTACCTGTGCATGGCAATCTCTCTGAATTCGCCGACACAAGAAGAATTAAACGAAATCCTTCCTCGTGGGCAAGTTCAACACTGTGCTGCAAAACCCGAACTTCTGTCGCTAGAAAGTAGTTTATCTGGATTTCTCCACCTGGACCGGTTTGTAGCGTCATGCAAGTTTGCCAGGATTGCCATTGGGATGTTTCCAATGGGCTGTATGGTCTTCCTTCGTTGTGGTAATTACAACATAATTCCATCCTCGCGAAGGGATCTGCCAGAAAACGGAACCAATCTACCAACAAGCACCCGGCCCTGAGCTTTGTGTTCAGCACATCTGTGAAAGCGCCGTCGGCCGGCTTACAAGGTTGGGAGAAGTTCTGCGTGATACCATTGTCGTTGGCCACAGATTTTTAACCCTAGAGCTGAGCTCGCTGCGGGTGTTCGCCCGTTTCGTCGCCGGACATCCAATCTGTCAAAACACCTGTCCCGCGTAGCTTTCGAACTTCTGCGCCCGCAGCTCGAATAGCTGATCTAGGGTTCGCCTCTGCCAAACCTTCCCTTGGGCACTAAGCTGACCTGTTGCCGATCAAATTCCATTCGAAACTGCCTGACATCGTCCATCTGCTCATGCGACCAGAACACCAGCGGTTTAAGCACATTGAGAAGGCTGCGCCCTAAATCTGTCAGCTCGTAGGTTACAGCGACCGGAGGACCGGGCTCGACCGTTCGTGTCAGGTATCCATCTCGCTGTAAGCCACGCAGGTTTTCAGTAAGTACGCTTTGCGTAACGTCGCCAATGCACCGTTTGAGATCACCAAACCGTCTTGGTTGGTCTTCCAAGGCCAGAATGATGATCATCCTCCACTTGCCCGTCACGTTGGACAGCACGGAACGGATACAGCAGTTTGATGCCTCGGCTTTGTTGGCGACTCCAATCGGTAGCATATCAATTCCTAGTATGAATCACAGACTATTGATAATTTAGCTCACTCATTTGCATTCATCAATTCTCTTCTCCACTGAGCAGTATGGTTGGCGCTACCTAGTTTGGTAAAAGTACGTAATTGCTGTTTGGTATGATATTGCTACTACGTATTGGAAAGATACGAATCATAGGATCTCTCCATGTCTCCACAAGAACTTGTCGTCGCCCTGTTCACCGCAGCCTTTGTCGATCATGACCCCGAGGCGGCACGTGCGCTGATCACCCCGGACTATATCCAGCACAATCCGCAGATTGAGACCGGCGCTGAAGGATTGGTAAACCTGATACCGCTCATCGAGCAATCAGGAATGACTGTGGCCACCCACAGGGTCATCAGTGAAGGCGATATGGTTGTGCTGCACAGTACGTTCGACAACGCACAGGTGCTTGGCGCCGAAACTGTCGCAGCTTTCGATGTGTTTCGCGTCGAAAATGGCATGGTCGTCGAACACTGGGATAACCTGCAACCAGTTCCTGAAACGACGGTTTCGGGTCGAGGTATGACCGACGGCCCGACTGAGATCACCGATCTGGACAAGACAGAAGAAAACAAAGCTCTCGTGCTCGGATTTGTGCGTGACGTGCTCGGCGGCGAGGCGCCTGAAAATGCACCACAGTACTCGGAAGTCTATATGCAGCATAATCCCAACCTTGCCGATGGCATTGAAGGATTGTTTGAAGGAACCAAAACCTGGGCCGAACAAGGTTTCGTTATCACCAAATTCGAACCGCAAATTGTGGTCGCTGAGGGCAACTTTGTCTTCGTAGCTTCGGATGCCACCGTCAGCGGACAGCCTTGGGCCTTCTTCGATCTCTGGCGCGTGGAAGATGGCTTGATCGTCGAACACTGGGATGTCGTGTCACCCACCCCGGCAGAGATGTCACACAACAACGGCAAATTCTAAGGCTGAAGCATCAACAATCGACCGGCCCCAAGGATCGGTAAGGCGAGAGACAAATCCTTCGCGGTACAGGACCAAAAACAATGCATCACATACCCAGCCCGAAACCCCAAATCCCATTTGATCAGCTGAAGCAGGATCACTGGACAGTACAGGAAACCAAGAATGCGACCGTTGTAGTTGATTTCTTCCAACGGCTTATGAACGATCACGATTTTGAGTACGTGTCCCGCACCTATTCAGACGGACCTTACATCCAGCATAACAGGGCTATCCCGTCTGAGATGTCTGGCGTGATCGGGTACGTGAAGACCCTAACGAAGCGGTTTCCGGACTACAGCTACGACGTCAAACGCATCATCGCGAGCGGTAATTTGGTTGTGTTGCATAGCCATGTAACGCTTAAGGCGCAGCATCGCGGGAACGAAAGCAAAGGGTTCATCATCACCGATACCTTCCGCCTTGAAGACGGCAAACTGCGCGAGCATTGGGATGCTATGCAAGCCATCGATCTGTTCACCCGCTTCGTGATGCTTCTCACAGGCGGGAAAATCGCGAATGACAATGCAACGTTCTGATCTAAAGTGATTGCTTGGGTAGTCGTCAACGCTGGTGACGAAGTAACTCCTATAGGCGCTTCCGGGCTCAGATGCGCTGACCTGCCTTTCTGTATTTTCGTGATTTGATCCTCGTCATCCGAAACAGGCAGACAATGATCACCATTCAGAACACGAACATCTTCAAACCGCCTATTCAACAGCAAACGACGACGCGGTTCTGTCCGACGAAACAGAAGGTTACAGTCCCGGGGGACGCTCCTCACAATTCTGAGATGGCAACTCAACAGTGAAAATCATTTCGAGATCGCCTCCTTGACGGGCGCTTTTTCGGTCATAATGTTTAATTAATGGGCGTATTAAGAACGGGTTTCGTTGCACTGCACTTCATCATGGCCTCCACCGGGGTGCTTCATGCTGAAAACAGTATGGTAAAATCGTTTGCGAGCTGTGCAGGCCGTTTTTCAGCTGAAATGGAGCACGCTTGGCTTTTGAACGATGCAAATGCTCAGGACCACGAAGCGCGGCGCGGCGGTTTTGTATCTTTGCTGGAAGCGGCAGCGACAGCTGACAACGCCGAATTGATCCTGAACCATAGGGTAAATTCCAAACACGCGCATGCGCGCTTGCTGCAAACCGCGACCTTCAGTTCAGATGAAACCAAAGCAATCGCGGCCCGCAGGACGGCCAAGCGATATTTAGACCAGTGTAATCTGTTGATACTGGGAGGCGCCTAAAAGGCGCATCGCTGCAGTGCCGCATTCTTGAGCGGAACATGCTGTACCGCCGCATATTTAGGCAATGCCGTGAATCAATCCAAGAACTCGGGTCATGAGACTCTGATAGCTGGCAAGAACCGTCATAGCACTATGGCGTGCCGCAAGACGGCTTGGAAAATGTGCGAAGGTGTCCGGCCTAGGAACCTGAAAACACCCTCGCACACCGCAATTATGCGTGGGGGTTATATGGGACGTTTCGGCGGCCCGCACAACCTTGCTGCGCATCGCATAAAAGGAAATGTTGATGCACAACAAACTTCTCATCACAACCGCTGCAGCCCTGTTGGCCAGCTCTCTGCCTGCACTGGCCGATTGCCCGATCAAGGTCGGTGTATTGCATTCGCTGTCGGGCACGATGGCCATTTCGGAAACCACGCTGAAAGACACGATGGAAATGCTGGTCGAACAGCAAAACGAAGCAGGTGGTCTGCTGGGGTGCGAGCTTGAGGCGGTCGTCGTTGATCCGGCCTCTGACTGGCCGCTCTTTGCCGAAAAGGCGCGCGAGTTGCTGACGGTGCATGAGGTTGACGTGATCTTTGGCAACTGGACTTCGGTGTCTCGCAAATCTGTCCTGCCCGTGATCGAAGAACTCAATGGGCTGCTGTTCTACCCGGTCCAGTATGAGGGTGAAGAAAGCTCAAAGAACGTGTTCTACACGGGCGCAGCGCCGAACCAGCAGGCGATTCCGGCCACTGACTACTTCCTGGACGAGTTGGAAGTTGAGAAATTTGCGTTGCTGGGAACCGACTACGTCTACCCGCGGACCACAAACAATATCCTCGAAAGCTACTTGAAGCAGAAGGGTATCGCGGAAGAGGATATTTTCGTCAATTACACCCCCTTTGGTCATTCCGACTGGTCCAAGATCGTTGCCGACGTGGTTGCGCTTGGCGCGGACGGCAAGAAAGTCGGTGTGATTTCGACCATCAACGGCGACGCGAACGTGGGTTTCTATAAGGAACTTGCGGCCGCAGGCATCTCGGCTGACGATATTCCGGTTGTTGCTTTCTCGGTCGGTGAAGAGGAACTGGCTGGTCTCGATACCAGCAACCTCGTCGGTCATCTGGCGGCCTGGAACTACTTCCAATCAGCTGAAAGCGACGCCAACGCAGCTTGGGTCGAAGCGTGGAAGGCTCGTATGGGTGAGGACCGTGTGACCAACGACCCTATGGAAGCCCACTACATCGGCTTTAACATGTGGGTGAACGCAGCAACCGAGGCTGACACCACAGATGTCGACGCTGTGCGAACCGCCATGTATGGTCAGGAATTCCCGAACCTCACAGGCGGTACAGCCGTGATGCTGCCAAACCACCACCTGGCCAAGCCGGTGCTGATCGGTGAAATCCAGGAAGACGGCCAGTTCGATATCATCAGCCAGACCGAAGAAGTTCCGGGCGACGCCTGGACCGACTATCTGCCTGAATCTGCCGTTCTGGTGTCGGATTGGAAAGAGCTGGGTTGCGGTATGTACAACACCGAAACCGAGAGCTGTGTACAGATCAAGTCCAACTACTAAGCTCTTAACCTGAAGTCTTCGGGGCGCGTCTTGTGCCCCGAAGTTCAATACAAAGGTCTTCCTAAATGACGCTTCCGTTCAGGTGGGCAGTGATTGCCCTGCTGGTCCTTGCCGCCCCGACCCTTCTGCAAGCGCAATCCGCAGATGCCCCGGTGCAACAGGTTTTGCAGTCGCATGCGGAGGTGATCCAGAAATCCTCTCGTAAGACAATTGGTCCGGCGATTGAGGCGCTGGCACAAAGTGGATTGCCGGAAGCGCAGACCGTTCTGGAACGTTGGCAAGCCAAAGACATGTGGTTCAACAAAGAAACCGGCCTGTTTGTCTTTGCCGCAAAGGCTGACGGCGGGTTGCAGATTTTCGACGTATCGGACGGGACCGAGATCGGCGTAGTCGACAAAAAGGAATACAAGCAGCTCAAGCCTAATTCTGGCATTCGAGGGCTAATCGCGTCCGCCCTCGTGCAGTTTCAACTTAACGACGCCGATCCAGAAACCCGCGACGCCGCTTTGACCGCGATCGAGCGAGACGCAGAGGCGTCGCATCTGTCCGCATTGCGTGGTTCCATCGACGCGGAACAAGACGCCGATCTCAAGGCGCGCAAAGACCGGTTGGAGCGCCTGCTAACGATCCGTTTTGATGAGGACGAAACCGCCAGGCTGGCTGCCATCGAGAGCTTTGCCGGTGATCTGGGCGTTGATGTCCGGGCAACGCTCAATCCGTTGGTTTCATCCGAAATCAAAGTCGCAGATGAAGTTCCGGATGGCGCGGTTGGGATAAAGGTTGGGTCAGAGGACCTAACGCTGGACCAGGCCTATGGCCTGCTTGTCGCCAATGGGTTGGCGCAGGAACCGGTGGATGCCGAAGCCGTAAAGCAAACCCTGATCGCCAACATAAACGGCGATACCGTCGCGGGTGTGCAAGTGGCAAGCCTGGACGAGGACGCCGCACGAGAGGCCGCGTATCTGGTATTGGCCCAGCAAGGCCTTGCAGCACCGCTGGTGACGCAGGATGACATTGCTGAGGCTGTCGAAAAACATAAGTTTTTCAAGGTCTACGTCTCCGCCCCACTACCCGTTGCTCTTGCTGCGCAGGTCGCATTGGACAACATCGAAACACAAGTTGCGTTGAACCAGACTGCAGATCTGGTGTTGGACGCACTGTCTCTGGCCTCGATCTATTTCCTGGCTGCGATCGGCCTTGCCATCACTTTTGGGGTCATGGGCGTGATCAACATGGCCCATGGTGAGTTCATCATGATGGGCGCTTACACCGGCTATGTCGTGCAGTTGTTCATTCCTGACCTGACACTTTCCATCCTTGTTGCAATTCCTTGCGCGTTTCTGGTGACATTTGGGGCCGGTGTTCTGCTTGAGCGGTTGGTTATTCGGTGGCTCTATCACCGCCCGCTGGAGACGTTGCTGGCAACTTTCGGCGTTTCGATTGCTTTGCAGCAATTGGCCAAGAACATCTTTGGCACTCAGGCGCGTCCTCTGACCGCTCCGGCATGGTTGGACGGGTCGATGGTGCTGAACGACATCGTGTCCATCAGCTATATCCGTATTGCGATCTTTGTTCTGGCACTGCTGTTTTTGGCGCTGTTTCTGATCGTCATGAACCGAACCCGATTGGGGCTTGAGGTACGAGCTGTAACGCAGAATCCCCGCATGGCGTCCTCGATGGGCATCAACCCGGATCGGATCAACATGCTGACCTTCGGCCTAGGCTCTGGAATTGCGGGCATCGCTGGTGTGGCGATCGGGCTTTACGCAAAAGTCACGTCCGAGATGGGATCTGACTACATCGTGCAAAGCTTCATGACCGTGGTCGTTGGTGGCGTTGGCAACATCTGGGGCACGCTGTTGGGCGCGACGATGGTCGGAACGCTGCAAAAGGGGATTGAGTGGTTCAATCCGTCCAATACTCTGGCAGCGCAGACCTACATGATCCTGTTCATCATCCTGTTCATTCAATTCCGACCACGCGGCATCATCGCGCTCAAAGGTCGGGCGGCGGAAGCGTGATATGGTCGAAATGACATCCACAGCCGAGCCGATACGCAAGCCGCTGGCGCTGCGCTATCCCTCTGTCGTCATCTTTCTGATCGTCCTGACCCTGTTTACGGCGATCATCACCGTGCTGGGCGAAGGCTTTGGTATCGGGCTGATCTCTACCAGTTTTATCAAGACTTTGGGTAAGACGCTGTGCTTGTGTCTTGCCGCGCTGGCGATGGATTTGGTCTGGGGATACACCGGTATCCTGTCCCTGGGACACATGGCCTTCTTTGGCATTGGCGGGTATGCAATCGGCATGTGGCTCATGTACGCCCGTACCGAGATTATCGTGGTTGATAGCCTCGCGGCCTCTACCTTGCCACCAACCGCGCAAGAAATCTCGGATGGTATCGCCACTCAGATTTTCGGCGTTGTCGGTGCGTCCGAGTTCCCTCCGATCTGGGCCTTTGCGCATTCACTGCCGTTACAACTGGCTGCCGTCGTGTTGGTGCCGGGTCTGCTGGCTCTGGTCTTTGGCTGGCTGGCCTTCCGCAGCCGCGTAACCGGGGTCTATCTGTCCATCCTGACGCAAGCGATGACGCTCGCGCTATCCCTGTACCTGTTCCAAAATGACAGCGGATTGCGCGGGAATAACGGCTTGTCCGGGCTCCAAAACCTGCCGGGGCTTGATGCGGTGCCGCAGTCAACGATTTCGATCCTGTTCTTCTGGGCATCCGCTTTGGCGCTTGGGTTGGGCTATCTTGTTTGTGCATGGGTGGTGTCCGGCAAGTTCGGATCGGTCATTCGCGCCATCCGCGATGATGAGAGCCGGGTTCGGTTCCTTGGCTATTCGGTCGAGGCCTACAAACTTTTCATCTTCACCTTCACCGCCGTGATCTGCGGGATCGCGGGCGCGTTGTATTACCCGCAGGCAGGTATCATCAACCCGGCTGAGATCGCGCCCATCGCGTCAATCTATCTGGCCGTCTGGGTGGCGATCGGCGGACGTGGAAGACTCTACGGTGCCGTGATCGGTGCAGCTTTTGTCTCGCTGCTGTCGACTTGGTTCACGGGTGGGCAAGCCCCCGACATCTCACTTGGGTTCTATACGATCCAATGGGTCGACTGGTGGACCATTCTGCTGGGGCTCTCGTTTGTTGCAGTCACGCTGTTCGCGCCCCGCGGCATAGGAGGGCTGATCGACAAGCTCACAGAGCGCCGCGCGCCGGATCGACATGGTGCCGATCTGGGCCCCGACCTTGGGTCGCTGCGCGAAAAGGAGGCAAATGAATGAGCACGCTGCTCGAAGTCTCTGGGGTTTCCGTGTCCTTTGACGGTTTCAAGGCCATCAACAACCTGACATTCCAAATCGGCCCGGCCGAGATGCGGGCTGTCATCGGCCCGAACGGAGCAGGCAAGACGACCTTCATGGACATCATCACAGGCAAAACCAAGCCAGACGACGGTCATGTTCTATGGGGCGAAAAGTCGGTCTCGCTACTGTCGATGAGCGAAAGTCAGATCGCGCAGGCCGGCGTGGGGCGAAAATTCCAACGCCCAACCGTGTTCGAAGATCAAAGCGTGCGCGAAAACCTGATGCTTGCCCTGAAAAACAAGCGCGGACCGCTGGCCGTGCTCCGGTTCCGGGCGCGACAGGAAGATCACGCGAAAGTCGCCAGACTGGCTGAAGAAATTGGGTTGCAAAACGCTCTGGACCGCAAAGCAGGCGAACTCAGCCACGGTCAAAAACAATGGCTTGAAATCGGCATGCTGCTGGCGCAGGACCCGCAATTGCTGCTGGTGGATGAACCGGCGGCCGGAATGACTCCGGCAGAGCGTGAGCACACCACCGACATCCTCGTCGAGGCGGCCAAAACCCGGGCTGTCGTCGTTGTCGAGCACGATATGGAGTTCGTCCGCCGCCTCAACTGCAGAGTGACCGTGTTGCACGAAGGCTCGGTTCTTGCGGAAGGATCGTTGGACCATGTCACTCGGGACGAAAGAGTAATCGAGGTTTATCTTGGGCGCTAACCTTCTTGAAATCTCTGATCTGTCGCTGCACTACGGTGGCAGCCAGATTTTGAGCAATGTAAACATCACCGCGCGACAGGGTCATGTCACATGCGTGATGGGTACCAACGGCGTGGGAAAGACGAGCTTGTTGAAAGCCATATCCGGCACGCATCCCCGCAGCGGAGGTCAATACCTGCTCAACGGTGAAGAGATCGGCAGGGCCACGGCCTATGACCTCGCCAGAAAAGGTGTGGCCTACGTTCCGCAAGGTCGCGAGATTTTCCCGTTTTTGACCGTTCGCGAGAACCTCGAAACCGGCTTTGCCTGCCTGCCTCGCACCGATCACACGATCCCGGACTATATCTTTGAGCTTTTTCCAATCCTCAAAGAGTTTCTTGCGCGGCGCGGGGGCGACTTGTCTGGAGGTCAGCAACAACAACTTGCAATCGCGCGTGCGCTGATCACGAAACCAAAGCTGCTTCTGCTGGACGAGCCAACGGAGGGCATTCAACCCAATATTATCAAGCAAATAGGAGATGTCATTCGCCTGCTGCGCGACCAGGGTGAGATGGCGATAGTGCTCGTCGAACAGTATTTTGATTTTGCATACGCCCTGGGCGACAGTTTCCTGGTTTTAGAACGCGGAACGCCGTACCTGCATGGGGAGAAATCCCAGATCGAGAAGCATCAGCTCAGAACCGCAGTTTCGGTGTGAGACGGCAAAGCAACGCCAAGCCCCTCAGCTGAACTAACATCACTTGAAGATAACGAAACGTATCCACACTTTGCGGCGGCCTCTGTCTGATCGCGCAACAGTCAGACCGAGTACTCTTGCAGATCTTCCACAATGCCAAACGGGCCTTCAAACACTCCGCGAATGCTGTTCAAAGCGGTTTCGTGTGAGGATTCGCTATCCATATGAACACGAAAATGAGTCAGTAAGAGCTGTTTGACTCCAGCGTCTTTCGCGGCTGATGCAATTTCGCTTGGGGTCGGCGTCAAGGCAGCAATCGTGGGATTTGCGGGCTCACCGTCCAAACGATAGCACCAATGCAGCAGCAAGTCTGCGTCTTGACTAAGAGCGGACAGGTCATCGCACAGGCCCGCATCGCCGGAATAAACAAATTTCTTCTCATCGCTTTGCACCGAGAATGCAAGGCAGGACAAAAAGGGCTGCGCGTGCGGAACTTCGCAGGAATTCAGCGACCAGCCTTCGCCCTGATATGTAAATCCGGGTGCTATTTCTTTCACCTTTGGCGCAGGCCATGGACGCGGTAGGCTGCCTCCGCGCGCTTTCCAGACCTCTTGGCTTGGGGCAAACTGCGTGCGGGCACGAAGGTCGTGGGAAAGGACCCCATTCTGACCAAAGTAGCCGTTGGTGATCTGCGCGATTGGGGTCGGGCCGAACACTTTGAGCGGCGCACCGCCTTCGTCCCACGCTGCGTGTACAAGCCGCGCATAGTCCATCATGTGGTCGGTATGCAGATGCGTGAAAAACAGGTGCGTGACGTCCGAAGGTGACCGGCCAGAGCGCAGCAGATTGTCGAACACGCCGCCGCCGCAATCAAACAGGATCACATCTTTGCCGATTTCAAGAAGATAACCGCTTGAAGCGCGGCGGGCGTAAGCCTCGGGCGAGCCGGACCCAAGAATGGTGAGTTTCATCACGTGACCCCGGGTGGCGGAGTGGCGCCGGGAGCGCCGAGTTTGAGTGCGGCTTCACGACCGCCGTAATGCGCGATCAAAGCAGCCTGATCAGCGAAAGCTTGCGCGTCTACAGCTTCGATATTCAAGAGATTCGACATCGCGTTTTCCATGCGCTCAAGCGTTTTTTATGACCGGAATCCGAAGCGAGGTTGATCAATTCCTCCGGGTCTGCGACCAGGTCAAACAGTTCAGGCTCAAAACCGATATATTGGTTCAGTTTCCAACGACCCTGGCGCAGCATGAACGCACCGGACACTGCCCCGGCGGCGTGGTACTGGCTCAGGATCAAGCGATCCGGGTCAGATGGACCTGCGGCAATTTCATAAAGCGATCTCCCCTCCGAGCGGAAGTCCTGACCAAAATGCGCAGGGATGGTTGCGGCGAGGTCCAAAAGGCTGACCGGGGTCTCACAGGTACCGACAGGTACATCAGGACCAGCCATAATCATAGGTATCGCCACACTTTCCTCATACAGGTTGGACTTTCCCCACAGCCCGCGTGCACCGACGTTGTCACCGTGATCCGAGGTATAGACTATGACAGTGTCCTCAGCCATGCCGCTGGCTTGCAAAGCGTTCAGGATACGGCCCACGTTACTGTCGAGCCAACTTGTAAGCCCGAAATAAGCCGACATCGCCGTAAGACGTTCTTGTTGGCTGGAGAACCGGTTTTCGCTATCCATCATCGCGTTCTGTTTTTCTACCCACGGGTGGCGCAAGTGGCCCTCATCGGGGTGCAACTTGACCGGGGGCAGAATGTCGGTGGGATACAACTCAAAGAACTCTTTCGGGCAAACCAGCGGGAAGTGTGGAGCGACGAGACCAACGTACAGGCACCATGGTTGGGGCCCCCCTCGCGCTGCTCGGTCCATTAACCAGTCTTCGGCCCGCTTTGTGACGGCTGCATCGTATTCGGTGTATCGGCTGTGACCCGGTCCGATGTATTCCCCCAGCATTCTTGGACCTGCAGTGACGCGTTCATCCTCGCGCCGGATCGAAGCCCAAACCATGCCAACCCCGTCGGCTACCATCATCGGGAGGTGCTCGACGTCAAATCCGGCGGGGTCTTCGGGCGCGCGGTAATGCAGTTTGCCGATGCTTTCGACCGGTATCCCGCCTTGTTGCAGGGCGTGGCCCCAACCCTGCATCTGGCCGGAATAGGGCATGGCATTGTCCCAAAGGCGCGTGACGTGAACCGGCTGGCCTGTGGCGAAACACGCACGTGCGGGGACGCAGATCGGACTAGGAGTATATGCGTTTGTGAACCGGGTTCCACGAGCTGCCAACGCATCCAGATGCGGCGTCTGGACAAAGTCATGACCGGCGCAACCCATGGCGCGTGCCTGATGCTCATCCGACATGATCACCAAAAAGTTGGTCACGATGCCTCCATCTCAAAGTCCTGTACAACCGCCTCGATACGTCCGAGCGCTTCAATGAACTTGCGGCGCTCCTCGGTTGTGAACTTTGCGTTCAAAAATGATTGGCGTTCGCGCATTTGCGGCAGGGCACGTTCGTAAAGCTCACGTCCTTTGGCTGAGATTTCCAGAACCGAGGCCCTGCTGTCTGATTCGCTGCCGCGCACCGAAAGCAGCCCGTCTTTTTCCATTATCTTTATTGTGCGGCTGAGTTGGCCCTTGTCCATCAAAAGGCGGCGTACGATCTGATGCGCGGACAATGGGCCGAGACTGATCAGCATCACCAAAACCCGCCACTGAACCTGAGAGAGACCTGCGGATTCTTTAAGGATTTTGGCCGCTTGGGCATTAAGCCGAGCATATACGCGGGCCAGACGCAGGGTGATCATCTGCTCCAACGGCTCTTCGTAGGGCCCCAGATGGTGGTCGTTGTCCAGTGTCATAAATCACCCCTCATTTGCATGATCGTAGGGGCAGTTTGGTTGATGCGTCAACTGATATTAGTTGACAGGTCAACTTATTTCCGACGATGCTTGACCTGTTGCGTCAGGGAGGAAACGCTATGAATTTCGCATTCAAGACCATCGCGGCTATCGTTTTTGCTGCGGCGCTGGCGGTATCGGCGCAGGCCGAGGAGTGGGCGCCGCCGGGCCCCATCAAGCTCATGATTGCGTTTGCTGCAGGGGGTGGTGCCGATACGCAGGCCCGATTGATCGCGGAAGACCTCGAAGCGGCAACCGGCTGGGAGTTCATACCCGAGCAAGTGACAGGAAAGGGCGGGATGAACCTTGCCTTGGCCATCAAGGATATGCCGAATGACGGGTCCGTCATTGGAATGGTTGTGACAGAGACGCTGGGTTACAACATGAAAGCTGCTGATGCAGGCGTCAGCCCTGCGGACTTCACCGGCATTACCACGACAGCGGGTTTCCAGATGGGGGTCGTGTCACTGTCTTCCAAAGGCTGGAACAGCTTTGAAGATGTGGTTGCCGCTGCCAAGGCCGGCGAAGAGCTGCGGTTTGGCGTGATGAGCCCACGTCTTGCCGACCTCGCGTATCTGCTGGGCAAGGCGCAGGGCGTCGATTTTAACATTGTGTCGGTCAAAGGTGGCCGTGCAGTTATGAATGGCGTGAATGCGGGTGACATGGACCTTGGTTTCATGGCCGGCATCCAGGGCAAAGGTGTTGCCGCCGGGGATCTGGTCAATCTGGCCTCGGCGCTGTCCGAGCCCCTGAAACAGACGCCGGACGCACCGACATTTGCGGATCTGGGTGTCGAGTTCAACTCTGACGGTGCCTTTGTCTTTGTGGGCCCCGGCGGCATGGATCCGAAGGTACGGGACGCTTTGGCATCGGCCATCGGTACGGCTATCTCAACCGAAGGCACGAAGTCCAACGCGATGATCACCAAAGCCTTTGGCGGCCCGCTGATCCAGTCGGGCGACGCGTTGCAAGAACGTTTGCAGGCCGAGTATGTTGAGGCCGGCGCGTTGTTGGAGGCGGCGTCCGAATAACATGATTGCCCCGCCCTCTGGCGGGGCAACCACACTTCGCCACAGTCATTCTGGTTCAGCGAGACAGGCGTATGTCCCCGGAAAACCATACAAATCGCGTCGTCGCGCTTGTCGCCATCGTGGCGGCTTTGGTGATCGCTTTGGTCTGGGTTCCCTTGGATACCGGAACGGGTCTGATCGAAAAGGTGCGCCGTCAGGTGACGATCGGTGACGCACTTGCCCCCACACTCGCTGCAGGTTTCATAGGTGTTGGAGGATTTTTGCTGCTCTTACAGCGCGCAACGGCGATGGACGGGCGCATGCGTCTGACCAATCTGCGTTATCTGGCGATGCTACTTGGGCTGCTTTTGCTGACTTTCACAATCATGCGTTGGTCGGGACCAGCTGCGGTGGCCTTATTTGGCCCCGGGGAAAGCTATGCATCGCTGCGCACGACAGCACCCTGGAACATGGTCGGGTTCTTCCTTGGCGGCACAGTGATGATTGCCGCGCTGATCGCGCTGATCGAAGGACGTCCGTCTTACCGGGCAGTGGTGGTTGGCGTCATCGCAAGTGCGCTGTTGATCCTGCTGTATGATGTCCCGTTTGATGACCTGTTGCTGCCACCCAACGGCGACGTATGATGGAGGTCTGGACCTATATCCAACTCGGCGTCGGGGCCGTGTTTCAGGGCCCGGACCTGTTCGCGATTGCCGGCATTGGTGTTCCGGTGACACCGGTCATGGTTTTGTTCGGGTTCCTTCTGGGCATCGCTGTGGGGGCAACGCCGGGGTTGGCCGGTCCGATGGCGATGGCGATCTCGTTGCCAATCCTGATTTCAATCTTCGGATTCTCGCAAGACGCGCTTTTGCCCGTCATGGGCTTTCTGATCGGGATCATGAAAGGCGCCACAATCGGAGGAGCCGTTCCCGCGATCCTGTTCAACACGCCAGGCACACCGGACGCGTTTATGACCACACTGGACGGCTATCCGATGACGCAGGCAGGCAAGGCCCGCAAAGCACTAAAGGTCGCTCATGTAAGCTCGGCTTCAGGGGACACGTTCTCGGATATTGTTTTGGTCCTGTGTGCACCATTCTTGGCTGTACTGGTCGAAGCCTATCTGGACCTGCCAGAGAAAACAGCTCTGTTGATCCTGTCGCTTGCATTCATCGCCTCGGTCATCGGGGACTCAGTGGGTAAGGGGCTGATTTCCATGGGACTTGGCCTGCTGGCGGTGTACATCGGAACGGGCGAAGACTTCTATCCACGCCTGACAATGGGATCGCAAACTCTGGCGCAGGGATTTCCGATTGCAACGGCCATACTAGGCGTTTTGATCCTTGGCGAAGTGTTCAAATCCATCGAGGACCTGTGGCACGAACACCGCTTTACCAAAGCGCAGCCCCAATACACGGAAACCGGCGATCAACGTTTGCACCGTGCTGACCTGCTTCGTATTGCGCCTTACATTGCGCGCTCGGCCATGATCGGAACGGCGATTGGTGCTTTGCCGGGCGTCGGTAGCACGCTGGCCGCGACACTTGGGTTCACCACCGGAAGTCGACGTCACGCCAAGAAAACCCCAGATGCAACGCAGTTTGGCAATGGGGCGCCAGAAGGCATTGCATCCACCGAGGCCGCCAACAGTTCCGTCTCGGGCGCGAACCTTATCCCAGTTCTCAGTCTCGGCATTCCGGGAAATGCCGCTGCAGTGTTTCTTATCCTTGCCGCGGACAGTATCGGTGGATTCAATCCCGGGCCGTCGGTTTTCAAGTTCACAACAGGCAGCATCAATCCGGAATTGGTCATGGCCTTTGGCCTGTTTACGGTCATGATGCTTGCAAATCTACTCAACTGGACCATTGGTGGCGGGTTCATGCGGATTGTCGGTCACATGATCCATATCCCCAAACACATCCTGCTGCCCGTGGTTCTGTTGCTGACGTTCACCGCTATCTACGTGCAAGAGGCACGCATGTCCGCGATCTGGTTTGCAGTCGGGTTTGGAGTCCTTGGATATCTGATGCGGCGGTTGGGCATGTCGCCTCTGCCTTTTGTGATTGCGTTCATCCTCGGCGGCAATCTTGAAGAAACCGCGCGCCAGGCCTTTGCCGCAACCGGCGGCGACGCGTGGTTCCTGTTCACCAATCCCATCGCCGCCATTTTTATGGCTCTCGCCGTGACCGTCGTCTTCCTTTCCAATCGTTCTCGTACGGAGCCCCAAATATGAGCCGCCCGAACATCCTCTTGATTTCTGCCGACCAGCAACGTGCGGACTGCTTTGGATTCATGGGGCGTAACGTCAAGACACCGCATCTGGACCAGTTAGCCAACGACGGAACCTACTTTACGTCATGTATTACGCCGTCCGTGGTCTGTCAGCCAGCACGGGCGTCGATTCTGACGGGGCAGCTATGTCGCACGCACGGGGTTCATGACAACGGCATCGACCTTGATCCTAATGTCGGGGAAAAGGGCTGGGCCGGTGCAATGGCAGCGGCTGGATACCAGACCAGCTTTTTCGGAAAGGCGCATTTTTCAACCTATCACACCTACGAGCCAACCGGCACACCGGAATGCCTTCAATCCGGGGCTGACTATGATGAGCGGTGGAATGGGCCCTACATGGGTTTTCAGCACGTTGAGTTAATGCTGGTCGGGCATAATTGGTGGGCACCCGTAAAACCGCCGCTGGGACAGCATTATGAACGGTTCTATCACGCTGACGGACGTGGGGATGACCGCACCAAACTGATGTGGGACAATGCGGGTGACACAAGGGATGCGGCCCAGACCTGGCATTCGAAACTGCCGACAGCATTCCACAATACAAGCTGGACATCAGATCGGTTCATCGAGTGGCTTAATCACGGCCGGGACGCCCAAACGCCATTTTGCACCTGGGTCAGCTTTCCTGATCCGCATCACCCGTTTGATTGCCCCGAACCCTGGTCATGGCTGCACAAGCCTGAAGAGGTAGATCTGCCACCCAATCGAACACGAGACTTTGACGGCAAGCCGTGGTGGCATCTTGCGGCGATTGAGAACGAACCGGCGGATCCGAAGTTCGCTGATGTGCGCAAGGCATACAGCCGGATTGCCCCGCAAACAGATGAACAACTGCGCGAGATAATTGCCAATACCTATGGTCAAATTGCCTATATTGACCACGAGGTCGGTCGCATGCTGATTGCCCTGCAACAAGCCGGTCTGGATGAGAACACCATCGTTATCTACATCTCGGACCATGGCGACTGGCTGGGCGATCACGGGCTGATACTGAAAGGACCGATGCACTACGAGGGGCTGTTGCGGGTTCCCATGATTGTTCGAGGGCCCGGCATCCCAGCTGGACAGGCGGTGGACGAGCCGGTTTCAACCCTCGATCTGGGACCAACCTTCATGGACTACGGCAATGCTGCACCACTGCAGACACAGCACGGCACAAGCCTGCGCGATGTGCTAGAGAACAAAGGGCGTCGTGACTTTGCACTCAACGAATGGGGTCTGCTGCCGGGGCGCGTGGGTATGGCGCTGGAATTGCGTACTGTACGCACAAGAACACACAAGATGACGGTGGAACTGAACTCGGGTGCAGGTGAACTGTATGATCTGGTTTCAGATCCCTGTGAGCAGAACAATCTGTTTGACGATCCGGAGTTCGGGGGCATCAAGGCGAAGCTTGAACATTACATCGCGATGCGCCCCGATGACATGAGACCTGACAGGCAACCGGTTGGAACCGCCTGAATCCTCGGCCCGCTCGCGTCCACGGCGCAGGATAATCACTGGACATACAGAGCCCCTTCCCTAACCTTGCATCAATTTCGGAAAGGGGGCCGGCATGTTGACGAGAACCGCTTCACTCGTTTTTGGGGCGTGGGTTTGGCTGTGTTTTGCTGTTTTACCTTCCAAAGCCGACGTGCTGCATCATTGGGTCCAACTCGGACCCGATGACCAAATTATTGTAAGAGCAATCTCTGCCTCGCCTGACTGCCCCCTTTTGCAAATCGATGGGCAGGCTGTTGCGATGAAAAAGCGAGCGATGCCCGAGGACCAGTTCCCGCATCTGGTTTGCGAATACCACGCGTCAAAACTGGTTCGCGAGATACTGCTGGAAGGAACCCCGCTGCCCACGCTCAATCCAAGCTTGCAACGGATTGCCGTGATCGGGGATACCGGGTGCCGAATTCGCGGCGGCAGAGTACAGAACTGCAATGATCCAACCGCTTGGCCCTTGAGTTCCATTCTGGAGGAGATCACAGACCGATCTCCGGATCTGGTTATCCATGTTGGCGACTACCTGTATCGGGCATCGCAATGCCCAGACGCAGAAAAATGCGGCGGATCTCCTTTCGGTGACACCTTCGACTCCTGGGCTGCGGACTGGTTGGACCCGGCGGAAGGTCTGCTCAGGCGCGTCCCGTTCTTATTTCTTCGAGGCAATCACGAAAACTGCGGACGCGGCGATAAAGGGTGGTTCCGGTACTTCGAAGCCGGGGCTCGTCCCTTTAGTTGCCCCGTTGTAACCCTGCCGTGGGTCGTTTCTGTCGATGGTCTTAGTCTGATTGCGTTTGACTCGTCCGCTGGACCGGCCCCGCAAAGCAGCCCCGACCTGACAAATGTCTACCGGCGAATGGCCCAAGACCTGTTTGCAAGAACCAGCGGCGAAGCCTGGTTTCTCACGCACCGGCCACTTTGGGTGAACATGCATGCTTTCGGGGAATTGATTGATGGTGACGATACCCAGCGGGCAGCGTTCGGAGGACTTATTCCAGAAACAGTCAGCCTGGTTTTGTCAGGGCATATCCACGCTTTTCAGGCGATCGATATGCTGGACGGTCCGGTGCAAGGGATAAGTGGCAATGGAGGAACTCAACTGGATCCTATGCCCACGGATCATGCGACCAACGTCGAAGTGGCTGGCAGCCTGGCAAGCACCGTTGTGAGCAATAGCGATTTCGGCTTCTTGATGTTGAGCCTGAGAGCAGATGGCGGCTGGTCGATGGACGCAATCGATGCGGAAGGAAAAACCCGAAATCGATGTCGTCTTCTCGGGCGTACAATTTCTTGCGAATGACGCAAGGCTGATCATGGCTTAAGAGCTGCCGCCCTATTGTCGACCTGTAGCAAGTCGCCTGATATCAGGGCCGCAGCCGATTTGCTTGCCGTCGTTGCGTTACTTGGCGTTCGAAGTCTCAGACTCCACGTGTCAGTATCGACCCAAAACCATTGCCGGAGTTCACGCATCGGTTTGCGTAACTCCCATCCAAACCATCAAAAAGCACGCAGGTCGCAGAGCCTTCGTATTGCGCAAGCAACCTGCGCATTTGTGGCAGTGTCTGGTCACAGAGCATGACGGTCGCGGGACGCAATCATCTCAGCCAATTTCTGAGCGTTTACGCTCCGCCCACCATCATTAATTCGACCTAAGTGCAAACGCCCAGCCAGATACGTTACGCAAACCGGTCGGCGGCCTGTTTCAAGGCATTCTGCATATCGCCCCAGGCGGCCTCGTAGCCTTCTTTGACATCTTCCCAAGCCTCGTCGCTCGTCGATTTCAGATCCTTCAGCTGCGCTTCGGCATCGGACCTTACCTCGTAGAGTTGACTAAGTTGTTCTTCGAGTTCGATTTTGGCATCCGCTTCCGCCACTTTCAATTTAGCTTCGAGAACGTCAATTTGGGCATTCCAGCTATCCAGTTGCAGCTGCGCCTTTTTTTCGTACCCAACTCGTGTCATCATTTATCCTTTCTTCTCAAACACTGGTTCAATTCGGCGAAATCCGACTATCAGGCTGCAACAATCGCCTTCAGCATCCAGACTGCTTCCTCATGCTTCGACATTCTGGCGTTCATCAGATCTTCTGTAGCCCCATCGCCATAACGCGCCGCAGTCGCGGCGGTGTCACGCAGGTTTCGAACTATCGCTTCGTGGTCCGCGACCAATTGTTTGATCATGCCCTCTGCGTCTTTGACCGTTTCTTCTTCGGTCAGTTTGGCTTGGCTGATCATGTCCGTGAACGAAATCGGTGCCACCTGACCCAGCGCGCGCACACGTTCAGCCAGTTCGTCAGTGGCTTCGAACAGATCGCGATATTGACGTTCTGTCAGTTCATGGATCGGCAGAAACAGCGGACCCACTACGTTCCAGTGCGTGCCTTGCGTTTTCACCATGAGAACCATGGTATCGGCCAGAACTTCCGTCACTGCATTAGCGATCCATGCATCCTTATCGATGCCCGTATCATTCGTTTCTTCCTGAACTTCAGACTTCAATACTTGCTGTAGCATTTCCACTCCGTTGCGTTGTTTATAGAGGGGAACATAAGCAGTTTTTACTTTTTATCAAATAATTTCATATACTTACGATACGTATCAGGCGTATCATGGGGTATTTCATGATCCTGGGTATCCAGCTCAACATGCCAACATGGATGTAGACACGCAGGCGCATTGCTATACATGCATGGAGTAAGTGACGTAAGCGACTGAGGTCATATCATTGTCAGATCAAAATCGACCACCCAAGCGCACCGAAAAACTGCAACTGATGCTCGACTTAGAAGAGCTTAAGGCTATCGATGATTGGCGGTTTGAGAACAGATTGCCGTCCAGAGCGGCGGCCATCCGTGAGCTCATCCGTCGCGGTTTGATTTCAAATGAGTTCGAAGAGCCACCTACTGACGCACCTTCCGGTGAGTTTCGTGTTGTTGACGAGTGATAGGAAAATCCTCAAAGCGCTCCAATGACGCCGGGGGTGGCCCAACATCGCGCTGCTCATGCACTGAAAAAGATCACGACTGCCTGTCTTCAGAATTTGTTCTTGACCCCATCGGATCCGTCACATCCGATGGGGTGCCCAACTCGATCTCGGCTTCAGCAAGCGAAATTGCCTCATCTTCACCAGCAGCAAGTGCGGCAGTTTCAGGCGTAACCACCCTGGCAGGGGCGCTGACCCGGAATGCCGTCTTCTCGTCCTCGGGAACGGCCGACTTAGAGAGAATGCGCCAGATCGTGAACAGGATCATCAGACAATGCGCTACGACGGTTGTCAGAAACAAACCTTGCGGCCCGAGCCCGGCCATCGCCAAACCAGCGATCAACGGCCCGACGATCGAACCTAAGCCGAAAACCATCAAAAGCCCGCCTGAAACCTGGATCGACGTGCCTGGTGGCGCATGGTCATTCGCGTGCGCAACGATGACCGGATACATCGCAAAAATTGCAGCGCCGAATATCCCGACCAAAGCAAGGTTTATGACACGCGACTCTGGCGCAAGAAGGACGAAAGCCAGGTCAGAAGCGAGCGCCACGACCGCTGTAAACAGCAAGACTTTGCGGCGGTCCATTCGATCACTTGCAAATCCAATCGGGATTTGCGCAAAAGCTCCGGCCAAAACCGGAATACTTGCGAACAAGGCAATTGCAGTCAGTGATAACCCCACGCGATCAGCATACACCGCAGCAAGTGTCCCAAATGCTGCATTAGAAATGCCAACAAGAAAGACAGCTGCGACCGCAACGGGTGAGTTTCGCCACAACGCTGGTAGGTCGAGACGCACAGATGTCAGCGGAGCGGGCGATGCCGAAGTTGACAGAGCTGTTGGTATCAGCGCCAAGCAATACACCATCGCGCCAATGGCAAAAAAGATGAAACCCTTTGCATCTCCCAGTGAGATAGCCATCTGACCGGCTGTCACCGCACCCAGATTAACCATCGTGTAGATGCCAAAGACCGTACCACGCGTATTGGGTTCAACCTTGTCGTTGAGCCAAGACTCGACGATCATTGCAGCGCCCGCAAAACAAAAACCTGAAACTGCGCGCGATGGTATCCAGGCCCATGTTTCTACTACCACAGCTTGGAAAAGGATCGTTACGGCAGCGAGAGCGCACATGACGCCGAAGGTGCGAATATGTCCCACTGCTCCAACCAGCCTTGGTGCAACAAGGCATCCAGCTACATATCCGACTGCCCACCCCGTTCCCAAAAGACCCAGTGCACTGGCAGAAAACCCTTCGAAAGAGCCCCGAACCGGAAGTATCAGGCCATGGACCCCACCTGCGAACAGAAGAAGGCCTGATCCAAGAAGTAGTGCCGATATGGGTAGGAGCTGTCGGAACATCGGTTCCAGCCTAATGTCAAACTGGGAAATGAGAAGCTATTTTGATTGCGAACTCGTTTTCGCTTGGATGAACAAAGCTATATGTCCAGTAGGCTGATCGGGATGGAGCGTTATATCGCAACCGGCCTTGGTCAAGGCCAGCTCTGGCTCTTTGTTCAAAATCCTCCTTGGCACCAGATGACCGAAGCTTCGGATATCGATCAGACCAACCCCTGCGAATTCGTCCCTTGGCGCGACCATCTCGGAATGAGCGCAGAGTGACCGGTCGGGCCAAACCATGTATTGCGGGCGAAGACCCGTCGCCCGATTTTAGAACATCAGCTTGAGAGTATAGACACTTCTGTGGGGCCCGTAATCCTGGGCTCTCGAGGCTATGCTGTTCATCAGTGTGTGACGGGTGAAACCTGCTTTATGATACAATCAGAAATCCTTGGTGCTTTCCATAAGACCAAATCATTCGGAGCTTCGTTCTCTATGACCATTGCGACAGCTTTCTTGTCGATTTTGGTCGCAAGGATAATGGGTGTTTTGATCGACCTTCCGTTGTTTCCGATCGCATAGTCCGCAGCCGCATGAAAACTGGTGGTCCAAGACAATCCAACTTCCTTCTGCAAGCTTTGACCACGATACACCGTGATTTCCTTGGGAAGACGATGCCATCCGGTTGTCGGCATCCAACACGATTTCCGTTTTTCGACATCCATTGCATGAACAAACATGGTGTGGTCGATCTTTTGAAAACCACCCCAAAGCCCATGCAGCAATGGCCAAAAATCAGAACTGGAAATCGCGTTCTCCAAGAGCATCTCCACCATCCCATCGGCGCGTTGATCTGCTTCGTAGTGTCTGTTCAAATACATGCTGATGACTTCCACAGCACTTACTGCTTCGGGCCTCATGACCGCTCCTCCACCCTTGTGTCTGCAACTGGTTAGGCACCGCCAACGGTACTGACATCCAATATTGGGCTGAAAGGGTCCGAGCTCATTTGATTTCAAGCCAAATGCTTGCTTAATTTGGTCAAATTATGATGCAAGCTTTCATCTGAATCAGGGTTTGGTTTCGAGGAAAGTGGGCTTTTTAGCCGCGTGACCGATCCAAGCGCGGTGCGCACTGAAAATCAGAACTTCGCAGCAAATACCCCACCGCCACTTCGAACAACGCGCCTAATGGTCTACTACCTCATACAAGACACCCCCAGTCGCGCCCGACGGGGGACGGGTTCCGGCAATTTGTGACAATGTCAGCGCCACATCTATCGTGTGCACAGGCCGCGACACGGTCTCGGCACCTATGTTGAATCCGGCGAATATTATCGGAACATAGGTATCGTAACGCCACGGCGATCCATGGGTCACAGTTACAGAGAGCCCATCCATATCGTTTATGAACCACTCGGGTTGGAAAACGACGTGGATATCGCCAGAACGATCCGGGTTGTAGTTGTTCAGGATGGCTTGTGTCAGTGCATTCTGCGGCAGGGATGCATCGCGCAAGCGGGATGTCGGCACGGCGTAGGCGACCCCTTCAAATGCGACCAGTTCTCGCGAAATGGCTGTCTCCAGCTCGGACTGATCGATATCCGGATTGTTACGAACTGCCTCTGAGAGGGTCAGGTAGGGATGGTCATACCCTTC
This sequence comes from Ruegeria sp. G7, assembly GCF_056535465.1. Taxonomy (NCBI): domain Bacteria; kingdom Pseudomonadati; phylum Pseudomonadota; class Alphaproteobacteria; order Rhodobacterales; family Roseobacteraceae; genus Ruegeria; species Ruegeria sp. G7. Next base: position 564,962 of record NZ_JBQFIL010000002.1, on the reverse strand, counting down.
GAACAAATCACCAGTTATGCCAAAGCGATCCCGGATACGCGCCAGTGCTGGCGCAGCGTCCCATTCGTCAGGCGACACGTTGCCGCCGGGTATTCCAAGCGATGCAAGATAGCCGGGGGCCTCGGGTGCACCGTGATCGGATGACAGCACGATCAGTGTGTTTTCAAGCCCTACCTGATCGTCGACATAGGCAAAAAGGTTGGCCAGAGTGCGATCCAGATGCAGCAGGTTATCCTCGTATTCCAAGCTGGACGGCCCGAAGAAATGCCCGACATAGTCGGCCACGGAGAAGCTGACGCTGAGATAGTCGGTGACTGCATCATCCCCCAGATTTTCAGCGTCAATAAGCGTTTTGGCAAAGTCGGCTGTGATGTGATCCCCAAACGGGCTCAGCGTCAGAAGTGTCGTAAAAAACTTGTCATCCACGGTTCCCAGCGGGTGCGGAAATGTACGACCGAAATCAGCAAAATCCGGTTCCCATTCCTGATCATCCTTCGCTCCAAACAGGTAGGTTTCGATGGGCTGCAACAATTGCCAGGTCTGGCCGCTAAAGCTCTGCGGCAGTTGCTGTGCATTCCAATCCTCAACCCAACTTGGATAGGCGTCATAATAGTAGCTGCTGGTCACAAACTGGCCGACGGCCTTGGAAAACCAGAAGGCCTTCCCCCCGTGCCCTGCCATGGCAACAGCAGCCCGGTCTTTGATCGAGACGCCGAACACCTTGCTCTGCCCGGCCGTGCTGATGATCAATTCATCACCAAAGGTCGAGGTCAGGATCGCGCGTGGTGAGCGGCCATCGCTGTTTGCGGCGCGTTGTGTGGGGTCGATTTCGGTCGCGTCATCGACATCCGCTCCACTGGTCAAAATCGAATAGTCGGGGTCCTCAATGTTATAGACCGTGCGTCCGGCAGCACGATCATACCAGAGGTTGCCGACCATGCCATGCGCTGCCGGGTTTGCACCAGTTGCCAGAGTTGTGTGGCCTACAATGGTTTCCGTGTTCGCATGGGTATGATGTGCGTTTCGATAATATGTGCCTTGTTCCATCAGATAGCGAAAACCACCTTCACCGAACTGATCCTGATGGCGCAGGATCAAGTCTCCACGCAGCTGGTCAACGGTTATCTGCAGAATGAGCTTTGGCCTTTCTTCCGCCCCGGCCGAGAAGGGCGAGACAACAAGCGTTACGCAGGCCATAGCGATGGATAGGAGATTCTGTTTCATCGGGTTCCCTCTGCGTTTCATAATACGGCCCTCCGCCCGCTCCAGCTCTGGGAGCGGCCAGTCTAATGCGGTCCGGCTTCCGGGATAACACCGCATCCGGATAGACATGATCCCACTGTTCTCGGGATACATCCCAGACCACGCCGTAGGGCTCCGCTTCTTGTTCAGGCTGTTGTAGGACCATACCAGATGTCGCAAGACAAAGCCCGAAAGCCGTGGAAGCCAAGGTAAACGGATCATCAAATTCTCCTGCCGGAATAGCTTGCGGGATTGAGCGGTGGAAGTGCGTTCGGAGAACCTGCACAAGGTGCCTTGCGACGATATCGCCGGAGCGCGGCCTCCAACTCGGGCCAGGAGGCGGCGTTAGGGCCGACTTTTGACGGGCCGAACAGTTCCGCGCCGATGCGGTCTAGGGCGGCGCGGATCGCAGCATCTTGCAGCGGATCGTCATGGGACAACCGCTCACACCAAACGTCCATCGCTTTGATAACTGCATCATAATCCCGGCCACGTATGGCGTTGGACAATGCCGTTCTCGCATAGGCTTCAGAGGCCAAAATACGCGCATGGCGTTCGGCTCGGCTGCGCCTCCAGTATGACAAGAGCCGTTTCCGGACAATCAGGAGGGCGGAAAGAAGCGCCAAAAGCACCACGACAGCCAGAACTACCATTCGCAAGGCCCTCTCAGAGAGATCGCGTTTGACGGGCGCATCCACGACCAGCGAAATGGCGTCTAAGGTCGCGGTTTCTACTTCCCCGGTCTCCAGATTGAACCACTCCAAGGTAATGCTATCTGCTTGGTCGTTTCCACCGGTCTGCGCGAGATACGTGACCTGTTCAACGCGTGTTCCGCTTAAAGACCCGCGCGTTTCTGTTTCGGTCAGAACGGGCTCGGAAGGGTACGTGGCGATCCCTTCGATCGGTGGCGTAGGAATGAGTGACGGCAGGAACATGGGCGATGTCCCTTCGACCATAGCTGTAACAGTTCGCGTAACACTGTCGCCTGGTTCGAGCGGTTCCTGATCCCTCGAAACGTCTTGGGTCAGCGTCAAACTGGTGGCTCCGATAAAAGGGGACAGTCCTTCTGCACCTTCCGGCAGTACGCCTGTGATCATGACCGGATCGATGCCAATACGGTCTTCGCGTGGGGCGTTTGTTTCAGGATCGGCCCAAGTTACGACCAATTCCTGCGAAGGGACCTCAATGCGACCGGGCACCATCGGCATGATCCGATATCGGCGACTGACGCCGGACCATGTCTCGCCATCTACGGCTTGGCTAATGGGGTTGGTGGCCCGCTCGGGGAGCCGAACGTTTAGATTCGGGGCCTCAAAACTGGGAAACAAAACGGGCTTGGTCATCCATGTCGGAACCAGAACCGTGATACGCAGGTCTGCGGCCTGCCCTGGTATGACTTGTTCAGAGTCCAGCGCGACAGTCACCTGAGGTTCGAGGGCGTTCTGAGCCGCGGCATGCTGGTTCGCCGTCAGCGCGAGTAAGCATATGATCAGTGCACGTATCAATTGGTGTTCACCTCGAACTGGAACCGCAGGCGCAGGAAATCGCCGGTGCTTGTGTCGACGGTATTCATCCATTGCTCGGTGCTCAGGATTGCAGCTTCTCCTTTTGGTTGCGGGTCGGTTTGCGTGTCCGTTCCACGCGCGTCTTCGTTATCGAAAACAACATCATCCGCCCCTATTCCGGTGTCTTCACCCGTGTCTGATGCTTCTCTTGCGTCTTCTACATAGGCCACGATCTCTTTCGCGGTTTGCAGGTTCTGCGCAGCACCGGGAAAGTTCGGATCCCGCTCAAGCGTCGTCTCAAATGCGCGCACGCCGTCCCGGTATTGGCGGTTCTTGATATGGGCCAACCCTTGCGTGAAAGAGGCCTCGGGCGTGTCGAGCTGCTGCAAAGTATTGACGGCATCTTCATACCGGCCCGCACGATACTGTGCATGTCCTTTCCAAAGCGGGTCAGAAAACGCGTCCGCCGCCTTTGGAAACTGATTGTTCTGAAAGGCACGGTATCCTTGTTGATCGGGCGTCAGAAACCAATCCACCACACCATCCGCGTGCGCCTGCGCGGGCAGATGTACGGTGACCAGAAAGGCCAGTGCCCGCGCAGACCACCGCATCGTCCAACCCTTTCGGAACCAGATGAGCGCCAGAAAAACGGCAGGAAAAGCCAGCCACCAACCGCGATCTTCCCAAGGCTGCTCACTATTTTGCAATGTGGCCCGGCGGTAATCCGTGTTCAATATACGGTCCAAACGGGTGATATCCGATGCATCCGGTGTTGCCCGAACGACGGGTAGGCTCAGTGCATCCAGACCTCTGTCACCGATCGCGTCCGGTAACATTGCCAGCACAGCAACCGTAGCCCGCTCGGTGGTATTGAGCTGATCTGCCTCTGCCGGACTTACGCCATCAGTAACAAACAAGACGCCCCCCGATTGTTCCGAGGCCAGCAAATCAAGCGACAAATCCAATGCCTCTAGGATATCGGAGCCATCTTTCGGCATGACTTGCGGTGCCAACCCCTCGAGATAGGGCAACATGACTTGCGGGTCCTCGGTGAACGGCAAGACGCGGTGCGCCGTGCCCGAATACGCGACCAGCGCCGTCCGACCACCGGCTCGGAGGTCCAACAAGTCCCGGATTTTGAACTTCGCACGCTCCAGACGGTCGGGTGACAGGTCTGTTGTGGTCATCGATGGCGCGACTTCCAGCGCGATGACAAGCGGCACCGTTTGCGCCAGAAACGGATCCACCTGTCGCGTCCAGGTCGGGCCTGCCGCGCCCGTGATCATCAGCATCAGAAGCAGCGCGGTGTGATCAATCGGCAGGTGTTTTCTGCGCGCCGTCGCCCCCACCGTCAGCGCCTTTCGCAGGTGGGGTGCAATTTGGTCTGACACCGGATCCGTTCGCACAAAAGCACGACGATTCAGCCACCACATGATGGCCAATGGCAGGATTAATATCAGCCATAGCGGCCGAATAAAGTGAAACGCTTCGACAAAGAGGGTGAGTTCGGTCGCGATCTGCTCCATTACACCATGCTCCGCCTGCCGTGCCGGAGTGTCAGGTACGCCAGTGTGAGCACGCCCAACAAGGACGCCAATCCCAACACGTAGGACGCAAGTTGCGTGCGCGGGCGATACGAAATCTGTTCCACCAGCCGAGGGGCCAGTTCGTCGATGCGGTCGTAAACCGCCGTGAGCGCTTCGGTATCCGATGCAAAAAACGCGCTGCCCCCCGTTCGTGCAGCGATATCCGACAAAGCCTGCGCATCAACGCGGTTTTCGCCTGACGCGTTGGGGTCCCCCACGGCGATGGTATGGATCTCAACGCCCCGCTCGCGGGCAATTTCAGATGCGTTGAGCGGGCTCATACGACTGCCTGTGTCACTGCCGTCAGACAGCAGAATCATGAGGCGCTGTTCCACCTCGCTGATCTCGAAGGTTCTGATCCCCAGTCCGATTGCATCGCCGATGACGGTGTTCGGTCCGGCCATTCCAACTTCGGTCTGGCCGACCAGTTCGCTGATCGTCTCCAGATCTTCGGTCAGGGGCGCTTGAAGAAATGCGCGGGTTCCAAAAACGATCAGCGCAATCCTGTCGCCGTCGCGTTGGGCAACGAAATCCTGAACGACCTGTTTCACGGCTGCCAGTCTTTGCGCGCGGGTTCCATCCGGCATTTCGAAATCCACAGTGTCCATCGAACCCGAGATATCAAGAGCCAGAACAACATCCCTTGCAGAGCGGGTGATTTCGATCGGCGCACCCAGATGTTCGGGCCGCGCCAATGCCAGCACAAGGAGGATCCAGATGGCGATGGCCGAGGTCATCTGTAACCGGGTTCTACGCAATACCACGGCTCCGGCTGCGGGCGTGGTTTCCGCAGCTGCGACGATCATTCGAAAGAATGGAAACCGAAGCGCTGGCACCTTTTCCTTACGTGCTGGAAGGAACCGCCAGATGAACCACGGAAGGGGCAACATAAGCAAAGCATAGGGGAAACCCAACCCGATCACCTTAGTCCTCCCGCTTGTGGTTCCGAACCCAGTTTTTCGCAGCTTCCAGCAAACCGGCGTCTGTGGGCGGGGCGTTTGTATAGGGGGCGTGCGATATAGCCTTCCCGCCGCCTTCGGTGAAAACGGTTGTTCCTCCGGTACGGTCAAGAAACCCAAGCCAGTCCTGCCCGCTGATGCCAGCGACGCCTTTGCGCGGGAATGCCACCAAAGCGCACCGCCTGAGAATTTCGGCGATGGCCGCCGGGTCCGAACGGGCAGCATCAAGCGCAGCCAACGCGTCACGGCGGTAAGCGTTGGCCCGATAGTGCGCGCGCCACCGCTGGAAAAAATAGATCGCCAACCCCAAAACCATGACCATCAGAACGCCCCAACCCCAGGTCTGGGGCATCATTGACACAGCAGGTGGTTCTTGAGGCGGGACGAGTTGCTCGATCAAATCGAGCAGCGTTACAGGCGCGATATCAGCAGTTTCGTTCATCTTACCGGAATGCCCATCAATCGACGCATTTGTTGTAGGCTGTCTTGCGCGGACGACAGCGGTAGGACAGGCACGCCCAAGGTGCGGCTCCAATCCAGAACACCGGCAATTCTACCGCGCGCCATCTCGGCAAGATTGCGATGCACAGTCTTTTCACCCGTATCGATTTCGGCCTGCAGCTCTCCGTTTGAAATGGTCAACTTCAAGCCCCGGGGAAGTTCGTCGGCAATCGGATCCGTTACCAGTCCCAGAACAAGATCATTGTGGCGTGCCAGCCCCCGGACCAGTTTACGGGTCGTGTCATCGACAATATCGAAGTCCGACAAAACGATGATCAGGTGGTCACGCGAGGCGATCCGATTGACCGAAGCGAGTACGCGATTCAAGCCAACAGGCGTGACATCCGGGGCATACGCGCGCAGCAAGGCGTTTGCCGATGCTATGGCCTGCAGGAACCGGTTCAGGGCAGACTGGCTACGCTGAGGCCGGATTTCCGCAATGATCTCATCTCCGAATACGATCCCGCCGACCCGATCCCCTTGGTCGAGTATGCGAAACGCCGCCAATGCCGCACATTCGGCGGCCGTGACGGATTTCATGTTCAGGGAGGAGCCGAAGAACATCGACATCCGCTGATCAACCACGATCAAGGCCGGGCGATCCCTTTCTTCGGTAAACACACGCACATAAGGTTTCCCCATGCGCGCCGTCACCTTCCAGTCGATCGAGCGAACGTCATCCGCCGGCAGGTATCCACGCAGCTCTTCAAACGCGAGCCCGCGGCCCCGCATGAGAGAGGCATGGCGACCATTCAGCACACTGTTCGACGGCTGGCGCGGCAAAAAGTTGAGGGACCGTGCCTGCCCCTGAAGCCCGCGCAGATGCGCCAGATCGACCGACACCCGCGTGTCCTTTTCCGTGGGCGCCGCGTGTTTGGGAGCGAGTCCAGCCCTGATGCGTGCTGCCCTGTCAAACATCACGTGCCATCATGTCAGAGCAACCTGCGCCAGCAGTTCCTCAACAACTTGATCTGGCGTTACCCCCTCCCCCTGTGCTTCATAGCTCAGACCCAGTCGGTGGCGAAAGACATTGGCCGCCACAGCGCGTACATCCTGAGGATCCACATAATCGCGACCTTTCAGCCAGGCATGGGTACGTCCACATTTGTCGAGCGCCAGAGAGGCGCGCGGGCTTGCCCCCAGTTCGATCCAGCGCGATAGACTGTCCCCATAGTCGGTCGGTGTGCGGGTCGCTGCAACCAGATCGACCATGTACCGTTCCATCGCGTCTGAAACGTGGATATCGGATATCTCGCTGCGTGCGGCAAAAACCAAATCCTGCGTCATCGTGGGTTTGGCCGCCTTTGCCGCGGGCTTGGAGTTAGTCACCTCGGCCTCTTCGTTGCGCACAAGGCGGATCACCTGAACTTCGTCTTCCGGCGGCGGATAATCCACCAGAACATGCATCAAAAATCGGTCCATCTGCGCCTCGGGCAGAGGGTATGTTCCTTCTTGCTCGACCGGGTTCTGGGTTGCCATCACCATAAATAACGGGGGCATCTTGTGGGTTGTACCAGCAACGGTCACCTGCCGTTCTTCCATTGCTTCCAGCAATGCGGCCTGCACCTTGGCCGGTGCGCGGTTTATCTCATCAGCCAAAACAATATTGGCAAAAATCGGCCCGGGCTCAAACCTGAATTCAGATCCTTCGCTGGTCTGATAGTAAACCTCGGTGCCGGTGACGTCGGATGGCAACAGGTCAGGGGTGAACTGAATACGGCTGAAATCACTTTCCAGATTCTTGGCCAAGGACTTGACCGCGCGCGTCTTTGCCAGTCCCGGCATACCTTCGATCAACAGATTGCCGTTCGCCAGCAGACCAATCACCAGTCTTTCGATCACATCCCTTTGCCCGATGATCGAGTCGCCCATGAGGGACATCAGATTTTCTACAGCTGTTCGCGCATCCGTCACCGCAATATTCCAAATCAAGCTACAACTCCGTTCACCGACACCCGAAGGTGCCGGTGAAGTGTTTTGTCAAAGACTGCTTCCGCCTTCATAGTCATCCCGACGCCGCTTCAGTTCGCGCTTGCGGTTTCGCGTAGCATCCGCAGCGCTTGTCCTACGGCGTGCCGGGGACCTCGGTCAGGGTTTGCATGACCTGATCCAGACTGAAGCTCGCCGCTTTCTGACGCGGGGGATATTCCTGGAAAGTCTCAAGGAACTGCGCCACATAGGCTTGCGCAGGCACCAGCAGATAGGCCCGGTCGATCAGCCAGTCGTAGTAGGTGTTCGACGTGCGATAGCTGCGCTCATAGGGATCGCGCCGCAGGTTGAAGATAAGTGGCACACGCAGCTCGGTCCACGGCTCGGCCCATGCGCGGAAGGTCGAGTAAGCTTCCTGCTCCAGAAAAATCAGTTTCCAGTCTTCGTAGCGCAGCGCTGTCAGGTCGCCATCGTCCGAGAAATAGAAAATCTCTTTCCGGGGACCCTCTTCCTCTTCTCCCAACAGGTGCGGAAGGAAGTTATAGCCGTCCAGATGCACGCGATAATCGCGCCCACCGCCAACCTCGGCGACTGTTACACCTTCCAGCAATTGCTCTTTGATGTCGGGGTTCCCGGCAGCGGCCAGATAGGTCGGCAACCAATCCATATGGTGCATGATCTCGTTCGAGACGGACCCTTCCGAAATCTTGCCCGGCCAGCGCACCATCGACGGCACGCGCCAGCCACCTTCCCAATTCGTGTTCTTCTCACCAAAGAAAGGCGTCATCGCGGCGTCTGGCCACGTATTCATATGCGGGCCATTGTCCGTGGAATAATGTACGATGGTATTGTCGGCGATGCCAAGTTCGTCCAGCAGTTCAAGAAACTGCCCGATATGCAGATCGTGTTCGATCATGCCAGCAGTGTATTCATCCACATTCTTGCCCGCGATCGAATTCGCGCGCTGCCATTTTTCATCCGCAACATGGGTGCGGAAGTGCATCCGGGTGCCGGACCACCAGACAAACCACGGAACGCCTTCCGCTTCTTTGCGTTTGATGAAGTCGATGGCGGCCGCGACGGTTTCATCGTCCACCGTTTCCATACGCTTTTTGGTCAGCGGGCCAGTATCTTCGATCGGGCCATCGACGGACGACTTGATCACACCACGCGGCCCAAAGGCTTCACGGAAGGTTCGCCCGTCTGCCAGCACGGCATCGCCCGGATAGTCGATGTTCTCGGGCTCTTCCTCGGCGTTGAGGTGGTAGAGATTGCCGAAGAACTCGTCAAAGCCGTGGTTTGTCGGCAGATGCTCGTCTCGGTCGCCCAGGTGGTTCTTGCCGAACTGACCCGTGGCATAGCCCTGCGCCTTCAGCAGACCCGCAATCGTCGGGTCTTCTTCCCGCATTCCCAACTCTGCACCCGGAAGACCAACCTTGGACAGGCCGGTGCGGAAGACCGACTGACCCATGATGTAAGAGGACCGGCCCGCAGTACAGGATTGCTCGCCATAATAGTCAGTGAAGATCATCCCTTCGTCGGCGATCCGATCAATATTGGGTGTTTGATACCCCATCAGCCCCATCGTGTAGGCACTGATATTCGACTGACCAACATCATCGCCCCAAATGACCAGAATATTGGGCTTATCGTCCTGGGCCGAGGCAGCGGCGGACAGCGCCAAAAGCGCCGTCGCGGCCATCGCCTTCAGCCGTAATATCTTACGATGTAGCAATTTCTTCACTCCCTTGTTTGTTGTTATTGAAAACAGACGTTCCTGCGCGCGCTTCTTAGTCACCATTGTTCCCTATGAATTCTAACGCAAGCCTTGACTGGCGATTTAGCCAAATTCACTAACATTACGGCAGGCGTTAGGGAAATTTACTCTAGGAATTGCAGACATTTAGACCACCGCAGGACCTGATCAGCCCCTCTTTCTATTGAGTCGGGAATCGTCCGCCGAACTATGATGCCCCAAGCCGGTTTGATGGGTGAACCGCAGCCGCGCCTATCCCGCACTGGGAACACGCGACCTTTGCGCATGCCAGGGTTCCCGAGCGGGAATTCATGGCGTGATCGCCCACCATTTGACATTACAATTACACACTATTTCCCCCCTTTCTTGCCAACTGGCGTCCAAGTCCCAATTCGCCGTCAGAGCTTGGATTCTTTGTTCCCATTTGTGTTTCAAACGCCAGCAGGCACCCCATCAGCCAAACAGTGTGGCGCATCATTGAGCACCAACAAGCCTATCGATTTCCTGATCGCGGGCATAGGAGCTGAGGATCAGCCATTGGTCGATCGTTTTGGCCAGCGCTGTTTCACCAATTAGGGTTATGCGTTCGGCCGAAATCTCATGCGCCAGCCTCGAATATCCGAAATACGCTGAAACCAGTGCATCGAACTCAGCGGTGATGAACAAATCCACGTCAAAGCCGGGATCAAGGAAACACACATCGACATCAAATCCAGGACGGCACATGATCCAGAAGTCGCGCTGATCCGCAGCCTGTTCCGGGAATGTCAGTTTCATCACCACACGCCGGTTCGGCAACGCCGTGCAGTCAATACTCAGGCGCAGGTTCCACACAAAAGCCGACGGTTGCGTCTTGCAGCTATGATCCTGAACCGAGGTATTGCGATAGGCCCATTTACCCAAGTCTGTTATGATGGGGTCAAGCTCGATCGCCGCATTGGTACGGATATAATCGATGGTGCCATTGGCAGGGTTTTCGACCCTTCGAACCAGACCCTGCGATTGAAGGGTTTTCAACCTTTTTGCCAGCAGCGTCGGAGAAATCCCGGGAATTCCGCGGCGGATATCGTTGAACCGTGTCGAGCCCCAGCGCAATTCTGTCAGGATGTGGATCGTCCATCGCGGCTGCAGAACCTCGCAGGCCATGTTGATCGGACAGAAAAGCATGTTGTTTTGCTTCGGCATGGCACGCCTCCTCGCGTGCTAAGTCTATTCAGGCTTACCCTTTCGATCCAGTCCATTTTCTGTACCGGGTTCGATCCTTTTTGTACTCTGGCCAGCGTTTCAAGGGCACCTGAAGATGAGAAGCAATCAACGGGGGACTTGAAATGGCAATTGCATCCGACATCGCAAACGCGCTGGAACGCAACCGGCGCGCTTTTGTCCACAAACCGATTGCCGCGCGGCAAAGCACACATACACGCGCGACCTCGGAAATCGGCTTTCTGACAACCTGCCGTGAAGACGGTTCAGTACTGACATGCGATATGCCGGCCATAATGGGTGGAACGGGTCAGGCGCCTACGCCGGGCGTGTTTGGACGCGCCTGTCTCAGCGCATGCATCGTCATGGGCCTGCGCATCGCGGCAGAGCGGAACGGTGTCCCAGTGTCCGAGATAGCTGTGGATCTGACCATGGATTGGGACAATCGCGGAATGTTTGGAATGGACGGCGTTACGGCTGGCCCCGAAAACATCCAGCTCAAGATCACGCTGACCAGCACCGCGACCAAAGCAGAGCTTGGCGAAGTTGTTGCCGAAGGGCTTCGGAATGACCCGTGGCTGATCGCATTGCAGGATCCGCATTCTGTTCAGGTTGATTTGCAGATCGCGCAGGAGGGCTAAGGGATGGATGCCAAACTACAGCTTAGGATTCAGCGCTATGGCTGGGACGCGGCAGCACCCTACTATCACGCTGACTGGTCGGATCCGTTGCGACCTGCGCAGGATACGCTGCTTAAGATGGCCAATCTGCAATCCGGTCAGGCCGTTCTGGAAACAGCATGTGGGACCGGAATGGTAACGCTGCGCGCTGCACGCGCAGTTGGTCCGACGGGTCGGGTTTTTGCGACGGACCTGTCCGAAGAAATGACACGCCAGGTCATACAGCATTGCGATGCACAGAATATCGCGAATGTCTCGGTCGCCAGAATGGGTACGGAAGACCTGCATGTCGAAGACGACAGCTTTGATGCAGCCATTTGCGCGCTGGGGCTGATGTATGTGCCTGACCCCCGAAAAGCCCTCACCGAAATGGCGCGGACCGTTCGCCCCGGTGGCAAAGTGACCGCGACCATCTGGGGAGAACGCAAGAATTGCCGCTGGGCCGAGATTTTCCCGATTGTAGACGCGCGGGTTGCCTCGGAAGTGTGTCCCATGTTCTTCGCTTCAGGGGCTCCGGGGGCACTGTGGAAAGATTTCGAAGCAGCAGGTCTGACGGATATCCGCGAAACGCGCCAGAACGAAACACTGAACTTCATCAACGCCGCCGACCTGAGCCGCGCCATGATGTTGGGTGGCCCTGTGGCAATGGCCGTCAAACGCTTTGACGACGTTACAATGGCTGATGTCAGGCGCGAATTTCTGAACTCGGTCGCGTTTTTCCGGACCACTGCAGGTGGCTATGCCATTCCGGGAGAGTTTGTCACGGTCTGCGCAACTGTCCCTGATTAGTCCGCGACCCTCAATCAGATGGGATTGCTTTTAAGTGTCTCGTAACATTTATCATCTTGCGCCAGATGCAGACCTTATGTGAAAATTTGGTTTTACATCCAGCCGATTTCTCAGCAGCATGTGAAACACACAAGAAACAACGCGGTCCAAAAGACACAGCGGCCACGCGTGAGTTATTCGCGACTTTGGCCCAACAAAACTATGAGAGGGGCACCATGGATTTCAAGTGGGCAATCAAAACACTGTGCCTGAGTTGCACCGCAATTTCGGCGACATCCACTGCAGCACAAGCTGACGACTGGACCGCCGAGGCTACGATCTATCTGTTCACTCCGGATACAGAAATCTCTCTGCAAACACCTCAGGGAACGTTGGAAGGTAGTCTGAGCTTCTCAGATGCCCTGAGCAACCTCGATTTGGCTTTTTTTGGCGCGTTTTCCGTATCCAATGGCCGGTGGAGCATTCTCGGAGACTATAACTTTACGGACCTCTCTTTCAGCAACAGCACACCCGGGCCCGCTTTTTCAGATCTTGAGACTTCGGACAGAACACAATTCTTCAGCGGCTATCTCGCATATCAGGTATATGAGAGCGATAAGGTCAAAATTGACGCGGCCGGTGGCTTCAGATGGTTCCGGACAGAGACAGAACTGACCCTGACCGCAGGTGCAGCGCCTAGTGTCTCATTCAGCGCCAATGACAACTGGATTGATCCCCTCGTCGCGGCGCGCCTGCGTTACACGTTCTCGGACAAATGGGCCGCGACAGGATTTGTGGATTACGGCGGGTTCAGAAGCGGAAGCGAAACATGGCAGATATTGGCAACAGCCGACTATGCCATCAACGAAAAATGGCTGCTCCGAGGTGGGTTTCGCTATATCGCATTCGAGCACGAGATCAACGGGAACGACTTTGAGTTCGACCAGTCAGGACCTGTCTTTGGAGCAACATACAGGTTTTGATCTAAGCCCTGCCCCGGGCTAAATTGCCAGGGCTTCAAGAGGTGAAACAGGTCCTGTGCCGTAGTATGGGTTTCGGCGGATCAATCAAGACACTTGGCTTCGGAGATTTGGAGTTATGTGAGCGCGTGAAAGACGTTCCATACTCTCTGCCGACCAGACTTGTTTGAGATCGTAGAAGGCTCCGAAAGACGGCACTCCTGTTTTTAGAATCGCGTGGGGCTGTTTGTTGTCGGTATGAATATAGACATCGGGCGGAAGGTGGTGCGGCTGGTCCAAAGTGCCCGCGCGGATGAACAGAATGGGGGCCGGCACGCGTTTGGCGAACCGCAGGTATTCGCTCCAGACCGCGACGTGGCAGTTTGCACAGCGAGATATCCTCTGCCCGCTGCCGGATGGGGTTTCGGCGATATCCTCGATGATATTGCCGGACAACAGCCGGACATAGCCGTCTTCGATCAACGCATTGACGGCATGTGTGCTGCCGGTTTGTCGCTGGCACCTCCGACAATGGCACCCATGCACGATCAAGGGTGAGGCCAACAGCCGATACCGAACCTCACCGCAATCGCAGCCGCCTTCCAGCTTTTCGTTGAGCATGGTCAATCCTCCTGCATTCGGGTTTAAGATGCCGAGCGGTTTCGACTATGCTGCCAAAACGCGCCACTGTTTGCCGCTGCTGGCCGACCCGTGAAGGGCCAGAATGACGTGAAGATCCCGTTTCATCGCTCAAACTCCACGCGTTCAGGTCGCCGGGGATTGCAGCGCATTGCGGGCAATCGGGACCAAGCGAGGGATCAGCATCGGCACCATTTTCTGATAGGCGCGATAGGTGTCGCCGAATTCACGCACCAGAGACCGTTCCTCGAACCACAAGCCGATCAGAACATAGGTGGTCATCGCTCCGGCAAAGATCAGATGGCCAACCGTCATATGCGGCGTGCCGAAGAACACCAGAATGACGCCCAACTGCATCGGGTGGCGCACAAATCGGTACAGCATCGGCGTGCGAAACTGCGGTGCGGGCATGGGTTTTTCGGTATTTGCCGACCAGATCTGGCGCAGACCGAACAGTTCGAAATGATCGATCAGGAAAGTCGAAAGCAGAACCAGCCCGACACCCGTGGCGCAAACCGCATAAGCCAGCCATGCGTAAACGCCCTCGACCTGCCAGATCGTTGCCGGGATCGGTTGCCACTGCCACAGGGCGAGGCCCAGAAACAGCGCCGATTGTAGAACAAAACTGCTGCGTTCGGCCTCGGCCGGGACGATCGTGGTCCACCAGCGTTTGAACTGGTCCCGCGCCATCAGGCTGTGGAAAAAGCCAAACAGAAAGATCAAGCCCAGATTGACCATAACGGCCAAGCCAACCGGGCCGGGTGTGCCGCTGTTGATGGTTTTGGGCACCGGAAGATCCAGTAGAAACGCGATCATGTAAAGGAAAACAACGTTGAAAAGGAGGTAGGCGGCAATGCCATAAAGGATCAGGCCGGGGCGTTTCATTTCGGGCTCCTGTGACGAAGTAAGCTACACACGACCCGCAAAACCAAAGGCGGGTCAGTGAAGGCTTACTTCGGTGTCAGCCGTGTCGCTTGAAGGTTGCCTGAGGGTTTCCTGAAGATTGCCGGGATAATCGCGAACCACAGGTTTGTGTTGGCCGCAAAGATCAGGCTAATAAAGACGCAATGGTTTATGAGTTTGACGCGTACCGGCTGAATACCGCGCTTTTGGAGCTGTCCGGCCCAGACGGCCCAATCGCTTTGGAGCCGAAATGCCTTGCCCTTTTGCAATTCCTGATCCGCAACCGGGACCGCGCCGTGTCCAAAGACCAGATCTTTGAGGCCATCTGGCCCGACCTGATCGTAACCGAGGCCTCGCTTTCAACCGCCATCCGCCAAATCCGGCGGGTCATCGGTGATGACGGAAAGCGTCAGGCGATCATTCGCACCGTCCGGGGCCACGGCTTTCGGTTTGTGGCCGACGTGACCGAGGCCAATACCACGTCCAGAGATATTTCGCAGCCCGACACAAACAGCATCACCGGTCCTGCGCAAAAGCCGACGCTGGCGATACGTCCCTTCCAGCTGATCGGCGGAGATGCCGCTCAGATCGCAATTGCCGAAGCCATCCCGGCCGAGCTGATCGCGACCCTGTCCCGGCTGCGCTGGATCAACGTGATCGCGCGTGGCTCCAGCTTTCGGTTCGCGGGACCCGAAACCGATCTGACCGACATGGGGTCGCAACTGGCCGCGCAGTTCGTTGCCTCGGGCCTTGTGGAGGTGCAGGGCACCCGGCTTGCCATCTATACCGAACTGTCGGATGCACGCTCTGGCCAAGTGATCTGGAGCGACCGCGTGACTGGAGCCATTGCGGATGTGTACGACATGCGCGCCCGTATCGCGCGTGACCTTGCCATGGCACTGGAACTGCGCCTGCCGGTGCACGAGGCTGACCGTCTGACGCACATTCCTTCGGAAAACCTTGATGCCTGGGGGCATTACCACCTCGGGATACGGCATATGTACCGGTATAACCGCACTGATAACGAGATTGCGGCTAGTCACTTTCGCACTGCCATTGCACAGGATCCAGGCTTTGCCCGCGCCCATTGCGGGCTGTCCTATACCGAGTTCCAGAACGCATTTCAGCATTTCGCGACAGATACAGGCCTGCACGCCAGATTGGCGTTGGGACATGCCGAAGATGCCCTGCAACTGGACCCGTTGGACCCGTTCTGCAACCTGATCTACGGGCGCGCAAAATGGTTGCTGGGAGACGCCGAGCAAGGGTTGGTCTGGGTGGACCGCTCCCTTGATCTGAACCCCAACTATGCATTCGGCTACTACAACAACGCCACGCTGAACACCGTGCTATGCAACGGTCAAACTGCGGATCAAAACGTGGAGACGGCGCTAAGGCTCAGCCCCTTGGACCCGCATCTTCAATCCATGTACGGCACGCGCGCATTGGCGGCATTTGTCTCGGGCGATCTGACCGCGGCCAGCGCCTATGCCGAGCACGCCCTGAGCGCACCCAACCCGCATCTCTATGTCTTCATGATCGGCGCGGTCGTGCACGCAGAAGCCGGGAATGCGGATAAGGCCCAAAACTGCGTCGAGGCCATCCGCGCCAGGAACGTCCCCTTTGGCAAGCGCGAGTTCCTGACCCATTTCAACCTGCGTCAGGCAGATCGGCTGCAGGCGCTTACATCGTCGCTCAATAAGTTGTCGTTATAAACGTGATCCTGCCGAAAGGACTTCGGAAAGTCTGCCAGAACAAATGGCATGGTGGTCGAGATAGACTTAATCCGCTACATCTGCTCAATAGCTGACAGTTTGGGTTGAGGACGAAATATATGCTTGATGGCGCGTTGAGTATCGAAGCTCTTCGGCTTGGGGTGCTCATCTCGGCCGCTTTGATTTGGTTGCTCGCGCGCAACCGGAATTTCTTTCTGCGAAGACTGTCCAACTATCCGATACTCAGCGGAATTTGTGACGCGCTCATCGTGGTTTTGATTGGCTATTCGCTGCAAGGCCTACTTTTTCTTTTAGGCGCGCTACCCCGCATGTCCAATTGGGCTTCCACGACAGAAATCGCCGGTCGATTGGCGGTTCATTTAGGATATGCCTGGGGCGTGGCGCGCCTGGTTGAATCATTGATCCGAAAGCGTCGGAGCCATTCCGAGGAATGGCGTCTACCGGGGTTGGCTTGGATCGGCCTCTACACCTTGTTTGCTCTGTTGGGCATCCTCAGCTTTCTTGTTGCGGAAGGTAATGCGCTTACCGAATTGTTCGTATGGACAGGGGCAACGGCCGCCGTTCTTGCATTTGTGATGCAACAAACACTTGGGGATCTGTTTTCCGGTTTTGCGCTGACAATCGAACGCCCCTTTGACATTGGTGATTGGCTTCGGCTTGAAGATGGCACGGAAGGACAAGTGCAGGATATCAACTGGCGCGCGACGCATCTGCGAAAATGGGACAAAACCGAATTCGTGATCCCGAATGGACAGCTTGCCAATCAGAGCTTTACCAACCTGAGGGGAAACAGACACCCTTTTGCGCCCTGGTACACCGTGAAGGTTGCAGGCGATCACGCGCCGGAAGATGTTATCGCGCTCATTCGAAAAGCAGTTTACCGATGCAACATACCACTTCCTTCGCCAGAACCAGTTGTCCGGTTGATGTCGGCGGACAGCACGCCCTACACATATATGATCTGGGTACATTTTGCCGACTACCCAACAATGTTTGCAGGCCGAGACGAACTTTATCGCGAGGTCGACTCCCAACTTCGCAATGCAGGCATAACGATCTCAGCTCAAATCCATGACCTACGGCATAGCAACTCCAAAGGTGCTATATCCAGATTTGTCGACGAAACTGACCGTTGAGCGGCTCTCGGCCCGCTCTTACCCTCTGGATACGATTGTTAGGACATGACAAGTCGCCGATGTATCGGAACGGCAATTTTTTCCGCGGGCAGAGATGTGTCGCAAACTTTAGGGTCGAATTGGCGTCTATTTGGGATCTGGCATTTGCTCGCTCCGATTGGTATTTCAATATGCGCCAGCATGGTGTCTTTGAAAGGCGCTCATGCCCAAAGGGAGCGTTTTGTACGCTATTTGCTTCTATCACCGATCCACGGTGTCCTATCGTGATCAAGAAGAGATCGTGGCAGAGCACGAGGTACGATTTAACCAAGCGACATTGAATAGGCGGACAGTCAATTGATCGCCGATCTTTGCTGCACGTGCACAGTCGAAAAAGGGTAAAACACCAAAATCATGGCGCATGGACAAAACTTAACAGCCTAAGGGCGACAAGCGAATAAGTCGTTATCGACCAACCGACAAAACCGGGAAACACCCTTGATTTCATGCTGTTCGCGCAACTCACTTGGCTCGGGCCCTGATAAACAGTCTGTCTGCATTCCTCCAGAACTCCGGTAAAAATCGAAAAGTCCAATTATCCACTAAATATTAGAAATAGGGCGTCAATCGAGCCCCCCGCTCGGCATCAGAGGTCTTTCTTGTCAACTTCCGAAATAATGGGGGGATTGCCACGAACAAGCAATTTTTCGGATTCCTCACTAGCCATTTGGTAAACGCAGGCGATAGTAGAAGACGTTGGAGATCGTCATGTTGCTTTTTAGACTTTGCCTTTTTCTTGTTTTTTTATCGGTACTACTGGACTACGCCGTCAACCTGATCGACACACGGTGGAGTTGGGATATCGACCACATGATGTATTTCGGCCAGCGATTGCTTGAAGGCGAACTGCACTGGACAGCCGAATTCGACGATAAGCTACCAATCAATCAGTTTCTCTTCGCAATTCCCGCTGCATTCGACAGTGTGCTTGCTTGGCAAATCCTTTCGATAACCGCAATGTTCGGCGGCGCGGTTGCAGTTGCGTATGTCACACGTCAAGTTCTGGTGTTTGAGTCAGATCTGCCTGAACGGATTGTGACGATGAGTGCTCAGATCAGCGCTATTGCCAGTCTGGCGGGGTTCGCTTTTTTGCCTGGAGGGATTTACCATATTAACCCCTTGGCTGGCTCGGCGGCGATTGGCGCAATTGCCCTACTGATGGCTTCGGTCCAACCCATGGCAGCCGGCAAAAGCCCGGTGATTTGGCTATTTTTGCTCTCAGCAATTCTTGCAAGCCTCGCGATCGGGATACGTCCATACTATTTGTTGTGTCTTTGTATGGCCGCGGTCTGGGCTGCACTTCGCCTTCGGCCCAAGGGCGCTACTCTACTAAGTGGCGCGGGTACTGCGGCGGCTTGGATCGTTGCCGTTGGCCTCGCCGGATTACTGACCAATGTGCTACCTTACATCATTACGGGAAATATGCAGGCCTTCCAGAACGGTATGCACCTATTGCGACAAGACCTTATCTTACAGTCCCCCTTAAGCAACCTGAAGGAACAGCACAGTTGGTTCACTGATCGGGTCTTGCCGGTCTTCCCGATGCTGGTACTTGCATCTTCATCCGTTGCAATTGCCGGACTGCTTCAACTGATCCGACATCGCGCAGCTGGGCCTAAAGGCAATTCAATCGCCATTTTTACCGATATTGTATCGCTGACAATTGTAATGCCTTTCTTGATTGAAATAATGATACTGTCCAAACATTTTTGGTCACATTACTTGCAATTGTTCGTTCCGTTTGTTGCCGTCGGTACCGGTCTATTTTCCGCACTTCTTTGGCGCGGCCCTATGCAGGCACCCAAGGGGGCTGAGATGCTGAAAATTGCCATCGTGCTTTTGATCCTTGCTCCGATATGGCGAATTTCGTTGGAGCATACCCGATGGCTTGCCTCTCTAAACAGATCCACCATCGAAGAAATTGACCACCTTTCCAATCAGATCGCACAAGTTTTGGCCTCTCAACCAGCGAACTCACAAGATTTTCTAGCTCCGAACCTGATGTACGAACACTGGCGGCTGCGCCAACCGCGTCATGGGTTTCCGCATGCGGCTAATACCGATTTCATCATTGGAAAAAACTGGTGGAGCAACCTGGACGTCCCCCCAGAGTATATTATTCCGGTAAACTATAATGAATACTGCGAGCAGATTGACGCCAGTGGTCCTAGCATCGTGGTTCTAACAACAGAAGACAAGCTTGCTGAATGCCTTGGTGAAAGCGCGGTCTACAGGGTTCTTGAAACCGACGTCGTTTCGGTTGGAAACACACTATTCTTCCTGAGAGTTACACAATAATAGCACATCTTAGATATGCCAAATTTGGTGCCGCATCGTATCAAATGCGACACGGCAAGGCCGACCAAGACGACCTCCTACCATTCCCCAAAAGAACTGTGATCCATGGTTCTAGCGCAAAACCAGACTGCATTGACTACTGCGCACATAGGTCCAACGATCTTGCAAATCGATTTATACTCTGTTTCCAAGTTTCTGATCTGGAGCTTCACGTCCAAGGCCAGGCCTTAAAGCCATAAACAAATTGCTGAGAGGCTTTGGTTGCCCAATATCGATTGAGATGGTTCAGCGGAAGCACCTCAATAATTTCATTGCACAATGCGATCGACTCATCAAACGGCGGATCAGAGCCCTTTTAGATTTCGAGTCTTTCTCATCAGCTGCATTCGCCCCAGCCGATATCAAACTGGTCAACATGATCCGCAAAGATAAATCACGCCTGGGCCCCGCCCATTTCAGCAGCGCACCCAACTCGCAGGCTGAACTGCACAGCTGCTCCGCCGCTGCTTCCCCATCAAAAGCTTTCAATAGAACCGCCATGGACATGGCCGAGAGACGGTTCGCCCCGCTAAAGGATAGTGCAAGCTGATCGAGAGAGAGTGGTTGGACATGAAATAGTGCCAAGTCTGGCACCCTTTCTCATTCGGGCACGCCCGCCTTTTGTAAGCTTGCCAGCCAGATCCGTCGGTTTTCGGGGTGGTTTTTTGATCCAGCGAATTGCCTGCGCATCGCTGAGATTGACAGTTTGGGGTTAATCTCAAGCGCATCGTTAACAGCCTCTTGGGCATCGTCTTGCCTGCCCATCTCGGCAAGAGTGGCCGCGCTCAACAGGTGATGAAACAGCCGCCAAGTATTGCTTGTTGCCACCGCGCCCAACTGCCGGGCTGCGTCCAGCGCTTCTTCGTAGCGTTCCAGGTGAAACAGGATGTGACCCTGGTAGAAATACATGTTTTGCAACATCGGATCGCGTGGGCTCAACCGGATTGCCATCTCTATCTCGGGCAAGGCGCGGTCCTGCATGCGGAACCAATCATAAGTATGCGCCAATTCCAGCCGGATACGCGCGTCATTGGGGTTGAGCGCGACAGCGCGTTCGAGATTTGCGATGGCTGGATCAGCCTCTCCTGTAAAGCGGTAGATATAGCCAAGAGCCGCATGTGCCTGCGCGTCCTGATCGTCCAGTTCAATTGCCCGTTTGGCCGCCTCGGTAGCAGCAATCAACGTGTCCTGAGGAGTATCTGACCACTGAAAGAAGAATATCGTTCCCAGCGCGCGGGCCAACAGGCTGTGTGCTGCCGCGAATTCCGGATCCGCTGAGATGGCGGACTGTGCAAACGTCACCGCGTCCTGCTGGGCCTCTTGCGAAAACACAGCCTGCCGCGCACGACCGCGCAAATACAGATCCCATGCCCCCATGTCCTCGGTCGGTTTTTCCTGCGATCGCGCTTCGCCGGACTGATAAATCTCAGGCAATAACTGGCCCGCGATGGCTCGGCTGATCTCGTCCTGAACGTCAAAGACATCCGTTACCTGACGATCAAAAACCTCGGCCCAGATGGTTTCGGCGCTGTCGACATCAATAAGCTCTCCGCTGATGCGCATCTGACCATCAGCCCGGCGGACGCTGCCGCGGACGACATAGCCAACCCCAAGGTCGCGTGCGATTTCAATCGGGGTAGCCTGATCCTTCGCGTAAGAGAACATTGTTGCGCTGGACACAACGAACAGTTCCCGGTTGCGCGACAGATGTGCGATCAGGTCGTCGGTGAGACCATCGACGAAATACTGACCCGTACTTTCGTCCCCGATATTGTCAAACTGCACAACAGCCAAAGACGGTTTTCCGGTGTCCGGCAAACGCTGCCGATCAGCAAAGATTGAAATCGACAACATGGCAATCGCCAGACCCAGTAGAACGCCCGCAACAAGAACACCTCGTTTCGGGGTTTTGGCAATGCGCTCGGGCGGCCCGTCATCCGAAACCACCGGGGCAACAAACTGGAACCCGCGCTTGGGAAAGGTCTTGATGTAGTCCGCGCTTGCCGCTGTGTCGCCCAAAGCCTTGCGCACGGACCGAATGCGCGTGTTCAGCGCCGCGTCCGTGATCGCGGCCCCATCCCAAATCTCATCGATAATCTCTTGTTTGCTGACAATTCTGTCTCGGTTCCTGACAAGAAACTCGAGCAGCAGCAGCGCCTGTGGTTCCAAAGCAACCGGTTCGCCAAGGCGGTTTAATCCCTGTGTCGGATCAAGTTGGAACTCCAAGAAACGGTACATACTGAAACCTACACCCCACAATATACCCGGCTCAACGAAGTTTGGGGATTGTCAGATGAATGTCAGAAAAAATCAGCTTCCGATCAAGCGCGATGAGCTTGCCCTGCTTAGCGTTCTCTGGGGCTAACACCCCATTGCATCGCCCAAAGCATTAAGGAGACAGGATATGGCACACTTTAAAACACTTTGCGTGGCAACCGCCGTGGCAGTGGCGGGAAGCGCTGCATTCGCTCAAACAGAACTGGAGGCCGCATTGGATAATGGGGCCGAGCGCCTCAATGCCGACCAGATCGCAGAACTTCTGATCGGGAACACCGTCACGGCCACATCGGGGGATAAGACATTTCGTTTTTTCTACGATCCAAGCAATGTCGTGAGCGGCGAACTTACGAACGGCGGTTGGAGTGGCGCAGGTGCATTTGCCATTACCGATACAGATAAGGTTTGCGTTTCCATGGCCGCCGACAAGGGGCGCTATCGCTGTATGACAGTGCTGCGTGTCGGGGACTCAATCCAGAAATTCAGCGCCGAGGGTAAGAAAACCTTCGAACTCCACAGCTTTGAACCGTCTACCGGCCTTTGAGTTTCGGTTTCAAACGAGTTCTGCCGCTGGACTTGCCATTTTTCCGATTGAGGCAAAATGGCAAGTAAAATTTAAGCGGTCCTGTTCTGCCTGCGCGGTGAATTTCCGCGTCGCATGGAAGCAATTGCTCATAGTTCATAAGTTACTGGTGTCTGTCTTGGTTAAGCTGCGTTCTTAACGTCGGGTTTGAGCTGGGCGTCAATCACGCACAAGGTGGCCTCCGTCCACATCCAAAACAGAGCCGTTCAAAAACCCGTTAGTCATCGCCATGATCACAGCTTGCGCGATCTCCTCGGCCTCACCAATCCGCCCTACAGGTAGTCTGCCAGCAACCTGCGCATACATGCCTTCACGCGCCTCTTCCGACATGGCTGAATAGGCTTCGGTCGCGACCATTCCGGGGCTGATGCAATTCACCCGCACCCGTCCGGACAGCTCCAGCGCTAGCCCTTTCGTCAGTGCCTCAACCGCAGCGTTTACTGCGCCGAGGCCCGTGGCCCCGGCAGACGGGCGACGGCTAAGCACGCCGGAAAAGAACGTGATCGACCCTCCACCGTTCAGGACAGGCAGGATTTCTCGCGCGACAACATAGGGGCCGATAAATTTGGCCTCGAACATGGTGCGCAGATCGTCCGTGGGCAGGTCTGCGAACGCCCCATGCGCGGCACTTGAGGCTGAGATTACCAGGTGATCGACCGGATCCAGAGCCTTGACCCATGATTTCACACCGGCCTCATCGGTTGTATCTACTGGCGCGATCTGCACCCAATCGCCGATTTCGTCTGCCGCCGCATGCAACTTGGCTGAACTACGGCTGGCGATTGTGATCTTTGCACCGAGGGCAGCGGCCATCTTTGCCGTTGCTTTCCCGATACCACTGCTGCCGCCGACGATGACAATGTGTTTGCCTTTCAGGGCGGTTTCGAAAACCGTGTTCATTGCTGTGACTCCTCTTTTTGCTGGATGGGTCAGTCGATGCTCAGCACCAGCTTGCCGGTGGTTTCACCGGCTTCCAGACGGCGGTGTGCCTCAACGGCTTCGGCAATAGGCAGAGTGGTGACCTGCGGGCGCAGAACGCCTGTCTCAAGCAGGTTAAACACTTCGGCCATATCCGCGCTGAACTGATCGGGTCGATTGACGAAATAGGTGTATATGTCGCTGACACGGACCGAGACGGACTTTTGGAAGTGCTTCGCCAAGTCCTCGGCAAAGCTGCCTGCGGGCGGACCGGCAAGGAACCCGAAGAGAACTGCAATGCCCAAAGGCGCCAGAATGTCGAGATCTGACTTCAGGGACTCGCCCGAGATTGGGTTCAGCGTCAGGTCCACGCCGCGCCCGTCGGTGAGGTCTATCACCCGCGCGGTTACATCCTCGGTGCGATAGTCGATGACGTGAGCGGCACCTTGGTCCTTTGCATACCCAACCTTGTCGGTGCTGGTCGAGGCGATCACCATCATGCCTAGGTTTTTTGCGATGTGCAGCGCCATGGTTCCGACACCCCCGGCCGCGGCGTGAACCAGCACAGATTTGCCCGCAGCCGCGCCGCCCAGATTGATCAGCATGTGATAGGCAGTCATCCCGTTGACGGGGATTGCTGCGGCGTTTTCGAAGTCTACGGTGTCGGCCAACCGGGCGACATAAGGCGCTGCGATCACCGAATACGTGCCGTATCCACCGGCTCTGATCGGTCCCATCCACGCCACGCGATCCCCGACAGAGAAGCCTTGAAGCCCCGTACCCAGCGCCTCGACCACTCCGGCCCCTTCAACTCCGGGAATATGAGGCAGATCAGGCATCATCCCTTCGGGCATTTCGCCGCTACGGATGATCGTGTCGATAAAGTTGACTGCCCCGGCTTTGTTGCGGATCAGGATTTCCCCGGCATTGGGGGTCGAGATTGCTTTGTCAGTTTTGCGCAGAACGTCCGGCTTGCCGGTCTGGGTGATTTCAATCGCGAAAGGCACGAGTTGTCTCCTTCTGTTACGCAGAAGGTAGAGGCCGCATCATCGAATGATAATGGTTGATATCGGAAGATATAATCCCAAAAATAGGATAATGATCTACAACGACCTTGCCCTGTTTATTGTCGTCGCCGACCACCTCAGCTTTTCCAAAGCTGCGGACCGACTGGGCATACCGCTCAGCCGGGTCAGTCGAAGGATTGCAGAGTTGGAAGACCATCTGGGGATCAAACTGTTCGAACGTACAACCCGCCAGGTTCGCCTGACGGAAGAGGGCCGCCGCCTTCTGGATCGATGTCAGGACCCGATTGAGGCGCTGCAAGGTGTTGCGGGATTTACCGACGATGCCAGACGCCAGAGCATCCGAATTACGGCTCCTCCGTTGGCTGCTCGCACGACCATTGGCCCTCGGCTGTTGGATTTTGCGGAACAAAACCCGGATGTGGCGCTTGAGATGACAACGACCAACATCATGCTGGATTTCTTTCGCGACAATATTGATCTGGCCTTTCGGGTGGGCCCGCTGACAGATTCCAGCCTTATCGCGAAACGGCTTTGGTCGGTCCCCTATTGCTTTTGCGCGGGACGGGGCTTCATTCGGGAGCGCGCGTTGGACAGGCCGATATCCAAACCGGACTTTCTTGCTTTACCCGCCCTGACATCTGGTCAGCCCTGGGTGCTTGAGAGCGGGGAAACTTTGCACCCGAAACACACAGCGCACAGTTTAACCGACCTTGATGTCATTGCGCAGGCCGCCCGTCGCAACATGGGTGTCGCGATGTTGCCATTGGATATGGTAGACGGTGACTTGCAGCGGCTGCAGGTCACGGACACCGCACCTTTGACGCGGGACATGTTCGTTGTCTATCCCAGCCGCCGCCTGTTGCCAGCACGGGTCAGGAAGCTGATTGATTTCATGACACCCGGCTAAACTTACCAGTCGATTGCGACGCCATCGCGAAAGAACCCTCCGGTCGGACCGCTTTGAGGCAAGGTCGCTGCCCAGACAACACCTTTTGCGCCCTCGGAAACCGGACGCCCCCCACCGCCCATATCCGTGGCGACCCAGCCAGGGCAAACGGCGTTGACAAGAATGCTGTCAGGTTTCAACGCGATAGAAGTTTTGATGGTCAACGCGTTCAAAGCTGCTTTGGAAACGCCATAGCCCGGCGTACCGGCGGACATGCCGGTCAGCGACCCTGCACCGGACGACACGTTGACGATCCGGGCATCCGAGCCGCGTTGCAGCGGCGGCACCGCCGCGATTGTAGTCTCCCAAGGACCAAAAAGGTTCGTATCAAACGCCCGGCGCACCCGGTCTAAATCGGCAAGGTGGACCTGTTGGTCGGTGTCGTAGTCCACGCCCGCATTGTTCACCAGAACATCAAGGCGACCGAAGGCTAATTCAATCTGCCCGAACGCCGTAGCGACTGAGATGGGATCGGAAACATCCAAACGCACGGCTTGTGCTCCATTGCGGATCTCATCCGCAGCAGCCTGCCCTTTTGCCAGATCGCGCGCACCCATCAGAACTTTCATCCCGTGGTCCTGAGCCAATTGGCGGGAAACTTCTTTGCCGATGCCGCGATTAGCGCCGGTCACAAGTGCGATGCGCTGACTGGTCATGGATCTTCCCTCAATTCGCCTCGGCAGCGCGTTGCCCAGCCAAAGCCACAAGCCCACGGTCACCGGTTTCCCAGAGTGCCGTCATGGTCATCGACGTGACAACCCAGCGCTCGTCCGATTTCTCGAGCTCATAGTCATAGCGACCACCGAGAACCCACAAGCCATCATCAAGACGATGGGTTGCCGTGAAGTCGGCCTGTGCCGTGGCGGATGTATCGGACAACGAGGTGATCGTGTGATTGGTCACCATATGGTGCGTCGCGTCGAACCCGGGCAGGAAGACGGACCATCCCGCCACAAGCTCATCGGCAGGTTGCGTGACCGGGCCTCCGCCCCAGAGGCTGGTGTAATCCGTCGTGACAGTATCAGCGAACGCGTGGCGCACGCGGGTCCAGTCGTGGCGGTCAGCGCCCGCCGCGATATCGGTGATCGTCGTCGAGATATCGGCCTGTTGTTCAGCAAAAGCAGCAGTTCCGATCATGGAGACAGCCGCAAGGGTTGATGTGAGTTTTCTATGCATGAGGATGCTCCTGATAGATGAGAGTGGACGCCGAACAGTTACTCGGCGTCCAGAAAAGGCTTAGTTGATGGAACCGGCGCGGAAGTGGTCAGCTACGGTATCTGCCGCGCGGGTGACATCCTCGGGGTTGTCGTAGAAGTCGAACTGCGTGACATCCTCCAGCCATTGTGCTGTCGCCTCTCCTGCGAAACCGGCAAGGAAGGTTTGAACACCCTGAGGAATTGCCGCGCTTTCCGAGTGCACAATGGCCAGCGGCTTATCCAAACGCTGCGGATTGTCGGCAGGATGATATGTCAGCCAGCCTTCCCAGCCCGCGTTGTTCCACTTGTCGTCATATTCCGGGATCCCGCCACGGTCGGCCTCATAATAGTAGCCGCCGATTGGCATCAGAACGCCCTCGGCACCCTCAGGGCCCGCGGCCGGAATGATCTGACCACCAGCGGCCTCGGCAGCGTGAGACACCTCGATCAGCCCGGCGACACCTTCTGCGCCGCCATAGACCGCTTCGACGATCTCTTCATTCTGCAACCATGGAGCGACCAGACCGAGCCGCTGAACCAGCGGATTGCCGGAGACCGCGTCGACCATGTACCCGGCCGAGGCGCAGATCCCCAGACCGTTGATGTGATCTGCGTCCACCTCGGGCAGGGTCGCGATGAATGCGATGGCCGCTTTGATGTCCGATGTCTTGGCTTCGGGACTTTCGACAAAGCGCACGTTGTTCGGCAGATCACCCGATTTGCCCCAACCGCGAAAATCAAAGGTGAAGGCGGCAAAGCCGCGCTCGGCCATTTCTCGGGCATAATTCGCAGGCATCTGTTCCTGAACCGAGGTCCAGGCCCCGGTCACGACGACGGTGGGCAGCGGTTCAGATCCGCGCTCTTCCGGCAGGTACAGCGTGCCGGACAGGGTGGCGCCTTCGTTCTCGAAGGTAACGGTACGGGTTTCAACCTGCGCAACAGCGGCTGTCGAAGCCATCAGCGCGGCGGCGGTGGTCAGAGCGAGGGTGTTCATGACGGTATCTCCCAAAATTTGTCTGGATGGGCACAAGCCCGATGACACCTGAGATACGTTGTCGTCAGCAGGGATACTTGCACCGGACTGCCGCGTTTTTGAAAGATTCTGCTTCAGACAGCATTCGCCGCCCGAAACGCGCGCGGGGTCTGACCCACCACCTGTTTGAAACTGCGTGTGAAATGCGCCTGATCCGAAAATCCACAGGCCAAAGCGATATCGCCCAGAGGGCGCGCGGGATCTTCGATCATCTTCATCGCCTGCTCGACCCGGTAGGCCATGACATATTGCATAGGGGTCGAGCCCAGCGTTTCCTTGAAAACCCGCGCGAAATGCGAAGGGCTCATACCCGCCTCGGACGCCAATTGATCGACGGTGATTGTCTGATCCAAACGGTCCTGCACATAGGCCAGCACCCGTTGATAGTGCTGAGACGTAAAACGCGCGGACAGTTCAACTTCTTCAGCGCGGCGTTTGCCGTATTTCTGTAGCAGTTTGACCAGAAACACCCTGCTCATGGCCTCAAACATCACGGCTGAGGACATGTCATCCGTTGCCAGCGCATCGCGCAAAATGACACCTGCAGCACAAAGGTCAGGATCGGAAAACTGCGGCTGGTCGTGAAACTGCTCCGGTGCCAACAGCATCCCAAGTTCAGACTGTGCAAAGCGCTTAACCTTGTCCGGATGCAAGGTGATCACGATCACGTCGGACTGCCCGTACCATCGCCAGCCCGACCGCATTCCTGCCGGTGTCACGATGACTTCATCTTTGCAAAAGGTGAAATCACGCAGCTTGCCGTCCCGCCAGTTTTGCACGCGATGCCCCTGCTCCTGTAGATTCAGAAGGACGTGGTGCTCCGAAAACACCTCTTCCGGCATCCGATCAGGTTCGGCCCGAAAGTACCGCACTGACATCAACCCCGCCGCCGAAGGACGCTGCATCGCATCGCTGTTCAGCAGTGGTTCTGAAGGGTAGATATCAGCGTATCTTAGGGGCAAGGACGGCTCCGGCTTGCAATGCTCGATATGTGGGGTCTGCGCGCGCAGGGTCAAACGCTTTGCTGACGCTTTATGTGGTCGATGAACAGCCTCAGGGGCATCATGGATTTATACTCGCGCGGGAAATACATGAAAATACCGGGGGTGAGGCCCAAGTGATCCTCAAGAACGGGTGTCAAAACTCCGGTATCAATCAGTGGGGCGACATAAGCTCTGAAGGTATAGGCTAACCCCAAGCCTCTTTTCGCCAGATCGACGGTAGCAGGAAGGGCATTCGCAATCAGATTACCTTGCACATCGACTGCATATTCCTCCTCACCCGATTGAAAACTCCACGGGGCAATCTGGCCCGAGGATTGGAACCTGTAGCGGATACAGGTGTGCCCAAGCAGGTCTCGCGGCGTTTCCGGGATGCCCCGTTCCGACAGATAATCCGGGCTGGCGACAACGGTTACCCGAAGCGGCGGCGTCAACCGCACTGCCACCATATCCTGCGCCACACGATCCCCCAGACGGAATCCCGCATGCAACTCCTCGCCGAGTATGTCTGACAGGGCATCCGTCAAAGACAATTCCAGTTCGATTTCTGGATACGCGGCGCAAAAACTCTTGAGGATCGGACCAACATAGAGGTGGTAGGCAAACTCCGGCATCGCCAGTTTTAAAGTTCCCCGCGCGGCGTGACCGGTGCTGCGCGCGCTTTCCACGGCCTCGGAGAGTTGATCAAAGGCAGGCCCCGCGCCGCGGATCAGGGCGCGCCCGGCCTCGGTTAGGCTGATGGAACGCGTTGTCCGAATGAAGACCACAGCGCCCGGCTAGTCTTCCAACGCTCTCAATTGATGGCTAACGGTTGACGGCTTGATGCCCAGCGCTTCGGCCGCTGCACGTAGCGATCCGTGGCGTGTGATGGCGGTAAAGATTTCAAGCGTGGCGAGTGGCAGTCGCATCGTGTCCCCAAACAACCTCATTATTCGATTTCATACATGAAGATAATGCCAACAGGGTGAATTATCACGTCTCAACGGAAGTTTTATCTTCGTGTCATCGCAGCCCAAAGCGCTGTCACCACGTATTCAGGAGGACACAAGATGAACACTTTGACCAAAGTTGCTGCCCTCACCGCTGCTCTGATCGCAGGAGAGACCGCCATGGCCCCATCCCCCGAAGACAATATCAAAGTTGTACAGGGCTTTTTTGCCGCCTATGGCGCCAGTGATCTGGACGGCATCGCAGCCGTGATGGACGAGGACGTCAAATGGCACATCCCGGGCCGCCATCCCTTGTCTGGAACCAAGACTGGCCGGGACGAAGTACTGGCCTTTTTCGAACAACTTGGCACCGCCGGATTTCAGGCGGAACCCACCTATTTCGGTGCCGACGAGACCCATGTGGTTGATATCCACCGCGGCTGGTCGAACGCCGACGGCAAACCGAATGTCGATACGACTTGGGCCCTCGTCTATCGGATCGAGAATGGCAGGATCGTCGAGGCAACCAACCTGTCCGCCGATCAGGATGCGGCAAACACGTTTTTCTGGTCCCAATACTCGCTGGCTCCGGTCCCTCAGCGGCTGGCCAAGTAAACCATCGACAGGTATTTAAGTGACCGATTACCCCGCAACCAGCAGTTTCATCGCCGACTGGTTTGCCCGGTTCGACAGGCTGGATCCGATCGGCGCGTCCCTGCCTGACCTCCACCCAGATGTAGACTGGGACATGCCTGACGTCGATACCACTCTCAACAGGCATGATCGTGCGCGCGCTTGGTATCGTGACGTGCTTGAAACCTTGCAAAGCCCAACTGAACATCACGTCAGCAAGATCGCAATCAAGCCCGGCGCTGCACATTTCGAAGTTCTGTTTCGCGCCACGACCATTGCGGGGGACCACATGGAAGCCCGCGTTCAGGAAGACTGGCGCTTTGAAATCGGACCCGGTGGCCACGCGCTGATCACCCATTATTCCGCAACACTCCAGCAAGAGGAAGATATATGAAAACCCTCGTCCTCACCGCTCACCCGGACCTGAGCAAATCGCGCATTAACCGCGCCTGGTTTGACGCACTTTCGGAAGCCGCCAACGTGACAACGCGCGATCTGACCGCCATTGGCGGCAGTGAGATGCGTTTTGACATCGAAGCCGAACAGGCCTTCTTGCTGGCCCATGATCGGATCGTGGTCCAGTTTCCATTCTACTGGTATTCCGCACCTCCGGTTATGAAAGCCTGAATGGATCAGGTGCTGAACTATGGCTTCTCTTATGGGCCGGGCGGTGACCAGCTGAAAGGGCGTGAGTTCCTCATCCTTGTTTCGACCGAAGGTCCCGAGCACAGCTATCACGCAGGCGGATACAACAGCTTTATGATGGCCGAATTTCTGAAACCGTTCCAACAAACGGCGAACTTGGCCGGTATGACGCATCTAAGGCCTTTCGTGGCCCATGGCATGGCGGTGGCTCCAATCACCGGTTTTCCTTGTCGGACGCGATCCTGATCAAGGATAACCACATCGCGGCGGCAGACGGCGTGCGCGCGGTACTCGAGGCAACGCGGGCCCACGCTTCGCACATGATGAAGGTCGAGATCGAAGTCGATACACTGGATCAACTAGCCGAAGTACTGGACGTGGGCGGCGTCGATGTCGTGCTGCTGGATAACATGACACCAGAGATTCTGAAACGTGCGGTGGTTCTGGTCGATGGTGGGCTGGTTACCGAAGGCTCGGGCAACGTCACGCAGGAAACTGTGGCTGACATCGCGGCTACCGGTGTGGATTTCATTTCATCCGGTGCCCTTACCCATTCCTATCGCACGGTCGATCTAGGTTTGGATTTCTGACGTCCCGAGGGTTAAACTCTGTTGTAGAGCAAGGTGCTTGCTCAACTTTCACTGCGCCCTCAATCACCGGGCGCAGATAGGTTACGGTACGTTTGCCCTGATCTTGGCCCCTTTGTATTCAGATATCCACAGGCTAGCGGCAGTTTTTTTAGAAGATGCGATCCGGATATCAGAGCAACTCCGCACGGCCCAAATTCACACCGAGTTACTCAATTTGCTTTCTTCGCCACCGCCAGAAAATCAAGTTTCGTTGTGTTGTCAGATTTTCGTGCTGGGAACCAAGCCTTGTGAATTCTGCAATCATCTTTCGCCAGTGTTGGCGAACTACATGAAAGGTGAACCGGTCAATCCAATAACTTGCGTTGACCAGGGAGTGCCATGCGCAATCTTTCTTCTGCAGTAGGATCAATAGGCTCAGGGGTCATAGCCAATAGATAACCAGAGCGGCGAGAGCGACTGTTGGGAGGAAGGCTCTGGGGCACCTTTCGCACCTCGTCGCCAAACGGCGCTAGTTCTTTGACCTGAGAATCATAATCTCAATACGAATGCATCCTTTGCAACGGAGCATGTCGTATCGGACAATTGGCCTGCGCTGTTTGCCGCTTACAGTGCACGCGCGTATCCTTTGGCCTTTCAAAGCCCCTTTGAACCAATCAGCATCATCGCGGCAGTCACCTAGCGACCATTGGGCATTTTTGACAGACTGCTGACCAAAACCTCGCACCAATGTAATCGCGGACCTAGCGTGCGGTGACAAATAGCTTCAAAGGGTCAACCTGACTGTCACAAACCACATGCAATTTCGTGTTCATGCCGTCTTGGTGCGACTGATCAGAAGTTCACGTCCGCCTTTTTCACCGCTGGTTTTGAACGCGATGAACAGGCAGCTAAACGCAGTTAAATAGGTCCTGGACCCAGAAACGACTATCGATCAGCGCTTTCATAAAGCCTTGCTCCTCGGTTGATAGAAACACGACAGAAGGTCTTCCGGCGACTACCCTAGCGATGAAGCCCCTTATCAGATATTTGGCCCCGGTGATCAGGTCGAATTCGAGTTCAAAACTCGGACCTTGCGGTAGCGGAGTGTAGCGTTTGCGTTAACCCTGCCTCTGCCGCCAGAACCGCTCCGCCCTGAGAGCGCAGGCTGAACCAAGCGTCGTATTGCGACAGGAACACTTGACCATTCAGGTGCTCCGGGAAATGCGCGCGGTTCAGACGGTCCATCACCGGGCCTTTGACCTCGGAAAGGTGAAGACCGACACCCATATCGGATAGACGACGATTGATCGCCTCAAGGCTTTCCAGCGCGGAATAATCCACCTCGTTCACCGCCGAAAACATCAGGATCACATGATCCACCTTACAGCCTTCGGTTACTCGGCGCTGGATAAGGTCTTCCAAGAAGCGAGCGTTCACGAAATACAGACTCTCATCCACGCGTAGCGTCACCACGGACGGGTCGGTTTCAACCGCATGACGCCGGATGTTGCGGAAATGCTGCGTGCCGGGGACAAGTCCCACCTCAGCTACATGCGGGCGCGATGTTTTATAGAGGTGCAATAGCACCGAAATCGCCACGCCAGAGGCCACCCCGACCTCGACCCCCAGAGCCAGCGTCAGCACAATGGTGGCGGCGACGGCGGTGAAATCCGCGCGCGAATAACCCCATGTTTTTCGCAGGATCGACAGGTCCACGAGGCTGAGCACGGCGACGATGATCGTCGCGGCCAGTGTGGCCTTAGGCAGGTAGTAGACCAGCGGGGTCAGCGCGACTGCGGCAATGGCCAGACCGATGGCGGTAAAAGCCCCGGCAGCCGGGGTTTCGGCCCCGGCATCAAAATTGACGACAGAACGCGCAAACCCACCTGTCACGGGGTATCCCCCCGTGAACGCGGCCCCAATATTGGCGGCCCCCAGCCCGATCAACTCTTGATCCGGGTCGATCCGTTGGCGTTTCTTCGCGGCCAGCGTCTGCGCGACCGAGACACTTTCGACAAAGCCGATAATCGAGATCAGGATCGCCGGAACCAGCAACGCTCCGAACAGATCCATAGAAAACACGGGCAAAGTCATGGGTGGCAGGCCCTGCGGCACCGCGCCCACGATCTGTACGCCCTGTGCGTTCAGATCGAACCTCCAAACGGCAAGTGTGGTTGCGACCACGGCAAACACGGGACCGGCTTTGGTCAGGATATCGGCCAGCACCGGTGTAACCCCCAACCGCCCAAGGAACGGTTTGAAGTTCTTGCGGACCCAGAACAGAAACCCGGTTGCCAGAATACCGATCACCAGTGTGATCCAGTTGATCTGGGGCAGATGCATCAGTATCGATCCGACCATTTCCGGCAGCGTATGCCCATGCGCGTTGATGCCCAGAATGTGCTTCACCTGGCTGGTCGCGATCAAAACGCCTGAGGCCGTGATGAACCCGGCAATCACGGGATGACTGAGGAAATTGGCCAGAAATCCCAGCCTCAATACGCCCATCAGCACCAGAAACGACCCGGAAAGAAAAGCCAGAGCCAAGGCTGCGACGGCATAACCCGCTGTCCCCTGCTCGGCCACCTGGCCGATGGCGGTGGCGGTCAACAGGGACACCACCGCCACGGGCCCAACAGCCAGCGCCCGACTGGTTCCGAAGATCGCGTACAAAACAATGGGCGCGATTGAGGCATAGATGCCAGCCTCGGGCGGCAGCCCCGCGAGCAGAGCATAGGCCAGCGATTGCGGGATCAGCATGATCGTCACGATCAACGCCGCAATCAGGTCGTTGGACAGCGCGCCGCGCGTATAGCTGCGCCCCCAGTCCAGAACGGGGACATAGCGGCGGAGGTGGTCGATCATTCGTGCCTTCCGTTGCGCGGGCCTATTCGGGGGCCACATTCAGTTTTTCGGGGCGGGCCATCCATTCTTTGCCGCGCAACATGGCCTTCCAGTAGATCGGCGGCAGCAGGCTTTCCTTCAGGAACCAGGCCATGCGGCTGGGTTTGGTACCATCGATCAGAAACCTAGGAAAGCTGGGTTTGAGCGCACCGCCATAGCCGAACTCGGCTAGGACGATCTTGCCGCGCTCCACTGTCAAAGGGCACGAGCCATAGCCGTCATATTGCGCCACTGCCGACCGCCCCGCGATATCGGCGACGATGTTGTCGGCCACGGTTGGGGCCTGCTTGCGGGCCGCCGCCGCCGTCTTGGCGTTCGGAGCGTTCATCACATCGCCCAGTGACCAGATATTGTCGTAACTCGTGTGGCGCAGCGTTGA
Source organism: Ruegeria sp. G7 (assembly GCF_056535465.1). Classification (NCBI taxonomy): domain Bacteria; kingdom Pseudomonadati; phylum Pseudomonadota; class Alphaproteobacteria; order Rhodobacterales; family Roseobacteraceae; genus Ruegeria; species Ruegeria sp. G7. Next base: position 530,043 of record NZ_JBQFIL010000002.1, on the reverse strand, counting down.
CTGATCAACGTCAACCCAACCCGCAGCATCCGCCAACGGTGAAACGCGCACGAAATCGGGCGCGGTCTGGGGCGGGCAGACATGGATCATGTCAAAATCTACCTCGACCGTGCTTGGGTCGCTGTCCGGTTTGGCCACTTCGAACACTGCCTTTTTAGCAGGTCCGTCGATTGCAATCAGATTGTGGAAGAAGTTGAGAGAGGCATCGTATTTCTCGACGTACCGCTCCAACGCCGGGACATAATCCTTGACCCCAAACAGCACCCCGCCCGCGTTCATGAACTGGATATCGATATCCCCAAGCACGCCCCGGCGGAACCAGGCGTCACCAGACAGATACATCGCCTTTTGCGGCGCGCCCGCGCATTTGATTGGCATCGGTGGCTGGGTAAAAATCGCCCGGCCTTTTTGCATCTGCTGCACCAACTGCCACGTGTAAGGCGCAAGGTCATAGCGGTAGTTCGAGGTCACGCCGTTGCGGCCCAGCGTCTCTTCCAGACCTTCGACCTTACCCCAATCCAGCTTCAGTCCGGGGCACACCACAAGCCGGTCGTACTTCACCACCCGGCACCCATCTAACACAATGGCATTGTTGTGCGGTTCAAAGGCAGCAACAGCAGCCTTGATCCAGTGAACCCCTTTGGGGATCAGGCTGCCCATGGTCTTGGCCGTGGTCTGCGCATCGAAGATGCCACCACCTACCATGGTCCAGCCGGGCTGATAGTAGTGGATATCCGCCGGATCGATAACCGCGATATCCAGATCGGGTTGCCGCGCTTTCAGGCTGGCCGCGACCGAGATACCGCCCGCCCCTGCGCCAACGATCACAACCTGGAAATGTGCGTCCCCTGAGTCCGTCGGTGTCTTACCCCCGTTTGCAATCCGACGTGCGACACCGTTCATGTCATACCCCGCTGCCTTGGTGGCCATGAGGATCTCGGAAATCGGGCGTTTCTTAGCCTCGTGAAACGACCATAGCGTGGCCGAGCGCGTCCCGGTTCGGCAATAGGCAAAGACCGGACGTTGCGCGTCTTCCAACGCCGCGCCAAAGGCCTCGACGTCCTGATCCTTCACCATCCCCGACTGTACCGGAACATAGTGGGCTTCAATGCCCACAGCCTCGGCCGCGGTCGCGATCTCTTTGAACGAGGGCTGATCCGCGCCCTCACCATCAGGTCGGTTGCAGATTATCGAGCGAAAACCCTGCGCCGCAATAGCTGCCACATCCTCAGTCGAGATCTGAGGGCTGACGGTAAACTTGGGTGATATGGTGCGAAACTCCATCGTTTCTCCTCCCTTTCCCGCTTACAGCGTATTGACCGGAACCTTGAGCATCGGGTTGCCGTCCGGATCGGTTGGGACCTCTCCGGCCCGCATGTTGACCTGCAGGGACGGGATGATCAGGTTCGGCATGGCCAGCGTCGCGTCGCGTTCGGTGCGGAAGCGGACGAACTCTTCTTTGGTCTTGCCGCCGCCTACATGGATGTTGTGGGCCTTTTCCTCGGCCACGCTGGTTTCCCACGCGATGTCACGTCCGTTCGGGCCATAGTCGTGGCACATGAACAGGCGCGTCTCATCCGGCAGAGCCAGCACTTTCTGGATCGAGTCGTACAGAACCCCGGCATCACCCCCCGGAAAATCAGCCCGCGCCGAGCCTCCATCGGGCATGAACAGCGTATCGCCGACAAAGGCCGCGTCGCCCATCACATGCACCATACAGGCCGGTGTATGACCGGGCGTATACATGGCAAAGGCCTGCATTGTCCCGATCATGTAAGTATCGCCATCCTCAAACAGCGCATCGAATTGCGAGCCGTCGCGCTGAAACGCGGTGCCCTCGTTAAAAACCTTGCCGAACGTATCCTGCACAACCGTGATCTTGGACCCGACGCCAATCTTGCCACCCAGCTTGTCTTGAATATAGGGCGCAGCCGACAGGTGATCGGCATGGACATGGGTCTCGATGATCCATTCCAACTGCAGGCCCTTTTCGGTGACCACACGGATCAGTTCGTCCGCATGGTCAAAGGTGATGCGCCCGGCGGCGTAGTCGATATCCATAACACTGTCGACAATGGCGCAAGCGTTGGAGTTCGGGTCTTTCACGATATAGCTGATCGTGTTGGTCGCGTCGTCAAAGAACGCAAAAACCTCAGGCTTTAAAGCCATGTTCACAGGGTAGTTGGTCATATCTTATCTCCTCCGAAGGGTCGTCAGGTGTTGGTCTGCAAATCGGGTGACAGCGCGGATTGCAGGAGTTTGGCAAAGGCGATGCCCGCGATGAGGGCTCCGACGAAAGCGAAGACTTCCCACCGGCCGGTCCCAAGCGCCGGTAGCGCGCCGCCTGGACAAAACCCGGCGATACCCCAACCGATGCCGAAAAGGGCTGAGCCGCCGATGAGTTTCGAGTCGATCTTGGTGGCAGACGGCAAGTGGAACACCGGATCAAACACCGGTGCGGCGCGGCCAAAGACCAGCTTATAGCCGATGAATGTGGTCACCAATGCACCCCCCATGACAAAGATCAGAGAGGGGTCCCAAATGCCGAAAACGTCAAAGAAATTAAGAACCTTGGCCGGGTTCGCCATCCCCGAAAGCGCTATGCCGACACCAAAGATCAGACCTGCCAGATAGGTTGCGATCAGCTTCATACCCTACCCCCCGATCACATGGCGAATGAGGAACACCGTGACGAAAGTGAACAGCATGAACGTCGCCGTTGCCGCGATCGAGCGGACGCTCAGCCGTGCCATGCCGCACACACCGTGCCCCGATGTACAGCCCGCCCCAAAGGTTACGCCCATGCCAACGATGAACCCGCCCAGAACCAGGGCAGCGGTGGGTTCGGGCACCTGCACCGCAGGCATCCGCCCCGTGGTCAGCCAAACCGCCAGCGGCCCGGTTGTCATCCCCGCGAGCAGCGACGCGCGCCACGCAAAGTCATCGCCCGAAGCAGGCTGCAGTAGCCCGGCCAGAATGCCCGTCGCGCCCATCACGCGCCCCATCAGCAGCATCAGTAGAACCGATGCCACACCAATCAGAATGCCGCCGGTTAGCGACGCCCACGGAGTAAAAGCCGTTTCGATCATCAGCAATTCCGACAGGTTTTTAGGCCGATAATGCTGTAGATCGGGCAGTTGCCCACAAAGGCCGTCAGGGCAAAAACGCCAGCGACGATGAGCCCCAGCCAGAACAGACCCCCGGTCCCCAGCAGCCCGGCGCCCAAAGCCGCATAGACAAGCGCGGCAGCAATCAGAATGCGCGCCGCGCGGTCGAATTTTCCCATATTGGTGGTCATGTCACACTCCATCCAGAATCGATGGAGCGACTTTTGCATACCCCTCGCTACAGCTTTGGTGACATGGTCACCAAAGTGCTTGCAGCGACGGCTAAAGCTCGGCCCCGGCTGATTTCACCATCCGCTGCAAGCCGTCGCGGCCGGTCAGACGTACCTCGCCACGCGCCTGTTCCACCCAGCCCCGCCGCTGAAATTCCGACAGAATGCGTGAGATCACCTCGCGCGCAGTTCCCAGTTCCGTGCCCAGAACCGCATGTGTAGCACGGACCACATGGTCCGGCCCGGCCAACTCCAGCAAACGCGAAGCGAGCCGGACATCCATACGCTGAAAAACGATATCATCGATCAGCGTGAACAGATCAGTGATGCGACGGGAATAGGCCGTAAACACGAACTCGCGAAACACCGAAGACTTCGCGACAAGATCGTCAAAGGTCTTGCGTGGGATCGCCACGGCAGTCACATCGGTTTCAGCGACACCGTCCGCAGAGTAATCCTCAAACGCCAGCATGCAGGCGGTGGTCAGCACACAGCTTTCACCGGCATTAACACGGTAGAGAAACACCTCGCGCCCGGTTTCAGATTTCTGCTGTACGCGGACGGTGCCGTTCAGAAGGAGCAACAGATTGTCCGCGGTCTGGCCCGGCGCAAAGACCTGCGTCCCGGCGGGCACGGATACGATCTGGCTGCCCGCGATCAGATCAGTGCGGACAGAATCCGGCAACTGTTTGAGGCCTTTGAACTTTTCGATCCAAGAGTGTTCCATTGGCGATGTTATTTTGTTGTTGTCGGAGGGTCAGATGCACAATCGATAGTGGCATAAGACAAATATTATTCAATGCAGAAATTGGAATGTTTTGACCTAGACACGCTTCAACAGTTCGACGCGGTTCTGTGGCAAGCATTTTGACGGGAGCAACAGTGAAACTGGTGCGCAGCTTTACCTGCCAGTTTGGCGAACTGCTGAACCGTCAGGGGTCCGGGCGTGAATTGACGTTTGCGGATCTTGTTGACCAATTCTAAGCCTGCCTGAACAACGGCGGCCGGAGCAAAAAACATGATGCCGAGCATGGGCTTGATCCGTCGTTTGATGAATCGATGGTCTTGTTCGTTGATATTGTTGAGTTAATTCCGCCTAACCATCTTAGTCGGTCTTGAACAACCAAAGCTTCGCTAAATCGCTTTTCTATTGCTAGAATCAATTCGTTTTGACCTAAATTACAGAGTTTTCGGTTGGTAAGGGATTATACTAGTGAAATATAAGATATTGATCTTGGGAGCTTCGTACGGATCACTTCTTTCTACCAAACTATTGATGGCTAATCAGGATGTGACGCTTGTTTGTCGCCAAGAAACTGCCGAGTTAATAAACCGAGAGGGGACACGCGTTCGCATAAAACTACGCGGTGAAGAAAAGCATAGGTCGTTCAGTTCGAATGACCTTCTCGGAGAGCTGAACGCAATGCCTCCTGAGAAGGTCGACCCAAATGAATACGATCTGATTGCCCTTGCAATGTCAGAGCCGCAGTACTGTCATGAAGCCATTGCAAACTTGCTTCAGCGGATCGCAAATGCTGGCAAACCCTGCTTGTCTATAATGAATATGCCGCCACCGCCTTATTTGCAGCGCATAGAGGGGCTGGATGTCGGAGGGCTAAAGTCGTGTTTCACGTGCCCCGAGTGCTGGAGCGCCTTCAAGCCGGGGAATGTAACTTTATGTAGCCCCGACCCTCAGGCATATCGGGTCGTGGAAGAGGGTGCAAATGTCTTGCACGTGGGTCTACCAACCAATTTCAAAGCCGCACCTTTCGAGAGCGACGAGCACAATGAAATACTTCGAAATCTGGAAACAGCGATTGATGCAGTTCGCGTTGAAGGAAACGACGTACCTGTCAAGCTAAGGGTTTTCGACTCCTTGTTCGTGCCATTCGCGAAATGGAGTATGCTTTTTGCAGGAAACTATAGGTGTGTTCTTCCCGAAGGCGCTCGTGCCATTAAGGATGCCGTTCACGGCGACGTCGCACTGTCCGAGAGTATATACGAAACAGTAAGCGGTATTGTCAGTCATTTGGGAGCGGATTCAGGAGACAAAGTGCCGTTCGAGAAGTATGCGAATGCGGCAAAAAGTCTATTGAAGCCCTCTTCTGCAGCGCGCGCAATTGAGGCAGGCGCAGGGCAAGTTGAACGCGTGGACTTGCTCGTAAACCTGATTGCAGATCAAATTGGAATGGCGACCCCCGAGCTTAAAAATGTGGCTGAAACTGTCAGCGCGCGTTTGGCGGCGAACCGCGAAACAGGGCGCTGAGTAGGCAAACCGTTCATGCTAACTTTCCAGCCGGGAAAAGACTGTGGTGAACCCTTAAACATACCTTGTTCTGAGGGCCTATTCCGTTTGAGTTAAATGCCGCTTCTACTCACCCAGCTACTACATCCACCTAGCAAGGGATCTTTGTGCCTGTGACCAAAATTTTGGCTTTCAACCGCCCGACATACGAAGCAGCGAGAGTGCCTACGCAAGCTAATGTTGACGAACTACGAATTTGGATGTTCGTTGGTCTAGTTTAAGGCGTTATCGGGAGAATTTTCTTGAAAAGAATACTATTTGGGGCTCGTAGCCCTCTGGTCGTTGACTATGAAGAGACGCTTCGGCGATTGAATACGCCGGCCGATATGTGTGTGTCACTAGGGGATCCTGTTCGCGTGCTTTCGCGTAGGTCGGTGGTTCATCTCGACGATCTAGGGGATACTGATGGAGTTTTCTGGCCATGTGCGTTTCATCCAAGACGCCGTAAAAAACTGGCGGAAATTGCAATAGAACATGGCCTCAGACCCGCTGATGCCATGATTGATCCTACAGCGGTACTTGCACGGTCGACCCGGGTGGGAGCAATGAGTTTCATAAATGCAGGAGCTGTAATCGGTGGCGCAACCATTGTGGGCGAACGGGTGCTTGTGAACAGAACAGCAAGCGTTGGACATCACTGCGTTCTGAATGACGGTGTGAGTCTCGCGCCCGGCGTCACGCTTGCTGGCAACATTAAGATTGGATCCGACAGTATTGTTGGCGTCGGAGCGATAATCTACCCAGATGTCGAAATTGGTTCTGGATGTATCATTTCAGGCGGATCCGTTGTCCGCAAAGACGTGCCGGACGGGGCATTTGTTGCTGGAAACCCTGCGACCGTTAAGGAGTTGGATCTTGCGCGCAGCACACTGGGGTCCGACGATCAGGAGTAGTTGTTTTGCACTCTGAATTTGCACACCATTTGTGGCAACAAATTAAGGCAGACCCGAAAAAGATATTTTGGCAAGGTCCGGATTACGCACACAGTTATGACGAGCTTGCGTGTGCAATTTGCGAGCATTGTGGAAGATTCGACAGCGTAGGACTGGAGAGGGGTCAACCTTTGGTCATCGTCTCCAACGACGATTGGGTCGCGTCCACGTTGTGGATCGCGGCGGTACTTGACGGAAAGGTCCCCTCGATCATTGCCCCGGACTCCAGCGAGGACAGGCTTGTCGGAATCGCTGAATTAATCAAACCGAGTCTGATTGTTGCAGATATTGAGCGCCGCAATCAGCCTTGGGCCAAATCCGACTCGTGGGTTTCCTTTTTTACCAACAACCTTCCCAACGCCGAAAAACGAGAGCCGTCTTTAAGGCAACCCGAAAGCGGTTTGGCTTACCTATTGTTCACTTCGGGCACAACATCGCAACCCAAAGGCGTGATGCTGACGCATACGAACCTGCAAACTCAGTTGGCCGCAATCTCGCGCGTCTGGGAATTGGAACACCGATCAAAAATCTTTAATGGTCTTGTAACCTATCATACCGATGGATTGGTCCAGGGGCCTGTATTGACGGCCTTCAATGGAGCGACACTGCTTCGGCCCGGCGCATTTTCATTAAACCGGTTAGAACAGGATTTGTGTTGGTTAAGTGATAGTCGTGCCACGCATATGATTAGTGCCCCAACGGTGTATGCCTTGATCGACCGACACGCGGCCCGATCAGACTATTTTGATCGTAGCGAATTTAAAACGATCCTGACGACCTCCGCGCCAATGGCCCCAGATCTTTGGGACAGACTCGAGGAGCGCTTCAAAAAACCGATCGTCAATGAATACGGTATGACCGAGACAGTCGCCGCCAGTCACTTTGCTGGACCTCACGCGGAAATGGGTGAGCGATATACGATCGGCAAACCGATCGATTGCGAAGCAATAATAGTCGATCCGTCTACTGGAAAAGAACAGCCGCAAGGTGAAGTTGGGGAGCTATGTTTGCGCGGGCCTTACATCTTTGCCGGATACTTTGGCCGACCAGAAGAAACGGAAAAGGCATTCCGTGGCGACTGGTTCCGTACGGGAGACCTTGCAACCGTAACGCCGCAAGGGAACTTCAGTATTGTCGGACGAATGAGCACAGCGATCAATAGCGGCGGATTTTTGATACGCCCTGAAGAGATTGATGAGGTGCTCTTAAAACACCCGGATGTGCTTGAGGCGCAGTCCGTAGGTGTTTCGGACGATGACTTTGGGGCCGTACCGGTTTCTGCAATTGTCCCTCAGAAGCCTCTGGAACAGTCTGATATTTTGGAGTTCTGCCGGACGAAATTGGAACGCCAGAAGGTACCCAAGAAAGTTGTTTTTTTGAAAGAGCTTCCGCGTCGAGGATCAGGAAAAGTTGATCTGCCTGCACTGAAAGAAATTTTGCAGAACCAATCGACCATCACCCGTGATATCAATAGCGAGCACGATGCAGTCATCCTGGATATTGCCGCCGAAGTGTTTGGCACGAAAAAAGGCTCTTTGAACATTGCGTTCGGTCCAGACCAAATTGCGGGGTGGGACAGCTATTCTCACACAGTATTGGTCATGGAAGTTGAAGCCCATTTTGACATTCAGATATCGATGTCTGAAATCAACAGTATTGAAACGCTTCAAGATCTTTCCAATACTGTTGCGAGGCAAGTCAAAGCGCCTGATACAAGTGAGCCCGAGGAACCTCAGGATGGGCCGCTTGAGGTGCTGCGTGGCGGAACCGGTGGTGTCACTGTGATAGCGATGCCAGATCTTTTCGGGGTTCCGCTTTGGATCAACAAAATCCTCCCCTTTATTGACGATCGTTGCGAAGTTTTGGGCCTTCGACCCACTACGGAAATGTTAAGAGAGCGCGACAACCAATCAATTGCTGAATACGCGCAGGAATGCGCAAAGGTCATTCTCGGACATGGAATTTCTCAACCTACTTTGATCGTCGGATACTCATTTGGGGGTTTTTGTCATACGAAACCGCTAACATTCTAAAGGATGAGTCCCAGAATACCGTCGTGCCTGTGCTGTTAGACTCCGCAGTTCCATCCAGGCTGCGTCGAAAACGCTTTTCAGATAAAATTGAATGGCACGCACGGATTATGGCGTGGCGATTTAGGTCCTTCCGTCGCGTATTTGCGAGCGTTGCTTCAACAAAGGGAGAAACGTTGGATGAGCCCGGCTTATTCCCGGTTGCGCTATCAAGCCATCCGGCGTCAATACGGGCCACAATACGCCAGTTTTACAGTGCGCTTTCTAGATACGAGCCCAGCTATTACACAGGAACAATTTGTCTTCTGCGCGCTACAAAACGACGTTCAATTCTTGGGCCTTCGCCTAATTTGTCTTGGGATGTTTTTGCAAGCGAAGTTGATCAATACGACATCAACGCAGATCATCGTACTATCCTTTTTGACGATACTTCTTGCCAACGCACTGCAAGCGAAATCAACAACATAGTTGTTAAACTTGCTGAAAGATAAAAGGCTTTTGTCTTTGGCTCAGGATGCATTGATCTTAAGAGCGCGGCATGATTCACGGCTCGAGAAAACGGAGTGGTCATATGAGCGACCTATTTCGGCTGACTGACGAGCAGATGGCCAAACATTCCTCTGTCTTTCTGCGGTCGCACTCGCGCCAACCGTCATCTATTGGTTATGAAACCTAATCCTGGTGAAGCCAAAATCGGCTTTCAATCTACAGCTTTCGGCAGAAGTCAAAGCAGCCACCATGTGCTGTTGGCATTGAATCATTCGATAGATGACATAACATACATTTTGATAATGAACCGAAGCGGAAGCTCAGGGTAGTAGTTGAAGTAGTTTGTGGAGAAAAAATGTATCGTAGAAGTTTTCTAGCCGCACTTGGCATTACGCCGCTTGCCACTCTGGGTATCGCAGCACCCTTGTCTGGTGTAGAGCAGAACAGGGTAGTTGGCACCTATGGCCATAGTCTTTGGTATCACAATCAAAAATACGGTAGTGTCGGTCGTTGGGTGACCCTTATGGTCGCACAGGATCGTGGCAAATCATTCAAGAATGCATTTACATTTAATACTATTCCGGGCGCCACTCCGCCAAATTTCGATCAGAAAATGCCAGGAGTGACGTCGCCACGTGCCAATTTCAAAACTTGGGCTGGCACAAACGCAGCGGGCTTCACCGATGTTGTTATGTTTATTGACAACTTTAACCCAACGCCCATCCGACATGGCATGGATCGTGATCCTGCTATTGGCGGTATACCAGCGGGCAGTCCCGTTCTGGCCCCAGAACATTTTGGAAGTCTGATTAGTCGTTGGGAGGCTAATTCGGCAACTCCACAGAATTTTTGGATCTACGAATGTTGGGGCGCTGCCAATAGCATGGCAGGTCGGCCAATCAACAAAGATGGAACATCGACCGCAGAAGGCTTTGCGACTTATCGTGCCTACACGACAGACGAGTTTGGGTACAACGCATGGTACGACAAGTTATTGGATTATGTGAAAGCCGACTATCCAGCCATAGCCGAGAGAATCAGATTAATGCCAGCTTGTCGCGTTCTAATTGGCGTGATGGAAAACACCGCAGCATCCACCCTGGTTTCTTCGGACTGGTTTGAAGACTGGGCTCCGCATGGCACATCTACATGCTATTGCGTGGTCGGCGCCATTGTCTACTCTTGCCTGTATGGAGAAGCAGCTCCAAAGCCTGAGTTCTCTAGAACCGGCGTGCATGAAACGGTCCAGAGCAATTGGTCAGAAATCGCTGCTTACATTAACTCACAAGTGAACACCTAGATACAGTCCTAATCGAGGGACTTGTTGCGAGGTTTCTGACCGAACGAAGAGATCACACTGAACCTGCGGCCTATGCCGTCAGTTCTGCAAGTTGATGAAACGTAAGCATTCCGGGCTTGGGTTGGCCTTCGCGGATCATTTGCGTCAGTTCAAATCCGTCCGCTGTAGCGGCCGCTGAAGCAAAAGCCTTGAACCCTAGCGGTGGTCGCGTGTTTCCACCGATGGAGAGATGGTCCATTCTCCAAGGACCATCGTAGGTTTTTTTGCGGCGACGCGCGGCCTCAGCCATCGCGCAAGAGTATCTTTTCATCCAGCGGTTCAGTGCAGTGTGGTCTACCGAAACACCGCACTGACCCATGATTTCCTCTGGGTCACGGTATGAAACACCAAATCGAACGCAGAAGAAGACCGCGAACGGGATCACATCCTTCGGAAGTTGCGTACCCTTTGAAAGAAATCTGAACTGACTTTCGGCTGAACTACACCGGCACCCATTCACCTCTGCGTTCTTGAGCGTCAATTGCAAAAGGTTTGCAACAGCTCTGTCAGAGGTGAAGTTTGCGACAGAACCTATGTTAAATTAAGATGCAAACGGGGTTCTCGGAACTTCAGACAAATACGATTTCTAGAGCCTGTAGTTATTCAACCGCTCGGTTCTCTTCAAAACGTCAAGGCCCTGCATGTTCAGGTAGTGTAATAGGTCGATGAAAATCCAGTTCTCGACGAGTTTGCCGTTCTCGGCACGGTACATATCGACAACGCGCATGTCCGCTGGGGCTGGACCGGCAGTCATACCTAGATATCCGCCCATATTCTGCAGCGTCAGATTGGCCCATCCGAAAAAGCCACCGTAGTTGCCCTCTGCCAAGCGACAAAGGTGACCATTGAACTTTCGCGTGCTGCTGAACGCTTCGGTAAAGGGGTCGCCGTGTTGCTGGATATACCTGCGGCTCGTATAGGTTGCTCCAATTCCGGTCGGTCCCCACCAAACCATATCCTCACTCCAGTTCCTGCTGAGTTCTTCTACTTCTTCTTCAAAGCTGGTGCCTTCCGGGCGCGAGTTTATTTCTCCTAGCATAGAGTTAATACGCGCAAGGGTTTGTTGCCCCAGTTCCTTTGGTTGCACGCCATACAGCAACCCATCCTGAGTTGCCGGGCCCGGATTTACCAGATGCGCCCCTGTCGCTGGAGGGAGCGGGTACTGACCGGCCTGATTCTTGACTGAGAGGATATCGATAAACATCGCAGTTTCCGTGATCTTGCCGTTTTCCACTTTGTTGAATTCGGCATATGGCAACATAACGATGCGTTGGTTCGGGCGAATGCCAAGCCACGGCTGGTCAAAAAGCCCCATGAAATGACCCATTGAGATCACCCAAACCGATTGAAAACCGTCGATCTCGTTCAAACCGGCGATAAAGATTCCCGGGCGTCGTTCTAACCTGGAAAGCGATGTTTTTAGAGGTCCCCAAAAACTTCGGCTACTACTTTAGGTCCTGATAGTTCATTGAAAGGATGCATGCCCCGCCAGATCACTTCGGGAGACATGAACTGACTTAGTACCTCCTGGGTCTCGTTTGCGCCTGCTTTCGAGAGCGCTCGGTGGAACGCCCGCACATGGGTCTTCTCGGCCTGAAAATCCAAAGTCTTTTCTCCTAAAGAAAAACCGCGGTTTGTTCATCCGCATAATGCCATCAGTCGACAAAACCACAGATCAGCGATGTTCTGTAGCTGCATCTTGTTCGCGACACTTCGTTCGGTTCTAGTTGAAATCAATCGCCCTCGGTCTGCATAAGTATCTGTTTCCAAACGGCGACTTCGTCATAAAGCGCATACTCACGTCGAATACCGCGCGGGCCAAATTCGACGTGCGAAACACCAAGCACATAGACATCAGCGCCCGTTGGTTCGCCGAAGGCTCCCCAACCTTCATGCTTTCCTTCGATAGACCAGCGAATGGCGGCGCGGGGGCTTAGAAGATCGTCGTGGCGTCCGATTGTGTGATGGATCTTGAATTCGCCGTTGGGAAAGGACGACCGCAGCCGCGCCCAAAACGAGTTGGCATCGCAGGGCCCGTGCCCCTGCACACCGCCGGCGTATGCCGAGTGGCACTGCTCATCGTATTCTTCCAAAACAACACTCAGATCACCGTCCATGATCCGGTTCAGGATGCGTGCGTATTTCGCTCCCCACTCGTTGTCGTTACCGGTTCCCATATAGGGTCCGGGTTGGTCAATCGCAGGGGTGAAAGGTTTTACACATTTTTCTGGCCCGCCCTCTGCTTTGATCTCTTTGCGGGCGTAGTCCTTTGGATCCCATCCCATCTGTCGAACGACACCGCCCGTATCCCGAAACAACCACTCGTCATCTATCACGTCATCACGTGCGGCACAGTCAGCGACAATCCAATACCAGATCTTCTTACCGGTCGCTTTTCCAAAAATGTCATCTTCAGTGTGATGCATGACATCGCACACACGGTGAGAGGAATAGTAGTGACCGTCGTCGCTGCACGACCAGATCACATCTTCGGCTCCCGCTGTTCTATCGGGCGCGCGTCCGATCATCTCGTAGGTTGCCTGAATCACCGGTTCGACCCCAACGGTTATCCCGCCTGGCGCGCGAACCACGATGTCTTTTGCATAATAGTCGTGCAGAGCAAGCACCTTGCGATCGTCCCAGATTATCCTTGTAATATCAATGATATAATCAGTGAAGTCCGGCCATCTTTCGCTGAAATTCGTCATCCAAGTCTCCTCAAACATCAACGCGATCGCCCCGCAATTAGCGGGCTACGTCAGTCCATGAAACCTTATGCTGCAAAATGTGCATGCACAATATGTAATAATAATTTGGTGATTTTGCACAGTGATGCTACGGTTCTGACGAATCGTTGCAGGGTGGAGCCTTACTGCACATGGCAAACGAAGAAATTCTCACCGCTGATGGCGTCGAAAAATCATTCGGCGCTCTTCATGTTCTTAAAGGCGTGAGTCTTCATGCCAGAACAGGCGATGTGGTCTCGATCCTCGGATCATCTGGATCGGGCAAAAGCACGTTGCTGCGCTGCCTGAACCTTTTGGAAACGCCGGACGCGGGACGCATCAAAGTTGACGGAACCGAGATTGATGCAGCGAAGTTCAACGCAAAAAGCGGCAAGACCATAGACCAGAAGCAACTGACTGCACTTCGGTCACGTCTGGCAATGGTGTTTCAGCAATTCAACCTGTGGTCCCATTTAACGGTCCGCGAAAACGTCATGCTGGCCCCCATGAAGGTATTGGGTTTGTCGACTGCAGAAGCCGGTGAGATTGCGGATCAGTTTCTGAACCGTGTTGGCGTCTACGAGCGCAAGGACATGTACCCAATCCATATTTCGGGGGGCCAGCAGCAACGTGCAGCGATAGCGCGCGCTTTGGCGATGCAGCCGAAAGTGATGCTGTTCGATGAACCCACCTCGGCGCTTGATCCAGAGCTTGTCGGCGAGGTGCTTAAGGTCATGCGTGAACTGGCAGATGAAGGGCGCACAATGATCGTTGTGACGCACGAAATGTCGTTTGCACGCGATGTCAGCGACAACGTTGTCTTCATGTCAGACGGGGTGGTTTCAAAATCGGGCCCGCCGTCAGAAATGTTCAAAGGCGACCACTCCGGCGAGCCTTGGGGAGCCTTTCTCAAACACGCACGCGGACAGATTGACTGAACTATCTAGCCATTCAGCAAGGAGGAATATCATGAAGAAACTACTAACCGGCCTGATGGTCGTCGGCGCCATTGCAGTCGGCTCTGCGGCAAGCGCCGAAGGCACTCTGAGGTTTGGCGTCGATCCAACGTTTGCGCCGATGGAATTCAAAAACGCAGACGGCACGTTGACGGGTTTCAACGTTGAAATAGGCGAAGCGATCTGCGCGGAACTGCAGAAAGAATGCGTGTGGGTCGAATCCGACTGGGACGGCATCATCCCGGGTTTGCTTTCGGGCAATTTCGACGCGATCCTCAGCTCTATGTCGATCACGCCGAAGCGGCAGGAAGTTCTGGACTTCACCATGCCATTCCAACGTGGTGGTTCGCGTTTTGTCGTCGCTGAGGGGACCGAGCTTGACGACACCTACGGCGCGTTGGGTGACGTGAAAATCGGAGTGCAGCGCGGTACGGTTGATCACGACTACGTAAAGAAATTCTACCCGGAATCCGACATTCGCCCCTACCCCGGCCAGGACGAAATCTGGCTTGATCTAACTGCTGGCCGTCTTGATGCTGCATTCGTCGGCAATCTTCCAGCGCAGAACTTCTTTGGCACCGAGGGCGGCAAAGGCTTCACACAGGTTGGGAGCGTGCATAACGACCCGGAAATCTTCGGTGTCGGTGCTGGTATTGCAGTTCCGAAGGGGTCGTCCGAGTTGCAAGCCGAGCTGAACGGCGCACTTGAGGCGATCCTCGCTAACGGTGAGTTCCGCCGCATCAACTACAGCTATTTCGACTATGATGCCAGCGGCGGCCTGCTGGAATAAGACCAAGACAACCTCCCTGACTGGCGGCTGCGAAAGCAGCCGCCGTTTTTCACCTAATCAGGAACAAGCCTGTGAACCCTGAAGTCCTCTCATTCCTGCCGCTCGTCCTAAAAGGCACTTACATCACGGTGGTTCTGAGCCTAGTTTCAACACTGCTTGCTGTCTTGTTCGGCGTCCTTGGCGCAAGTGCCAAGCTGAGCAACAGAACCTCGCTTCGCGTGCTCGGCACAGCCTACACGGGCGTTGTCCGCGCGGTTCCCGACCTTGTTCTGATGCTCCTGATTTTCTTTGGTGGCCAGTTGCTGATCAACAACTTTGTCAATGCAACCGGTTTGATCGAACGATTCCAGATACCGAAGTTTGCGGCAGGGGCCTTCACGATTGGCCTGATTTTCGGTTCGTACATGACCGAAACATTCCGATCAGCCTACCTGTCGATCCCAAGAGGTCAGATCGAGGCCGCCAAAGCGTGTGGCATGCGGCCCAGCCAGTGGTTGCGCTTCATCGTTTGGCCTCAAATTGTTCCTTTGGCTCTGCCAAGCTTCACAAACAATTACCTTGTATTGATGAAAACGACCGCACTTGTGTCGATCATCGGGTTACAGGACGTCACATATATTGCACTTCAGGCAGGGCGCACCACGCGCGAGCCGTTTGCATTCCTGATTGTTGCGATGCTGGTCTACCTTACGTTCACGATCATCTCTGATCTCGGCCTTCGCTATATGGAACGCCGTTATCGCACGGAGGCCGTGTGATGAACTTTTCCCTGATCGTCGAGTTCCTGCCCAAGTTCGTCGAGGGCGTTCAAACCACACTCTGGCTGGTCGCACTGTCTTTGGTCATCGGGTTTATCATCTCGATCCCGCTGTGCCTTGTGCGGGTCTATCGCGTGCCGTTCGTTTCTCAATTCTCGCATGGTTACTCTTACGTAATGCGGGGCACCCCGCTTCTGGTGCAGGTCTATCTGCTTTACTTTGGGCTGGCCCAGTTCGAGGCCGTGCGTGAATCGATTGCCTGGCTGGTACTGGAGAACCCTGAGACATGCCTAATCCTGGGCTTCGCACTGAACACTGCGGCTTACATGAGCGAAATTCTTCTTGGTGCAATCCGCGCCGTGCCTAAGGGAGAGATTGAAGCTGCGCGCGCCTACCGCATGTCAGAGGCCAAAGTGGTGCGCTACATCACGCTCCCTAACGCGCTCCGGCGCTCGATACCGCCCATGTCCAACGAAGTTATCTTCTTGACCCACGCCAGCGTCATTGCCAGCGTTCTTTCCGTAGCGGACATTCTGGGCGTTGGCCGTGAATTGAACGCTTCGTATTACGTTGTGCTCGAAGGGTTCCTGACGGCCGGGGCGCTCTATGCCGCGATCGTCGGAGTTCTTACGATTATTTCTGGATCACTTGAGAAGAAATATGCAATGTTCCTGCGCTAAGAAACTGGCACCGGTAGTGAGATGAGCAAAGTAACGGCATCAGATGTAGCGCATTTGGCCGGAGTAAGCCGATCGGCCGTGAGCCGGGTGTTTACTCCCGGTGCCTCCGCAAGTCGCGATACAGTGGCGCGGGTGCGAAAAGCTGCGATGGAACTGGGCTATCATCACCTTGGCGCGAAGAAACGGAACTCGGAAGGGGGGCGCATCGGCTTGGTAATCAGCAATGTTGAGAATCCGTTCTACGCTCAAGCCACCAAGGTCCTCTCGATGGCGCTCCAGGCGAAAGGTTACGATACACTTCTTTTGGTCGAAATGCCGACCGTGGGCACAGCGGACGCAATTATCGCACGCTGTCTTGATCAGGGCGTAGACGGTCTGTTGGTATCTAGCGCCGCCACGGTTTCCGAGCTTGCCAATCAATGCGAAAAGGTTGGCATTCCTTCAGTGTTCTTCAACAGATTGCCAAATGATGAGCTTTCGAACTGCGTAACGTCAGACAACTATTCGGGCGGTCGTAAAATTGGGAACCACCTGATCGAGACCGGGCACAAGAAGATTGCGCACCTCGCGGGTTGGGAGTTCGCCTCGACGCAGCGAGATAGGGAAGCAGGTTTTTTGGCATCGCTGCATCGAGCGGGTATGTCGTTGCATTCCAAAGCTGTCGGCAACTTCGACTACCATGAGGCGCAGGAAGCAACCAGGCAGCTGTTTGCGGGTTCTGATAAACCTGATGCAGTGTTCGCAGCTAACGACCATATGGCGTTTGCCTGTATGGACGTGCTGCGGTTCGAGCTCGGCCTGTCGATACCTGACGACGTTTCCATCGTGGGTTTTGACGACGTGCCTCTGGCGTCGTGGCCCTCATATAATTTGACGACGGTCAGTCAACCTATTGACCAAATGGCTGTCAAAGCCATCGAATTGCTGGTCGGACAAATCGAAGTGAAACACACCAAACGAGAACGTATCGCACTGGATGGAACTCTCATCGTCAGAGGTTCATCCCTGAGACCAATGTAAGCGGACGCTTCGTTCTGCTCATTGTGTTTTTAACTGCACGCCGCTTGTGCGGTTCCAATTCCATGTGTGCCAGTTTCCGATCACCGATCGTTTCAGCAAAGTAAGGGATTTCTCGTAACCCGGTTTACACAACAGCCTTTGTTCCCTATCCAGGCTTCCGGGGGGTGCAACGGGCAGCCGAGCTTTCGAACATAGCGACGGCAAACCGTGAGAACGAATGCGTCTTCAGCGTGCGCCATGATCTCGTTGATGCATGAGCATTTCATGCGGGCACTTTTTGAACCTTTAGGATTTCGATTACCATTGCAGCCGTCCAGGTAAAGTCTCCGCCACCACATGGTTCCCCGCTGACTGGGTCATAGTATTCCGCAAAGCCGCTTTTCTCGATGAGGCGCAAACTGTCAGCCAGGATGCGCTGCGCCAAAGCGTTCTGCCCCGACCGGGCCAGACCCTCCGCGATCATATAGTTCACAACCAACCATGTTGGCCCACGCCAATAGCGTTTGCTGTCAAAGGCGTCATCCGCCGGATCGTGACTGGGCACCAGATAACCGCATCGCTCGGCCAACAATTCGATCCTTTGAGCCAGCGTTTCAGCGCGTCTGTGGGGCACGTCCGCAATTGCCGCAAGTAAGCCGCCGACCGTTGGCGTGTCCTGCAATCTACTCGCGGATCGGTTGTAACACGAGTATTGTCCAAGCGTTGGATTCCATAAGTTTTCCAACGCTGCACGGCCCTTGACGGCCATATTTCGGGCTTCGGAGGTCATCGACGGAAGGCCCAGGATTTCGGCCAATTCAGCGACGTCGTCGCAGGATCTTATCAGGATGGCGTTAAAGCCCGGGTCAACCAGTCGAAATGGTGAGGCGTCATGCAGTTTCGCGTTGTCCCAACCCAATTCGCGGAAGTGCTCAACCAACCAGATATACCTCTGATACTGATCATCAGTCGGGCGGTGATCGGGATTGGTGTGTGCCGTATCGCGCCGTGTAAACGGGGTTACGCCTTCAGTCGGCACAGCCTTCAATCCCTCGTCCCAGTCTACAGAATTGTCCCGACCAGATTCCCATGGGTGCAGGATCGCCACCAGCCCAGTGCCTTCAGGATCACGATTGCGATAAAACCACTGATGCCACGCATGGACTTTGGGTAAGAGCCTGCCCAGACGTGCGTGCGCGACAGCTTTGTCATCAGAGCGGTCGTAAAGCTTGCGTAAGGCCAAGCCAGCGACCGCTGGCTGGGTGATCCCGGTCGTGGGCACGGCTTGGCCGGTTTGCCAGACATCAGGACCGGGGAAATACCCGTCATCAGGTTCGTGAAAAACGATATGGGGAACCATACCGTCATCCCACTGATGCGCCAAGAGAGTCTCAACTTCGATCCAGGCCCGGTCCATGTCGAAATGCGAAAAGCCAAGCGCCGACAAGGCGCTGTCCCAGTTCCATTGGAAAGGATAGAGACCGTGGGTCGGGACTGTGTAGCTGCCCCGGTCGTTTCGTTCCATGACACCGCGGGCCTGATCAATTTGCGCTTGGCTCATCCTGTTTCTCCTTTAGGCGACGGCCAAAGTGGTTTCCGGGTCAAACCAGCGTCCCCTACCTTCTTGGGGTGCCAGTGTAAGTACGTCGCCTGGTTTCACGTTGAGTTCACTGTCCAAGACAGCGCGAAACTGGTGTCCATCGACATCACAAGTCACAAGCAGATGTGCGCCCAACGGCTCAACGACCTTTGCGCGTGCTGCAAAACCTGTATCTGTAACGCGCAAATCTTCCGGGCGAATGGCCCACTTCAGGTCTCTACCGCTAGCCGGTCCGTCCAAGATCTGTCCTGCTACTGTCCAGCGGCCAGAGCCCGCAGCTTCAGCGGGGAGGAAATTCATCGGCGGGTTGCCGATGAAACTGGCCACAAACTCGGCCGCTGGATCCCTATACACCTCGATGGGTGAGGCAGCTTGAACAATTTTGCCCTGATACATGACGCTGATCCGGTCGGCCATGGACATGGCTTCGACCTGGTCGTGGGTCACATAGATGGCGGTGGTTTTGCTTTCGGCCAAAACGCCCTTAAGCTCAGCCCGCATCTCCATCCGCAACAGTGCGTCAAGGTTAGACAGCGGCTCGTCCATCAGGATCACATCCGGCTCCATTGCCAATGCACGAGCAACTGCGACCCGCTGGCGTTGACCACCGGACAATTCTCCTGAATATCGCTTGAGCAATTGCTCGATATGCATCAACCCCGCGGTTCGTTCGACGCGGCGCTTGACCTCGTCATCCGGCAGTTTCTGCATCCGCAATCCAAAACCAATGTTCTCGAACACCGTCAGGTGTGGGAATACCGCGTAGTTCTGGAACACCATCGAAATGCCGCGATCCTTGGGCGATAGGTGATCCACACGACGCCCTCCGATCCAGACTTCACCGGTCGTAGCCGTCTCAAGTCCAGCGATGATACGCAGGAGTGTGGACTTACCGCAGCCCGAGGCTCCAAGAAGGACCATAAATTCCTGGTCTGCAATGGTCAGGTTGATGTCGTGAAGAGCTTGGTACGATCCAAAGTTCTTCGCGACGTTCTTGATCTGTATTTCAGCCATAACAGTTTCCTTTCAGCCACCGCTCAGCGGTTGGCGATGCCCCACATGGCAAAGAGATATTTGCGTACAGCAAAGATGAAGATCAGCGCAGGCACCACGAGGATGAAGCCGCCTGCGAATTTCAGGTGCAACGGAGCTTCGCCCAATGTCTGCAATAGGAACGCGGGAAGCGTCCGGTTTTCGATGGTCAGCACGGCCGCCGCGAATACTTCGTTCCACGAAATCACGAAGGCGAAGATCGCCGAAGCCGTAATACCTGGAAGCACCAAAGGCAGGATCACTTTGGTAAATGCGGTCAGACGCGTGCAGCCTAACGTCCAGGCAGCTTCCTCCAGCTCCAACGGAATGCCCGAGAAGAGCGAGAAGGTGATCAGCACCGCGAACGGAATCGCCAGGGTCGTGTGCACAAGAGACAAGCCAAAGGCCGTATCATCCAGCCCGGTGCGGATAAAGAGAACCGCAAGAGGAAGCGCCAAAAGCGGAAGCGGGAAAGCCCGCGTCAGCAAGATCAGCAGCCGGAACAGCTCTTTCCCACGGAATTCAAACCGAGAGAGAGCGTAACCTGCCGGCGCTCCGATGGTGATTGACATCACCATCGTCAGTACAGCAACCACCACCGAGTTCCACAAGGCCATCAGCATCCCTTCGAACCCCATGAAGAAGTTCACGGATCCCATATTGAACTCCGGAATGAAGCTCTTCGGGAAGCTGTTCACCGTTTCCGGCGAAGACATTGTGTTCACGAACAACAGGTAGAGCGGTACGATCACCCAGGCGCACAGCAGGATCACTCCGGCCCGGTAGATCCCCCTGCCCGCTTTGCGGGCATCAGGGGCTACAACATCAGCTACAGCGCTCATATCGTTGCTCCTTTCGGGACACGTAGTGCGCGCATGATGAGCAGCGTAAAGACGATCGAGATAATCAGAACGATGATCGCCAATGCAGCTGCTCCGCCGCCATTTTGCAGGTCAAATTGGTACGCGTAGATTTCGCCCATGAGCACCGGGAAGAGCGTTCCACCGAGCGCGGCGACCACAGCAAAGACTTCAAAAGCCAGAATGACGCGCAGGATCAATGCTGTTTGCAGCGATGGACGCAGCATTGGCAGGGTGATCCGGGTGAATTGCTTCCACCGGGAGGCTCCGAACACATCGGCAGCCTCATAATATTCTTTGGGGATCAAACCGATGCCCGCCACTAGGATTACAAGCATAATCGCGGTCGCACGCCAAATCTCAGCCAACATAATTGCCAGGAAGACGATCCACGGGGATTGATAGCTAAGCAAGCTGACAGGTTGGTCTGTGACACCAAGCCCGACCATCATCGAGTTCAGGAAACCCGATTGCTCAAAGATCGCCAACCAGATGATACCGGCAGCAAGGTCAGAGATGCCAAGCGGAATAGTCCAAATATACAGAACCAGATCGCGGCCCTTTTGCATCTTTGTGACCATTGTGGCCATCAAAAGAGAAAGTGCCAGCTGGATCGGCACCACAGCAGCAGCCAGGAGAAATGTATTCTTCATTGAGATCGGGAATTTCCAGTAACTCACAACCTCTCGAAAGTTATCCAGTGAGAAACCGTTCTCAGTTCCAAACGCCTCCTGCGCGACCAGCACAAACGGGTAGAGGAAAAACAGACAGAGAAACAGGGTCACCGGGAGGATCAGAAAGTATGGCAATAGCCGCGCTTCCATCGGACCGCTCCTTTGAATTGGGAAATGCTGAGAAAAGGGCCGCCGCCAAAGCGGCCCACCTATTTGTTTGGACTTATTCGACGGGACATGGGCCGTCTGAAGGCGCATCAGGAGCCCAGCAGGGAGCGCCAGTTTCGTTCATGATCTTTTCGAGCTGTTTCTTTTGATCTTCCAGAACCTGCTCGATGGGCTGCCCCGCCAAAACAATGCGCTCGAAAGTGTCCACGTAGACACGGTTGAAATCACCACCCATGCTGCCCAAACCTGCAGGCAACAGTCCAGGATTGGCGTCTGCAGAACCGCTCATCGTGGCAACCGCTTCGCCTGCGGCCTTGACCGAAGGCGGCAGATCGTCTGGCAATTCAACTTCAACCACGGGGAAGAAGTTTGTTGCCTTTAGTGTCGCAATTTGCGTTTCAGGCTGCATTAGATAAGTCACCAGAGCTTTCGCGCTTTCGACGTCCGGTGCGGTACGTGGGATGGCAACACCTGCCAGAACAGGCATGAAACCGCGGCCAGTCGGACCAGCGGGTGCCGGGAAGGCAACAAAGTCGTCAGGGCGTTCGTTGAATGCCTGCGCCAGACGCGAGGTGTGATCAAAAACGATCCAAGCATCGCCATTCAACAGCTGTTCCTGCATGAAAGAGAAGTTGGTCGATGCAGGGTTTGTGTGGCTCCACAGCTCTTTGAATTTCTCCCATGCCGTCACGGCCTCTGGCGACGCAAAAGTACGTACAACACCATCTGTGTAGGATGGATATAGGTAGCCCTGGAAGAACCGGTGCTTCAGCCCCTTGGGCCCTGCAGGAAAGCCGAATTTCTTCTGGCCGGTCGCTTCCTCGACATTGGCCGCCCAGGCAATCAACTGGTCATAGGTCAACGCATTGATATCTGTACCTTCAGGCAGGTACTGCAGCGCTTCAGTGTTTGCAGCCATGATGTAGCTAGCTTGCATCCAAGGCATATATTGAAGGCTGTCAGTACCAAGCTTGGCCAGATCGTTAAAAGTGTCTGACGCCGATGTGACGCCCAGTTCGCCGAGATCTATCAGGTCTTCGGGGTTCATCGCTGAGAAGTTGCCATGCAATGAACCCAGCAAATCAATGCTGCCCGAACCAGCTTGCAGTTCTGCTTGCAGACGTGTCAGCCAAGGTCCATCTTCGTTCGGCTGGTAATCAACTTCGCCTTTAAAGCCGCCGAGGACCTCGGTTCGCATCGCCTGCGCTTCTTCAGCAGGTCGCGCCTGCGTAGACCAGAACAGAGTTTCCGCTTGTACGGCAGCGGCGCCAAAAAGCATCGCAACACCGGATACGGCCCCCGCCAGTTTCGAATGAATAGACATGTTCTCCTCCGTTTTGCCTGAGGTTGTCCGAAAACTGGCAACCTCCCTCCCTCGCCGACGAACTTGGATTAACCTATGGCGAATGGGAGCACTATGATACAACGTTATATCATGTGTCAAGTTAGAGGCCGGGCCGTGTTACTCACAATTGACTTGATATTTTTTAAGCTCCCTGCAAATTATGAGAACGTTATACCTAAAAACCGCCACCATGATGAAAAAACCCACCCTATCCAGCGTTGCCAAAGAAGCGGGTGTATCGGTCCCCACCGTCAGTCAGGTCATGCGCGACACTGGTCGAATTTCGGAACAGACGCGTCAGAAAGTCCTGAACGCAGCAAAGCGACTGCGCTACGTCCCAAATCACGCGGCGGCTACAATGCGATCTGGTGATAATCGCGAAGTCGGCTTTATGCTTAACAAGCTGGCAAACCCATTTAACTCGGAAGTTGTCAGCAGCGCCGTGGACCTTCTTGAGTCCGAAGGGTTCATGGTCTCTATCCTCGATGCGCGAGGTGATCTTCAGCGCCAAGACCGTCTTATGGAAGCATGTATTCGATTTGGTCGCGGCGGGTTGATCTGGGTTCCGGCACTCGACACAAAAGAAGACTCGTTGGAACTCATAAATACTCATAACATACCGACAGTCACCTTTATGCGGAAGGTGTCGGAGTCTCTTGACTACGTCGGCGTTTTGAATACCGAAGCTCTGACTCATGCCACGCAGCATTTGATCGATTTGGGACATAAGCACATCGCCTATTTTGGCGGCACCAAGCAAACATCCGTGCGCGAAGAGCGTATCGCAGGATACTTGGACGCTCTTAAGCAGTTAGAGGGCGTTCATCCGATTGTTTGGCCCTGTGACGACAACAAACGTGCGGGCTTTGACGCGATAACAGCGCTCCGCAAGCAACATCCTGAGGTGACGAGCATCGTATGCAATGGCGATGTTGTCGCGCTTGGAGCCTGCCTTGGCCTGATCCGGTCCGGGCTAGTGCCGGGACAGGATTTTTCCGTCGTGGGTTTCGATGACATTGAGGATGCCGGTATCGCAACCCCTGGCCTCACCACGATGGCGATCAATCCCAAAATGCTGGGCACTCGATTGGCCGAGGTCTTGTTGGATCGACTAAGAGCACCAAACCTCCCTGTTCGGCATCTCGAATACTCTGCAACGTTGAAAGTGCGAGAAACTTCGGGAGTCGTGCCCAACCGTTAAAGATGTTTCAGCTCAGATTGTTACGACGGCAGGTCATATTCGTCTAGCGCGTGGATCGGCTAAGCTGGCTTCCAGAGCTACGAATAATACCAATGACAGCCAGCTAAACAAATGCGCGGGCAGCTCTTCCTGAAATCTATACTGCGCAGAGCGCACTAGGCGTTCCAGGACCTTCCTAGATGGAATGAACACAGATTGGCCCAGGACTCATTGAGAGCCGAATTGAATCAGATCTTCTACGGGAAGGGCCCGAAGCACCAAAAGTGCGCCTATAGCCCATTTCAGCAGTTCGCTGAGCTCGCCACCTGACTCACAAGCGGTTGCTTATAAAACTCAACGGGTTCAAATCTGTGCAACAAAACCCCGCGCGACAAAAGCGGCGCTAAAACGGCAGGCATCAAAGCCATGAACAAGATGCTTGAAGGCTTTGGCTACCCGATCCCAATCGAGATGATCAGACGGAAGTATCTGAATAACATCGTGGAACAGGACCAACGCATCATCAAGAGACGTCCTTGGCCGATGTTAGATTTCAAAGCCTCCGCTTCAGCGGCGGTTACACTGGACCGGATCAAAGTATCGCACATGAATCGCGAAGGTCGGCCCACGCCCGGAATCTGTCCATTTCGTCAATCCGCAGAACTTGCAGCATGAGCTGCGAGTTCGGTGAAAACTCTTCGGTCAGCAAGAAACCCTGCAACAGAACCTCGTACATTGCGGCACATACCTATCTACAACCACCCTGCAGACGCCTATTTACTTTAATACACATAATTACATCTAAATGCACACTACCAACAAAGCTCAGTTTCCCACTATTTCCTTTGGTCCGGTCGTCGGAACCATAACAAACGGACGGTCTCGGTGATTTTCACGACACGCAAAGCATAATGAACGCCCCATACGCCAAGGACCTGCTGCATCGATAGTTCTGAGCGACGCATCAGGTTGCGCAGGGTTTTGAAGGACGGCACCAGTTTATGGATCGGCGGAATGTAGTTCACGAAGCCGCGTTTGGAGTTGCGGCGCAGCCGGGCGCCTTCTATGCGGCGGGCCTTGGTGATGTGTTCCCGCAGACTTGCCCGGGCGGGATGACGGACGATAGCGTCTTCTGCGAATAAGATGGGTATGCCAGCCGCCTTGGCCCGTTCGCTCCATTCCATATCGCCACCCGACAACACCGTGTCGTTAAACGGACCGACCTTATCCATGACCGAACGACGCACGATCAGATTGGCAGTGACGGCCCTACCTTGCGCAACCCATTTTTGCTGTTCAAGACCAAGATATGCGTCATAAAGCTCGGTCGTGGTCCAATCCTCACCGTTCGGGATCAGAACCACGTTGCCGCCAAACCGCCCAATCTCGGGATGTTCCGAAGCCACGCTGCATCCGGCCTTAAGATAACTTGGATCAGGCCGACAATCAGAATCGGTAAAGAAAAACAGCTCTGCCGCTGCTTCTGAAATGCCGCGGTTCCGTGCCGCATAGGATCCGGGTTTCGCCTCGATCAGGACCCGCGCATTGGACGGCAGGCGGAAGTCTTGTGGTACGGGGTCGCTGGGGTCGTTGTTTACGACCAGAATCTCGTATCGTTCAGGTCCTAGTGTTTGCGCGGCCAGCCCATCAAGGCAGAGCTGCAACTGATCCCAGCTTTGATAGGTCGGTATTATGACAGAAGCGTCCAAAGGCCGGGTGCTGGGCGTGGCGGTCATTCCGCTTTGACCACATTCGAATACTGGTGATCATAGAGGGTCTTGAACGGCCCCTCGTGCTTAAGAAGCTGCGATGCATTGCCCTCTTCCATGACCTCGCCGCTCTCGATTACCACAATCTTGTCGGCGTGCATGATGGTCGAAAGACGATGTGCAACGATGATCGTAGTGCGCCCTTCGGTCAGGCGATGCAAGGCTTCCTGCACAAGATGCTCTGACCTAGAATCCAGAGCGCTTGTGGGTTCATCCAAAAGCAGGATCGGACTGTCACGTAGCAAGGCGCGCGCGATGGCAAGGCGCTGTTTCTGCCCGCCGGATAAGAAGGAGCCATTTTCGCCCACCAGGGTATCAAAGCCGTTTTCGAGGCCCATGATGAAGTCATAAGCATTGGCGGCCTTGGCGGCCTCGATCACCTCTTCCTGCGAAGCCCCTTCCCGGCCGAATCGGATATTTTCGGCAACAGAAGCGGAGAACAGGAAGGTCTCTTGCCCGACGAAGGACATATTCTTCCGGAGCGTTTCGAACGAAGCGTATCTGATGTCCTGACCATCGATCGAAACCGAGCCGCTCGTTGGGTCGTACAGGCGCAGAGCGAGGTTCAGGATCGTCGATTTACCGCCACCCGAGAGACCCACAAGAGCCGTTGTTTGCCCGGCCTCAAACGTGAGCGAGAGATCTTTCAGAATCGGATCATTGTCGCGATACCCAAACGTCACGTGGTCGAACACGACCTGACGCGGCCCATCCGGTAGCGCCTTGGCATCTGCGTCCTCTGGAAGAGTTTCGGGCTGATCAAGAAGATTGAAGAGCATTTTGACCCTGCGCAGGCCAACTTCCATCTTGACCCGCACTTTGGACAAACGTTTGGCTGGTTCATAGGCCATCATCAGCGCGGTAACAAACGACATTAGCTCGCCCGGTGTGGAACGGGCCGAGCCGAACAGATTCGCTGCACTTAATCCAATGACAGATGCGATGGCAAACCCGGCCAGAATATCCATCAACGGGCTGGTTGCCGCTTGCAAACGCGCAAGTTTGTTGCTGCGTTTCTCGACGCTTTTGACCGCTGAATACATCTGGCCGGCCATACGCTCTTCTAGCCCAAATGACTTCACCACGCGAATCCCTGCTGATGTCTCCTGGATTACCTTCATGATCGCGGCCATTGATTGCAGTTCCATATCGGCAATCGCGCGCACCTTACGCAAAAGCGTCCGCACACCCCAGATCGCTAGCGGACCGATAATCAGAGTGAACAAAGATAAAATGGGCTGCTGGTAGAACATCACAAACAGCAACCCGACCAAGGTCAGAGCATCCCGAACCGCGGTGGTTACCATGATTTCAATAACCATACGCGCGGCCTGTGCGGATTGGGTAACCCTCATCAGAAGGTCAGAACTTTCGGTAAGGTTGAAGAACGAGACCCCTTGCCGCAACAGCTTGTCATAGAGCCTGATCTGTTGCTGAGCAATAATGCGGTTCCCTGCCCGGGTCAGAGCGACAACCTGCACATAGGTTGCCACACCTTTGACCAGAAAGATCACAAACACCGTTATGGATACAGCCAGAATCTTGCTCGAGTTTCCGCTATCGAACAGCGAATCCACGACGTCACGCATGATAAAGGCAACCGCTGCCGTGGTGGCCGCTACGAAAACCATCGCGATGATGGCGATGGTATATGGCACCATCTGCGCCCTCAGGTTTTCACCCAACAGCCTCCACAGGATCGAATCTCTGGTGAGATCGGCAAATTTCGATTTGATCTTTAGCAATTCGAGCGTCCACAGTGATCAAAGGAGAGAAGGGCGAGAGTCGGTCTCTCAGTAAACCATTGTCGCTAGATAGTCTGCTCGCCGCTTCTGAGCAAGCCCGCGCGCCTGTGCTTTATCCTGCAACGTCGATTCTCAACCGACGGACAGATGGATCAATCCGACCATATGCGGCCAAAAGACGGGCCGTCCAATTCTGCGCAATGTAGTCTGCCATAAATCGTGACGGGGCAATCAGCGTTACCTGACCCCCTGCCCGTTCCGATTCCAAAAGATGCCTGAACCAACTTGCCCACAATTCAGGATCACGGTCGTGCAGTATGGTCTGGACCTCCCCCCAGACACCATCCGTTTGCTCTGGGCGCGCGGCGGGTCTGATCTGAAATGGCACCACGTTCGCACTTGGCTCGGGCTCCTGTTGCATGCGATCTTGGAAATCGGGACCGATCACCGGCCAAACTTCGACGGTGTCCAACATGATCTGCTTCAAATCGAGCTCGTAAACAGTCACACGTCCTCGCGCTGCCGGACGCTTTACCGTAATCCATCCCGCCGTCCGCAACTTAGCCATTTCACGTTTGACCGTTCGCTCGTTAACAGACCAAAGACGCGCAATTTCCTCTCGCCCAATCGACAGCTCATTGGCGCGCCAATTGTACCTGGTGGTGATCAAGGTCATAATGCGCAAAATACTTCGATTACGATACTTATCCCCCGCAAGAGCAAAGACAGCAAGGGCGGACAGAATGTCGTATTTTATAGCAGGCGCATTACGCCCGACCGGTTTTGCAACCTGCATCGCTATTCTCACCGCTTCACTGACCTCAGATACAGTTACCCATATCTTATGCGCCGTTACCCAACGCTATTCAAGATTATTCACCAATTAGCGTCCAGACCTTCGATTCTGTCAAGGCCTAGTTCGCTTTTGTCCAAAACGGGTTCCGATTTCGAGTTCAAAAATTGAATGAAAGTGGTGAATTATAGGTGATGGGGGACATTCTGTGTGTCCCCCTTAATGGGTATTGTGTCCCCCAAATGACGTAGTATCGGATCTAGTGTCCCCCTATATATCGCCGCAAAGGGTGATTGAGTCCTCAGCACGGCCGACGGCCAAAGCGAATCATGTTCGCACCTGTTTGCACTATGTTTTCTTACCCACGGGTAAGTCCGCAATGTGAGAATAATTTCTTTTGCTAAATATGCAAATACAGCGTAAATGAAGGAAAGTAAGAAATTAGCGTCCAGAAGAGAAGAATTGAGGCATGTACACACACGAAGACCTAAACGCCCTGCGAACACGATCGCTCAAGTTGCAGGGTTGGATTCGCCAGCAGACGTTCAGCCCTGAAATGGAGAAAACCCTGCGCCGGTTCTCAAGCTGGGAGGTATCGGAGCTGATCTTTAAGGTGAATCAGTCCACCTTTCGCGGCAAGCTTGCCTCTGATCCGTCCCTACCCGGTGGAGAAGTAGAGCCCGATGGCCGACAGCGTTGGTTCAGCTTGGAAGAAGTCAACGAGCTGCGCCGCAGGCTGAAAGTCAATCGTAAGCCGCTTACACCGCCGCGCCCGGCGGGAAAGCGCGCGATCCGCGCAGCGGTCGCGAACTTCAAAGGTGGTGCCGGAAAGTCGACGGTCGCGTTACACCTTGCGCATGCGGCGGCGCTCGACGGCTATCGGGTGCTGGTCGTCGATTTCGACCCGCAGGCGACCCTGAGCCATTCCATGGGTCTGACTGATGTCGCCGAAGACTACACGGTCTGGGGTATCATGGCGCGGGACCTGATTCGAGAGACCGAGCGCATGAACAATCGGCCCGCGGCAGCTGAGTCTGGAACTGCCCTGCCCCGCCGCGAGCTGCCTCCGTCGATTACCGACATGGGGCTTGGCGATCTGCGCATCTCAGACTTCATAAAGCAAACCTCATGGTCCACGATCGACGCCATACCGTCCTGTGCCAACGCGGCGTTCGTTGAATTTGCATCTGCCCAGTATCGGCACTTGAATCCAGAGTGGTCCTTTTTCGCCGCCGTATCTCGGTACCTGGACCAGATTCCCGATGATGCCTATGACTTGATTTTGTTCGATTGCCCACCCGCCATCGGCTACCAATCGATGAACGCGGTCTTTGCAGCCGACATGCTGTATATTCCATCCGGTCCTGGCTATTGGGAATACGACTCAACCACGTCTTTCATTGGCCAGCTTGCTGAGGCGCTGGAAGACCTGGCATACGGTTTCGACAAGACCTTACCCACGGGTAAGATCGGTTTGCCCAAGACATTCTGTGAGGTGCGTTTCCTTCTTACGCGCTACGAGCCGGGCAATGCGCTGCATACCGCGATGTACGACGCATTCCAGAAGGTTTTTGGAAACCATCTTGCCGAGCATCCGGTCGAAATGACCCGAGCGGTCGAGCAGTCGGGCCGCTTCCTGAGTTCGGTCTATGAAATGGACTACCGAGAGATGACCCGCGAAACATGGCGTCGGGCGCGGTCGACTTTCGATAGTGCCTATGAGGAATTCCGTGGCGTGATGCTCTCGGCATGGGACAAGCTGGAGGATGAGGTATGAGCCGCAAGCGCAGAATGTTCGATATCGATCTGCCTTCGATGGAGGGTGGTCCTGCAGAGAAACCAGCCGAGAAGCCGCAGGAGAAGCGTCGTGGTCCGATGGCCACGGCCATTTCCGAGAATGCGGATGCGTTGAGAGGTCAGCAATCAACCGAGGACGCCATTCGTGCCGAGAATGATCGATTGGCGCATGAATTGGTCCGGCTTCGGGCCGAGGGTCTGGTTGCACAAGAGATTGACCCGGCTGACGTGTTGACTGAACGCCTGACGCGGGATCGCAAGCCCGGCGTAGATTCGGATCTGGACGAGTTGAAGGCATCCATCCGTGACATTGGTTTGTCAAACCCGATCCGTGTCGAGCGTCGATCCGATGGGCGCTTTGATCTTGTTCAGGGTATGCGCCGGTTATCGGCCTATCGTGCATTGTATGATGAAACGGGTGATGACAAGTATCGCCGAATCCCGGCGGGGATATCTGAGCCGGCGCAGCTGGACGAAAGCTATCGTCGCATGGTGGATGAGAATCTTATCCGCAAGGACATTTCGTTTGCCGAGATGGGGGCGCTGGCGCGCGCCTATGCCGAAGATCCCGCGAATGACTGCTCGGATGTTGACAAGGCTGTCTCGACGCTTTTCAAGTCGGCGAGCTATACTAAGCGCAGCTACATACGGGCCTTTGCCAGCTTGCTTTCGATGCTGGGCGATGCCTTGATTCACCCAGAAGGGATTCCACGTAACGTTGGTGTCGAGTTGAAGCGGAAGCTAGACGCCGATCAGTCGTTGGTGCGTCAGGTAAGCGTCGCCTTGCTCAGCGAGCCCGGGCGAGACCGCGGGCGCGAAGTCGAAATCCTGCGTGGATTTTTGGGCGAGGAGAATGGGACCAAGCAGAAACCCGCATCGAAACCAGTTGGAAAACCGCGCCGTGCAAAGACGACGTTTCAGGTGACGGGTAGGGCAGGGATCGCAAAATGCTCGGCATCTAATGGACGCCTTGAATTGCGGTATGATCTGGATTTCACGGATGTCGACCGCGCCAAGTTGGAGGCGGCAGTGGCGGCGTTGATCGATAGCTTGCGGGAATGAGAGTATCTTACCCGTGGGTAAGAAATCGGAAGCAGCTTGTTTTGCGCAGGATGCCGGGTTGATCAACGCCTCGGCGCTGTAGAGCTCTTTCCACAAAGTCTGGACATCAAGCGTTCGACATCGTCCGCTGATGTCCGTGCATAGACAACCCCGCTTGGTTTGAGAGGGCAGGGCGCTTGGCAGGCTGAGGCCCTGAAGTATTACCGAACCCGGTGACTGGCTGAGATCGCGTTCACTGCGTGAGGTTGTGTGGTTGAAGTAATCGGATGGGTCAATGACCCGTTGCAATGGGGAAGTCTGGAGGCAAAGGCGTATCAACGTTCCCGAATTCTGTGTCGCGGTTCTAGTGCGCATAATAATAATATTATGATCATAAAGACTGACTTTGTCTTCATTCATTAGATTGACGGTCGAACGGTCCTGTTCCAAGCTTTTGGCCCACGACCTTCGTGGAGCGTGGATAGTTTGACACGACCTCGAACAGGGGGCCTTGTTTCAAAATGCGAACGGTAGGGGCATTCGGTTTCGTACTAGCTAATGGCAAGCCAAGTTTATCGAGCGGATGTGCCGGGAAGGGACCAGCGGATTCAAAGGTGGTTTGAGCACGGAAAACCAATTGTCATCACCCGAATGTAAAGAGCCATCGCGACCCGGGATTTAGAGAATCTGGTGGAGATCGGAGCCATGTCCCGAACCGGAGAGCGCCGCTCCACACGACATTGGTCAGAGCTGGAACAGTCGTCAGACGTTTGACCATAGCAGGATGGGTGGAGAAGCTGACGCAAAACGCCGCTGTTGTGGAGTAACCAAACTTGGCGTGGGCTAAAGGACAGCGTCATTTGTCTGCTAGAGATGTGTTCGTCCGACAGCGCTTTTGTTACCTGGAAACTGTTCCACTCTGAACCCACGCATCAAACTGTGCCAAAACCGCGTCACTAAAGGCTTGGTCGTTGATGTGCGCATCCAATTCGGTTGTTGGCACGCGGTCTGCGATTACTTTTCGGATTTCGTCTACCATATCGGCGAGTGCTTCCGGGTCGTGGGCCTCTTCCCCCTCTTTGTCCCAGGCTTCGATACCTTGTGCTGGCAAGAAAAAGTGAACGGGACCTGTCGCAGCCTCCAGGCGAATAGCGAGCTCTCGAACCCAGGCGCGGCGTTCTTCGCCGGTAAAGACCGAGCTTTTGATCAAGCGGTTATGCTCGTGAAATGGGCGATCGGCATATTGATCTGGGATGTCCTGCCAACCTGCAAAATCCAGCAGATCCAGCGCACCCGGAGCGATCATTTGCGGTGTCCCGACGCGCCCCGCGTTCGTCACGCGATCTTCACCACTGGAAACCACCGAGCCGGCCATCAGGTTCGCGAACTCCTGCATGCAAAAATCCATGACGCAGACAAAAGCGCCTTCACCGGCCAGTTTCTCAAAAGCCATGCCGCCCATTCCTGTCGAATGGAACACGGCAACTTCAAACCCACGCTCTTCCAGGGCCGGCTTCAGGGTTTTCATGTAGCGCAGACAGGATGAGCCCAGGCTGGTCATCCCGATCAGGGGCTTGCTGCGATCCAGCTCGACAGCGGCTTTGGTCGCCCCTACAACCGCTCCGGCCGCTTGGCTCAGCGAGGACTGACAGATTGAGTTCATGCCGTAAAGACCACCGGCCCAGAGGATCATCTGAATGTCGGGTGCCAAGCGATGCGGCGGGATAAGGGGCGAGAAGCTGACGGTCGAAACGATGTATTTCGGAACGCCCATCGGCAACGCTTGAGCACAGTCCAACGCGAGATCGGTCCCCATCGTACCACCGATTGCCAGCATCCCAAGAAAACGTCCTTCGGCATATGCCTTCGCCACGACGTTGGCGGCACCTGCGGACATTACGCGAAAGGCTTTGTTCTCGTCCCCTTGCGCGATGACCTCGTCAATTGTCATGCCGCCGGCTGCCGCGACGTCGTGTTTGCTGATGTCGGTCGCGCTTTCAGGATCACCCAGAACCGAAACGTCCATGGTCAGCACATGGGCACCTTGTGCTTTGACTACTTCTTCGATGAAGCGCATCTCGGCTTCTTTTGTGTCGTATGTGCCGATCAGCAGAACTGTTTTTTGGGCCATCTCTTCCTCTCATGTACGCGCTTCATTCAAGATAGTGGGTCAGAAGTTCCCGGGCGGTTTGTAGAAACCGGGCGTTACGCTCTGATGCGCCGTCCTCGTCCAGCCGCGACGCGATCCATCCAACATAAGAGGTCGCGCGCAAGGCCATGAACAGGTCGAGCTGTTCGGTCTCGATGGGTCGTACAGAACGATACCCATCGAGCAGGGCGTGTTTTAAGTGTTTGAAATCCGGCTCATTTCGGTTTTTGTTAAGCGTTGTCGCCAGGTCAAACAGGCGAAAGCCATAACCGGAATCGTCGAAATCGATCAGCTGTACTCTTTCACCGTCCAACAGTACGTTTTCGCGCACAAGGTCGGCGTGGATCAAGCCATAATCCAGGCTGCCACGAAGCCGCCGCAACTCTTGCTGGGCTTGTTCACGAAACCGCATCAGAAGCGCGCGGTCTTCCGTGCTGATCGTAGGATTTTCCCAAAAGCGACCCCAAAGTGGAGCGTTCCCCAGCAACCCGGCACGATCCCAGGACCAGCGCGTAAACGTTGCTGGCGGTGTCCAGGCATCGCTGATTTTGTGCAGCCGGGCCATCTCCCTGCCAATCGCCCTGAATGTTGCGGCGCGGTTGCATTGTGCCAGTGGCGTGCCTGTCGCGCCCAGCGGTTGACCCGGCAACCAATGCAACAGGTCAACGTGTGTCCCATCGACCTCAACCAGAAACTGGCCCGACTTGGCCGCGACAGGAGAGGGCACCCTGACACCGCCAGCCGCGACTGCGGACATCCATTGGAGTTCCGAGCAAAGCTCAGCCGCTGAGTGAAGACCCCTGCGGTGTAGGCGCAACGCGTAGGTCCCTTTTTCCGACCGCACGCGAAAGACGTGGTTTTCCCGAGCAGCGAACAGTGACCACTCGGCCTCTTCCAGTCCCCATTGGGCCAACGCCTGCTTCACGATCGTCTTCATTGTATCAGCGGCGTTTCAGCCAGAACATCGTCCAGCGTATCAAAAAGAAGGTCTGCATTTTCGATTGAAAACGGCATGGGTGGCCGGATTTTCAGCGTGTTCTTATGTCTGCCCAGCTTGGAAAGGATAATGCCGCGATGGCGCATGGCATTGATCACGCGGTCCGTGAACGCACTGGCCGGAGCTTTGCTGTCACGGTCCAGGACCATTTCGGCACCAAAAATAAGGCCGGACCCTCTGACATCGCCGATGAAATCGTATTTCTGCTGCAGAAGAATCAGCCGGGACCTCGCGTGGTCCCCGACGGTTTTGGCATGGGCAATCAGGTCGCGTTCCTCGATTTCCTGAAGGACTGCCATTGCGGCGGCACATGATACCGGGTTGCCGCCGAACGTGTTGAAATACCGATAGCCTTTGCGAAACGTGGCAAGAATTTCACTACGGGTAACCACCCCGCCCACCGGATGGCCATTGGCCATGGGCTTCCCCATGGTGACAACATCCGGGACCACACCCATTTTCTGATGTGCCCACATATGAGTGCCGGTGCGCCCAAAGCCCGACTGAACCTCGTCGCAGATCAAAAGCCCGCCGGCCCTTCGAACAACCTCGGCAGCGGGCTTCAACCACCCGTCGGGATGATCCGGAAAGCCCTCGTTCAGGAAATAGGGACAAATGACAAGGGCAGCAAAGCCCACGCCGGTTCTTTCATGCTCGGCTATCTGTTCGGCCACGGCGTCTGCGAAAATCGCACCGTAAGGATCAGGGGTTCGATAGCTGTCCGGTGCATCAACGAACCTGAAATATTGATCCATCCCGAACCCGACCGTTGGCAGATTGGAATTGCCAAGCTGGCTGACCAGCGCGGTATTGCCATGATATGTGGCATCGGTGGCAATGATGCCGCGTTTGCCGGTCATGCCTTCGGCCATGCGCAGGGCGATGTCATTCGCCTCGGACCCGGTGCAGGTCAGGATTGCCGAGTCAAGCGGCGCATCCATAGTGCCAGTCAGTTTTTCGAGGTAATCAAGAATGCCTTCATGCAGATACCGCGTGTGGGTGTTCAGGGTCGATGCCTGACGACAGATCGCATCGACCACGCGGGGATTGCAGTGACCGACATGCGGCACGTTGTTGTAGCAATCCAGATATTTGCGGCCATCCGCATCCCACAGCCAAACACCTTCGCCTTTTACGAAATGGACAGGTTCATCGTAAAAGGTTGAAACGTTCGGACCCAGCAATCTGGCCCGGCGCTCCATAAGTTCTGCTGACTTTGTGGGACGTGTCACTCAGGTGTCCTTGGCTCAGAGTTTTATCCAGGCGGTTTTCAGGTCCAGATATTTGTCAAACGCGTGCAGCGACTTGTCGTGCCCGTTTCCGGATTGTTTTACCCCGCCCAACGGTACCGTGATGTCCGCGCCTCCATAAGTGTTTACATGCACCACGCCGGCCTGAATTTTTGCGATCATTCGATGTGCCCGCGATAGATCAGCGGTCCAAAGGCCTGCCGCCAGACCGAACTGTGTTGCATTGGCGAGGGCGATGGCTTCTTCCTCGGTCTCAAAGGATTGCACGGTCAGAACCGGGCCAAATACCTCTTCGCAGACGACGCGATCATGGGGCTGCACGCCGGTGATGATCGTTGGCGCCATATAGGTGCCGCCTGTTTCCTGCAGTATGCGCGTCCCGCCCGTGGCGATGGTGCGACCGGCAGAACGGGCCTCTTCAACAAACGCCAGGTTTTGCGCCAGTTGCGTTTCCGAGTTCACGGCACCGGCTTGTGTGTTCGGGTCCAAAGGGTCGCCGACCCGCATGGCCTCGGCTTTTCCGACCAGCATCTCGACGAACGTGTCGTGAATGTCGCGCTGTACCAGCAGCCGCGATCCGGCAACGCAAACCTGCCCGGAATTGCGGAATATCCCGGCGGCCGAAACTCTTGCGGCTTCGGCCAGATCAGGTGCGTCCGCAAAGACGATGTTTGGCGATTTGCCTCCAAGCTCCAGATAAACGCGTTTGAGGTTCGACCGCGCCGAGGCCTCCATCAGCCGCCGTCCCGTCGCGCCCGATCCGGTGAACACCAGAACGTCAACCTCATGAGATTCTGCGATTTCCGCGCCGACAACTGCGCCTTCGCCTGTCACGACATTGAAAACACCGGGGGGCAGCCCTGCCTCGACGGCAAGTTCGGCAAGGCGGATCAGTGTTAATGAGGCCGTTTCTGCAGGCTTCAAAACCACCGTGCAGCCAGCCGCGAGCGCTGGTCCCAGTTTCCAGCTGCCGATCATCAAGGGAAAGTTCCACGGCACGATTGCGCCGACAACACCGACCGGCTGTTTATGAACCAGTCCCAGAGCATCCGGGGCAGTGGGGGCAATCTCACCATAAATCTTGTCGATCGCTTCGGCAAAATAGCGGATCGTTCCAGCGGCGCTGAGCGGTTCAGCCTTCAAGGCCATTCCGATCTCAGTGCCATTGTCCCTTACACCCAGAACCGCCAGTTCTTCAGCGTTTTCCTCGATGAGGTCCACCCATTTCAGCAGTATTTTCTTGCGGGAAGAAGGCGCCAGCCCAGACCAACGCCCATCATCAAAAGCGCGTCGCGCGGAACGGATAGCCCGCCGCGCGTCGTCTTGTGTGCCTTTGGGTATTGTTGTCAGGGTCGATCCGTCAATCGGCGAGATCACATCCAACGTTCCGCCGTCGGATGCCTGATAAGAGCTGCCTTCGATCAGATGGCTTGCGGGGGGGATGGCGCGGGATCGAAGGTGGCTAATTCTCGCAATATCCAAGTCAGGCCTCACAGGTTTATATAATGAACCAAAAGTGTCAAAAAAATTGTCAGGCTTTAAAGCTGCATTTGTCAATAATGATTTTTTTGTTGACAGGTGAAGAATCTAATTCAGAATAATTGCTACTAAAGGTTCAAATAATAAACCAATTTAGCGACGCGTCGCAGGGAGATGATATGTCCAACACAGCCAAGGCCGCATTGGCCGCACTTGCTATTGGTCTGGCCGGTTCGGCCCTGGCCGAGTACCCCGAAAAACCTGTCAGCTTTATCGTTCCTTGGCCTCCGGGCGATTTGGAGGACGTGCTGACGCGGATGATTGCCGAAGACTTTCAGGCAGAGTACGGCGTGCCAGCGGCTGTGGTGAACAAGCCCGGTGGCGGCGGTGGCCCATTTCCCGGCGCGGTCGAAGTGGCAACAGCCCCGGCGGACGGTTACACCATCGGATCTTTTGTTCCGGCAGTGTCCCTGATCGGACATGAGATCGACATCCCCGAACTGACGCCCGAAAAATTCGACCCTGTCGGCATCTTTCTGACCTATCCGTTTGTGATCGCGACCTCGGGCAATGCGCCCTATTCCTCGATGCAGGAACTGGCCGACCACGCCAAGGAAAACGAGGTTTTCCTCGGGCATTTCGGCGATGTTCTGACACCTACGCAGGTTACCAAAGCCCTATCTTCGACCATGGGTTTCGAATGGGGTGGGGACGCCGCGTTTGACGCACTGGATTGCAACACGCTGGCCTCTGGCGATGCGGATGTGATCAACACCACGCTGCAACTTATCCTGCCCTGTCTCGACGACGTTAAGGTTCTGGTCTCGATCACGGGCGAACGGATCAGTAAGGTTCCGGACACGCCCGCCATTGGCGAAGTTGAGCCGAGCCTTGATATATCGCTGTGGAACGGTCTGTTCGTAACCAAGGACACTCCGGCTGACGTGCGCGAAAAGATCGCCGCCGTTGCCGAGAAGACGGTCAACAGTGAGCGCGCGCAGCAACTGGCTGAAGAAACGGGTGCGTTGGTCTATTGGCTGAATGCCGATGAAAGCGCGGCCGTGATCGCCGAAGACAAGGCAACGCTGGGCACCATCTCAGACGCATTGGGCCAATAAGAGCGATCTTGTGAGGGGGCGGAAATGCGTCCCCTCAACTCTGCCAGGGACCGGGTCGAATGGACAATTCCGAGCTTTTACAAATCAAGACAAAGACCTCTGGCCAGGTTGTGTTTGTCATTGCGGGTCTGGTTGTGACGTTGGTTCTGTTGTCGCAGTTGGGCAACCAGACGGAATGGACTGAAAAGGCGCGTAACATAGGCAGCCAACCGCGTTTGTGGCCGGCGATTGCCCTCATCACGATGCTGTCGGGATTTGCGGTGCATTTTCGGTTGATGCGCCGCAGAAAACCCAACGCGCTGGATTGGGTCGAAGCGCGCCGTTGGGCAGAGCCTTTGGAGTATCTCGTTTGGTTTCTGGTCTATGTCGCTGCAGTTCCGCGCCTTGGTTTCATGCCCATGAGCATCGTTTTTGCCTGCGCTCTGACCTATCGCCTCGGCTATAGATCACGTTTGGCAATCGCAATCGCTGCTGTGTTCGCGATTGCGATGGTCGCGCTGTTCAAGGGATTTCTGGGTGTGAGCATTCCGGGCGCGCAAATCTATGAATTCCTGCCCGAGTCGATCCGAACATTCTTTTTGGTGTACCTCTGATGGATCTGATCTTCTCGGCGATTGACGTTCTGGCGCGCTGGGACGTGATGCTGGCCCTGCTGGTCGGCGCTGTCGGCGGCGTGGCCATCGGTGCCATTCCCGGGGTTGGACCAGCGGTTGCGATTGCCATCCTGCTGCCTGCGACATTCTCGATGGACCCGATTGTTGGGCTGACGCTGTTGTTGGGTATTTACGGATCGTCCATGTATGGCGGGTCCATTCCCGCGATCCTGATCAACACGCCTGGCACAGCTGTGAATGCGCTGACCACCTATGACGGTTTTCCGATGACCCTGCGGGGCGAGGGCCGCCGGGCACTGTCACTGGCCTATTCGGCCAGCTTTCTGGGCGGGTTGTTCTCGGTCATATGCCTGATCTTCCTGTCCCCAGTGCTGGCCAAAATCGCGCCCATGTTCGGCTCGCGAGAGATCTTTCTGGCCGCCCTGTTGGGTCTTATTCTGGTCGTTGTCGCCCACAAGGGTCAGATGGCGATAGCGGCGGCGCTTGCGGGGTTCGGTATTCTGATCGGCACAATTGGTCTGGAACCCGCCGCCTATACCCGTCGCTTCACCTTCGGCCAAAGCTGGTTGGCGGGCGGTCTTGACCTGATCGTCGTGGTTCTTGGCCTGTTCGCGCTGTCGCAGGCGTTTTGCTGCTGACGATGGATGATGAGAAGATCCGGCTGCCCCGGTCACGCGGTTCGCTGTTTCAGGGCTTCCGCGAACTGGCCCGCCACCCGCGTGTGGCGGCCATCTCGGCCAGTTTCGGGGTGGTCATGGGCATGATCCCGGGTGTCGGAGAGTTCACGGCCCAGTTCATGTCTTACACTTCGGCCCGTAAATTGTCGAAGAACCCCAAAGCGTTCGGCCATGGCTCGTCCGAGGGGCTGATCGCGTCCGAGACCGCCAACAACGCAGTTCCCGCAGCGGCGATGATCCCCTTGCTTGCGCTCGGTATACCGGGTGAGGCGCTGACGGCGATGATGCTGTCGGTGTTCTATGTCCATAACGTCGTGCCGGGGCCGGGACTGTTCCAGAACGACATGGATTTCGTTGTCGCGCTTTACATTGCGCTGCTAGTCCTGAACGTGATCGTGGTCGGCTTCCTGCTGGTTTCAACCGGCTGGCTGGTGCATCTGACGCGCATTCCAAACCGCTTTCTGGGCATGTGCATCCTGTTGCTCAGCTTTGTTGGGGTCTATTCGATCCGCAACTCGACCATGGACTGCATCATCGCAGCGGTCTTCGGGCTGCTGGGGTTTGTCCTGAAACGCCTGAACATGCCCATTGTACCGATCATTCTTGGCATGGTTCTGGGCGGCATCATGGAGGTCAAATTGCGTGCCTCCCTCGCGCGGGTCAAAACGCCGTTGGACTTTATCGACCGCCCCATCGCCTTTCTGCTGTTCTGCGTCATCGTGATCATCCTTTTTTCGACGATTTGGCGCGTCTGGCGGGAATGGCGACCGGTGGATCGCCGGTCAATGCAGAAGAAGGCATCCAACACATTTGCAAAACGGATTTCAGATCGCTCGCACCGGCATTTCGAAAACCGCAAGAAACAACAAAGACGGAGGCGCTTTTATGACCATGTGGGTTCCTGAAGACGACGGGTTTGCCGACCTCGGCTCGCATGACAGCTTTGCCAACGGCGCGCCGTACAACACCTTTGCGCGGCTGCGGCGCGAGAATCCGTGCCACTGGTCCGAGTTCGAAGGCGGCAAGGGGTATTGGTCGATCACGCGCCACGCGGATATCGACAAGATGGTGCGCGATACCGAAACGTTTTCCTCCGCGCGCGGTATCCGGATGGAGGATCAAACCTACGAAGAATACATGGCCCGCCGCACCTTTCAGGAAACGGATGGGGCCGAGCATCGCAAGGTGCGGATGAAGGTGGCCAAGGCGTTCTCACCCAAGGTGGTCGCTGGGTTCGAGGATCAGATTCGCGACCTGTGCGGCCCCATTCTGGATCGCGCTTTGGAAAAGGGCACATTCGACACCACACGCGATATTGCGCGGGAATTGCCGATGCGGATGCTGGGCCAAATTCTGGGCGTTCCCGATGAAGACCTGCCCTGGCTGGTCGACAAAGGGGATGCGCTGATGGCGAATTCGGACCCCGATTTCACCGACCACGTCGTCGACAAGATGCAGACGGATGAATTCCGCCTGATGCCGTTCAACTCACCCGCCGGGGCCGAGTTGTACGAGTATTCCCGCACGCTGATGGACAAGAAGAACGCCAGCGGAGACACCAGCGGCATTCTGCATCTGATCCTGCAGCCTGATGAAAATGGCGAGACGATATCGGAGACCGAATTTCGCAATTTCTTTTGCCTGCTGGTGGCGGCGGGCAACGATACGACGCGCTATTCCATCGCTGCAGGCATTCAGGCCATCGCGCGGCAGGGCGGCCTGCTGGAAGAGATGCAATCGGGCGAGGTCTGGGGCACCGCCGCAGATGAGATTGTCCGCTGGGCTTCACCCGCGACCTATTTCCGCCGGACCGCGATGAAAGATGTCGAAGTTCATGGTCAGCAGATCAAGGAAGGCGACAAGGTGCTGTATTGGTTCATTTCGGCCAACCGGGATGAGGATATGTTTGACGACCCGTATCGCCTGGACCTGTCGCGCAAGCCCAATCGTCAGCTGGGATGGGGGCAAGGCGGGCCGCATGTCTGCCTGGGCATGCATCTGGCCCGGCTCGAGGTGCGGGTGCTGTTTCAGGAACTGGTCAAACGGATCAAATCCATCGAACCCGACGGCCCCGAGGCGTTTGTTCGGTCCAACTTTGTAAACGGCATCAAACGGATGCCTGTTCGCGTCACTCTGCAATAGGTTCTCAATGTCCAACCGTTTACGCGCCCTGTTCATCGACCACCTCTCGATCCCGCGCGGCAAATACATGCCTGCCAGCAAGATCGCCGACGCCTCGACCCGGTTTGCGCGCGCGACCTTCGGGGTACACTACGACCGCGATCTTCTGCTGGACGCGCCGCACGCCAAAGTGCGCGAGGGCGCGCCGGACATGGAGCTGCGCTGGCGGGGCGATGATGTCCGCAAAGGGTGGGAACCCAACACCTCGGTCGTGCTGGGCGATCTGTTTGACGCCGACGGCGCGCCGTTGTCCTTGTGCCCACGCGGGGCATTGAAACGGGCGGTGGCCGATTGGGAAAAGCACGGGCTGAAACCAATGCTGGGGATCGAGCTTGAGGCCTATGCCCTGCAAGGGGGCGAGGATGGCCGTTTACGCCCCTATGATGCGCCGGGCGGAGGCGTCTATGGCACTGGCCCCTTCGCCGATCCGATGCGGATCAATGATGTGATCTGGAACAAGGCGCTGGAAATGGGCTTTCGGCTGGATCTGATTACCGCCGAATATGACAGCCCCCAGTTCGAATACACGCTGACCTTCGATGACGCGCTGACAGCCGTCGATGATATCGTGCTGTTCCGCCTCATGGCGCGTGAGATTGCGCTGGATCACGGGATCGTTCTGACCTTCCTGCCCAAACCTCTGTCCGAATTGGGCGGATCGGGTATGCATATCAACTTTTCCTTTCAAGATGCCGAGGGCAGGAACGCGCTAGCCACAGGTGAGGTCGGCGGCCCCGATCATCTGAACGACCTGTCGCGCGGCTGCCTTGCCGGTCTGGTGCATCACCACGAAGGGCTGGCCGGTCTGATCGCGCCAACGGCGGGGTCCTATCGCCGCCTGCAACCGGCGTCCCTGTCGGGCTATTGGAAGAACTGGGGCGGGGATCATCGCGGCGTGACCACTCGCGTCTCGGGCGAAGGCGGCGCGAAGGCCCGTCTGGAACATCGTATGGCGGACGCCAGCGCCAACCCCTACACCGCCTGCGCTGCGGTTCTGCAGGCCGCGCGGTTGGGGTACGAGGCCCAGATGACCCTACTACCGATCGAAACCGGCGACGGATTTGACAAAGTAGATGCCCGCACCGGCACCGCAGCCAATCTGCGCAAGGCCATTCAGGACCTGCAGGCAGATACGGCGCTGGTGGATGCGGTCGGGCGCGAACTGGTCGAAAATCACGCCTTCATGAAAGAGCGCGAATTCCGTAAGACCCGCGAATTGGAGCCTGATGCTCTGCTCGATTTCTATGTGTGGTTTGTCTGATATGCGACTTGCGACCCTTGTCACCAACACCGATGACAGCACCTTTGCCAAAGCGCGCCCGCTAGATGACGAAAAATTCGCCACTCTGATTGCGGAAGTCCGCCCAGATTGGGAGGTTGAGGCGTTTTGGGTCTGCAAGGGAGAATTCCCCGATGATCTTTCGGGATTTGACGGGGTTATGATCACAGGAAGCCCGGCCTCGGTCACCGAGAATGCGCCGTGGATGCAGCAGCTTGAGGTGCTTGTCAAAGACCTGATCAACCGAAAGATACAAATCTTTGGCGCCTGTTTCGGCCATCAGATCATCGCAAAATCCCTGGGCGCTCCGATTATCCGAAATCCGCAAGGCTGGGCGCATGGGCGGATCGAAACCAAACGCGTGGCCTCTGCTCCTTGGTCGGGATGCGGGAATGGATGGCACCTATACGGATCGCATATCGAGCAAGTGGGGGCTTTGCCCGAGGGCGCGCAGCGGCTGTTCGAAAGCCCGGGCTGCCCCATCGCCGGCTATACCATTGGCAATGACGTATTCACCGTTCAGCACCACCCGGAAATGACTCAAGGGTTTATCACTGATCTTGTCGACGAATATGCCGATTACGTCGGTGAAGAGGTCACCCGCATGGCGCGTTTGTCACTAGAGGCAGGTCCGGCGGATCGTGCTGCGTTTGCCAATGAAATCGCTGCCTTCTTCGAGCATGGAGGCCGCTAGATGGGAACGATTACAAAAGCCTTGGATCTGCTCTCGCTTTTCGCCCGTGACCGGTCAGAAATCGGGTTGGGAGAGTTTGTTCGCCTCACGGGCCGGGACAAGGCCACTGTGCATCGCCACCTGACCGAGCTTGCCGAAAACGGGTTTCTTGAACAACACCCGGAAACGCGCGCGTATCGGCTTGGGCCGGCGCTGCTCAGGCTGTCTGCCCTGCGCGAAACGCTGTTTCCGGTGCGCAGGCTCTTGCAGCCGATCGTGTTGGAACTGTCCGAAGCCGTAGGTGAATTGGCCCATGCCAGTCTGTTGCAGGGCGATGCAATGTCTCCGGTGGTCCACGCCGACCCAAGTCTTCACGGCATTCAGGTGAATTTTGACATCGCCGAGATGCTGCCCTTGCACGCCACGTCATCCGGCATCGCGGCCTTGGCCTTCTGCCCTGAGGATTGGCAAACGCGGATCATGAGCAGACCGCTGTCAAAATACACCGATC
Organism: Ruegeria sp. G7; assembly: GCF_056535465.1. NCBI lineage: Bacteria > Pseudomonadati > Pseudomonadota > Alphaproteobacteria > Rhodobacterales > Roseobacteraceae > Ruegeria > Ruegeria sp. G7. The sequence goes on along the minus strand of NZ_JBQFIL010000002.1, from coordinate 485,770 downwards.
AGACAATTTCGGATCCGGCGGCTTTGAAGCAAAAACTCGACGCTGTCCGCCGGCTTGGGGTGGCCACCGTGTCGGGTGGCTTTGACGAGGGCGTAACCTCGGTTGGTGTGCCTGTGTTCGGAGAGGGGGGGCGTGTTCTGGGCTCATTGGCCGTTGCCGTTCCAAGCGTGCGCGCCAAGCCGGAAAAACTGCGCGACATAGCCCTGATGCTTTTGAAAGAAGCAAAGCGTGCCTCGACGGCCCTGGGTGGCACGTTCCCCCGCGACTTCGACGACTTGCCGCTGCAATGGGGCGATGAAACCACGACTCAACAGGTGATCTCATGAAGGACAGCAATTTCCTTAAAGAAAACAATGCACGCCACCTGTGGCATCCGATGACTCATCCTGCCGACAGCCTTGCGAACCCGCCCGAGATCATTGTCGGCGGCGAAGGTGTTTGTATCACCGATGTGGATGGTCGAACCGTTGTGGACGGGGTAGGCGGCCTTTGGAACGTAAATCTGGGCTACTCGTGCCAGCCAGTGAAAGACGCGATTTCGCAACAGCTGGACCGGTTGCCATACTACTCAATTTTCCGCGGAACGACCAATGATCTGGTGATCGAGCTTAGCTGGATGCTGCGTGAGTTCTTTGAACCCGACGGGCTGTCGCGCGCGTTTTTTACATCCGGTGGCTCGGACGGTGTTGAAATCGCTCTGCGGCTCGCGCGGCAATACCATAAAGTACGCGGCGAAGCTGGTCGGGTGAAATTCCTGAGCCTCAAGAAAGGTTACCATGGAACGCATACTCTGGGTGCATCGGTAAACGGAAACCCAAATTTCCGGACGCAATACGAACCGCTGATGCCCGGCTGCCATCACATACCTTCGCCATACACCTATCGGAATCCGTTTGGGGAAACCGATCCAGAGAAGCTGGCGCAGTTGTGCCTTGCGACGCTGGAGGACGAGATAAAGTTCCAGGACCCCTCGACCATTGCAGCAATGATAATGGAACCGGTTCTTGGGGCAGGTGGTGTGATCCCCCCGCACGAAAGCTTCATGCCGGGAGTTCGTGAGATTTGTTCAAAACACGGAATTCTGCTGATCGCTGATGAAGTCATTACAGCCTATGGCCGGACAGGCGCGTGGAGCGGTTCGCGCCGTTTTGGGGTAAAGCCTGATATGGCCGTGACGGCCAAGGCCATCACAAACGGGTACTTCCCGTTCGGCGCGGTGATGATCAGTGATGCCGTCTCGGACGTGTTCGAAAATGACACCTCGGGCAAGGCCGCAATCGGGTCGGGTTATACCTATTCCGGGCATCCGGTTGGCGCGGCTGCCGCAATTGCGTGTTTGAAGGAAACGGAACGCCTGAACGTCAAGGACAACGCCGCAGCGCGGGGTGAGCAACTGTATTCTGGCCTTAAGAAGTTGGGCGAGAAATACGATGTGGTTGGCGATGTGCGCGGCGGATATGGTCTGATGTGCGCGTTAGAGCTGGTATCTGACCGTGATACCAAGGCGCCGATCGACAAAGCGACAATCGGCAAGGTGCAGAAAACGGCTTATGATGCCGGTGCCATGGTGCGCGTGTCGGGAAATAACATCATACTCTCTCCGCCGCTGGTGTTGAGCGAAGAGGATGTGAACACGCTTCTCATGTCATTGGACAAAGGCTTGGAAACGGCGTGAACCGCTAAGTGCCCTGATTTGGATCATCGAGACCCAAGGCAAGTTTTTGCAGCAAGGCGACGAGGGTGTCGTGGTCTTCGTCGCCCAGGATATTGCGGTAATACGCTGCGATTTCTGATGCCTCATCCAAATGGTCATCGATGATTGCCTGACCCGCGGCCGTTATTGCGATATGCTGACGGCGACGGTCATTTGGGTCGACCTCGCGGGAAACAAGGCCAGAATTTTCCATGGATTGAATGATCCGACTCAGGCTGGGCGACATAAGTGCTGCGCGCGTTGCCAGCATGCCCGTGTCTGTCTTCCCATTCTCACTTAGGACACGCAAAACACGCCACTGCTGTTCCGTAATTCCGGCTTTCTGCAGCATTTTGCGGATTGGTGCCATTACGGCTTCGCGCGCACGGATAAGAGACACCGGAAGCGATTGCGCCGTTGTGGGCAGCGTGGCGGCTTTTCGGGTATTCGGCGCGTCTGGCAATAATCCAACCTCAATATAGATCACATGTTAAATAAATTGATTGACTCGATGCCGCAACATCAGATAGCAACAATATTAATTAACATGACAAATAATGTGAGTTGAGTAATGCCGCACATCCACATCGAATACTCGGGTAACCTTGAGCAAGTGTTGGATATGGCCGAGCTGTGCAATGTGCTACGGCAATCTGCGGCTGGGTTGGATGCATTGCCCATGCCCGGGGTACGCGTGCGGGCAACACGGGTTGATCACTATTCGATCGCTGATGGCGACGCCAAACACGGGTTTGTGGATTTTTCAGTGCGCCTGCGCGAGGGCAGGACTGACGAGATCAAGCAGGAAATCATCGAGCGATTGTTTGAAACTGCACGGACCTTTCTTGAACCGGCAATGAAAACGCATTCGATCGCATTGTCGTCCGAATTGCGCGAGATTGATGCGAAGTTTTCCCCAAAATGCGGCACAATCCGCGACCATCTGGAGGAACCGAAATGAGCACTTTGGAGAAGAACATTGAAACGCTGCATGGGTTGCTGGCGCGGTTTCAGGAAGATGGAATAAAGAACCGTATTGCGGGTGAAGATCGGGAAGGATCCGCTGGCCAGTTTCAGAACATGTCGCCTGTCGATAAAAGCGTGATTTGCGAGGTTGCCCAAGGAAACGCCGATGATATCGACGCCGCAGCCAATGCTGCAGCCGATGCCTTTTCTGACTGGCGCGACATGCCGGCAACCGAACGGCGCAAAATCCTGATCCGTGTGGCTGAGGCTATTGAAGCTCGGGCCGAAGAAATCGCCCTGTGCGAGTGTTGGGATACCGGCCAGGCGTTGAAATTCATGTCCAAGGCGGCGCTGCGCGGGGCCGAGAACTTTCGGTATTTTGCCGATCAGGTCGTGCAGGCGCGGGATGGCCAGCATTTGAAATCTCCGACGCTGATGAACATTACGACACGTGTCCCTATTGGGCCCGTTGGTGTGATTACGCCTTGGAATACTCCGTTTATGTTGACCACGTGGAAAATCGCGCCCGCGTTGGCGGCTGGGTGCACGGTTGTTCACAAACCAGCCGAAGCCAGTCCACTGACAGCCCGGTTGCTGGTGGAAATCGCCGAAGAGGCAGGTCTGCCTAAAGGTGTTTTGAACACGGTTAACGGTTTCGGTGAAGAAGCTGGAAAGGCGCTGTGCGAGCACCCGAAAATCCGCGCCATCGCCTTTGTCGGCGAAAGCCGTACCGGCAGTCTGATCACCAAGCAGGGGGCAGATACGCTCAAGCGCAACCATCTTGAGTTGGGTGGCAAGAACCCCGTTATTGTGTTCGATGATGCAGATTTAGACCGTGCCCTGGATGCCGTGATTTTCATGATCTATTCGATCAACGGCGAACGCTGTACCTCCTCTTCGCGCTTGCTGATACAGGATACGATCAAGGAAGCGTTCGAGGCCAAGCTGGTCGAGCGGGTGAACAAGATCAAGGTTGGCCACCCTTTGGACCCCGCCACCGAGATCGGTCCCTTGGTGACCGAGGAGCACTTTAACAAGGTCACCAGCTATTTCGACATCGCGAAAGAAGATGGTGCAACCATAGCCGCAGGTGGAACGAAGGTTGAAGGTGAGGGGTATTTCGTGCGCCCAACGCTGTTTACCAATGCGAACAACCAGATGCGCATTGCGCGCGAAGAGATTTTTGGCCCGGTTCTGACTGCAATTCCGTTCTCGACAGAAGAGGAAGCGCTGCAAATAGCCAACGACACCCCTTACGGTCTGACCGGCTATGTCTGGACGAATGACCTGACACGCGCCCTGCGCTTTACGGATCGGCTGGAGGCGGGGATGATCTGGGTAAATTCGGAAAATGTCCGTCACCTGCCAACACCATTCGGTGGCGTCAAATCGTCAGGTATCGGGCGGGACGGCGGGGACTGGTCGTTCGAGTTCTATATGGAGCAAAAGCACATCGGTTTTGCCACTGGTCAGCACAAGATCACTCAGTTGGGTAAATGATTTGGGGGTACCAGTGCCGCAATCGGGCCGGGTATTCTATACTCAGCCCGTGAAATACGGGCCATCCCCATCGCAATAAGGAGGAACTGTCATGGGAAAGATCGTACAGGCTGCGAAAATTACGCATGTGCCTAGCATCTGGATGTCCCATACGATGCCAAAGTACAAAGGCATCCGGCAACCTGCCATCGATGGGTATGCGCGCCTGCGTCAGGATGCGATTGATCGCAAGGTTGATACCTTTGTCATCTTCGACACCCATTGGATCACCAATCAGGGGTTCCATTTAAACACCAAAGACCACCACAAGGGGCGTTTCATCAGCCATGAACTGCCGCACATGTTGGCGGATATGGAATTCGACTACCGAGGTGATCACGAACTGGGGGAAACCATTCTCGACGTGCTGCGCGAGCGAGGGGAACGGGCCTTGGGCCATTCGCATCCCGATATGGGGATGGAATATGGCACGCTGCTGCCGATGCATTTCATAAATGACGGGGTCAACGCGCGGGTGCTGCCTGTTGCGGTCAATCAGTTCTCATCAATTCAGGAGAACCGTGTTTGGGGCGAGGCAATTGCCGAGGGCATCCGGCGCTCGGATCGAAATGTCTCGATCCTGGCATCTGGTTCGCTCAGCCATGATTTCACGCCAAACGAACGCTCGGTCGACGGCCTGAACGCCGTCAATGGTGAGTTCAATCGCCAGATGGACCTGCGAGTTATCGAGCTTTGGGAACAGGGACGGTTTGAGGAATTCCTCGAGCTTCTTCCTGACTACGCCAAGAAATGCACAGGCGAGTGCGCGATGAACGACACGGCGCTTTTGTTCGGTGCACTTGGCTGGGGCAGCTACAAGGGCGAGATTGATATCTACACCCCCTATTTTGGCAGCTCAGGAACGGGTCAGACAAATATCAGCTTTTCGGTCTGAAGCCTGCGCAACTCAAGACAAGAACAATCGACACAGTCCGCGATGGTCAATCTTGAACGACGATTGCGGTATAGGAAAGCGAGCGAATGGACTGGGACGAATTTGCACAGTGGGGGCAGCAGATAGCCAGATGGGCCGCCGATTATCATCAAACGCTGTCAGAACGCCCGGTTCGGGCGCAAACTTCGCCGGGCGACATTTCCAGTCAGCTTGAACCGACGCCGCCAGAATCCGGGCAGCCGATGGACGCGATAATGGCTGATTTCGAAAGGATCGTCATGCCGGGGATGACTCATTGGCAGCATCCCCGCTTCTTTGCGTACTTTCCTGCCAACGCCGCGCCGCCGTCAATGTTGGCGGAAATGCTGGTCACCACAATCGCTGCGCAATGTATGCTGTGGCAGACCTCACCCGCCGCAACTGAGGTTGAAGGCGTGATGGTCGACTGGCTCCGACAGGCGCTTGGTCTGCCGGACGGAATGACCGGGGTCATTCAGGACAGCGCGTCGTCGGCCACGTTGTCGGCTGTCTTGACCATGCGCGAACGCGCCACGGGCTTTACGGGCAACCGGCAAGGGTTGAATGCCAAGGGTGCTCTGCGGATTTATTGCTCGGATCAGGTTCATTCGTCGATTGACCGTGCTTGCTGGGTTGCGGGTATCGGACAGGACAATCTGGTAAAGTTGCCCACGCAAGGGCCGACATTCGCCGTTGACCCCGACATGCTGGAGGCCGCGATCCAACGCGATATAGCAGAGGGGCACGCCCCAGCTGGGATCATCGCAATCACCGGTGGCACAGGTGTTGGCGCCTGTGATGATTTGCAGGCCGTCGCCGATATCGCTGCGAAGTATGACCTCTACACCCATCTGGACGCCGCCTGGGCGGGGTCGGCCATGATTTGCCCCGAATTCCGCGACGCTTTGTGGGTTGGGGCCGAGCGCTATGACAGCATCGTGTTCAACCCGCATAAATGGCTGGGGGCGCAGTTTGACTGCGCGATCCAGTTTCTGAAGGACGCGACACGGCAGCTCAACACGCTGAAAATCGAGCCCGAATACCTGAAGACCACAGGCGCAGACGTCACAAACTATTCAGAGTGGACGATCCCGCTGGGCCGCCGCTTTCGCGCGTTGAAAATCTGGTTTTTGTTGCGGTCCTACGGGCTGGACGGACTGCGCGCGCGTATCCGTAACCACGTGGCTTGGGCGAATGAAGTTGCTGAGAGAATAGGGGCTATCGAGGGCTTCGAGATCACGACCGCCCCAATCCTCAGCCTGTTTTCCTTCCGCTGTCCCGGCGACAATGAAATGCAACAGCGGTTGGTGGATGCGCTGAACGACGATGGCAGGATCTACCTGACGCAGGGCAAGTTCGATGGTCGCAAAATCATCCGCTTTCAGGTCGGACAATTTGATACGACGCGGGATGACGTGCTGATGGCCGCGGATGTCATTCAAGAGGTTTGGGAGACACTTGCATGAGATTTGCAACCTTTTCCGCTAATGGAGACACTTATTTCGGGGCAATCACCGATGGCGGTGCAATTGCGCTGAATGAGGCCTTACCCGAATACGCTAGCCTCTATGAGGTGATCGCCGGCGGAGCCTTCGACCAGCTAGTTAGCGCAGCACAAGGAAAGACCGTCACGCATTCGGATTTCAACTACGAAATGGTGATGCCGGATGCGCGTCGTATCATTTGTGTTGGCGTGAACTTCCCGGATCGGAATGCCGAATACAAAGATGGCAGCGCGCAACCGAATTATATGTCGCTATTCCCGCGCTTTGCCAGTGGCTTCACAGGTCATGACCGCCCGTTGATCCGCCCTCCAGAAAACCACACGCTGGATTATGAAGGTGAAGTGGCCATCGTGATCGGCAAGTCCGGTCGCAGGATTTCGCAGCATGATGCTTATGACCACATCGCTGCGCTGACGCTGTGCAATGAAGGTACAATTCGCGACTGGGTGCGGCATGCCAAGTTCAACGTAACCCAGGGTAAGAACTGGGATAATTCGGGGGCAATCGGTCCTTGGCTGGTGCCGTTTACCGACGCATCGCAATTGGATGACGCGCGCATTCAGACCCGCGTGAATGGTGAGCTGCGGCAGGACGATACCCTGAACCGAATGATGTTCCCGATCCGGCGTGAGATCGAATACATCTCGACCTTCATGACGTTGCAGCCGGGGGACATCATCGTCACCGGCACACCCACCGGGGCAGGCGCGCGGTTTGATCCGCCGAAATACCTTGCCCCCGGAGACGTTGTTGAGGTGTCGGTCGACGGCATTGGGACGCTGCGAAACACGGTCGAGGATGAGCAGCCATGACACCCGAAGATCACGCCCGCGCCGCGGCCGATCTGTTGCAGGCTGAACGCACGGGAAAGCAGATCGGTTTGCTGAGCCTACGCCACCCCGAGATGGGTATGGATGATGCCTACGCGGTGCAAAATGCGATCTATCGGCAAAAACTGGCGGAAGGGCGCAAGGTCATAGGCTGGAAAATCGGCCTGACCTCGAAGGCAATGCAATATGCGCTCAACATCGACATTCCTGATAGTGGCATTCTGTTTGATGACATGGTCTTTGCGAATGGCGGCACGATCCCTGCCGGTCGCTTCATTCAGCCCCGGATCGAGGCCGAGATTGCCTTTGTCATGAAGTCCTCTGTCGGGGGGAAGGACGTCACGCGTGATGATGTTGTCGCCGCAACCGACTACGTCGCGCCGTCCATCGAAATCCTGGATACCCGTATTCAACGTACAGACCCGGAAAGCGGTAGGGCGCGTAACGTCTACGATACAATCAGCGACAATGCCGCTAATGCGGGCCTCGTGTTGGGCACAGAGCGCCACGCGATCGACGTATTCGACCTGCGTTGGGTCGGCGCGCTGACCTTCCGCAACGGCGAGATCGAAGAAACCGGTTTGGGCGCAGGTGTGCTAAACGACCCGATCGAAAGCGTGGTCTGGCTGGCGCGCCGGATGGCGCAATATGGTCAGAGCATCGAACCGGGGCAGATCATCCTGTCCGGCAGTTTTATCCGCCCCGTCGAATGCCCGTCGGGAACAAAGATCCACGCAGATTTTGGACCTTTCGGTTCGGTCGAAATCGACTTTGCCTGAAAAGACCGCTGAATGTACTAACGCCAAAGAACGCGTTTGAGGCAGTGCTCAAGGCCTGAGCCAACTCAACCGAGCTAGTCCACCGTTATGTTTCAGAAACGGAGGGCACGATAGTGTTGAAGGAGAGATACCACCCGGAAGAAGTACTTCAGAAGCTGCGGCGGCTGCCGTGCCTGCATCAACCGGATCACAAGCGAGATGAAGGTCTCAGAACGCCTGATCTGCCGGGTGCCGGGGCAGCACCGCTTGACACAAAAGTCTGGATCAACCGGCTGGGAACAGGAAGATCATTTCGTTGTACCCCGAAAGAGGGCATTGCCATGATGTTCCTCCATTTCTGAGCGACGAAGCAACAGCGCGGTCAGTGCCAGTAACCTTGGAACCACGAGGGGAGTGAAATCGGTTGTCTTCCTGCCTGTCGTGCCCAAAACTCTATAAGCTGTCAGTGGCACGACTGAGTAATCCTGTCAGCAAATCTGACAATAGATTGAAATTTCCACCACTCATTCGTACTGCAGAAAAGAATACGACAGAGCCCGATTCAAAGTACGGATTGGTACTTACCCCGGAAGTTTTCGAAAATCCCGATCGTTCGGCGTGCAATACCTGTCCAGCCAAATGTTCGGCGGGCGAATCTTGCGCCTTCTACCATGAGTTTCTCTCGCAACCACGGGTGCTGCATCGGCATACTTACCATTGCAGCAAACTCCTGCGGGCGCGTTGGGTCAGCTATCAGCGCGTGTCGACCAAACTCGACTTGTTCGAAAAGACCACCGCGCGTGGTCAGGACCGTTGGGGTGCCGCTCGACATAGCCTCGACGGCGGTCATACCGAAAGGCTCATATCGTGACGGGAGCGCGAAAACTCCTGGCGCACGGTAATAGTTAGCAAGATCGTCATCCGCCACGTACCCGCGCCAATCGACAAAATCCGCGACCCCCAAATCCGCCGCCTGTTTCTTCCAGCTATCGATCAACTTTTTATCGTCGCTTGAATTTGCCCCAGCCGCAAGAACCAGACGGGCGTTCGGCTGCAAGGCCCGCAGATGCGGCAGAGCCTGTATGATCAGGTCGTACCCCTTGTTCGTTGCAGCACGACCGACGACATAGACGTCATTGTGGGACATATTCAGCCTTTGGCGAATTTCGGCAACCTGCGTTGGCGTCACCGCAGTAAACCGCTGTTCATCAATGCCCGGAGGAATCATGGATATGTGTTCGCTTGGAAGGTCGTAGTGGTCTTCGATCAACTGAACCTGCTGCTCGCTTGTTGCAATAACGTGATCGCAGCTACGATAGAGTACGAATTCCTTTTGAATGCGTTCCTCAAAACGGTAGTTCGCTGCTTTGCCTTCTCCGAGGCTTTTCATATCCTTGGCTTTCCACCAGCCAAGAGAATGCGGCGTGTGAATATGGGGTATCTGCAGTTCTTCGGCGATTTTTTGGCCCGAAACTCCTGCGTCCCAATAGTGACTGTTCACCACATCGTAGGACAGACCGTGTTTTCGAATTGCAGCCAACAGGTTCGAAACAAAATCGCCGTACCAGTCGTGCATATCCTCCTTGCGAATGAAATCGATCCCGCCAAACGGGATGCGCCATACTCGCAGGTTTTCGTTTATCCGGTCTTCTGCGGCCTGATCTTCAAACCGCCGCGTCACGACATCCACCGTGTAGCCAAGGCGCGCAAACCGTTTGGCAAGCTCCATCACAAAGACGACCTGTCCACCAGTGTCCGGTTTTCCAAGTTCGGGTGATCCCGCCACATAGCCGTGCAGCGAAATCATCAATAGCGAACCTGAATTGCCGTTGCTCATGTCAGCCACATCCCTTTTGCACGTTGTGCTGTAGTTTATAACACGCCAAAATGCCGAAGTCCTTCGTGCACACCCGCTGCATGCTGCCTCGTTGCGTGATAAAATGATGCAGGCCCCAACGCATCGATCAATTCTCGCCGAGCGTTTCCGACGACAATGCGGGCGGGCGCCGCAAGAAGCATATCCAAATCATTACCACTGTCTCCGGCAACCACCATATTATCGAGTTGAAGCCCGAAATGGCTTGCAACGAACAGGCTTGCAGCCGCCTTGCCAGCGCCCTTGGGCAAAACGTCAAAGTCATCACGACCAGACACGATAATTTCGCAATCGATCCCCGCGTCGGACAAAGCCCTGCGCGCCTCAGCTTGTGCCTGTTCAGGGACGGCAAAGCTGACCTTGCGCTCAGTTTGAAAAATTCGGTCGTGGGGATGATGGCCGAGTTCCGTGAGTATTGAGAAAACAGTGTTATGTGGCCAACCGGAAAACCGGGCCTGCCACGCTGACATTTCGGTCCCTTCAACCGAAATTTCCGTTCCCAGCGCCGTAATGACCGCATTGGGGCGCAGCGTTTCAGGAAAGTCTCTCGCCAGAGTGGTCGCGACACTAGCCGCAGGCCGACTTGAATTGACGGCAAACGTCACGCGTTTTCCGACATCTTCCAGCGCCAAGGCAAGCTCCGCCAGTGCGTCCGCATCCCCGGTCAAGGTATCATCGATATCACTCACCAGCAGCCATCGATGAGGCCTTTGGTTCGGCACATCATTCATGAGGCTGCAGGCGCGTCGGCTGCCGGCATTCTCAATTCCGAATGGCGGGTCGAGGTATAAACCGTCTCCTCTTCACTGACCGATCTCAACAGCCGTTCCATCTTGATCCCGTCGAGCTTGAGTTGCGCAGATTCCGAATAAAACCCGACACGCCCCGTCAGGAACGCGTCATCGACGACGCACAACGTAACCTGGCCCCCAATCGAGAATTCGATATACGTACCATGCGAGACCACTTCGATCTCCCACTCTTGCTTTGCATTGTCGGTGACAAAATTACCGCTTTGCAGCGTTTCATAGTCGAAGGCGTTCTCGAACTCGGGACGCGGGTTGGCCCCCCAACGCCTGATCTGGGCGTACCCTTTCACCAGATCAAGCGACAGATAGTACCCATCTCCTTCCTCAGAACAGCGCAGAACCAGCCCGCACTTGCCGAGACCTTCAAGCTGAATACGTGCGCGTAATCGAAAATCTTCGTGCTCACCTGGCAATAGGAAAGCCTCGAACCCGCTTGGACAAGACACGTGAACGCTTCCATTGTCGCCGTGGATCGATGCATACGGATTACCGAACATCGCTTCGAATTCTGCGGGGTGAGTAACCTCAAACGGACTGTGTGCATTCGCGTTGAACCCACGAAACGAGCGCAATATCAAACGCCCTGCGTCATCCGTGGTCAATTCCTTGGGGGGCGGTAGAAGGCGCGTAGTGACTTCTTTGCCGTAGGAAATCACTCGTCGCTGGAAAAAGTTGAATAGCAAGAGCCGGTCATCCACACGACAAATCCGCGCCGCATAATTTCCCTCAGGCAATAGGACATTGTCGGCGAAATTCTTGTAGGGCCCCTCAATATCGTCTGCGTACCAGTACCTGATTTTCGTATCCTCTCGGATCGATCCGATCAGGTAATAGCGCCCCTCAATCTGAACGAGATTGGGAACCTCAACATCATCATACAGCCTTGGATAGCACAGTGGCGGACCAAATTCGAAAATGTCTGGTGCAGTTTCACGGGCGACGCCAACACAGCCACGGCGGACAATCGGGCCTTCTTTGACCCGTGCGGAAGACAAGAGTAAACGCTCGCCCGTCGCCGGATCGCAAAAAAAGAATGGATCCCGAAAGCTGACCCAGTTCCGGCCCTCATCGACACTCGATTCATACCACTTCCCAGAAATCTCGAGTGGATATGAGCCCGTGTCGCATCTCTCCCATGTATACAGATCATCCGATCTGGCACATCCCACGCGCTGAACCCGACCATATTCACTGCGTGTCAGTCCGGTGTAGAACATCCGCCAAGACCCGTCGCGTTCGGGATCCGGAGTAACATGCATGGTCCATAGCATGTCGTCATCCCAAGCGCCCGGATCTCCGACGAACAGTGCGTTTCGAACACGACGCCATGTCATGCCATCCTTACTGACGGCATGAGCAATGAAATCGTGGTTCGGTAGGACTAAGTGGAAAAGATGGTAAAGCCCGTCGTGATGGACAACGTCGACATCGCCGATATCGGACTGCAGAAAACCATGTGAAGCGTACATTGCTTCAGAATGTCGTAGGTATAGTCACTATGCAATATGCCAGAAACGAAAGCGCTTTGTGATGCTGTTCGCGCAATGTGACCTGCACAGTATGTACGCGAACCTAAGAATGAGACAATCAGGCATACGAAGCCCGATGCTTGTCCTCAGCGCGAAGTTTTCTTCTGATTTGCGGCATAATCTCGCGAAAGCACTACCATATCTCCCAAGAAAAAGGGGGATGCTGAATTCCGCTTTTCTGATTGGGCGGCGGCTGGGAGCCTATGATCATCGCACAAATGCACGGAACTGCCGTTTGCCCAACACCGAATTTCGCGCTTGCAGCCAAGATCGGGACGGCGCGGTAAGACGACAGCATCGGGGTGCAGTGCGTAACGTCGGTTCTGTACCACTCTTCGTTTGATCCCTCTGTTTGTTTTCTCGAACTGATTGTCCAGACCCGCGATAATTGGGGCATTTGGAAATATCTGAAGTTATGAATTTGGTTTGCACCGTGTTTCTGACGGCAGTTCACCAAAAAACAACCTGTAGTCCCGTGCGAACTGCCCCATGTGCCAAAATCCGTGCAGGTTGGCGGTGTCGGTTATTGTGCCATTGAAAGATGCTGCAAGAAGGTCCTCTCGAACGCGGTTCAGTCGAAGCCGCACATAGTACAACTTGGGCCCTTGTCCGAACTGCTCGTTGAAAGCGCGATCCAACGTTCGCCAAGACGCCCCGCATTCCTTACAAATCTCTTCCACTGAAACTGGATCTTCAAGGTTGGCGAGCATAAACTCGATCGCGCGTCCAAGGGATCGCCGTCGAGTGTCCGCCTGACTCTTGTCAAAATGTAATTCGTTGTCGGTTAGGATGTTCAGGGCTTCCAGCATCAGAGTTTCTTCTGTCTCTTGAGACCATTGTGCATCAGAACTTGTAAGCAATTTGGACACGTGACGCTCCAATCGCGCCATGCTTGCCAACCCTGTTTTTGAGCCCAATCTACGGGCGGCCGGTTTGTTGTCATCTAATTGAAACCCACAGGTCTCGGCCAACCTCTCCAGTCGTTTGGTTTCAAATGATACAACATTGCCCGTAAATCCCGCTGTCGAAATACCATCAAACCCGTTGCTGTCCCCAAAAGACAGGAATGCGCCATCGGTAACATCGTTTGCTTGCCATTTGTCGACAGCACCCTTTGTTGGAATACCAAAGCTCATCCAGCCCTTTGGCGAAACACCTCGCTGGTGAACGCGTTGGTTCATAGCGATGTTCAGGGTGGATACCGAATTCCCGGAGCGTACTGTAATCGCCGTAGACAATCGTCCTGGGTCAAGCTGTCGAAAGTCGATTTCCCAGGGTGTGACCTCCCCAATCATGTTGGGGTGATCAAAATTCAGCGCGATTGCCGGTGTCGCCTCGACCAATTTGGGATGGGCGGCGTTCTGCAATTTTGGCGAATTTTTGATGTGGTCCATTTCAATTGCCTGACACTTTACCGGCAATGTAGCGATTTTGAACCGTCGGGAGTCAAGTGTCAGCCGAGCCTACAAACCTTACAGCCGTGGGTCTTCCGCGGCTTCGCGAAGCCGATGCCCGATCTGAGTGGGTGGTGACATTTCTCACGCCCCCGGAGCATCGGAGGCTCTCTGAACTGGCACAACACGCAAATCAGTCGTGTTCAGAAAGATGCCACGAACTGATTGCTCAGGCCATGGAATTTACGAGTATTCGAGGGGGATCCGAGAGTGACCAAACCTTTAAGAACCGGTTTCGCAGCCAGTGTGCTTGCAATGCTGAGCGCTTTGCCGACGATCGCGCAGCAAGATGCAATTGTGCATGACGGAGAGTTTGAGTTTTTGCGCGCCCAGTTTGGTGAGCAATGGGATGCGCAGGATGTCGAGATCGAAGCCAGATTGGCAGATATCCGCGAAGCCAACGGTGGTAAACCCCCGAATTTTCTTTACATTCTCATAGATGACATCAGCTTCGGCCAGATGGGCGAGCGCAAGATGAACTATGTGATGGGGATCGAAACGCCCAACATCAACGGGTTCGCCCGAGAAGGCATGTCGCTAATGCGCATGTATACCGAACCGTCTTGCACGCCGACCCGAACTGCAATGCTGACCGGTCGCCATCCGATCCGGGCAGGCGTCGAAGAGGTCAAGGTGGCTTTGGTCGGTGAAGGACTGCCCGCTAGCGAGGTCACCCTGCCCGAGATTTTGAAACAGGCAGGATACAACACATCTCATGTCGGCAAGTGGCATCAGGGCGATATCGAAGAGGCGTACCCGCACAATCAAGGCTTCGACTGGGCCGCGTTCCCTTTGCATCAGCAAGTCCAGCTGAGCCTGATGACCCGCGAGGCTATGCAGGCAAACAACATGCTGGGCTTCCATCCTTCAGGCCAAAACAACCAGTTCCTGATGGACGAACGCTTTAAACCTTACGGGCTGGTGACCGGCGTCGAAGGCGTGGCAGGCGGACCCGCGCGCGAGGTTGATATGGCTGCGGGCGAAGAGTGGACGCAAGCCAAATACGAGGAAATGAACGAACGCTATCAGGCACAGGCACTGGACCAACTTGAACAGGTGGCGGCACTGGATGAGCCGTTCTTTCTACAATACTGGCCGCTCTACCCGTTGAATTTCGTCTACCCGGATCAGGCTCTCTCCAGAAACGGTGGGTTTCATGCCGATAAACTGCAGCTTTTAGATGGCTGGATCGGAGAGGTTCTGGCCAAACTGGACGAAACCGGCGAAGCAGACAATACCATCGTCATGATCATGGCCGACAACGGTTTGATGTACCAATATGAAGGGACATCCGGCCTGAACCAGTTGATCTATCGCGGCGGCAAGACCCAGCATCTGGAAGGCGGCGTGCGTACCGACGCGTTCATCCGCTGGCCCGGCGTGATTCAGGCCGACAGCGCGGCGGGCGATATCTTTCATGTCTCGGATATCTACACAACGATGGCCCGCATCGCCGGAGCAACGGATTTCATCCCCCGTGACCGGGTGATCGACGGGATCGATCAGACAGCTTTGTTGCTTGAGGGTGAGGGGAACGGGCGTCGCGATTATGTCTATGTCTACGAAGGCCCGGTTCTTCGGTCGGTCGTCAAGCAGGAGTTCAAAATGCACCTGCCTGCGCCCGGTCAGCCCGGGGCTGCGGCACCCGTCTTTAACGTCTATCGCGATCCCCGGGAAGAGAATGCTCTGATCGGTAATGCGCTTTGGTCCGGGGCTTCTTTTCAGGACATGGTCAAACGTCATCAGAAAACGATTGCAAAGTACCCGAACTCTGAGATCGGCAAGGACATACCCTACGGCGGCATAGAAAACCTTCGACCTGAAAGCGAAGAGGCGCGGCAGGTCTTTATGAGCTGGCAAGAATGAAAACCAGCGGGCGCGCTGAGCCTGTTCGCGCATGCGCCTCGAAGACGAAGAAATGGCGTCGCACAGAATAGCCGGTACAACAGCAGGTCAATGTCATGTCTGAGAGAACCATGTCAGCCCAAAGGCAACTCCTGGCCACCATAAGCGTTGCCTTGTCTTTGGGCTGGGCAGCGAATGGGAATGCACAAGACGCGAACTGGGATTTCACTGGCTACCTGTATCTCTGGGGCCCTGCACTGAACGGAGATACAACAGCCGGCGGCAGCATTGATATCAGCTTCAGTGACATTCTCGACAATCTCGATTTTGCCTTGATGGGAGCGCTCGAAGCGCGGCGCGGCAGATATTCGATTTTTGTGGACGCGTTGTACCTGGATCTGAGTGATGACCAGAACACTGTCGTGGGTCCAGGCCTTGCAGCCAATGCAGAAGCCGACGTGCGCGGGACGGTTTTTTCCGGTTCTGCCGGCTATGATCTGGCAGATAGCACCAACACGCGGGTCTCTGTTCTTGGCGGGTTTCGGGGCATGGATCTCGACGCCAGTGCAAATCTTTCTATCGCCTCTGGATCAAAGCGCATCTCGGATGGGATCAATAACTGGGACGCCATCGTTGGCATCCGTGGGACCACCCAGATCGTCGATCGTTTGGGCGTTTCCTACTATGCAGATATCGGGGCAGGTGAAAGCGATTTGACCGCACAATTAAGTGCTGCGCTCAGTTACCAGATCAACAATTGGGGCCTTGTATTCGGCTACCGGTATTTGACGTGGGACCTCGGCAATTCCCAGGTTCTATCCGATCTAACCTTTCAAGGGCCGTTCATTGGTGCAAGGTTCGGGTTCTGAGTTGAAAGATGTTAGCAAGATTAGCCGGCTCGGAGCAAAACAGCGTCGAAGACCCTAGTCCTACCAGGCAATGGAGACAGACATGAAATCACTCAGTTCAATTGGTGCCGCTCTTCTTCTGATGACGGTTGGCGTGCTTCCTCCCGTCATCGCTGCTGAGGAGCGTGCTGTGTCGCTGGAAGGTGTCCTCAACACCAGAGACCTCGGTGGTTTGCGAACGGAGGACGGCCGCTCGGTGCGTGCGGGGCAACTTATCAGATCCGGAGAGATAGATGAGATCAGTGAGGACAGCATGCGGACGCTGGACGACATGGGCGTCAGTGTGATTGTCGATCTCAGAACCACATCCGAGGCGACAGCCCATCCCGCGCAATGGCCAGAAGGAGAGGGGCCGATGCGTCATAATTTCCCGGTGATGGAAAATGAAAGTAGGATGATTGAAGACATGCGCTCCAGCATCAAGTCAGGGAAGGCCAAGGCGGCAGAAACTGATGCCTTGTTTGCCCGAGCCTTCGGTTACATCGCAACGGACTATAAAGACGAGTATCGCGATCTGTTCGACGTCTTGCTTGCACAGCCGGAAGGTGAGGCGGTTCTCTACCATTGCTCTGGCGGGAAGGACCGCACCGGCGTCGCTACCGCGTTGGTGCTGACCGCGCTTGGTGTCACGAAAGAAGACATTCAAGCCGATTTCATGATGAGCAACGTGCTTAAAGATGCAGATAAAAAGGCCGAGCAAATCGCATCTGAAGTCAATGCTGCTCAGGGGACAAACATGACATCGGAAGCTGTTTGGCCTTCGCTTGGGGTCCGGAAGGCTTATCTCGAAGAGTTCTACAATAGCGTTGAAAAGAGCTATGGTTCGGTCGATGGCTACCTTCGTGAAGGTCTTGGTCTTACGGATGAAGACTTGGTTATTCTACGAAACAGATATTTGAACTGAGGCGAACTCAGGGTGTCAAAGTAGAAAGGGTCTGTGACTTGAGCAACCTTTCGGTAGTGGTCAGTCGCAACCTTGCTCCAGCGAAAATGGCAATAGGAGGAAACATGATACGTCCCAAACTTTTGCTCGGACTTGTGGTTGCAGGCCTCGTGCATCTTGCTCAGGCTCCATCGGCGAGTTCCCAAGGCTTGCTCGATAAAGTCACAGAAGGTGTCTCTGGTGCGGTCGATAAGGTAGGGAACGCAGCTGAATCAGCTGGCGAAACTGTATTTGATGTGACTAACGGTGCGACCGTATCTGAGATCGACGCAGGTGTCGATGCCGTACTTGCTCAGCTTCACGCAAGTTCTCCTGAAACCATAGAGTTGTCCAATCAAGCAGTTGCGATCCTGGTCTTTCCCAAGATCACTAAAGGTGGCCTGATGGTAGGCGGTCAATTTGGAGAGGGAGCAATGCGCGAAGACGGGAACACCACTGGATACTACAGTATTGCCGGCGCGTCTTATGGGTTTCAGGCAGGTGTTCAGCAGTTTTCATATGTCATGTTCTTCCTCAATCCTCACGCTCTCGGATACTTTCGTAACAATAATGGTTGGGAGGCTGGAAGCGGTCCAACACTCGTAGGTGGGGATCAGGGTTGGTCCGCGTCTATGGGAACAAACGATCTACAAGGGGATATAGTTCCAATAGTCTTCGGGCAAGAAGGTCTAATGGCAGGGACAAGTCTTCAGGGCACTAAGATCAGCAGAATCGAAAAGTAAATTGGACGGGTTTTCGTTAAAAGTAACCCCGTCGGGTGGACCGCTTGAGATTATGAACAACACACCTGACTAGGGCAACCATTCTGCCTGTGGCATTGGGTTAATCTGCATCTCCGTATGTTGCGAGTTTTGAATGGAGTAGAGTATGAAATATTTATCTTTACGGCCAAGCTTCGCAATACTCCTGAGCCGGTATTCAGGCCGATCGGTTCGAAAAGACCCTGATTTGCACGTGCAGCAAACGTCTGGAGACCGGGTTTCGAACGCAGAAATCGTGCTTCGTACTCAAGGCCGATATTGGGTCGCGTTCGAGGACGGCCATGCGGGGGAACAGGCATGAAATCAAACCCCGAATAGCCTATCCAGATCGGGGGAGCTTATTAGCCCGACAAAGTATCTGCAGCCAGAACCGCTCGATCCGTTTTCGCTGGCGACTTCTGTTTGTTCAGCACTTCTCGCAGGCCCACTACCCCTACTGTGTGGAAGATCGTCGTCGCCGCCACTTCCACTGGATCGTAGGACCCTCCTTTCCTCGGCCTCCGCTTACTTGGGTTACAATAAGTCGCGTCATCTGGCCAACGCTTTCAGCCTCGGTGAGGCGTCGAAAGAACAAAGCATCTGCGCCTGCATCCGTGACCAGCAACAGAGGATGGAAGCATTGAAATACCACAAACGTCGTAACAAACACCCCACTACCGGACCCAGATCATGACGGATCAATAAAATAGATGCCCGAAGGCTTTCCTGCCAGTCATCGAACTTGTCGCAATGGTCATTTGTTGGCTTTGGGCCCGAATCCCATAAGCTTTCAACAGATCTCTGACCGGCTAGGCCTGGAGCCCATGTTTCTTGATTTTGTTGTAAAGCGTGCGCGTGGTCATGCCCAATTCCTCGGCGGTTTGCGCGCGGCGAAAGCCATTTCGCGCCAGCGCCTCGGCAATCCAGTCGCGCTCGGATACGGCGACTCGTGCAGGCGTTTCATCCATCTGCGCCTTCGGAACGCCTGCTGGTTTTCGGCGCAGAAAGTCGATCGCCTTGAGGTCAATCGTCGCTCCGCCCGACCTGCGCACCGCGCGTTGGACGGCGTGGTGCAACTCTCGCACATTTCCGGGCCAGTCGTGTTCCAGCATCAGCCGCAACGCAGCGTTCGAGAACTTCGGGGGCTCGCCACTGACCTGTTGGCCAAGGTACATGGCAAGTTCTGGGATATCGTCAACGCGGTCGCGCAACGGGGGCAGCGTGATTTCATGGCCGGAAATCCGGTAATACAAATCCTGTCGAAACGTTTCCCTCTCGATCTGGCCAATCGGATCCTGCGTTGTGGTCGATATGATCCGGGCATCCGCGCGCCGGAGCGTATGATCTCCGATACGCTGCACGGTTTTTTCATCGGTGAATTTCAGAATCTTGCCCTGATGCTCGGGCTGCAATGCGGTGATTTCGTCAAAGATGATGGTGCTGCCCGACGCCTGTTCCAACGCGCCGCGCTGCGTGCCCGTGCCGCCGAGCGCGCCGGGCGCTTTGCCCAACAGATGCACGCCGCCTTCCTCACCACCCAAGGCCGGGCAATCCACGACCACGGGTTGCCGCCGGGCATTGGGCCCCGCCTCGTGCAGCCTGAGGGCCGCGCGGCTTTTGCCTGTCCCGGTCTCGCCGATCAGCAGAACGGGAATGTCCTCATAGGCTAGGTCATCCAGTTCCTCGCGGATCATCTGCATGGCATAAGACGAGCCCACCAGATCATTTTCGGTGTTCGAAGGGGCCTGTTTGATGCGCGACAGGCTGGGAATCGCGGTAAAGCCCTTGGTGACTTCGCTAAGGGTTTGTTCAACCGGCAGCCGGTCAAGTGTTGAGCCTGCAACAAATCCCTGCACACCGCAGATGCGGGTGATGGCCAGCGCCTCTTCGGGCGAGGTGATGGGGCCACCGTGGCACAGTTTGTCGACCGAGGCTGGTACGCCGTCGAGAACCCGCTCGATCTGCGCCGCTGCGGTTTCCAGTGTCAGGTGTGTGCTCACGCCCGTCGCGCCGCTGGTAAAGCCCACGTTTACACAGATGGCCGTCGCACCTGCATCGACCATCCTGCGGGCCTGCGCGTTGGTGTGGACATAGACGAAGGTGCCCAGGCCCGCCGCCGCCGCCTCTTGCACCAGCGCGATTTCGCGGTCGAACCCCAACCCCTCGCGCTCCATCAGTGCGCCCAGCCGTCCGTCGATCAGCGTGGTTGACGGGAAATTGCAGACGCCTGAGAAGCCAAGCCTTTTGGTTCTTTGCACCAGATCGCCGATGTCCAGATCGGGATCACTAACCGAGAACCCCGCGTAGATCGGCGCAGAACAACGGCCCAGCATCTCACGTTCGGCAAATTCGATGACCCAGTCATTGGCGGCCCGGACCGGCAGAAAGCTGGTCAGGGACGAGGCCCCCTGCACCCGGAAACGCCCTGCGTTCAACGCCAGCAAATAATCGGCCCCGGCCTTGTCTGCCGCTTTTGCCGTCAGGCCCGACCCGACAACCGCAGCAAACAGAAAGTTCCTGTCGCGATTTGTCATGCCGTGCCCTCGCACCAAATCAGACCATCCACATCAAGGGTGCTGAGTGGAACCATGCGTTCGTGCCATGCCGAGGTATAGGCAAACACACTGACCTGCTCTGCCTCGTCCCGGATCGTTTCAATCACCCTTTGCAATGAGCCCGATACAAGCGCGCTGCTGTCAGGGCTGTCCACATCCAGCAGGCCGGGATGCAGCGCAAGCTGGTCAAGCCCGGCCTTTACTGCGGCGCGGGCCTGCGCGAGCGAGATGAAGAAAGCCAGCGTCTGAAACCCGGCGGCTTTGGCGCGGGCTAGAAACGCGTATTCGTACTCAGGCGAGGCCGGGATCGTCGACATCGACTGGCGCAAACTGCCATCCAGCAGAATCGAGGAGGGCCAGTTCACCACACCGCGATACCCTTTCTCATAGAGTTGCGAGAGCATGGTCGCCTCGGATCCGAACGGATCGCTGGCCAATATGGCCGCCCATTCGCCCTGTTTCGGCGTTTCACGCAGCACGCGGTTGTGGTCAAGCCGGGGCATCACGAAGGCCAGATCCGCCTGAGAAACACTCAGACCACCCAAAGCAGGGCAGTAGATGCGGTCGATCTGGTCCGGGTCGGCAGAAGGCGTGCCAGTCAGTGTTAGGTTCTGCATGACCCTGTATAGGAAGAGATTTCCGTATTTGAGAAGCTAATTCTCGTTTTTTCTTACTATCTTAAACGCCGATGAGCATCAGAAGGCGTTAAGTATTTGTAAAATAGCGATATTATTCTCCACCAGAAGTAGGCCCAACGCTGTGCCGATTTCTGAAATTCGGACATGGTCGTCTCAACGGGAGGAATCATGACCTTATTTCTGATCGTCACCCTGAACGGGCTGACGCTTGCAGCACTCTACTTTTTGGCCGCCAGCGGCTTCAGCCTGATCTTCGGGCTGATGCGCACGGTGAACATGGCTCATGGGGCGCTGCTGCTGCTGGGCGGCTATGTTGGATACAGCATTGTTGATGTCACTGGCTCATGGGGTCTGGGCGTCCTCGGCGGAGGTTTGGCGGCGGCCTTGGCTGGTGCCATCGTGCAGGCCGGCATTCTGGGCTGGATGCAGGGGGATGAGTTGCGCCAGACGCTTGCCTCGATTGCGATCTCGATCATCATGGCCGATCTGATGCTTTGGTACTGGGGCGGGCTGACCTATCAGGTCGAGCTGCCTGATGCTTTGGCCGGGGGGCAGCGTCTGCCGGTTCTGGGCGTGGGGTACGCGAATATCCGTCTGGCGCTGATGGGCTTTGCGCTGGTGGTCGGGATTGGCCTGTGGTTCCTCATCCAGCGGACACGCTTTGGTGCGGTGATCCGTGCGGGCGTGGACGATCAGGACATGCTGCGGGCGCTTGGCTATCCGATCAACCGCATCTTTGTCCTTGTTTTTGCCTTGGGCGGCATGCTGGCCGGAATGGCCGGAGTCGTCGCCGCCAGCGCGCTGTCGATTGCGCCGGGAACGGACCTGCAATTCCTGCTGTCGTCGCTGGTGGTGGTGATCGTCGGTGGCATGGGCTCGATCGGAGGGGCCGCCTTGGGCGCGTTGCTTGTCGGTCTGGCTGAACAATACGGTCTGGCCTATGCACCCACCTACGGCGTGGTGTTCAACTTTGCGATCATGGTTCTAGTGCTGGCGGTGCGGCCGCAAGGCCTTCTGGGAAAGGCCGAGCTATGAAGCAGGCGCTGATCTTTATCCCGCTGCTGATCCTGCCCTTGGTGCTGAACGATTTCTGGCTGACGCAGGTGGCCACACGGTCGCTGATCCTAGGCATCATGGCGCTGAGCCTCAGCTTCCTGGCCACTTATCTGGGCGTTGTCTCGTTCGCGCAGGCGACCATGGCCGGGATCGCGGGCTATACCATCGCGTTTTTTGGTCCCAATACGGTAGGGATCGGAGTTCCGCTGCCGTTCTGGGTTTCTATCCCGTTGGCGCTGATCCTTGCGACCATTTCGGGCGCGTTGGTCGGCCTGATCGCGCGCCGGTCGCGCGGGATTTACGCCATCATGATCACGCTGGCGATTGGGGTAGCGTTTTTCTACTTCACCCGCCAGAACTACACCTTCTTCAACGGCTGGACCGGCTTTTCCGGCGTCCGCGCGCCTGAAATTGCAGGCCTCAGCCTGCGTGATCCGCTGCCCTTGTACCTGTTGTCTCTGGGCGTGGCCGCATTGGCGCTGGCGCTGGTCAGTGGCTTTGTCCGCTCACCGCTGGGCCTGACCATTCAGGCCGTCCGAGATGCGCCGGGGCGTGTGCTCGCGCTGGGGATTTCCGTCACTACGCCTATCGTTGCCGCCTTTGCCTTTTCAGGCCTGCTGGCTGGGGCCGGCGGCATCCTGAACGTCTGGTATCAGGAACGTATCTCATCCTTCTCGGTCGGGCTTGGGCCGATCATCGACATCCTCATCATCTCGGTCATCGGCGGGTTGCGCCATCCCGGCGGAGCGTTCGTTGGCGCTGTCGTCTTCGTCCTGCTGGACACCTTCGCCGTCGACCTGATCGACCGTGAGCGGTTCAACACGCTGATCGGGGTTGTGCTGCTGCTGATTGTGATCGTGGCCCCGGGCGGGCTGCAACAGATGGCAAGCGACTGGATGGCGCGGCTGCGCCGTCCTGAAATCAAAGAAAAATCAACTGTCTGAGCAAACTCATAGGGAGGAACCTTAAAAATGAATAAGCTCAAAATGGCTGCATCCGCACTGGCGCTTAGCGTAATGGCGGTGCCTGCATCTGCCGAAGACGTCAAGATCGGCGTGATCTCGATCCTCGAAGGCGCTTTTGCCGCGTTGGGTCAAGACGGAATTCGCGGCGCTGAACTGGCGGTTCTGGAAACCGGTGGCGAGGTTGATGGCAACAAGATCGAAGTCATCACCATATCCTCGGACGCCAGCCCGGACAGCGCGGTTAATGCAGCCCGCAAGCTGATCGAACAGGACGGTGTGGACATGATCGTCGGCCCGCTGTCGGGTTCCGAAGGTCTGGCGCTGCGCGATTTGTCGAAATCCTATCCGGCTGTGACCTTCCTGAACGGATCAAGCGCGGCACAGGATACAACGCTGCGCGACAGCTCTGACAATTTCTACCGCTTTGGTGGCGACGGCGCGCAGTGGATGGTCGGCGTGGGCGATTATGCCTTCAACGACATGGGTTACAAATCGGTGGCCGTGATCGCCGAAGACTATTCTTTCCCCTACACGCAGGTTCTGGGCTTCATGACCGAGTTCTGCGAGGCAGGCGGCAAAGTGCCCGAGAAGTTCTGGACGCCCATCGGCAACAAGGACTACTCCTCGGTCGTCTATTCGATCCCCGACGATGTCGACGCGCTGTTTGTGGCGCTGGGTGGCGCGGATGCGGTCAACTTCCTGACCCAGTACAGCCAGGCGGGTGGCGACAAGCCGATCATCGGCGGCTCGATCACCATCGACCAGTCCATTCTGGACAGCAAAGGCCCGTTCAAGAAACTGCTGGTGGGCGCGCCCGCGGGTACGCCAACCGTCGGAGACTATGACGGGGACGAATGGAAAGCCTTCACCGCCAGCTATACCGAAGCCTTCCCCGACGGTTTCTCGGCCCCCTCGATCTTTGCGCATCACTACTACATGAGCGCCAAGGCCGCGATGCTGGCGCTGGATGAGGTCGATGGCGATTTGTCCAACGATCAGGCCGCCTTCCGCGCGGCGCTGAACGACCTGACCTTCACCACGCCCACCGGCGGCACCATGCGTCTGGACAAGAACCGCAACGGTGTGATCGACAACTTTGTCACCGAGGTTTACGAGCGCGAAGACGGCACGCTGGGCAACCGCGTGGTCAAGGTTGTGCGCGACGTAGATCAGCTGCTGGGACAGGATGAAGAGGCATTTCTGGCCTCGGGTCCGGTCAGCCGGGACAACCCTTCGTGCCCGTAAGCCACTCACATAACACCGCCAATGCCCTGGAGGTCCGGGGCATTGGCAAACGCTTCGGCGGGTTCTGGGCGGTTCAGGATATCGACCTGACCGTCCGCCCCGGCGAGCGGCGCGCAATCCTTGGGCCGAACGGGGCGGGCAAGACCAGCCTGTTCAACGTGTTGACCGGGGATACCAGCGCCACGACCGGCCAGATCACCCTGTTTGGCGACAGCGTGACGCGCGAGCCGATCAACAAGAGAATTCAACGCGGACTGCGCCGGACCTATCAGCACGCCCACCTTTTTAACGGTTTGACCGTGCGCGATACGCTGTTTCTGGCCGTGGCCGGGGTCCGCGGCGGCTGGCGGCAGGTGCTGCCCTTGCGGACCGGCGATGACCGGCTGGCCGAGGCCGAGCGTCTGGCCGAAGTGGCTGGCGTGACCGATGTGCTGGACCGCGAAACCTCGGAACTCAGCCACGGGCAACGGCGGCAGTTGGAGATCGGGATCGCGCTGGCCGAGGATCCGAAGATTTTACTGCTGGACGAACCGGCGGCGGGTCTGTCGCCTGCCGAACGCCCGAAACTCAGCGCCTTGCTGATGTCTTTGCCCAAGGATGTGACTGTCGTCCTGATCGAGCACGATATGGATATCGCCCTGCAGACCTCAGAGAGCGTTTCGGTCCTCTATAACGGGCGGATGCTGGCCGAGGGCTCACCCGACGACA
Organism: Ruegeria sp. G7; assembly: GCF_056535465.1. Classification (NCBI taxonomy): domain Bacteria; kingdom Pseudomonadati; phylum Pseudomonadota; class Alphaproteobacteria; order Rhodobacterales; family Roseobacteraceae; genus Ruegeria; species Ruegeria sp. G7. The sequence goes on along the minus strand of NZ_JBQFIL010000002.1, from coordinate 460,295 downwards.
TCATGCGCAACGAAGACGTGCATCGCGTCTATATCGGAGGTGCGCATGGCCACTGACCTGTTGGATATTCGCGGGCTGGACCTGCGTTATGGTTCAAGCCACGTGCTGCATGAGGTCGACCTGATGGTTGGCAGTCGTCCGCTGGGCATTCTGGGTCGCAACGGCATGGGCAAGACCAGCCTGTGCAACGCCATCATGGGCTTGCATCCGCATTCGGCGGGGGAAATCCGGTTCGATGGCGTGGATATGACCGGCCTGCCGCCCGAAAAGCGCGCGCAGATGGGGATCGGCTATGTGCCGCAGGGGCGGCGGGTGTTTCGGTCTCTGACCGTCGAAGAGCACCTGAAGATCGTCGAACGCAAGGGCGGCGCATGGTCGGTTGACCGTGTCTATGAAACCTTTCCACGCCTCAAGGAACGTCGCCGCAATCTGGGCAACCGCCTGTCGGGCGGCGAACAACAGATGCTGGCGATTGGCCGCGCGCTGCTGCTGAACCCGCGCCTGATGGTATTGGACGAACCGACTGAGGGGCTGGCTCCGGCGATTGTCTCGGACGTGATCGATTTGATCGAACTGATCGCAAGCGAGGGCATCGCGGTGCTGCTGGTCGAACAGAACATGCATGCTGCGCTGGCCGCAGTGCAAGATGTGGCCATCATGGTCGGTGGAGAAGTTGTCGAGCGGATGACGGCAGAGGCCCTTGAAAACGATACGGCGATGCAAAAGCTCCATCTGGGGCTGGAACCCGGGCAGTCGCGCTAACGGGAGGGAGAGAGGATGACAAAAAGAGCTTACGTGATCGGCACCGCCGACACCAAAGGGCCGGAACTGCGCTATGTGCGCGATCTGATCGATGCGGCAGGGATGGAAACCGTGTTGGTCAATGTCGGCACCAAAGGCGGCGAGGCTGGCGTGGACGTAACAGCCGCCAGCGTCGCCGCCTGCCACCCCGAAGGCCCGGCCTCGGTGTTCGTGAACGACCGGGGGCAGGCCGTAACCGAGATGTCGCGTGCTTTGTCAGCGTTCGTATTGGGCCGCGACGATCTGGGTGGCATCATCGGGCTGGGCGGCTCGGGCGGGTCCGGGATCATCGCACCCGCGATGCAAGCCTTGCCGATCGGGGTGCCCAAGGTGCTGGTCTCGACCTTGGCCTCGGGCGATGTCTCGGCCTATGTCGGCGCGTCGGATGTGAATATGTTCCACCCGGTGACGGATGTATCCGGCCTGAACCGCGTGTCGCGCAAATTGCTTGGCAACGCCGCCCATGCGCTGGCGGGCATGATGGCCAATGCGGTGCCCGAGGCCACCGATGACCGCCCCGCGCTGGTTCTGTCGATGTTCGGTGTCACTACCCCTGCTGTTCAAGCCATCACCGAAGGGCTGTCCGGCGATTACGATTGCCTCGTCTTCCACGCCACCGGCAGCGGTGGCCGGTCGATGGAGCAACTGGTCGATCAGAGCGACGTGGCCGGGGTGCTCGATATTACTACGACCGAAATCTGCGACCTGATCGTGGGCGGGATGCTGAGTGCGGGCGAAGAACGGCTCGACAGTATTGCGCGCAGCAAGCTGCCTTATGTGGGCTCGTGCGGTGCACTGGACATGGCGAATTTCTGGGCACCTGAGTCGGTGCCCGCGCAGTTCAAAGACCGCAATTTCTATCACCACAACGCGCAGGTCACGCTGATGCGCTCGACGCCCGAGGAATGCGCCCAGATCGGCACGTGGATCGGCAACAAGCTGAACGCCTGCGAAGGGCCGGTGCGCTTCCTGCTGCCCCTGCGCGGGGTCTCTGCGTTGGATATCGAGGGCGGGGCTTTCCACGACCCGGCAGCCAACGAGGCCCTCTTCCAGGCGCTGCGCGACACGGTGGTCCAGACCCCCGACCGGCAACTGGTCGAGCTGGACCTGCATATCAATGATCCCGCCTTTGCGGAGGCCGCGATCAGCAATTTCAACGAAATCTATACAAAGAAGGATACCTGAGATGGCAGTCACGGGACGTGCAGAAATCCTTGGCCGCCTGCGGGCCAAAATCGCAGCAGACAAGGTGATCGTCGGCGGCGGAGCAGGCACCGGCTTGTCCGCCAAATGCGAAGAGGCCGGCGGCATCGACCTGATCGTCATTTACAATTCAGGCCGCTATCGCATGGCCGGCCGTGGGTCGCTGGCAGGCTATATGTCTTATGGCAACGCCAACGAGATCGTCGTCGATATGGGGCGCGAAGTGCTGCCCGTTGTCAAAAATGTGCCGGTTCTGGCCGGGGTGAACGCCACCGACCCGTTCTGTATCATGGACAAGTTTCTGGACGATCTGGCCGCCATGGGTTTTGCCGGTGTTCAGAACTTTCCCACCGTGGGCATCATCGATGGGCGCTTCCGGCGCGAGCTTGAGGCAACCGGCATGTCCTATGACATGGAGGTCGAGATGATCGCCAAGGCCCGTGAACGCGACCTGCTGGCCACGCCCTACGTGTTCAGCGCCGACAATGCCGCGGAAATGGCCAAGGCAGGTGCGGATGTCATCGTGGCGCATTTCGGACTGACCACTGGCGGTTCAATCGGGGCCGGGGACAGCGCGCCCGATATCGCAGAATGCGCGCGGCTCTATGATGAATGGGCCGCAGCGGCACGGGCCTATCGTGATGACCTGATCTTTATCTGCCATGGAGGCCCGCTCGCGGAACCTGAGGATGCACAGAAATTCCTTGACCTCTGCCCCGATTGCCATGGCTTCTATGGTGCATCATCCATGGAGCGACTGCCCACCGAACGGGCCATCACAGCCCAGACCGCCGAATTCGGAAAACTGCGGCGGAGTGCTGAACCCTCCAAAGGGGTCGCTTGATCACAAAGCGGCAACGTCCAGAACTATCGCGTGACCAAAACAATACCGGAGAATTGGGATGATCGGAAAATTCATGCTGTCGGCGGAAACTCCGCAGGAAACGCTCGAATGGGGTAAGTTAAAGTGGATGAGCAATCCGCCCGCGACTGGTGCTGGGCAACTCACTGTAATTGAGGTTAGCCTTGCGCCCGGACATGGCCACAATTTTCACAAACATCCCACTCAGGAAGAGGTTATCTACTGTGTCGCGGGTGAGGTCGAACAGTGGCTAGGCGAGGAAATGCGGGTGATGGGACAGGGGGATTCGGTTTTTGTTGGTGCCGATATGGTCCACGCCACGTTTAATGTTGGTGATCACGATGCAACGCTTCTGGCCATCTTGGGTCCATGCGTCGGCGAAATCGGGTACGAGATTGAAGACGTCGCGGATAAGGCACCTTGGAACGGCCTGCGGTAAATCACTACCAGATGGCGGGGCCCAAGTAACAACCAGTTGCGCTGTTTTGCTACCTGAAAGGGTTTATCCGATGTTTGTCGAGCAACTCAATGACTAGTGGCTTCGATCGCAGTGTTTCCGCTCTCATAGCGTTTTGGTTATGGCGATCTCGTGATGTGGTATTTCCAATGTGGCGCTGTCCACTCAAACGAATTGATCACACTCTCAAATTCTGAATCGAGATATTTAATCATCTCCATTTCAGAACGAATTCATAGAGTGGTATCGACTAGGCTGTCTCGTTGAAACAGGCCGCTGCCGAAGAAAACGAACAGAGCGCCATTGAGCCTGCTCCAGTGTCGGGCGCGGGTTTGAGTGTTAGTGCATGATCGGACTTGGGTTTGTGGGGACGACGGTTTCCGAACCCGGCGGGCAGTGGCTCAATGTGTTGTGCGGTCGTATCGAGTTGTGGTGTTTCATCGCTTCCTTCCGCTATTTCCAGCCATGGATGCAGGCGCGTGACTAGGGGAAGAAAGGTTCAAGGCGTGCTTCTGCGCATCTGTTAACCTGAGCAGACACAACAAGTGTTCAGTCTTCGAACCATGGACCTCGTCGATAGACGAAGCTCAATGGGTCCTGAGCCTAGGCTATCATGGGAAAGCTTTCTTACGCGCGACACAATACTCGCCTGAACAACCTGTTACCCGGGTTCCACGATAACGCGGATCTGTTTGAATAAGCTCGCCGGGAAATCCTTGCTCAGCACTCCGCAACGTTCCGGGATATTGGACAGACTTGCGTGTTCCCTGCCAACGCAGGAGCCCGTTATGTTGATTGCCAGAGCATACCGTCAGATGACGGAATGAACCGAGCGGTAAGGTAGAGAAAGATGGTGAGGAATGATTGTTAGATCACTCAAGGAAGTTCTTGGAACTGAACGTGACGTTTCCGGCCCGGGTTGGAACAGCAGACGGCTTTTGGTGGCGTCTGACGGCATGGGATTTTCACTGACCGATACGCTCATCGAAATGGGCGCAGAGCTTGAGCTTGAATACACGCATCATCTTGAGGCCTGTTATTGCATCGAGGGCAAGGGTCAGATCAAAGCGGTGGGCGATGAACCCTGGTACCCGCTTGAGCCATTCACACTCTATGCACTCGACCAGCATGACCGGCACCGGGTCCGTGCCACAGATACGGACCTGCGACTGGTCTGCGTCTTCAATCCACCGCTCAGCGGGGGTGAAGTGCACCGCGAAGACGGAAGCTATGCCCCAACGGCATCCTGACGAGCGCGGTAACGATTTCCGCCAATCGATCCTTGGGCCACAGGGCGCCGCCCAGAAAAATGGGCTCTTTCCGGAAGTTGGATAGACCGCGGCACCTATTCCCAAGGATCATCAGGATCGCCTTCACGCGCGGCTCATAGCATACCGATAGGAGGGTATACTGCGACAGCCGCTCGGGGTTACCACGCTCCTGCATCTGCGCGATCCTTCTGGCGATAGATGTCGGGATCGTGGACACCGCAAGGTTGTAAAGTGTCTGTGTCCAAATAGACTGGGCGGCGACTGGATATGTAGTATCGTCTGGGTTGAGATGGACCAGAACGCAGTTGGATAAGGTGCTTACGATGACCTCGAAAGAAACGTCTGTAAACGTTCATTACAAAGTCGGCAAATGGTTGCCTTCGGATCAGGAAGTGTTGGACGCCTGGTCTGCCAAAATCGCCGACAAGGCCGAGCAGGACACCAGCCCGCTGTTGCCATCTGTACGAAGGCTGAAAACCCTGATCGAGACCGATGCGAAGGCATATATGTTCTTTTCGCAGATGTTTCAGGAGGTCCCCGAGAGCAAGAAAACCTCGCCTTCGGGCAAGCCGCAGGTGCGCGACTATGAACATATGCTGCGGCTGTTCAATACGATCATGACGCACGCGCCCGAATTCAATGAAAGCGGATTGGTGGGATTTCCGTTTAATGCGATCCTCGACTGGTCGATGGCGAATGTCGGTGGCTGGGCCGGATTTTTGGATGACAAGATCGATGCCTGTCTGCGCGATATGCTGAATGAATGGGCCATTTTCCTGCAATCACCGGAAAGCAGATCGGTTTTGACTGATGACCCGAAAACAGGGTGGTTCGGCGCAAATGCGCAAAAAGCGATGCCCACCTTCAAAGAAGACTTCATCTGCGACCCGTCACTGCCTCACTTCGGGTTCAAATCCTGGGACGATTTCTTTACGCGCCGGTTTCGCGAAGGGGTCCGACCGATTGCTGCGCCGGGCGATGATTCGGTTGTCGTCAACGCCTGCGAATCCGCACCCTATCGCGTCGCCCGAGATGTAAAGCTGCGTGATCAGTTCTGGATCAAAGCCCAACCTTACGCGCTGCAATTCATGCTGGATAACGATCCGCTGGTTCATCACTTTGACTCGGCCACTGTTTACCAGGCGTTCCTGAGCGCACTCAGCTATCATCGCTGGCATGCACCGGTATCGGGTCGGGTTGTCAAAACCCGTCGGATCGAAGGAACCTATTACTCGGAAATCATGCCGGAAGGTCTGGACCCTGCCGGTCCGAATGCCTCGCAGGGTTACATCGCCGAGGTGGCCACGCGCGCGTTGATATTCATCGAAGCGGACAATCCGGATATTGGCCTTATGTGTTTCGTCGGCATCGGCATGGCCGAAGTTTCAACCTGTGACATAACCGTCTACGAAGGCCAGCATGTCACCAAAGGTGACGAGATTGGTATGTTCCATTTTGGTGGTTCAACACATTGCCTGGTCTTTCAGTCGGACGTTGATATCGACTTTGACCTGCATGGGCAGGAACCGGGGCTGGACAGCACAAACATCCTGGTCAACCAGCGGATCGCAACGGTTGGACCGCGCAGGAAGGTTTAATACATCAAACCGAAAATACCTGTGGCAGCCGCCCATCGATCAACATCCACAGGGCGAGTCCTGCCAACAACACCAGAGCCACGGCAACCAATACCTCGGCCCGGTCAAATGCGGCGGACGAATCTGCAGCAGTCCGCCGCGCCCAATAGAATATCGGCAATCCGGCCGCATAGATAATCGCGCCCGCCAGCATGAACTGAATGCCCGCCGCGTAGACCAGCCACAGCCCGAAACCCGTCGCAAGCAGGCTGCTGATCAGGGCCGTATTCCTGCCGTATTCAGCGGTGCGCGGGTAATCGCCCGACCAGATCACCTTCCACAGAAAAATCGCAGATCCGATATACGCTGGTAGGATCACCACCCCCGTGATCGACAACATCAGGTTCCATGCATTGTCGGCAAAATAGACAACGATAACGGCGGCTTGCATAATAGCGGTTGAAATGATCAGAGAGTTCGACGCAATACCGGCCTGATTGGTCTTGGCGAAGAACTTTGGAAAGGTTCCGTCCTTTGCGCAGACCCACGGCAGTTGAGCCACCAACAGCGTCCAAACCAGCCAAGAGCTGAGCAGGGCAATGATGACGCCGAAATTGATAAACACCTCGCCCCAATAGCCCACAAGCGACATCACAATGCCCGCAGTAGATGGCGGGGCCAGTGCAGCAAGCTCACTTTGGGACATCACCCCGAATGGCACGACCGAGATGAGAACAAAGATGACCGTGACGATGAAGTAGCCCAGGATGGTTGCCCGGCTGACGGTTTTGGCATCAGACTGATCGGACATCACCACGGCACATTCGATGCCGATATACATCCAGAGCGTCACCAGCATCGTGCTTTTGATCTGGTCCAGAAGACTGCCCAAGGGTTTGCCAGCATGCTGAGGATCAGGGGCATTGCCCCAGAAGTCCGCGGTGATCAGACCTTTTCCAAACGAGAAGAAAACCACCACCGCCAAGAAAACAACAACCGGCAAGAACTTGGCCACGGTTCCGATACTGTTCAGAAGCGACGCCCCTTTCACGCCACGCATGACGAGAAAACACAGACCCCAGATGATCAGAGACGAACCCAGCGTGGCCTGCCACGTATTCCCGTCCTGAAAGTATGGCGGGAAAAAGTAATTCAGGGCGTCCATCAGAAGAACGGCATAGCTGACATTTCCGAATGCGACGGATAGCCAATATCCCCACGCGATCAGGAACCCGGCAAGCCTGCCGAACCCTGCGCGGGCGTACATGTAAATGCCTGAGGTCATCTCGGGGTGGATATCGGCCAGAACCTGAAAGCTTCGCGCGACAAAGAAAATACCCAGTCCGCTGATCAACCATGCGATGAGAATCGCTCCCAGCGCAGCCTGCTCGGCCATGCTTTGCGGAATATTGAACACTCCGCCGCCAAACATCGCACTCACAACCAGTAGGGTCATGGCAAACAGACCAAGTTTCTTGGGAGCAGATTTCCGTTGAGCCTCTCCGTCCGATGCGTCCGAACCTGGGTTAGATTGCGCTGCCATAAGTTCGATTTTCCGACTGCTCTTGAAACGATGCTTGCTTGCTCAGGTTACATAATCGTCGAAGTTTTTGCTGCATCTTTTGCATTTACCGATTGGTTGCTCGTTGATTTTGCAACGCAAGAACCAAAAGACCCTGTCTATGATGTCCCCAAGATGTGCCTCGTAGCGCCCAGGTTCGAAAAATGGACGAACGGAAATTTGCTGCATAGCGCATTGAGAACGACAAACGGCCTATAAGACGCAACATTGATGCCGTCTGCAGTGCGCATTGCCGACCTTCGCCTTAGCGCAAAATCGATGCATGGCGAGCAGCCGATAACGTTGAGCACATCTAATGATAGCTAAAGGCTTGATTAAAGGACCGGAACCGGTCCAGCTTAGCGGTATTCGCCTCAATAGATCCATTTGATCCGTAAGGAGCATCCCATGATCGCTTTGCTTTTTGCACTTTTTGCAAGCGCGATGGCGTTTGCCTATCTCAACTTCGTAAAAGTCTCATACGCCATCTTCGTCCTCGCCGTTTTGATGAGCACATATTGGCTTAAATTCCACGCTACGACCCCACTTTCCATCCAGCTTTGAGGTCGATCGATGTCACCTGAATTCGCTCGAAACATGAACGCGCTGGGCGCCCTTGCGGTCTGTCTTGTATTGGCACTTGCCTTTTATTTTCAGCTCGTTTTGTACGAATTGCCTTGCCCATTGTGTCTGTTACAGCGCGTCGGGTTTGTCGCTGTTGGGTTTGGTTTGGGGCTGAACCTGTTGTGGGGGACGCGCGCAAGGAACTATGGAATAGTTCTGGTTGCGGCGATCTTCGGCATAAGTGTTTCGATCCGGCAGATCCTTTTGCACATCGTTCCGGGAACAGGGCACTACGGCTCACCTGTGCTGGGCCTGCATTTTTATACTTGGGCGGGAATAGCCTTTGGCTTGGTCATCCTTGGAACCGCGATCATGCTTGTCTTTGAAAAACAATACGATCTGGCGTCGGACGTCCGGGCAACCGAAAGGTTCGGCGGCAGCCCGCTGGCCAAAACGGCGTTTTTTCTGATCCTGCTCTTGGCGGTACTCAACGCCGGCTCAGCTCTGTTAGAGTGTGGTCCAGGAATTTGTGACGATCCGCCAACCGACTACAAGCTGCTGGATGAGCTGGGAGTCTCAGCCGATTGATAAGCGACTGGATGGTCATGAGACCAAATAGCGATTTGATTTGTGGTTGAATTGAGAACCAACGGGGAGCTCAGGAGAACCTATGTCCACTACCACCGACAGCCCGCTCTCAGATGCTCTGGATGCTTTGGCTCGCACAGAAGAGAAAGTGCACGCGTACAAGCATCTGTTGATTACCAAAGCTCAGACCGATGCGGCTGACGCCCGTGTCGATCCTCAATCGCCCCATATCGAGGGCTGGCCATTTGCGGTCAAAGAGGTTTTCGACGTAGCAGGCGTGGTGACGTCAGGGGGATCAAAGGCCTATGAAAGCCGTATACCCCCAAAGGACGCCGCAGTTGTTGAGCGGCTGCGCGCCGCAGGAGGTGTATTGGTCGGAACGCAAGTCGCGCATGAATTAACCTGCGGACTGGACCGACCACCGACACGCAACCCATGGGACTTAGCCTGCTACCCTGGAGGCTCAAGCGCGGGCGCAGGCGTCTCGGTTGCGGTTGGGTCTGCCCGCTTTGCACTGGGGACTGATGCGGCAGGATCTGTTCGTATACCAGCGGCAATGACGGGAACCACCGGTCTGAAGCCGACCTGGGGCCTGATCAGTTCGTATGGTGTTATGCGGCAGGCGTCAGCGCCGTCGATAGATCATGTTGGAATCATCGCCAGATCCGCCGCTGAGATCGCTCGGATTCTGCCCATCCTCGCAGGGCCCGATCCGCAGGACAAAGCAACATTGAGAAGCCGACCGGTCAATGGCGAAAGACGGCGTCCCGCCGAGAAACTCGCAGTTCTCGGAGCAGCAACTCTTGAGGCCGTGACGCAAAGATACGGCCTTGACCCGGAAATCATCGCCGCATTTTCACAAGCGCTCTCTGTTTTCCAACAAAACGGCTCTGAGGTTGTTGAAGTTGAGCTTCCAACGCTGCCATTGGCTGTGGATGCAATCGTCACATTCTTTGCGGCAGAGCTGGCATGTGCCAATCGGGAGACCCTGAAAGATCGGCGCGAGGACTTCGCGCCCGCGGTTGCTGAAATGATCAGTTCTGGTCTGGATATTCCCGAGGATCAGCTGCTGAACGCGATAAACGTCCGGTCGCAATTGCGGCATGAGCTCACTCAGGCACTCCAGGAAGCGGACGCGCAGGTCTTGCTGACACCAACAACACCACGCACTGCGATGCCTCTGGCGGAGTTTGATCCAACACAGGAGCTGGCAAGCCTCGTGCCGTTTACATGTGGGTTTAATCTTACAGGCAACCCGGCAATGAGCCTGCCCTGTGGGCAGACGAAAACGGGTCTACCGATTGGTCTGCAGATTGTAGGCCATCAATATCAGGAGACCTCGCTGCTAGAACTTGCAGAAGAGTTTCAAAAGCTGACCCGTTGGCACGAGTTGCGCCCGCCTGTCTGACGTTTGGGGTTTTGGATCGCGACTGATCACCACAACCGCCGCATCGGTTGCGATCTCACGTTCAGCTCCGCTAACGGTTTCTCGTCAACTGCAGTCGCGAAACAGACCCCGCACCGAGGAAATCAATGACTTCCCGGTTCCAAAGGACGGCGACGTTGCTTTCATTGATGAGTTTCTCAATCCTTTGTTTCAGGACCTGATCAGCCTTGAACCAGTCACGCGGATGCATGATCGTCACGTGCGATACGATGTTCGAGAGATACATCGCTCCATTTAGAGCGGGGTTCCAACCACCCAAGACAACGTCCCCCTACCATTAGAGAAGAAGCGTCACAGGTGGCAAAGGTGGAAACGTTGCCCTGTTTGAACGGCGACCCCCATTGCTATCGGCAGAGCTTTCGCCCGGTCAAAGAAAGGCCAAGCATCTTTAGTTTAGGTGATGATTTTGGTCTTTTCGCACCCCTTTCTAGTGGTTATCCTAGCCGATCCGCTCACTCATATCTTTGCGAAACAACAGGCTGTCGCCCGCTTGGATGCCCTGACGGTACAGCATCGTCCCCAGCATCATCTGGCCCGGCTCCCAGAGGTGTAGCGCTGTATCGACGTCGTCGGGGTGGCGGGTCAGCGCGTCATACAGCGCAAGGGCGTTCGCCGCTGCTTTGGACGTGCTTGCTGCGGTATGCGGCCGGGGGACGAAAGCTGCATCACCAATCAGGATGGCGCGTCCCTGCACCATGTTCGGCACGGTTAGGTCGCGGATCGCCTGCGCGAAGGGTTCCTGTGTCGAAAGAACCGCCTCGTGGAATGGCTTTGGCAAGAACGCTTCAGCCTCTTGATAGACATGCGCCTTCCAGGTGTCGGACAGCTTTCCCTCGGGCATCGAGTATCCACGCTGTTTGCCATTCTTGTCGATCATGATCTTCCTGAGAGTGTCTTGGTCCGCGACACGGTACCAAACCCAGTTGTAAAACCGCTTGCCAGGCTCTGTCGCGTTTCCCTCCCCGGGAACAAGATAGCCCAGAATGTGCGACCCTTTGGTATTCGCGAAACCAAAATCGCCGGCCAAACCATCTCGGGCGGCGGGGGTCAGTTCTTGCTCGGGGATCAAACCGCGCCAGGCAAGATAGCCAGCGTAAGTCGGTTGCGCGTCCGGCCAGATCAGTTGGCGCACGGTCGAGCCATTTCCATCGGCCCCCACAAGAAGGTCTGCGGTCTCGCGCGAGCCATCTTCGAAGATCGCGGTCACGGTTTTGGCGTCTTCGTTCTGCTCGATGGATGTCAGAACCCGACCCCGGTGATAATGCGCATCGCCGAACGCCTCTTTCATCGTGGTGTAGATCAAAGACCAGGACGTCTGCATTTGCTGCGCGGGGCGTTTGTCCTGTATGCTGCCATCTTTGCGGTAGACGATCCGGTTTTTGGACGGAACGCCAAGGCGCATGGTGCTGATATCGACGCCCGCTTCTCGGAACACCTCAACAACGTCCGGTTGCAGCACGACTCCGCCACCCCGACTGTCGAGATCATGCGCCGAGCGCTCGTAGATATCGACCTCCCATCCGGCTTTCTTGAGCATGTTGCCCGCAAAGAGCCCACCCAGAGAGCCGCCGATGACAATGGCCCTGTTTTTGTGATTGGACATAACACTCATCCTTTTTCCGCTGTCTCAGTGGTTCGAATTCAAGCTATTGCTTGTTGGATGCCGTAATAATCATGCAGTTTCCGTCAACTTCTTTGCATTTTGCGCAACGCTTCCAAGGGTTGGAAAATACGGCAGAATCTCCGCACCCAATTCTTCGATCACCTCAGATGCCGGTCGTGTGCTGTGCCGCAAATTGATCATCACATGATGGACGCCAAGGGTTTTTAAGCTCTCCAGATGTTCAATCAACCGGTTCCGCCCAAAGCGGAAGCCCAGGAAAATAGGGCTTGCAGGCGCGTCGGGATCATCGGTCAGATCGACGAAGAGGGATTGCGCGAAAGGTTTGAAGGTGCCCTGCGCGCGTTGGTCCAAGGCGGTGTGCCACAGCCCGATGCGACGTCGCTGATCTTCGATGTCACGGGGGTAGGAAATCCATCCATCCATATTCTCAGCAATCCATTGCACGCTTTGCTGCCCGCTGCCGATTGCAAAGATCGGAAGGCGCGGCGCGGTCGGCTTGGGAAGCAGATCAAGACCGCCATCAAAGGACGTGCGCCCAGACGTGAACCGAGGGAAATCATGCTCGGTCAGGTGACGGATCGTGTTGATGCCGTCCCTATATGCTGCGCCGCGGCCGGCATGGTCATAGCCGAAAGCGGGATACTCCGTTGCACGTTCGCCCGAAGCCGCACCCAGCATGAAGCGGCCACCCGATAGCACATCCAATGATGCCGAGGCCTTTGCGACGTGAATGGGATGGCGCAAAGGCAGAACGATGCCTGCTGTCGACAAGGCGATGCTTTTTGTCCGCGCCGCCAATTGAGACAGCCATACCCACGTGTCATAAATCTGACCGGCATCACCGAAGTCAGGATCAAACAATGGGACATCGCGAGACCAGAGCGCGGCGAAGCCAAGCTCATCGATCCGCGCCGCCTGGTCCAGCTGTCCAATCATGTTCGGAATGCCGTGCACAAGCGGCGCGGTTGGCATCATCAGGCCGAGCGACAGGTGTCCCGGTGCGAAGGTTTGGGAAAACCCCCGGTGCGAGGCATTTGGGTTGGCTAGTGTCATTGGTAAACCTCCTGTTTGTGCAGTGCAACAGGTTCGCCTATTGAACCCAATGGGGACCACGCGATCATCGCGGCTGCGGACAGGTCAAATGCGGATCCATCGGATGCAAAACTGTCGGTGAATTTTGGGTGCTGTGACATGCCCGATGTTGTGCGTTGTGTTTTGGGGCCTTGAGATATCATTGGTTCTCTTCCTTTTTGTCAGGCCACAGCGATGAAGTTCGTTGGGTCGACACCCACATTTGGCAGGGTCATCAAAGCCTTGGCTTCGAGTGTTTCAGAGATTGGAGTTTGAAATTCATCAAAGGGGATTGGGCCGTCTTGCCCAACCCAAGTTGCTCATCAAAGGCCTTGCCACTAACCCGCAGCGCACTGGCCTGCTGACTTCTGGTGTGCCGCCGACCGAATTAACTGCGCCAGTACATCCGTAGGCTTTGCACCGCTTACAATTGTACCTTCGATATCGAATTGTGGAACGCCCCGCACGCCCGAGCGCGCTGTCGCCTTCAGCAAGTCTCGCGTTTCGGCATTGGTCGTTTCGTCAATCAAATAGGCCAGGGCTTCGTCGCCGCTCAAACCCGCCTCTGCGGCAATTGTCGCAAGAACCTTAGGATCGCCGATATCCCGCCCTTCGGCAAAATACGCGCTCAGGATGCGGTGTGCGACGTCTGACTGTTTACCTTGGGTGTCTGCCCAATGCGTCAGTTTATGCGCGGCAAAGGTGTTGGGCGTCCGCTCAATGATGTCGTAGTTGAACGCCACCCCATCGGGCTGGCCCGCCTTGACGGTTCCAGCATCCAGCGACTGGCTCCGCTCCCACGAACCGAACTTCATCGACCGGTAGACTTTGCGGTCCATCCCCTCTTTCTGCATGTGGGGATTGAGCTCGAAAGGTTGCCAACGAAGATTTACCTTGATGCCGTCCGACAGCATCGCCAGCGTATTCTCAAGCCGTTTTTCACCAATGCGGCACCACGGACAGATGAAATCCGAGGTCATGGTTATGTCTATGACAGTCATATCCTTGGCCATGGTCGTACTCCTAATGTTGGGTTTGAGAGGAATATGATCCAGCAGCGCCACGTTGATAATCTCCCAAGTATCGACAATAGTATTGCGCAATACGCAACGATGGCTTGGAGTAAAGATGGACTACTTTGCCGCCCTTCGCGCGTTTCGCGCCGTAGTCGAGGAAGACGGCTTCGCGCCCGCCGCGCGTCGTATGGGGATGGCTACGTCATCTCTCACACGGCAAGTAAATTCACTTGAGGCAAGCCTCGGCACGCAACTTTTGAACCGGTCGACCCGAAGCGTAACGCTGACCGATACGGGCGCGCGTTATCTGGATCAGACCATTCTGGTGCTCGACGCCCTTGATGATGCAAACCGTAGCGTCAGTGAAGCGGGCGGCGCGCCTCGTGGGTTGCTCAGAATCTCGATGCCGGTTGTCCTCGGCTCGATGCACGTGGCCCCTGCGATGGGTTCGTTTATGCGGCGTTGCCCCGAGATTGAACTGGATTTCCAGCTGAGCGACGGTTTCGTCAACCTGGTCGAGGATCGGATCGATATCGCCATCCGCATTGGCAGGCTCGACAGCAGCAGCCTGATCGCGCGCAAACTCGCGCCACACAGGCGGCTGATGTGCGCTAGCCCGGACTATCTGGGTGAACACGGTATCCCGCAGCACCCTGACGAGCTGAAAGACCACAACTGTCTCTGCTTTGCATTCACAGACGGAGATCGCACGTGGCGCATGGAAAAAGACGGGAATAGTCTAAACCTGAAGGTCAAAGGAAGCATGGTCGCCAACAACTCCGAGATGCTGCGTCAAACCGCGATCAACGGAGGCGGTCTTTTGATGGTGCCGAGTTGGCTGGTGGGCGAGGATCTCAAGGCGGGGCGTTTGACCCAGGTTTTGCCGGATTGGACTGCCGGACATGGCGAAACGGATACGGCGATCCATGCAGTCTATTTGCCAAACAGGCGGGGATCGAAAAAGGTCACGGCGTTTGTCGACCACCTGCGTTCCCATTTCGGCTCGCCGCCCTACTGGGAAGCCTGAATTGGATAATGTGTCTCGGAAGCCGAACTCCCGGACGAATACGAACCAAGCGACAGTGCCATCATGCGATGACCAAAGTAACGGCTGCTTAGCCCACAAACCCTAGTCGCCTTGTGGCTTCCTTAGGTGCGTTGGCCCAGCTCAACTGAATGGAAGAGTGGTCAGCTCAGCATTCTTTCAGAAACATCCTCAAGAAGATCGTGCAATTCGAATTCCGAACCTTTTTCGGCAAGTCCTTTTTCATGCAGAATGAACGAAAGGCCATGCACGAAACTCCACAGCAGGAAACCACGGCGACGGACCTCTTCTGTGATCGTCGGCTCGCCCAGGCATTTTGCGACCTCGGTCAAAAGAATTCCAAAACTTTGCTGTCCACCTTCTTCCAGACGCGGATCTGCGATGCGATCTGTGAACCCGCCAAACTTTAGCCGGAAAATTCCCGGTTCATTTAAAGCAAAGGCGATATATTCCATGCCAATCGCCGTGATGCGCTCTGGTGATCCTTCCGGAATACCGTCAAGCGCGGCAAGCATTCTGGTCCGGTGTCGGTCCATCCCCTCAAGAACGGCTGCGACAAGCATTTCTGTCTTGTCTTTGAAGTGTTTGTACGGGGCTGCTGTCGACACGCCGGCCAATCTGCAGGCTTCTGACACCGAAAAGCTGTCGGGGCCCTTTTCTTCAACCAACTTTCGGGTTGCCTCGGTCAGAGCAGAACGAAGATCACCGTGGTGATACGCTTTCTTTCCTGCAGGTCGCCCTTCTGACGAGTGAATTTTTTCTGTACTTGTCATGATCCAAGATGTGACAGATCGCGTATCCCTTGTCAAAGTGAGAACTTCTAACATATGTTAGAGATACTAACTTGATGAGGTCCCCGAATGCCGAATCCTGCAACACATCGATCTGAGACACCGGAACCTGGCCGGTCTTCGCGCGTCCTGCGCGGGACCTTTCGACTGGGTTTGACCCTTGGGATTATCGCCGTCGCTGTGGGGGCTGTTTTTGTCGGAACTTCTGAACTGACGCGTCGGGCTGACGCCGTTCCAGCGCCTGATGCCGCTGCTGTGACTCCGGTGTCCGTAACACCAATAAAGTCCGAAAGCACTTATAGCGTTGATCGCGTTTTTATCGGTCAGGTCGAACCGCAACGCGCGGCAGATATATCGTTCGAACTTAATGGTACGCTGGATCAAATCCTTGCCGATGAAGGTGACGACGTTGCCAAGGGGCAGCTTCTTGCGACGTTGGATATCGCTCTGTTGGAAGTAGAACGCGACCGCCTGGCGGCCTCTCGTGCCGCAATCGCCGCGCAGTTGACGTTTGCGCAGAAGACGGTTGAACGAAACGCCAAGCTTATCGAACAAGGCTATACCAGTCAGGCACGCCTGGATGAGGCTGTGGCCCAACAAGATGAGCTGCTGTCCAGAATTGGCGAAATCGATGCTGGATTGCGCGATGTGACCGTAAGGATTGAGAAATCCAGCATAGAAGCCCCGTTTGCGGGCCAAATCACTTCCAGGCATGTGGACGGCGGGGAAACATTGCGCTCGGGTGAGCTGGTCTTGGGCATGGTCGAGGTTGTCTCGCCACAGGTTCGGATCGGGATTCCGTTGGACGTTGACCCCTCGCTGTTTTCGGATGTTGAAATAGAAATCGCTGGCGAAAGCTATCGCGCAAAGCTGGCAACGCTGCGCCCCGATGTTGACCCGGTCACCCGAACCCGAACAGCGCTGTTTGATCTGATCGACGGAATGGATGTTGCGTTCGGGCAAACCGCGCGTGTTCATGTTCTTGATCAGGTGCAAAGTACCGGGACCTGGGTGCCGACGACGTCTCTCAAAGAAGGGGCGCGCGGCCAGTGGACTTTGCTGGTTGCCGACGCGCAGAAGACAGTGCGCTTGGCAACGGTCGAAGTGCTGCATGCCGAAGACAATCGTGTCTTCGTGCGCGGCACGTTTCCGGATGGCGCCGTCCTCATCGATCAGGGGCCACAGCGCGTTACCGTTGGTCAGCGCGTTTCCTTCAACACTGGTGAGTAACGGAGGAACCCAATGGAAACCCTGACCTATCGTCATCCCCGGCTTGTCGCACTGATCGTTCTGGTTCTTGTGTCTGCGGGGATGTCTTCGTTCTTGTCGCTGGGTCGGCAGGAAGACCCAACAATCACCAATCTTTTTGCGACCGTCACAACCCAATTCCCGGGTGCAGACCCGGAACGGGTCGAAGCGTTGGTCACGGCTGAGATCGAGGAAGAACTTCGGAAAATCGCCGAGGTGGACGAGATCAGCTCCGTGTCGCGTTCAGGCGTTTCCGTTGTTTCGGTTGAGTTGATTGAAACGCTGGACGAAGCAACCATCGAACAAGTCTGGGCCGAGGCGCGGGATGCCGTCGATGATGCGAGCCAGACATTTCCTGCAGGTGTTTTGCCGCCGGAGTTTGATGCAGAAGGTATTTCGGCCTACTCCGCCGTTATCGCGGTCAGCGCAGATAACCCGGATGTCCCGACCACTCTGCTGTCGCGTCATGCCGAAGCTTTGGGGGACCGGCTGCGCGCAATACCGGCGACGCGTGCCGTGGATTACTTCGGGCAACCGGACGAAGAGGTCCTTGTCAGCGTCGATATGGACAAGGCAGCCGCCCTGGGTCTGAGCGCCGTAGAGATTTCTCAGCGGATTGCAGAGGCCGATGGCAAGGTACAGTCCGGTCGTCTGCAATCCGGCGTAGACCTTACCATCAACATCAGCGGTGAAATCGAAACCCTTGATCGCATCCGGAACATCGTTCTGCGCGAAAGCGCCGAAGGTGCGGTGGTGCAACTTGGCGATATCGCCAAGGTTGATAGGGGCGCGCGCGACCCGCAGTCTTCGATTGCTTTCGCCGATGGCAAGCCAGCCGTTCTGGTCGGAGTCCTCGCGCAGGAAGGCGTGCAAATCGATCGCTGGACCGGTTTCCTGAAGGATGAGCTGCAGGCCGGTGCTGCATCGGTCCCTTTGGGCATTCAAGAAGTTCTGCTGTTCGATCAAAGCCAATACACAACAGACCGTCTGACCGATGTTGGTATCAACATGGCCATCGGCGTGGCACTGGTTATTGCGGTACTGTTGGTAACACTGGGTGTCCGCGCAGCGGCGATTGTGGCGCTGGTTCTGCCCGTTGTTTCCTTGGCGACGCTTGCGACAATGAACATGATCGGGTTGCCCATTCACCAGATGTCGGTGACGGGCTTGATCGTGGCATTGGGCCTGCTGGTCGACGCGGCAATTGTGATGACCGACGAGATCCGTCGTCGCCTGCAGGCAGGTATGGACCGTCTTGCTGCGGTTCGGGACTCCGTTCGCCGGTTGGCTGCGCCGCTATTGGCTTCGACTGTCACAACCGCGCTTGCGTTCACACCGATGATCCTGCTGCCCGGACCGGCAGGGGATTTCGTTGGCTCCATCGCCATCGCAGTGGTGCTGATGCTGGTTTGGTCACTTGTGATTGCGCTGACTGTGACCCCGGCGATTGCGGGTTGGGTTCTGTCTGACCGCACGGACGCAGGCATGCTGAGCCGGGGCATTAGAATACCACCCCTGGCCCGCCTTTTTGAGGCTTCGATCCGTTTGTCCGTTGCCAACCCGATACGGTCCATCGCGCTGGCCTTGGTTTTGCCTGTGCTGGGCTTTGCCGCATTTCCAACTCTGACAGCGCAGTTCTTTCCCGGCGTTGACCGCAACCAGTTCTACATCGAAGTCGATATGCCGGGCGGTACGTCCATTGCCACGACAGAAGCAACCGCGCGGCAGATCGACGATATGCTGTTGGCTGATGAGGGCGTTGAGAGTGTCTATTGGACAGTGGGCGAGTCGGGCCCGGCCTTCTACTACAACATAGTCGGCAACCGCTCGCGCGAGCCGGGCTTTGCGCAGGCCATGATAACAACCGAAACCCCGGACGACGCTGCCCGACTTGTTGGTGCCCTGCAGCGCCAGCTGGACATTGATTTCCCTGACGCCCAGATCATCGTCCGCGATCTGGTGCAGGGCCCGCCAGTTGCCGCCCCGGTCGAGGTTAAAATCCAGGGACAGGACATAACGGTTCTGCGCAATCTCGGGGATGAGGTCCGCTCGATCATGGCCAACCTTGATCTGGTCACTCAAGCCCGGGCCAGCGTCAATGGCGGCAACCCACAGATCCGGTTTGAAATCGATGAGATAAAAGCCCGACTTCTCGGACTGGACGTCGCGGATATAGCAGGTCAGCTTGATACCGCACTGGTGGGCATTACCGGCGGATCACTGATTGAAGGCACAGAACAATTGCCCGTTCGTGTCCGATTGGGTGACGACATCCGCTCGGACCTCAGCCAGATCGTGAGTATGCCAATCCTGCTGCCGAACGCAGCCGAGGTGTCCGCGACCGGTGTATTTCCTGCCGTGCCATTGTCCGAACTGGCCCGACCCGTGATCGAACCCGCCGAAAGCGTTATCACCCGGACAGACGGCGTGCGCGAAAACACCATTCAGGCCTTTATCGTACCGGGTGTTTTGCCCGAAGAGGCGTTGCAGGACGTATTGGAGGCGCTTGATGCGTCCGGCTTTGTCCTGCCGCAAGGTTACACAGTGTCATTGGGTGGGGACAGCGACGCGCGCTCCAACACAGTCGGCAACCTGCTGGCGTCGGTCGGGTTGATCGTCACTTTGTCGATTGCGACCATTGTGCTGACCTTCAACTCGTTCCGGCTGACACTTGTGACGCTTGTGGTGTGCGTTTTGTCCGCTGGTCTGTCGATGCTATCGCTGGCGATCATGCAATTTCCGTTCGGCATTACAGCAATTATTGGGGTCATTGGTTCAATAGGTGTTTCCGTCAACGCCGCCATCATCATTTTGACCGGATTACAAAAGGACCCAGAAGCAAGTCACGGCGACTACAGCGCAATGGCGCGGGTCGTGTCCGGCTCAAGCCGCCACATCATCTCGACAACGGTTACGACCTTTGGCGGCTTTCTGCCTCTGATCCTGGGCGGAGGCGCGTTCTGGCCACCTTTCGCCGTCGCTATCGCCGGAGGCGTTTTACTATCAACCGTCGTGTCCTTCTACTTCACACCGCCTTTGTTTACCTTGGTCTATCGCGGGCAATTTGCAAGGCGTCATTTGTCCACGCTCCAACGTCCCAAGGCCGGCATCGCCGTTCATAGACTCGCCGCAGAATGAAACTTGCGATCAATTCTTCCGTGGTTTCTCTTCGCACGAAGTTCTCGTTGACCCTTGGACATTCTCCGCACCTTCACCGCAGCTGCTTGATCCTGTTCTTACTGGAACGTAACGCCTACGTTTGCAGCGCCACGGTTGGCTCGTTCGACAAAAGCGGATGAAGCGGCATGTAAGAAGGGATTGTGACGGGTAGTGCCTCACGCAATCTGATATCCAAGATCTCAAACGCATCCCCTCATGAGTTCAATAGTGCCGATCAACGGCCTCGATTCGAAAGAACGGACAGTGGTAACGAACGGATTGCCGATTGCCTTTGTGAAGAACAGCAAATCAGGTAGAGTGCTTTTCCAAGGACGTTTGCCGCCTTTTGCTGGTCTCGCTGCGGGCTCTTCGTGGTGGTCCGAGCCAGCGCAGCATCCTGCCGGTCCGGCTTCAGATTGCCAGGACAGACTTCACATTCCTTTCATGCACCTGCTCATAAGGTTCGAAATATGTCAGCGTCCCGCGCTCGATGTCACGAGCGATGAAATCTGACAACCGGAGTGCCCTCAGATTCGGTTCATTTTGGCAGCGCAGTAATTTCTCAATATAGTCTCGGGTCGCGTTTACGAAAGACGGTTTGTAACCACCACTAACTATCCGGTCGGGCGAACCATGATTGGGGAGAATAGTCTGGATGTCCCATGTCGTCAGGCGTTCAAGTTCTGCACAATGTACTTCAAGGCGATCCGGTTCGGCCACGTAAGTGACAGTGTCTTCCAATGTATCGCCAGCGAACAATAATCGCGTTTTGGGAAGGTACATGGTGAGACCATCAAAGCTATGCACGTCCAACGGCCGCAGCTCAACGCCGATGTTACCGACCGATAACTCCATTTCGCCGTCAAAAACCGAGGTGGGCATAACCGGCTTATCAATCGGTGGCGAAGACTTTGCATAGGCTTCTTGGTTTTCGAAAAGTGCGCGTGCGCATTTCTTGCTAGCGATAATTTCGCAATCCCGAAAGACTTCGGTCCCGGCAACGTGGTCCTTGTGGTGGTGGCTAAGTACGACGCGAATAGAGGTGGCACCTCTGCGTTCTAGTTCGTCTCTGATTGCCCGCGCGTGCTCGACAGAAATACTCGTATCGTAAACCAAAGCTTCGTCCTGATCGAGAATAGCGTAACTTGCAAATCCAAGCGAAAAGGCACCGTCATCTAACCAGTTAGGTTCATTGGAATGCAAGCGGACGCCGGCGACCCGCCCATCGTAAAATGCCAGCACGTTGGGTGTGACTTCTAATACTCGCAGGCTTGAAGTCGGCACAGACATCTCATTTCCTAGTTAGTTGGATCGGTTTTGTGTCGTCGGGGATCAACAAAACCGAGAATGTACTTCTCAGCTACCCGCTTCAAGCAAATCCCGGCAAACTGGGATGGCTATGATGTTGGTCAAATTTTGACTCGATACGGGCTCTGGCTCAGGCTCTGAGTTCAACCTATGGCGCTTGTGGCTTGAGCGAGGATGGTCCAAAGCCAACCTTCACTGACCGGTAAAAATATGGTGCCCGCAGCCTGCAATGCCAGCGTTCGCTGAGGTACAGCATTGCTTGTAGACTGACATCACAACATTCGGCAATGCAGTATCATCGCCTAACTGCCATGTATTAAAACTCTTGCCCATATTGGCATTAAAATCTGCGCTTCGGGTCATCAGGCTTGTTCGTCCAAGTCATGACCTGCTGTGACGCCGCTGATCAGCTGATAGGACAACAAATCGGCGATTAGGCCAGGATCGCGAACCAATGGTGTCAGCTGTGTCCGCAGGGCTTCTTCATCCGTCCTGGCGCGCCGTTGGATGGCGACGGCCTCTTCCAGGGACACAAAGGAGAACTGCAGGCTTTCGCCCGGGCGCGCTTGCGCCACGCGTGGCAGGTCGGCGGGAAGGACCGATCCGATCCGAGGATATCCGCCTGTCGTCTGGCATTCGCTGAGTAGCACAAAAGGCGTGCCGTCGCCGGTGATCTGTATGTCGCCCGGTACGATCACCTCGGACAAGACACTCAGGCCTGCCTCGCTTTGGAAACCCGCACCATCCGGGATCAGGCGCACGCCCATCCGGTTGCCGCGCGCATCGCGTTCAAAGCGTGTTGCGGCGAAACGGGCCAGCTCGTCAGACGGAAACAGCTCTGTTTGAAGGCTGGCGACAATCCGGATGGCCCCGCCGCCAAACCGGTCTTCGAGTGGCAGTTTCAGACCTGTCTCCGTTTTCTTGTCCAAACCAACTGCAAGCTGAGCGCCCGCTTCCACATGGCCCCCGAGGCCGCCTGCAAGATGAGCACTGCAGGACCCCAACTGCCGAAGCTCCGAAATCCCTCCGCCCAGATGCAAATACCCGTATGTTCCGGTTTGCGCCGAAGCGATCTGCAACCGTGCACCCTTGGGCAACAGATGACTTGCATTCCAGGCGATGCGCGCGCCTTCTATATTAGCCGCCATCGGGGCGCCGGTCAGCGCAATGCGCACGTCTTCGCTTGCCTCGAACTCCCCGCCCATTCCGACCATTTCCAGTGCGGCTTGATCCGGCGTCTGCCCAAGCAGTGCGGCGCCTTCCGCCAAGGCCAACCGGTCCGCAGCACCGCCACGCGACAAACCAAAGGCCAGATACCCGGGTCTGCCAAGATCCTGAACGGTTGCACCGGGGCCGATGCGATGGACGGTCAGCGTGCGCGTCATCGGATGACCTCAAAGACTGCGCCACCATTCTCGTCATGTCTCAAGCTCTCCAAAGTCTCAGGGCTTGTCGGTTCGAACAGCACTTCGTCTCCGGGCCGAAACAGGAATGGCTCATTTGCGTCCGGTCGAAACAGGCGCAGCGCGGTTTGGCCGATATGACGCCACCCGGTGGGGGTGGCCACCGGGAACAAGACCAGTTGACGGATTGCCACGCACAGCCCCCCGGCGGGAACTTGTGCGGTCAGCTCGGTTTGTCGTGGGATGTTCCATTCGGGGGCCAATTCACCCAGATACGGCATGCCCGGAGCGAAACCGATGGTCTGCGCCCGGACGCGGGTTGTTGAAATCGACGCAATCGCCTCTACCTCGCTGAGGCCTGCCGCTTGGGCGGCTTCAGCCAGTTGTGGTGCCAGATCGCCACCATAGGCTGTCGGTACGCGCCACAACCTGCGCCCCGTCGGCAGCGCCGCGGCATACCAGTCTTGTTCGGCCAGCAACCTGTCCAACGCCGCGCGCATCGCGCTGTGGTCGCATTCCAGCGGGTCGAACCTGAGATAGGCGGACACCAGCGAGGTCGAGCTTTCTTCGACGCCCGTCCAACTGGCCTTTTCGATGGCAAACCGAAACGCAAGCGCTGCCCGGTTCGCCGGTTCGCTCAGACTGTCGGCAAAGCTGACGACGAACCCGTCATACCCCGCGGTCCGAATCCGGGGCCACTTCGAAGACACATCTCCGGGCATTCCATTCACTTCCTCAGGCAATGACGGGTAGGGATCGGACGCGGTACTCGAATTCCAGCGCGCGCGCCTTGACCGGGTCGGTAAGGCTCATGCGATAGGAGGTGGCGGGGCGCACACCACCGATCGCCCCGAGTGTGCCGCAAAACATCGCCTGACCATCGGACAGCCCAGCCCCTTCTATCAGGTCCCGCAAGGGTCGGATGGCGGCCAGTGGACCATCCTGATACAGCACCCATTTACCGCCTTCCTCGACCTCGCATTGCAAGATCAACTGGTCGAGATGGGGTTCCACTTCGTCAAACCGCCACAGGTCCCGGCAGACCGGCTTCGCGCAGGCCTGTTTGGACGCGGCGACAGATACGGCCTCAAGCTCTCGGTCCGTATGATCCGAGCCGAGCCCCAGATATAGCGTGCCGTCCTGCCGGATGAGCAAAGGCTCGACCTCTCCCGACGTGGCGGTTCCAAGAACGTCGATTTCAGGAGATTGAGTCAGCAGCGCAGTTGAGACCCGATAGAACAGGGGCACCTGACTTGGCGGGGCAACACCGATGGCCGCCAGTTCATCAATGTGATGCTGAACCGCAGCGGCGTCCCGCCCGGTCCAACCGGCAATAATCAGATGATCGATCCGGCCCGGGATCGCTGTCTTACCTACCAAAAACTGCATGATGTCTCACCCACCCAGAACCGACGGAAGATAAAGTGCGATGCTTGGAAAGGCGATCAATAGACCCGCCATAATCAGCATCGCGACCACATAGGGGATACTGCCCAGCATCACCTCGCTCATTTTGCCCGACTTGCGCGCACCCTGAACGACATAGAGGTTGAGGCCCACAGGCGGCGTGATCAGGGCCATTTCAATCAGGACGATCATCAGGATACCAAACCAGATCGGATCAAAGCCCTGTGCCACCACCAGCGGCACGATGATGGGGATAGTGACCACCATCAGCGACAATGTCTCGATAAAGAACCCCAGCACGATATAGATCAGCACCACAACAAGAATCGTGCCCAGAGGCGACAGGCCCAAACCGTCAAGGAAGGCTTCCAGCTCACGCCCCAATCCTGCGGAGGCCAGCGTGAAATTTAGGAAAGAAGCCGCGATCACGACCAGCATGATCATCGAGGTGATCTTGACCGTACCCAAAATACTCTCGGTGAACATTTTCAGGCTGATCCCGCCGAAAAACCCCGCAATCACCACCGCCCCGGCGACGCCGACAGCAGCGGCTTCGGTCGGGGTGGCCCAGCCCTTGTAGATCGTTCCGATGATGATCGTGAACAGCAGGACGATGGGGATCAGCTGCAGCAGCGCGCGCAGCATTTCGGCAAAGGGAAACACGCGCCGGGTACCGCCCAAGCCGGGGCGGATCATGCAAATCAGCATTGTGATGGCCATAAAGCCCAAAGCCAGCGCCAGGCCGGGCACGAGACCCGCCAGAAACAGGCGCGGAATAGAGGTCTGCGTCAGAAAACCATAGACGATCAAATTGATCGAAGGCGGGATCATGATGCCCAATGTGCCACCCGCCGCGATAGCGCCCGAGAACAGCTTGGGATCATAGCCCAGTTTTTCGGCCTGCGGCATTGCCACGGTCGCGACCGTGGCGGCAGTTGCCACCGACGACCCCGATGTGGCCGAAAACATCGTGGCCGTGGCGACATTGGCATGGACCAGACCACCCGGCAGCCAGCTGACCCACCGATCAAGCGCAGCATAGGTCCGCATGGCGATGCCGGAACGCACGAGTATCTCGCCCAGAAGGACAAAGAAAGGAATGGCAATCAGGGTTGCGTTGTTCGATGTCGACCAGACCTGATTTCCCAATCCCCGGATCAGCGGAAACGGGCTGAAAAAGGCATCGACGCCGAAACCAAGCAGGAAGAGGACTATGCCGACCGGAATCGACAGCGACAACAGCCCCAGAAGCCCGATCGAGATATAGGTGATCACTTCACGGCCTCCTCTTCACCAAAGCAGCCGATTGCGGCCTCGGACTGCTCAAAGCGGCCTTTCGCAACCATGATCAAAGCGACCAACAATGTCAGCCACGACATGATCGCGAACCAAACCCAACCGGCGAACCAAGGGGCCTGCACCAAGGCCAGCGGTGTTTCCAGCGGCGTGTTTGCCCGCGAGGAATTCGCCAGTGAACGGGCAAGAACCGGCCAGCATTTGACAGCGATCAGAGTGACCGTTCCTGCCATCACCGTCATCGCAAAAAGGTCGAACAGAGCCCGGGTCCGCGGCCCGGTGCGAGCGCGCAGAAAATCGATCCGCACATGCCCCAGCTCTAACAGCGTGAATGCCATGCCCCACGAAGTGGCGATGGCCATGACATAGCCGGATATTTCATCTGTGCCGCCAAAAGAGGATCCGATCTGACGCAGCACGATATCCATCAAAACGGTACACGCGCATCCCAGCAGAACGATCCCTGTCAGAATGGCAACCCACCTGTTCACGCGACGCAGATTATTAAGAACCGTATGCTCCATGCGGGACCTCTGACCTGTCTGTTGGCTCACAAATAACGGGCTGGATCACCGATGTTCAGATCCAGACGTTGAAAACCCAAGGGCTGGATGGGCGCATGCGCACCCACCCAATACACTTAGTTCGCGATGGTCACACCAACGGTGGAACCGACACTGGCGTTCCAGCGATCTGCCCAGTCGCCACCCGCGCGTTCAGCCCAGTCAGGCAGAACCTCGCCCACCAGTACCTCACGCGCCTTGGAAAAATCGGCATCCGAAACATCGACGAGCGTCATGCCGCGCGCCTCGCCCGCAGGGCAATCGCCATTGCCGGTGAGACATGCGATATCGTTCACCAGCGCGTCCTGCGCACTAGCCCATGCCGGGTCTTCGAATTCAGCCACGACCTGTTCAGTGATCAACGCCTGAGTGTCGGCATCAAGGCTGTTCCATTTGTCCAGGTTCATGGCGGTCACCACACTGTCCCAACCTCCCAGAGGAATCGGCATCAGGTGCGTGGACACTTCCCACCAACCTGCGGAATAGCCGGAGCCCGCACCAGTCACCGCACAATCCACAACACCTTTCTGCAGCGCACCGGGCACTTCGGAGAAGCTGACATTCACACCTTCAGCGCCCAAGGCTTCAAGAAACTTGGCTGTCATTCGGCCCGAGGCGCGCACCTTGAGGCCCTGCAGATCATCCAGCCCCGAGACCTTGGCATTGCAGAAAACCACCTGCGGTGGATAGGGCGCGATGGCCAGAACATGGCTGTTGAAGCGATCCTGATAGATGTCCGCCACCATCGGGCGTGCGGCATCGACCATGGCGCGCGCATCGTCTGCGTTCAGGGCAAGAAGCGGCACATCCAGCCCCTCAAGCTCTGGCGCGTCGGCAACGGCATAGTCTGCGACGGTCATCGCCACGTCATAGACACCATCACCCAACAGGCGGAATACATCGCCCACCCCAAGGTTCATCTGGTTATGCGTGGTCAGGTTGACGGTAATGTTGCCGCCGGAAGCTGCTGGCAGCGTCTCGCTCCAGAACGGCGCCTCATATTCCTTGTGCAGCGGCAGGCCGGACCAGCTGCCGACCACCGAAAGGTCTTCGGCCAGTGCCGGCGCAGCCAGCGCTGTGGTGACGGCAAGGAATGCTGAAATTCGTTTCATCTGAGTCTCCTTGTTGAACTTTTTGGTTGTGTCAGTCGAAAGTCAGAACCGGGTTTTCCGCGTCCTCGGCTACATCCGAGATCAGCATGTGCCCGGGTTTGTGCGTGATACAAAGCGGCAGGCGCGCCGCTTCGACCGCGACCTGCGGGGTCACGCCGCAGGCCCAGAACATCGGAATCTGGCCGGGTGCGACCGGGGCCGGGTCACCCCATTCGGGTTTTGAGACGTCTTCGATGCCGATACCGGCCGGATCGCCCCAATGGATCGGGGCTCCATGAGCCAGCGGGAAGCGCCGGGAAATCCTGACGACCTCATCGATCCGGTCTTCCGGAATTGCCCGCATCGACACCACCATCTTGCCGGAAAACGGTCCTGCGGGCACGGTGTCGATATCGGACCGAAACATGGGCACAGTGGTGTTGTTTGCGATATGCCAGACCGAAATCCCGACCCGTATCAACGCATGTTCGAAGGTGAAGGAACAGCCAAGCGCAAAGGCCACAAGATCGTCGCGCCATATGTCCCGGATATCATGGGCCGAGTCCGCCAGCTTACCATCACGATAGATATTGTAGGCCGGAACATCCGTGCGGATGTCGATATCCCGGCCCATCGTGAACATCATCGGGTTACCTGTATCGGACACTCCGGTCAAAGGACACGGTTTGGGGTTGCGCTGACAATAACGCATGAAATCCAGCGCATAGGCTTCGGGCATGATGGCGAGGTTCGCTTGCAGATAGCCCTGCCCAAGCCCGGCAGTATGCGCGCGGTAATCCCCGGCCCGTATCGCTGTACGTTGATCGATCAGCGGGCGCGATTTGAGCAATTCGTAAGACCCGGTCACAGGTACCTCCTCGACTACCCGGAGGGTCACAATTCGAGACTATAAAATCAAATTGATATTTTTTGTCACATTTGATCAATAATTTTTATCTCCGTGATATCTGTTCGCCACCTCCAGCGCCATCTTCGCTGCAGTGTCTATCATGTGGCTTTTGGGCTCTCCCAGGTACGAGGCTGTAAATTGCAGCGGCGATGGCACCCATCCCGGATCGAATTCGACAATCCGTCCGGCTGCCACGTGCTCTGCACCTAGGGCCCGCGGCAATACGGCCACGCCCAAATCGGCTTCGACCAGCCGAAAACAAGCCGACAACGAGGTGGACGGGAACAGCGAGACATCCGGCCCGACACGCTCGAACAGCATCTCTTTCAACTCACGATATGGTCGGGTGTTGCGGGCGTAAGTCAATACCGGTTGCTTTAAATCGCTAGCTTCTACCAGATCACCTCGCGACCCCGACGCGTACCAGGCCAGATCAAAACCCGGCAGTTCGATGTTGTTGACCTTGTGTTCAGAAATGGGGCCCAAAAGGATCGCAAGATCGATGTCCCGGCTCATCAGGCCTTCACGCAGATGTGCCGAGATATCGACATTAAACTCGATCTCCAACCTAGGGTAACAGTTGTGCAGTCGTGACACCAAGTCCGGCAACCAGCATTGAGCAATGGTCTCGGAGACGCCAAGCCGCAACCTACCCTCGACGCCGGCAGGATCGATCACGTCCCTTTCAACCAGATCGGTCAGATGCTCAAACTTCTCTGCGTGCACCAAAAGAAGCTCGCCGCGCTTGGTCAATCGCATGCCCCCCGCTTCGCGCTCAAAAAGCTCGCATCCAAGCGTGTCTTCCAGATTCTTGATCCGAGTTGTCGCGGCTGGTTGGGTCAGGCTGAGCGCAGTCGCCGCCCTGCGAACACCGCCATGCCGCACGACGGCTAGGAAGGTCCGCAATTGCTCCAGGTTAATCCGTGTCATTGTCGATATCTCGCTCGACTATCCCAGATTGGATAGTGCAACTGAAACTCCTCGCTCGCAAGAAGCTGGGGCATCGCCGGTCGGCCATTAACTTCAGCTGCGATCCATCCCCTGCGTGACCCGGCGAACAATGAACACTGACGCTATGCAATGAATATGCCAGTCTGGTTTGAAAGCGTATTCTTGATTAGTTACGCGTATCTCCGCATGATCCAAAGATGTCGGTTGAAATAGATAAGTGGTTAAACGATCTCGACCTGAGTCAGTACGCAGATGTTTTTGCGGAAAACGATATTGATACACGTGTTTTGCCACTATTGTCTGGAGAAGACCTACGAGAGCTGGGGGTAAGTCTTGGTCACCGCAAAATCATCCTCGCTGCGATACAAGAGATAGTCGATCAACGGCACGCAACTGCATCGTCACAATTAGCTCAGGAAAAAGCGCTCGAAAGCGTTCAAGCGCCCACTTCAGGCAATGCGCAAAGTGATGATCCGCCTAAACGGAAGCATAGTGAACCGGCTACCGCAGAGAGGCGTCACGTAACCGTTTTGTTTGCCGATCTTGTCGGCTCAACCGAACTTACCAATCGCTTTGATCCCGAAGACATGCGGGAATTGTTACAAAACTACCAAGATGCCGTTGCCGGAGCCGTAAGCCGCTATGGTGGCTACGTCGCAAAGTACTTGGGCGATGGTCTTCTTGTGTTTTTCGGTTGGCCGCGGGCGTACGAAGATCACGCGATCCGGGCGATCAAAGCCGGTCTTGAGGCCGTTGGTCGCGTCAGGGAGCTCAAAACGCCTGATGGAGAGCGATTGTCGGTCAGACTGGGCGTCGCGAGCGGTGATGTAGTGGTCGGCGATACCATTGGCGAAAACACGTATGAGGAAGGGGCCATGACTGGTCCGGTCGTCAATCTTGCGGCACGGATCCAAGAACATGCAGAGCCAAACTCAGTCGTTTTGACGGTTGAGGAAACCGAGACCGCTTTACATCGGATATTCGAGTTTAAATCCCTTGGAAAAACAGAGCTAAAGGGGTTTGCTGAACCACGTGTTCTGCAGAAAGTGGTGTCGGAACGCAGTGCAGAAAGCCGGTTTCGCGCCTCATATCGAGACGACGTCGACAGCGTCATGATTGGCCGCGATTACGAAAAGGGTATCCTGCTGCAATCATGGCAACGTGCTAAGAATGGTCACGGAGAGGTTGTACTGCTATCCGGTGAAGCCGGAATCGGAAAATCGCGACTTACTGAGGAATTCCTCGCAGAGATCGCCGAAAATGACCAAGCCGATGTCATAAGACTGAACTGCTCTCCCTATCTCAGCAGCAGCCCATTTCATCCGGTCGCCCAACGAATATCCCAAGATGCGGGGGTTGAGCCGGACTTTGACGACAATCTGATCCTTGAGCACGTCAGAAAGATGCTTGAAGGGCGTCCGGGGTTGGATTGGGAACAGGTTCTGCCTGTATTTGCAGCCTTGGTCGCGCCTCGTAGTGCGCTGGCCCAGAAGGTGCTTGAGATGTCACCGCAGGAGCAGCGCGATACAACAATCCAAACACTGATCCACACAGTGCAGGTGCGATCAGGTGTGCGCCCGGTTGTTTTGTGCGCAGAAGATGCTCATTGGATCGATCCTTCCACCCAAGCCTTGTTGGAGCGGTTTAAGTCGATATGCACCGATCTTCCTCTGATGATCTTGATAACCCACAGGCCCGGGTGGGAAATGGCCCGTGATGATGGGGACACACACGTACAGTCTCTGGTTTTGCGCCGATTTGATTCCGCGCATGTCTCAAACCTTGTCGAAAACATTACGGGCAAGAAACCTGACGAAGCTCTGATCTCTAGAATAATTGAAAAAACCGATGGCGTTCCACTGTTCGTGGAAGAAGTGACCCGAGCCATTGTCGAATCCGGCGAGCAGGGGCACGGCCATATACCTTCGTCATTGAAAGGCGCGTTGATGGCGCGGCTGGACGCAGTTTCGCCAGAGGCAAAACAGGTCGCTCTTACAGGATCGGTAATTGGCCGGGAGTTTGAGCCTAACATATTATCTGCCGCGAAGGGCCTTGAAGAGTCTGATGTCGACAAATGCCTCGAAGAGCTTTCTCGAACAGGGTTGATTTTTGAAAGCGGACACAATCGCGGGCATTTCGTTTTCCGCCATGCTCTTATTCGCGATACCGCCTATCAATCCATGCTGAGTTCGACCCGAAGACGACAACACGCAGACGTGGCGCGTGCTTTGATGCGGATAAGGTCATCTGAGATCGAGCGTCGCCCTGAACTCGTCGCGCGCCATCTATCCGAGGCAGAGGATTGGAGGGCTGCGTTTGAAAAATGGCAAATTGCGACAGAAATGGCGTTGGCGCGATCTGCAAGCCAAGAAGCTATGACGAACGCCCAAGAGACTTTACGCGCTGCCGAAAATCTCGGTTCAGACTCCAATTCAGAGCTGATCAAAGGTAAGATTTTGGTAGGCCGCAGCCATGACAGCCTCGGCCAATTGCCCGAGGGCATCGCAGTTCTGAAAGAGGCTTCCGACGCGGCCCGGGCGATGCACAACATCGAGCTGGCCGCTGACGCCGCCAACCACTTTGCTGACTCATGTATGATGTCCAGCGAAAGGCACAGTGAGGCAATCGAACTATGCGGTACTGCGCTGAAAGATTTGCCCGATGATGATGAGGTCCGTCGGTGCAGATTGATGAGCCAACTTGCGCGCGCGCATATGTTTGTCGGCCAGTTGTCTGAAGGTGCGCGTTTCGGCCAGCAATCCATGGAACTGGCTGCAAAACTGGGCGACTATAAATCACAGTTCTCAGTCATGATGATGCATTTTGGAGCCCCATTCGTTGCGCGAAAGGGCAGAGAGGCCCACCATTGGCGTGAGAACCTGGAGGCGATGCATGCTGTGGCCGAGAATCTTGGCAGTATCGATCAAGGACGAGACCGTACTCTGAGCTTGTTCGTGGGTGCCGAGATGGCTGACCGCGAGTTGATGGACCATTCTCTGGGTTTGCTCACTGAGATTTCGGAAAAGGACAATCATCTGCAACTCTATTGGGTTCAGAAACACGCACGCGCCATGGTTGCAATTATGGACGGCGATTTTGTGCAAGCAGAAAAACACGCCACCGAGGCGGTGAAGATCGGTCGAAAGACCCATGGGGAGCATGTTGAGGGCGTCTTCGGGGTTCAGATGTTCACAATCCGCCGCGAGCAAAACCGGCTACACGAGGTCGCACCTGTGATCAAGAAGCTGATGACAGACAGCCCTGAAGACATTTCGTGGAAGCCTGGTTTTGGTGTCATCGCTGCCGAACTGGGATATAAGGAACCTGCCGAACGTATCCTGAATGAAATGGCTGACAATGGCTTCGATCTTCCACCCGACGCCATGTATTCAACGACATTATCCTATTTGGCCGACATATGCGTGGCCATTGAACATCGAGAACATGCCAAGACGCTCTATGAATTGTTGGCCCCGTACGACGAGCTGACGATTACCGCCGGGGCAACCACCGTATGCACTGGCGCAGCGGCGCGACGCCTCGGCAGTTTGGGCTCGGTTTTGAAAGACTGGGATGCCGCTGAGGTGATGTTCCAGAAGGCCATTGAAATTGACACCCGCATGAAATGCCCACCCTGGATTGCGCATAGCAAGGCTGCATATGCAACTGCATTGCGGCGAAGGGGGCGCCCGATGGACGTAGAACAGGCCTTTCAACTGGAAGGGGAAGCGTTGGCAATTTCGCAGAAATTAGGTATGGTTTCCCTAAGGTCAAGGCTCGAAGGAGTAGCGAGCTGAGGCAATAAAACTGTTTCTGGGGGACTTTATGCCAAGGTACATAATTGAAAGAAATTTTGCTGAGCAGCTGAACGTCAGCGACGAAGACAAAATTCACATCAAAGAGATCAATGACGAAGTCGGCGTCGAGTGGATTTTTTCATTCCTCAGCGCGGACAAGCGAAAAACATACTGCCTGTACGAAGCCCCCGATGAGGAAAGCCTCAGAAAGGCGGCAGAACGCCTGAATATTCCTGCCGATGTCATAACGCCGGTGGATCGGATAGATCCGGCAGTCTTCGCCTGAGCATCAGGCTTAATATACCAGATCAATGGAAGACCTTTGCGGCGCAACGTGAAGGAAACAACACTACCCGAGGCAGCCCTGCAAGAAGCCTAACCTGACAATAGGGAGGCTTATGCATGTTTGACCTGAAAACACTCGACGGCAATACGGCAACTGTGGATCAAGACGCGTTAGACGCTCTTGATGTATCGATGCGCGGCGGGGTCTACCAGAAGGGCACCCCGGAATACGAAGATGCAAGAACAACTTGGAATAGTATGTTCGAACGGTACCCAGGTTTCGTGATCCGCGCACTCGGGGCGAGCGATGTTCAGAAGGCTGTGAACTTCGTACGAGACACCGGTCTCGTAATGTCAGTTCGGTCAGGTGGGCATCAGATTGCAGGGCACGCGGTGGCGGACGAAACGGTGATGCTCGATCTTTCCCAGATGCGGTCGGTTCACGTCGACCCTGTCAACAAGACGGCTCGGGTTGCGCCGGGGGCACTGCTTGGAGATGTGGATCGCGAGACACAGGCACATGCGCTTGCCGTTCCCGTTGGCATCAATTCGACCACGGGCATCGCAGGCCTCACGATTGGCGGTGGCTTCGGATGGACCACTCGGAAATTTGGCATGACGATCGACAATTTGCTCTCGGCGGAGGTCGTGACCGCAGACGGTGCCATTGTAACTGCCTCTCCCACAAGCCACCCGGAGCTTTTCTGGGCCATCCGAGGAGGGGGTGGAAACTTTGGTGTGGTGACTTCATTCGAGTTTCAACTGCATGAGCTGGGACCCGACGTCCTGTCTGGCCTCATCGTTCATCCGATAGAAAATGCGCCAACGCTCCTCGCTGAATTTGCCGCCATTGCCGACAACTCTCCGGATGAACTGACCGTTTGGAGCGTGATGCGCAAAGCGCCTCCTCTTCCGTTCCTGCCATCTGAGTGGCACGGACGAGAGGTGCTGATCTTTGCAGCTTGCTATAGCGGCCCGATGGCGGAAGGTGAAAAAGCCATGGCGGTATTGCGCGCGCTAGGTGAACCAATCGCCGATGTAATATCACCCCATAAGTTTGTAGACTGGCAGGCTGCTTTTGACCCGCTTTTGACACCAGGGGCCAGGAATTATTGGAAAAGCCATGACTTCGAGACGCTTTCTCCGGGCGCAATCTCTGGTCTGCTGGAAGCCATATCCAGCCTGCCCGACCCTGCGTGTGAAGTCTTTATTGCCCATGTGGGCGGCGCAATGGCACGCGTTGAGGCGGGTTCGACCGCCTATCCCCAAAGATCTGCTCACTTCATCATGAATGTTCACACGCGTTGGGAGGACCCCAGCAAGGATGCCGAGTGTATTGATTGGGCGCGCAAGCTTTACGACCAGATGCAGCCGCACGCGAGCGGAAGCGCGTATGTGAACTTTATGCCCGAAGACGAAACGGACCACATGGCCGGAGCATATGGCGAAAACGGTGAGAAGCTTTCAAGGATCAAGGGCACCTATGATCCCTCCAATTTGTTCAGGGTGAACCACAATATACTGCCTGCGTGAGGGACTGCAGATACCGATCGAGAGTGATGTCTTGAGTTTCGCCTTAGGGTCAGGACGCCTAGCCCATAGACGCCGGTTGCCGCGAAAGCGATGACAGAAAGGAAGACCTTCCGGCAGCGGTCTTATCTCGTTGCCAAGCGCCGCCGGTTCTCGAGCCACCCAAACATGATCTTGATCTGGCTGCGGCGTTTGTATCTGCGTTTGTCGTATTGAACCGTAGTCTTGTGTTGCTTGCGTAGGAGAATGCAAACGCGTATCCCTCTGCCTAACAACGCTTTTCTGAACCAGTCGGCACCGTCCGTTTACCCAGAAGCCGCTGCCACCGGCGCAGCGGGCTGCACGAGGATCACAACTGTCAGCTTCATGAGCCTGCGCGGCATTCCACTGTAGCTATGTCTCAGATGTTTAGTCTGGATCATTCTTGCATGGCGGAAGCGTCGAGTTTTAGATCAAAGCTGGGCACGGAGCTCTCGGTGTGCGGCCAACGTCGCTATACCAATCCTCGGTCGGTTCGACGTGAGACAACAGCCGTAGCTTCTATTTCAACCAGAGCTTCATCTTCGATCAATCCCGCGACGACAACCATGGTCATCGCCGGGAAATGCCGTCCCAGAACCCGGCGATAGGCCTGACCGACCTCGCGCTGACGGGCCAGATATTCACGCTTGTCGGTGACGTACCATGTCAGCCGCGTGATATCTTCGATCTGGCCACCGGCCTTTTCGACCACGGCCACGATATTGCGCAGGGCCTGTTCCATCTGGCCGATGAAGTCATGGGTTTCGAACACCTGCTGCGCGTTCCAGCCGATTTGGCCACCGATGAACAACTGCCCGTCGCGGGCCAGAACGCCATTGGCATAGCCTTTGGCCGGAGCCCAGCCGTCGGGGAAAATCTCAGTATGGGCCATTTAGTCCTCGTCTTTCAGATAGGGGGTCAGGGCGCTGCGCATCGCGGCGGGCCAAGGGGCAGGTTTGCCCTGATCGTCGATGTGAACCAGCGTGGCGACAAAGCTCATGCGGGGCTCGTCCGCGCAGCGGGCGTCGATGGTCAGTTTCAGGCTCGAAGTCCCGATCCGCAGCACCTGCAGGTTCAGGGTCAGGTGATCGCCGTGTCTGCTGGGCCGGGAAAGCGCGCCTCGATATTCACGGTGGGAACCGCGCCGGAACCGTGGATTTGTTCGAACGGGTGGCCGATATGGGTAAAGAACGCCTCGACACAATCGTTCATCATCTCGAAATAGCGCGGGTAAAAGACGATCCCGGCGGGGTCGCAATGCTTGAACAAGACTTTCTGGGGGCAGGTGAACATGCGCTCGCCTCAACCCGCCGGGCGCAGGCGAAAGCGCTGAATCTTGCCCGTTGCGGTTTTGGGCAATTGGTCGATGAACACGATCGAGCGCGGGTATTTGTAGGGCGCAATCACTGCCTTGACGTGATCCTGAAGCTGTTGGGCCAGTGCATCGCAGGCCTGATGACCCGGCGACAGGACCACATGCGCCTCGACAATCGAGCCGCGCATGTCATCGGGCGCGCCGATCACGCCGCATTCGGCAACGGCCGGGTGGGATAGTAGCGCCGCTTCGACCTCGGGTCCGGCGATGTTGTAGCCGGACGAGACGATCATATTGTCATTGCGGGCGGCGAAATGCAGGTACCCTTCGTCATCGCGCACAAAGGTATCGCCGGTGATGTTCCAACCATTTTGCACATAGCCCGCCTGCCGGTCATCGTTCAGATACCGGCACCCGGTCGGGCCGCGCACGGCCATGCGCCCGGGCTGTCCCGGCGGGCATTCGGTGCCTGTTTCGTCCAGAATGCGCACCTGGTACCCGGTAACGGGCTTGCCGGTGCAGGCCGGTTTGTGGTCGTCGAACCGGTTCGACACGAAGATATGCAACATCTCGGTCGCACCGATCCCATCGAGCATCGGTTTCCCGGTCTTTTCGATCCATTCCTCGTAAACTGGCGCGGGCAGAGTCTCACCCGCCGAGACGGCGGCGCGCAGGCTGGACAGGTCGGCCCCGTCCTCCATCGCGCGCATCATCACGCGATAGGCGGTGGGGGCGGTGAAGCAGACGGTGGCTTTGTATTTCTCGATGATGTCGATCATGTTGGGCGGCGTGGCGGTTTCCAGCAAGGTCGCCGCCGCGCCGAAGCGCAGCGGAAAAATCGCCAGCCCGCCCAGCCCAAAAGTAAAGGCCAGCGGCGGAGAGCCCACGAACACATCCTCGGGCGTGACCCCCAGCACCTCTTTGGCATAGCCATCCGCGATAATCAGCAGGTCACGGTGATAGTGCATGGTGGCCTTGGGATTGCCTGTCGTGCCCGAGGTGAAGCCCAGCAAGGCCACATCGTCCTGCGCCGTTTCAACCGCGTCGAAGCGCACCGGTTTTTCCAGCGCCAGACGATCCAGTTCGGCGTCGTGGTTCGAGGTGCCGTCAAAGCCCACGACCGATTTCAGGTGTTTCGAGGACTTGGCGCATTTCGTCAGCTCATCCATCAGCCGGGTGTCGCACAGCGCATGGGTGATCTGGGCCTTGTCGACGATCTGCGTCAACTCCCCGGCGCGCAGCATAGGCATGGTGTTGACCACCACCGCGCCCGCCTTGGTCGCCGCCAGCCAGCAGGCGACCATGGCCGGGTTGTTGGCCGACCGGATCAACACCCGGTTGCCGGGTTTCACGCCCAGATCCTCGACCAGTACATGGGACAGCCGGTTGGTCCAGTCGCTGAGCTCTTTATAGGTGCGCTGCCGCCCGTTGCCGATCAGCGCGGTGTGATCGCCAAAACCGCGTTCGACCATCCGATCCGTCAGCTCGACTGCGGCGTTCAGCTTGGCGGGATAGTCGAACCTGTCCAGCAGGAAATCAGGCTGCGCCTCAGGGGCTGGCAGGTTATCCCGCGCGAACGTGTCGATATGTCCGGTATACTGCGCCATCAGTCTCCTCCCTGATATTGCCCAAGCGTCTGCCGCGCGATCACCACCCGTTGCACGTCCGAGGCCCCTTCGTAGATGCGCAAGGCCCTGATATCGCGGTACAGTTCCTCAACCTTACTACCGGTCCGGACACCGTCGCCGCCATGCAGTTGCACCGCCCGGTCGATCACCTTCTGTGCTTGATCGGTTGAAAACAGCTTGGCCATCGCCGCCTCGCGCGTCACACGCGGTGCGCCGCTGTCCTTGGTCCATGCGGCGCGATAAATCAGCAGGGCGCTGGCGTCGATATCCAGCGCCATGTCGGCCACATGGCCTTGCACCATCTGCAGATCGAACAGTGGCGCGTTCTGTATGTGCCGCGTGGTCACGCGCGCGAGCGCCTCGTCCAGCGCGCGGCGGGCAAAGCCAAGCGCCGCCGCCGCGACGGTTGAGCGGAACACGTCCAGCACCGACATGGCGATGCGAAACCCCTGGCCGGGCGCGCCGATCATCGCCGATTTCGGCACGCGCATATCAGTAAAGCGCAGAGTTGCCAGCGGGTGCGGGGCGATGGTGTGCAGCCGTTCAACCACCTCGAACCCCGGCATTTCAGGCGTGACCACAAAGGCGCTGAGCCCGCGCGCACCGGGAGCCTCTCCGGTACGGGCAAAGAGGGTGTAGACATCCGCAATGCCGCCATTCGAAATCCACGTCTTCTCGCCATTCAGCACGTAGGCGTCGCCATCCTCGGTGGCGGTCATGGTCGAGTTGGCGACATCTGAACCCGATTGCGGCTCGGTCAGGGCAAAGGCCGAGATCGCCTGACCGCTGCGCGTCAGCGGCAGCCATTCCTGTTGCTGCCGGGCCGAGCCAAACAGCGAGATCGCACCGGTCCCCAGCCCCTGCATCGCAAAGGCGAAATCGGCCAGCCCGTCATGACGCGCCAATATCTCGCGGCTGAGGCACAGGGTCCGTACATCCAGCCCCTCGTCTCCCATGGCGGCAGTGGGCTGCAACCAGCCATCCTGCCCCAGCGCCCTGACCAGTGTGCGGCAGGTGGCATCCGTGTCGCTATGGTCGATCTGCGCCAGCGCATCGTCGGCCCAGCGGTCCAGTGCTGCGGCGTGCGCGCGGTGGTGATCGTCGAAGAACGGCCAGCTGAGGAAGCTCTGATCTGACATCAATCGCCCTCGAACACCGGTTTTCCCTTGGCGACGAACGCGTCATAGGCGCGTTTGAAATCGCCGGTCTGCATACAGATCGCCTGGGCCTGCGCCTCGGCCTCGATGGCCTGTTCGATGGACATGGACCATTCCTGCGCCAGCATGGTCTTGGTCATCATATGGGCGAAATTCGGCCCTGCGGCGATGCGCGCGGCCATCTCTTGCGCGGCATCGGCCAGATCGGATGCTGGCACGACGCGGTTGAAGAACCCCCAGGCCGCCCCTTCCTCGGCCGACATGGATCGCCCGGTATAAAGCAGTTCCGCCGCGCGGCCCTGTCCGATGATCCGGGGCAGGATCGCGCAGGCCCCCATGTCGCAGCCCGCCAGCCCGACGCGGGTGAACAGGAATGCGGTCTTGGCCTCGGGCGTGGCGATGCGCAGATCGGAACACATGGCGATGATCGCACCTGCGCCGACGCAGACGCCGTCAATGGCGGCAATCACCGGCTTGCCGCAATTCACGATGGCCTTGACCAGATCGCCGGTCATGCGGGTAAAGGCCAGCAATTCCTTCATGCTCATCCGGGTCAGCGGGCCGATGATGTCATGCACGTCGCCGCCCGAGCAGAAATTACCACCGTTCGAGCCAAAGACCACCACATCCACATCGTCGCGATAGGGCAGGGAGCGGAACCAGTCGCGCAGCTCGGCATAGCTGTCGAAAGTCAGCGGGTTCTTGCGGTCGGGGCGGTCCAGGCAGATCGTGGCGATCCGGTTCTCGCAATTCAGCAGAAAGTGCTTTGGTGTTTCAGTCATCTTGTGCCCCTTCCCCGGCATCAGGCAGCGCGCCGTTCAGCAGCAGCCCGATCTGGGCGCTGGTCTGCGCATCCAGGCCACCCAGCAGCTCACTGACCCAGCTTTCATGCGCCGCCGCCTGTTTCAGAAACTCATCCACCCCCGCCGTGGTCAGGCGCACCCGGTTGGCGCGCCGGTCGCCCGGTACCGTTTCGCGCTGCATCAGCCCGTCATCGCACAGCCGGTCGACGATCCCGGTGACATTGCCGTTCGACACCATCAGCATCCGCGACAGTTCCGACATCTTCAGCCCGTCCTGATTGCGATACAGCGCGGACATCACGTCAAACCGGGGCAGGGTGGTGTTGAAGCTGGTGCGCAGGCGCTCGCGCAGCTCGGCCTCGATCCGGCGCTGGGTCTTGATCAGGCGCAGCCATAGCCGCAGGCGTTCTTTTGAGGCGGGCGTGTTGGTCAAATCTCACCTCCCGATAGGGCCATGGCATGCCCGTTCACGGATGCGGCCGCGTCCGAGCAGAGCCAGAGCGTCGCGCCTGCGACCTCTTGCGTGGAGACAAAGCGACCTTGCGGGTTGCCGGCCAGAATGGTTTTGGCCGCTTGGTTGTTGGACATGCCGGTTTTCTCGGTAATCGCGTCCAGTGAGCGCTGCAGTAGCGGCGTGTCGATAAATCCGGGGCAGATCGCATTGGCCGTGACGCCCGAGCGACCAAGTTCATGCGCCAAGGCTCGCGTCAGGCCCACGACCCCATGCTTTGCCGCGCAGTAATGGCTGACATAGCCATAGCCTTTGAGGCCCGCGGTCGAAGCCACCGCAATCAACCGCCCCCAACCTGCCGCTTTCATGTCCGCCAGACAGGCCTGCCACAGATGGAACACCCCGCCCAGATTGACCGCCAGCGTCGCGTCGAACTCCTGCGCCGAAATCTTGTGGAACGGGGCCGAGGGCGCGGCCCCCGCATTGGCGATGGCCACTGAAACGGGGCCGTGAATGGCGCGGGCCTTGTCGATGGCGGCGCGGACCGCCTCGCCGTCGGTCACATCGCAGCGCAAGGGCAGGGCACCGGTTGCATCCGTAACCTCTTGCAATGCGCTCAGCCTGCGGCCCAGTATGGTGACCTTGCCGCCTGCATCCGCGAAGGCCTGCGCCAGTTCGGCCCCGACCCCGCTGCCGCCGCCGCTGATCACGATATGTTTGGCTTGCAGGGTCATGCGCGAATGGCCTCCGCCTCGCGGTCGGCATTGCGCCACAATTGATCGCGGCCTGCCTCATAGGGCAGGGGCCAGTCTGCGTGGCGGTCCCCGATCTGCGTTCCGGCGTGCAGCGTCCAATAGGGATCGGCCAGATGCGGACGGGCAAGGCAGACCAGATCGGCGCGCCCGGCCATCAGGATCGAATTCACATGATCTGGCTCATAGATGTTGCCAACCGCCATGGTGGCAAGACTGGCCTCGTTGCGGATACGGTCCGAGAACGGCGTCTGGAACATGCGGCCATAGACCGGTTTGGCCCGGGTCGAGGTCTGACCTGCGGACACGTCGATGATATCCACCCCGGCCTCGGAAAATGCCTGCGCGATCAGAACCGCCTCTTCGGGTGTCACGCCATCATCGCCAGTCCAGTCATTGGCCGAGATACGCACCGACATAGGTTTGTCGTTGGGCCAGACGGCCCGCATGGCGCGGAACACCTCAAGCGGATAGCGCAGGCGGTTTTCGAGGCTTCCGCCATATTCATCACTGCGGATATTCGACAGCGGAGAGATAAAGGACGAGATCAGATACCCGTGTGCCGCGTGCAGTTCGATCATGTCGAACCCGGCGCGGTCGGCCATCCGCGCGGCCTGCGTGAACTGGTCGCGGATCGCATCCATCTCGGCCCGCGTGATCTCGCGCGGGGTGGCGTTGCGGTCCGACCATGGGATCGCCGAGGCCGAGACCAGATCCCAGTTGTCATGCGGCAGGGGCGCGTCCATCTCCTCCCACCCCAGCTGGGTCGAGCCCTTGCGCCCGGAATGGCCGATCTGGCAGCAAATCTTGGCCTGCGTCTCGGTATGGACGAAATCGCTCAGCCGGGCCCAGGCGGCTTCATGCTCGGGCGCGTAGAGGCCGGGGCAACCCGGCGTGATACGGCCTTCGGGCGAGACGCAGGTCATCTCGGTGTAGACCAGCCCGGCCCCGCCCTTGGCGCGCTCGGCATAGTGGACGAAATGCCAGTCGGTGGGACAGCCGTGGACAGCCTTGTATTGGGCCATGGGTGAGACGACGACACGGTTGGTCAGATCCATCCCCCGCAGCCGGTAGGGCGCGAACATGGGCGCGCGTACCGGTGTCTCGGGCCCACCTGCGCGCGTCTGAAACCAGCGTTCGGCCCCTTCCAACCATTCGGGATCACGCAGGCGTAGGTTTTCGTGGCTGATCCGCTGCGAGCGTGTCAGCAGCGAATAGTTGAACTGCACCGGATCAAGATTCAAATACCGCCCCACATCCTCGAACCATTCCAGAGAGTTACGGGCCGCCGACTGCAGGCGCAGCACTTCCAGCCGCCGATCCTCCTGATAGCGCGTCAGCGCGTCGGGCAGGGGCATGGTGTCAACATATTCCGCCAGCGCGATCGCGCTCTCCAGCGCCAGTTTGCTGCCCGAACCGATTGAGAAATGTGCCGAGGCCGAGGCGTCGCCCATCAGCACGATGTTCTCGTGACTCCAGTTCTCGCACAGCACGCGGGGGAAACTCAGCCAGGCCGAGCCTCGGATATGGTTGGCATTGGTCATCAGGCTGTGACCATCCAGATATTCGGCAAAAATCTCTTCGCAGACGGCGATGCTTTCCTGCTGGCTCATGTCGCCGAAGCCGTAGGCGTCCCATGTGGCCTGATCGGTCTCGACGATGAAGGTCGCGGTGTCATCGTCGAACTGATAGGCGTGTACCCACAGCCAGCCCTTGTCGGTTTCCTTGAAGATAAAGGTAAAGGCGTCGTCGAATTTCTGATGCGTGCCGAGCCAGACGAATTTGCAGGCGCGCATGTCGATATCGGGTTTGAAATGCGCCGCCAGTTCCGTGCGGGTTTTTGAATTCAGCCCGTCCGAGGCAACGACGATGTCGTATTCCTTGGCATAGTCCGTGGCGCTGGCGGCTTCGGTTTCGAACTGCAGATCAACGCCCAACTCGCGCGCGCGGGCCTGCAACAGCAGCAGCAGTTGTTTGCGCCCGATGCCGCAAAAACCATGCCCGGTCGAGACGATCTTTTCGCCCCTGTAATGCACCGCGATATCGTCCCAATAGGCAAAGTGATCGCGGATGGCGGCGGCGCTGACGGGATCGTTTGCGGCCAGATTGTCCAGCGTTTCGTCAGACAGAACCACGCCCCAGCCGAATGTGTCGTCGGGCTTGTTGCGCTCGATCACCACCACCTCGGCATCGGGCTGGCGCAGCTTCAGCGATATGGCAAAGTAAAGCCCTGCGGGGCCCCCTCCCAGACAAGCGACGCGCATTGTGCCCTCCTGATCAGAATAGCGTTTGATTGAAAGCCTAGGTCGGACCTGCATTTACTTCAAGTCTAAAATTTTAAGCTTGAAGTAAATGTGAGCCTTGGAAAGTCCCGGCGGCAGGGACGCCGCCGGATACCGGTCTTATTCGTTTGCTTCGGGCGGCAGAAAGTCGACCTCGTGCTCGGCCGAGATTTTCACCACCTGCTCGACATCAGTCAGTTCGTGCAATTCCTCGAACAGGTCCTTCAGCTTGCCCATGGGCGAGACCCAGAACAGCGCACGCGCCGGTTTGTCGGATTTGTTGAAATAGCCATGCGGGATGCCGCGCGGCATCCGCACCAGATCACCGGCATAGGCCTTGGTCCAGACGCCATCCAGTTTCAGGTCCAGCTCGCCCTCTTGCACAAGGATGAACTCGTCCTGCGTTGGGTGGATGTGGACGGGCACAAAATCGCCGGGGTTCGAGTTGGTCTCGAACGCAAATGTGGTCTCGCAGACTGCCTTGGGGTAATAGACCTGCCCCAGAATGTTCCACGTCGTTTCCTTGTAGCCGACACCGTTTTTGGTGATGCCTTTTTCCAGATCTTTCATCGGGTCCTCCTTGGGTTATGC
The DNA here is from genome assembly GCF_056535465.1 of Ruegeria sp. G7. Lineage (NCBI taxonomy): Bacteria > Pseudomonadati > Pseudomonadota > Alphaproteobacteria > Rhodobacterales > Roseobacteraceae > Ruegeria > Ruegeria sp. G7. Next base: position 416,469 of record NZ_JBQFIL010000002.1, on the reverse strand, counting down.
CGTCAGGTTGCTGTGTATTGCGGGGCCGAGGCAAGGAATTCACCATAAGCCGCCGCATCCGGGTACCGAAACTGTTCGGCCAGCGGGTTGCTGCGTTTGGTCTTCGCAGCCCCGATATCGGCCAGCAATTCGTCGAAATGCTTGAAATGGAATGGCGCCGAGCACAGCCCGCCATAGATCTGCGCCGCCGGGCGCTCGTTCCGCCGCCAATTCAGCATCATCTCGATGTTCTCGGTCATCTCCGCCTCCGAAGGCTGATTGGCCAACTGCCCATCAGCATAGCGCACCAGCCAGTTGGCGATCATTTCAGCCGACAGGATGGTGCAGAAGCTGGAGTTGAAGCCGACAAATCCCATATCCGGCAGATCTGGATTCACCGACAGGCGATAGACGCGGTACTGGCCGTCGGCCTCGATCAGCTTGTCCTGATAGGTCTGCGGCAGATAGGGCACGCCCAGTTTCCACCCCACGGCCAGAACGGCGACGTCGCAGGGCACGACCTCGCCCGTGGTCAGCTTCAGCCCGTCCTCGGTATAGCTGTCGAACGATCCGATGGTGGTCTGCAACTGACCCGCATTCAGCGCCTCGAAGAAACCGGGCGTGACGATGGGAACGGAACACGAGACATCCTTTTCGATCGGAATATCAGGCACCATATTGTGCTTTTTCAGACCCAGCTGCAGTTTCAGCATGGTTTCAAGCCCGCGGAAATTTGCCCAGACCAGCGGTTTGAGCAGCGCAGCAATCGCGCGCTGCGCCGGGGATTTTCCCCATTGGTTGAACTGCTGTTCCTGCGCGCGCATGTAAAGCAGGTGCTTGAAGTTGATCCCGCCCACGAAATACGGGATGCGCCAGACGTTCTCGCGATAGACCAGCCGCACGGATTTCGCGCCGTTCTTTGTGGCGTTCACTGCAATATCCGTCGCTGATTTCGAGCCCCCCAGAACGACGACATCCTTGCCCTGCACAATGCTGGGATCGGTATATTCCGACGAATGCATCACCTGCCCGCCGCGTTCTTGGAAAGCCTCCTGACCGGGATGAGAGATGATGTTCTTTTCCGAAAACTGACCGGTACAGACCGCGACAAAGTCAAAATCCTCGCTCTGTTCCGCGCCGTCGGCCTCAACCGTCAGCGTCCAGCCGGGTTGCCCGTCGCTGCGCCGCTCCATCGCCTTGATGTTGGTGTTCAGGCGAAACAACCGCGCCAGATCGTGCTTTTGCGCGTAGGACAGCAGGTAGTCATGCACTTGCGGGCCCTTGGGCCATTCGGGATAGTCCTGCGGCATCGGGTGGTCGGTATAGCAATACAGATCCTTGGGCGATTGCGTCTGCACATCCGGGTAAGAGCGCGACAATTCCCATACGCCGCCAAAGTCATGGCTGCGTTCAAATCCGGTGACGTCATGGCCCCGTTCAGCAAAGGCCTTGGCCGCGGCCAAACCGCTGACACCGCCTCCGATCACCGCAACCGATTTGCGTTTTGCTGTGCCCGCCGACATTCACATCCTCCCTGCATGTGCTGCGTTTGGACGAGTGTGCACAAGGTTCGTGTATTCGTTTGTCCAAAAAACGAACCATTCTGCGCCTAAAAGCTTTAGGCTTGAAATAAATCGGTCGCCTGCTAGCGTGACGGCAGGAGACTTCACTGTGACGCCTAGACCTCATCCCTGCACCTCAGTCTTTCTGAACCGATTTCCGCTGCTTCAAACCGGTGATCTGGACGAGGCACGCAGCTGTGTGGCGCAGAAATTCTGCGATCATCGGCTGGAACAGATGGGCCGCCACGCGGGGCTTGCGGTGACACATAACCATGTGGCCGGACGGGATGTATCGCTGAACTATCTGCATTATGGTGCCGATGTCAGTATCGACCCGGGTCAGTTGCGATCCTTCTACCTGTTGCAGATCCCGCTGTCGGGCCAGTCCTGTGTGACCCATCGGGGCGAGGAGGTTCTCGCAGACTCATCGATGGCAACACTACTGAACCCCGACCGTGCGACGCAGATGATGTGGACGGGTGACTGCCGCAAGCTGATCCTTCAGATCAGCAAGATGCATCTGCATGCCATCGCCGAAAGCCTGAGCGGCGCGCCCTTGCCCGGGCCGGTGCGCTTCGACACGCGGGTCGACCTGACATCGCGCAATGGTGCGCGTCTAAAGCAGATGGTTCTAGCCTGTGCCAATGCGACAGATCAGGGATCGCTCCGATTTGGTGAAAGGCAAAGCAGTGATCTTAAGGTCGAGATGGACTTGGCCCATGCTTTACTGACGCTGCAACGTAGCAATGTCTCGCACATTCTGGAGAATGCAGATACCGGGGCGACACCGCATGCTTTGCGACTTGCCGTCGAGTACATTCACGCCAATCTAGGCGAGCCAATTACTCTGGCAGATATCGCAGCGCAGGCTGGCGTGAATATCAGGACGCTGCAAAAGGGCTTTCGCCGCCGCTACAAGGTGACTCCGATGCGATATCTCAGGAACGCACGTCTGGACGCGGCATATTATCAGTTGGCTGTCCGGCGGGATGGGCCAAGTATCACTCAGGTCGCATTCGGCAGCGGCTTTTCTCATCTGGGGCGTTTTTCCCGAGACTACAAAGAGCGCTTTGGCGTCCTACCCAGCCAGACTGTCCAGTAGCTCTCTGGCACGCGCAGGGCATCATTCTATGCGATGGGGTGTGGTCATCAATGCCATGGTGTCGTTGAACAGCGTCCGGTCGCGATCTGCGAGGTCGACGATAACGTCAAAATGGTTGCGGTCAGCTATCTCGGTTGCCGAGACGGCTAAGCCCTGCCTGCGCAACGCCCGCGCGAAGGCGAGGCTCTGACGTTTGAACTCATCGGTTTCGTATTCGCCCCAATAGATGGAAACCGGTGGCGTTGGCGGTAGTGTTTGGTGGATGGGACTGTTACGTACCGCATCTGCGGGGCTCAGGTTCAGCCACTCGTTGGGACGACACAGACGCACCGGTTCGAGATCGAACAGGCCGCTGACCAGAATGGCACCTTTGACAAGATCTGCGGGCAGTCCGAACTGATCCGTCCAGTCTGTCGCGAGCGTCATAGCGGCCAGATGCGCGCCGGCTGAGGATCCGCAAACATAAAGCTGATCGTGGTCAACCCCATGCGCCCCGGCTTGGCGGTAGATTGCGGCGACAGCCCGGCGGACCTGATCGACGATCAGGTCCAGTGTCGCGGCAGGAGCCAAAGTGTATTCCACCACTGCTACTGCAATGTTGTTCTCCACCATGGCTCGTGCCATGAAGGCGCTGTCTCGTCGGCCCAGAAACCGCCAGTATCCGCCATGGATAAAGACAAGTACCGGCGCGCCTTTTTCTGCCGGAAACAGGTCAAAGCGCTCGTCCGGATGGGGACCGTAGACGAGATCGCGGACCACTTTGCATTGGGCATAGCTCTGATCACTCAGGGTCTGGTAATTGCGCATCTCGGCCTCGAAGTCATCGACCGTTGCGCGCGCATTATATTCCCGCTCCAGCGTGTCGTGATCCATGCCGCGATAGACCTGCATCCGGCTCAGACTCCCAGATAGGTTTCTGCAAAATCCGGCGTGGCGCGCATGGCTGCAATATCGCCATGCCATGCGATCTGCCCCTTCAGCACAACATAGGCGTAATCTGCAACCGGGGCCATTTCATCAAGGTTCTTGTCGATCACCAGGGTGGTCTGACCTTCGGCTTTCAACTCAGCCAGAATTTCCCAGATTTCATGGCGGATCAGCGGCGCGAGGCCCTCGGTCGCCTCATCCAGGATCAGAAGGCGCGGATTGGTCATCAATGCGCGCCCGATGGCCAGCATCTGCTGCTCACCACCCGACAGGGAATCTCCCATCTGCCCGGCCCGTTCGCGCAGGCGGGGAAACAGGTCGAAAACCCGCTCCAGCGTCCAGGGCTGCGTTGCATCGCGGCGGGTGCGGGCGGTGGCGATCAGGTTCTCGCGCACGGTCAGGGTTGGAAAGATCTGGCGACCCTCGGGCACCAGCGCAACACCGGCCTGACCGATCTGGTGCGGCTTCAGCCGCGTAATGTCCTGACCGTCCAACCGGACCGCGCCCGACATGGCCGGGGTCAGCCCGGTGATCGCCCGCACGGTCGTCGTCTTGCCCATCCCGTTGCGGCCCATCATCGCGACCAACTGCCCTTGGCGCAGTTCCAGATCAATACCGAACAGCACTTTGGACGAGCCGTAAGCGGCATGGAGATTCTCAGCCTGCAACATCACACAGCCCCATCGTGAAACTCATGCCCGCCCAGATAGGCCTGCTGCACGTCAGGGTCCTGCCGGATCGCCTGAGGTGTGTCGCTGGCGATCACCTTGCCATAGACCAGAACCGAGACCTTGTCGGCCAGACCGAACACCACATCCATGTCATGTTCGACCAGAAGCATGGTGATATCGCCCCGCAACCCGTCCAGCAGGGCGGTGATCTGGCGGCTTTCTTCCGCCCCCATGCCTGCCATCGGCTCATCCAGAAGCAACAGCTTGGGGCGGGCGGCCAGAGCCATTGCGATCTCGACCTGCCGTTTCTGTCCGTGGGCCAGATTGCGGGTGACGGTTTCGGCCTCGGCGCCAAGGGACACGCGTTCAAGGATGCCCATCGCCTCGGCGCGTTCCGCCTTGTCGGCGGCGGCGGGGCGGAACAGGCGGAACACCTGATGGTTCATGGATTGCAGCACAAGGCAGACATTTTCGATCACCGTGAGGTCGGGGAACACCGACGTCACCTGAAAGCTGCGCACCAGCCCCGCATGGGGACGCAGATGCGCAGGCATGGCCAGCAGGTCCTGCCCGTCGAAGTGGATCGAACCCGAAGTCGGCGTCAAATAGCCCGAAATCTGAGCGATCAACGTCGTCTTGCCCGCCCCGTTGGGGCCGATCAGCGCGTGGATCGTGCCCTTTTCGACATCCAATGACACGTTGTTGGTCGCGGTCAGCGCTCCGAAATTCTTGCACAGGTTGCGGATCCGCAGCATTGCCTACTCCTTCGCCCGGAACAGCAGGCCGTAGATGCCGGATTTGGCAAACAGCACGATCAGGATCAGGATCGGCCCCAGCACAAACCGCCAGTGTTCGCTGAGCGGGTCCAGCCCGATGGAATGCAGGATCAGGGGCAGGAACTCTTCCAACAGCAGAAAGACGATGGTGCCCAGCACCGGGCCCAGCAGGGTGCCGATGCCGCCCAGAATGACCACGATCATCAGATCGCCCGACCGGGTCCAATGGGTGAGGGCGGGGCTGACGAACTCGGTGTGGTTGGCCGAAAGCGCCCCGGCCAGCCCGGCCCCGGCCCCGGCGATGACAAAGATCAGCAGCTTGGCGGTGTAGGGCTGGATTCCGATCGAGGACAAGCGCGCCTCATTCTGGCGGATCGCTTGCAGGGTGCGGCCGAATTTCGACGCCACCAGCCTACGGCAGAACCAGAAGAAAGCGATCAGGCAGGCCAGACAGAAATAGTAGAAGGATATGCGATCATTCAGGTCCAGCCCCGGCAGGGTATTCCGCCCGTCAAACATCATCATACCGTCATCGCCGCCATATTTCTCAAGCGACACGAACAGAAAGAACAGCATCTGCCCGAAGCTGAGCGTGATCATGATGAAATAGACGCCCTTGGTCCGTAAGGACAACGCACCGATGGCCAAAGCCACAAGGGCGGACAAACCCACCGCCAGCGGCAGAACGATCAGACCGGACAGTGTGCCCGGCAGGCCAAAGAACGTGTCGCCCTCGTACGCGTGGAAGGACAGGATGCCGACCGTATAGGCTCCGACCCCCAGAAACGCCGCGTGGCCAAAGGATACCAGCCCGGTATAGCCGATCAGCAGGTCAAGGCTGATGGCGGCGATGGCAAAGATCACAAGACGGGTGGCGGTCGAGATCAGGTAGGACGATCCCGCCGCCTGCAGCAAAAATGGCAGCACCAGCAGGGCCAGTACGCCAAGGGCGAAGACTTTGGGCAGGTGACGTTCGCTGATCATGAGGCCCGTCCGGCAACCGGGAACAGCCCCGTAGGTTTCAGTACAAGCACGATCACCATCAGCAGGTAGATCGACATCGAAGACAGCCCCGCCGCAATCCCGCTGGCAGAGGCTGGGTCCAGAAACGCGCCGAGGATTGAGGGCAGAAATGACCGCCCCATCGTATCCACGATGCCCACGGTCAACGCCCCGAACAGCGCGCCGCGGATCGATCCGATGCCGCCGATCACGATACAGACAAAGCACAGGATCAGCAGGTTCTCACCCATACCCACCTCGACCGAGGTCAACGGACCCGCCATCGCTCCGGCCAGACCGGCGAACATGGCGCCCACGACAAAGATCGCAGTGTTCAGCCCGTCGATATTGACACCCAGTTGCTGCACGATCTCGCGGTTGGTGGTGCCCGCCCGGATCTGCATCCCGACCCGCGTTCGGGTGATGATGAACCACAGGATGGCCGCGACGATCAGGCCGGAAGCAATGATGGCCAGCCGGTAAAGCGGGTACGAGAACACGCCGAACAGCTCGACACTGCCGGACAGTGCGGCAGGCACGTCGACAAATTGCGGCGTCCGGCCCATCAGCATTGTGGTGCCTTCGTTGATGAACAGGATCAGCCCAAAGGTCGCCAGCACCTGATCCAGATGATCGCGGGTGTAGAGGGGTCGGATGATCAGGACTTCTATGAGAAACGCGGCGAGCGCGGTGATCGGCAGGCACAGGATCAGCCCGATCCAGAACGACCCCGTCGCACCCGAGATTAACGCAACCGAATAGGCTCCGATCATGAAAAGTGAGCCATGGGCCAAATTGATGATGTTCATGAAGCCAAACACCAGCGTCAAACCGGCTGAGACCAGAAACAGGAACATGCCCAGCTGGATGCCGTTCAGGAGCTGCTCGAAAACAAGCTGAGACACGTCTTGGGGTACCTGCTGGGATAGGGTGTGGTCAGGGCCGGCGTATCGCGGACAGGCCGGCCCCTGTTTTCAGGCTGCGATCACAGCTTGCAATCACCGACATAGGCGTCTGCATGATCCTCGGCGATGATGCCGGTGGTCTTGTTGCGGAACTGGCCGTCTTCCTCGACCACTACACGGCTATACCAGTTCTGAACCGGGTGGTTGTTCGAGTTGAAGCGGAACGGGCCGCGCACCGAGTCGAAATCGGCCGCACGCAGGGCCTCGCGGAAGCCATCCATATCTTCGGTCACCTTGCCGCCCGTTGCCTTCAGCGCGCTAGCGATCAGACGCGCGGTGTCATAGCCTTGGCTGGCATAGACGGTGGGCAGGCGGTCATATTTCTCTGTAAACCCGGCGACAAATGCTTTGTTTGCCTCGTTGTCCAGGTCATGATTCCAGTGCGACGAGTTGGCGACGCCCACCATCGCTTCGCCCACTGCACGCAGAATATTGATGTCTGACGAGGGTGCAGCCAATACCAGCGGAATTTCATCCCGCAGACCCGCCTGATCATATTGCTTCATAAAGTTGATGCCCATGCCCCCCGGCAGGAACTGGAATACCATTTCGGGGTCTGCGGCCCGAATCTTGGCGATTTCGGCGGCATAATCCGTTTGACCCAGCTGGGTATAGGTTTCGCCTATGATCTCGCCATCGAAATAGCGCTTGAACCCGGCCAGTGCGTCCTTGCCTGCCTGATAGTTGGGCGCAAGGATGTAGGCGTTCTTGTAGCCCTGATTGTTGGCGTTGATTCCGGCGCTTTCGTGCAGCGAGTCATTCTGCCAGGAGGCCACGAAATAGTTCTCGTGACACTTGCTGCCCGCAAATTGCGAGGGGCCGGAGTTTGGCGAGATGTAAAAGCGGTCTGCCCGCAGGGTCAGCGGCGCGACAACCGGTGCGATGTTGGAGAAGATGATGCCGGTCATGATCTCAACCTCATCACGCTCCAGAAAGCGCTCGGCGATGGCGCGGCCGTTCTCGGGTTTCAGCCCGTCATCTTCGACCAGAACCTCAACCGGGACGCCGCCCAGGGTGCCGCCTTCTTCGTCAATCGCCAGCATGAAGCCGTCGCGCACATCCGCGCCCAAATAGCCCGCCGGACCGGACAGGGTGGTGATCATGCCGATCTTGAGGTCCTCGGCGACCGCCGCGGTCGCAGACAGCATCAAACCGGCCAATAGCCCAAGTTTTGTGGTCCTCATTTCAGTCTCCCTATTGTTGTGTGCTGCGGTTTGGCGCTTTTTTGTATGAACTTTATGCGCTCTGTGATTTATTTCAAGTCTAAACTTTCAAGCTTAAAGCTTTACCCAGCCTTCGGGCGGTTTGCCTTTGCCGGGGTGCATAGTGCCGCACTTGGGGCAGGTGCGTGCCTCGGGGCTGTTGTGGAACGCGTCATAGATCTTGGGCAGGGCGGTGACGATCCCCTCGGGGCCATCAAGCGCCACCTCTTCACGGTGAACCAGAGCTTCGCAGTTGAAACAGAACCATTCGAAGCCCTCTTTCATGCCGGGCTGGCGCGGGGCTTCGACGACGATGCCGACCGATCCCTCCTGAGGGCGCTGAGGAGCATGGCGGACATGCGGGGGCAGCATGAAAACCTCGCCCTCGCGCACGGGGACGTCATAGATTTTTCCCCCGTCGGCAATTTTCAGCATCATGTCGCCCTTTTGCTGAAAGAACCATTCCTCGACCGGATCATCATGGAAATCGACGCGCGTATTTGGACCGCCCACGACCATGACGATCATGTCGCCTTCTTTGTGCAGCAGCTGGTTCCCCACCGGCGGGCGCAGTTTATCGGCATTGTCTTCGACCCATTTTCTGAAATTGAAGGGTTTCAGCGTCGGATGCAGTGCCATGGTCTCCTCCGGTTGGGTTCGTGTCGCAACGGGACCTTCAGTCCTGATATGAAAGCCTAGAGGAGGGGCGCGCAAGGAAACATTTGTTTCAGGGAAACTGGATATCACCTTTCCTGATAGCTGATACTGGACGGTCCACAGATCAAAGTTGCAGTCCACAAGCTTCAAATGCCGTTGATACCGACGCTTTCTCGGCCTCTGTCAACTCCAACATGGGGTGCCGTACCCGGCCACCAACCTGACCCAAAAGCTCTTGCCAATACTTGCCATGCGCCGTTGGTTTCCCTCCGGGCTTGGTGGTTCGGATCGCATTGCGGACCGGTTCCAGACTGTCGCGCACCCGCCGGGCGGCTTCAAACTGACCGGCAAAGGCCAGCTCTGTGTATTCGTGCATGCGCCGATCGTTCTTTGTCTGCAGCTGATACGGCGGCGACGAGCACAGATAAAGCTGCCAACCCAAGGTCTCGATGTTGTCCAGCCAGTCGTCCTCGGCAGAGGTCGATACCAGTATTCTGTCTCCGGCAATCTGTGTCAGCCGCGTATACATCTCACGCGGCACAGAATACTTGATCGCCATGATATTGGGCAGCTCAGCGATCCGGGCGCAGGTTTCGGGCTCCATCAGGTAGCCGCTGTCGGGGTGGCTCCACATGGCGATACCGATGTCCAGCCTGTCACATAGGTATTTATAGTACTGATACAGAACCTCATCCCGATCGTGGCAAAAGCTCAGCATCGGCGCGTGCACCACTACGTAATCCGCACCGCAGTCCTGAGCGTGACGGCCCAGTTCCAGCACCGTTTCGACCGACTGATCCGAAATGGACATAATCGTCCCGGCCTTGCCTGCGCATTCCTCTACCGCGACGGTCATGTTGCGTTTGCGTTCTTCCAGGGACATCGACCAGAACTCGCCCTGTTTGCCCGCAATGAACAGCCCCTGAATGCCCAGATCGTCAATCCAATGGCGGATGTTACGACGCATGCCAATTTCGTCGAAAGCCAGGTTTTCATCGAACGGGTTGAGGGCAGCAGCCCAGATACCGCGCATGGTCTCGCGCGCGTAAGCTTTGGCTTCGTATTTGGCGTATTGCATCGCGCGGGTTCCCCTGTCTTCGCTTTGGCATAAAGGCGCAGCGTCGCGGTGGATTGCCAATCCATATCTCCAATATAGCTATCCGATTTTTTTATATCCAAACGCTTTGGATTTCAGATATCTGGTTTTCAAACGGGAGGGGCCATGAAGATCGGAGTTATTGGAGAAGGCGCGATAGGACGTTATGTCGGCGCGCAATTGGGTTGTCCGCATGTCCTGCTTGTCCGCGCTGGCAAACAGAGCGCGGGTGGTGACGATGGCGTGCAACGGGTGTCCAGTGTAGCGGCGTTACCGAGCGATACGGAACTGATGGTGGAATGCGCCGGGCATTCGGCACTGATCGAACATGGTCCGGCGATACTCGAACGCGGTATTGATCTGATTACAGTTTCGCTGGGGGCACTGGCCGATGCAGGCAGTCATGAAATGCTGCTGCAGGCCGCGCAGAAGGGTAGTGCGCGCCTCTTACTGGCCAGTGGCGCCATCGGAGCACTGGACTGTCTGGCAGCGGCGCGAGTGGGCGGGCTGAGCGAGGTGATCTATACAGCCAGAAAACCCCCCGCCGGGTGGAAAGGGTCGATTGCCGAAGAGCGGATTGATCTCGACGCTCTGTCCGTGCCTGCAACGCATTTTGAAGGGGATGCCCGGCAGGCGGCGCTCAGCTACCCCAAGAATGCCAATGTCGCGGCGGCAGTGGCACTGGCCGGAGCGGGGTTCGAGGCGACGCGCGTGCGGCTGGTGGCTGATCCGTCGATCACCGCCAATATTCATGAAATCCATGCCAGCGGCGCGTTCGGATCGTTTTCCTTCCGGATTGAAGGTCGCGCCCTGCCGGATAATCCGCGCAGCTCTGCGCTGGCCGCGATGAGCGTCGTGGCAGCGATTGCACGCGAAAAGTCCGACATCGTCATCTGAGGTCAAGCCATGGTCACCCGACACAACCGCATTGTCGATCGCGCCCTGACCCGCCTGAAACTGCGGCAGCTTCGCCTGCTTGTTGCGGTGGGCCAACGCGGCAGCATTCAGAACGCGGCGCGCGATCTGGGCATATCCCAACCTGCCGCGACCAAGATGATTCAGGATCTGGAGCTTGATTTCGAGGTCAAGCTATTCGAACGCACCAATCGCGGTGTCGTGCCCACCGTCTTTGGGGAAACCTTGATACGGCACGGCAAACTGATCTTCGCCCAGGTTTCGAATGCCGCACAGGAGCTGGATGATCTGAATGAAGGCAACAGTGGACGCGTGGTGGTTGGCACCCTGCTTGCCGCATCGCCCGCCTTGATTCCGCTTGCGGTCGAACAAATCCTTCGCGATCGCCCAAAGGTCGCGATCAAAATCTCTGAAGGAACAAACGAGGTGCTGATGCCCGGTCTCTTGACCGGTGAGATCGACATTGTGGTAGGACGGCTGCCCCGCCGCCGCCATCGCGTCAAGATCGTGCAGGAGAAGTTCTTTGACGAACGGGTCATCGCGGTCGTCGGACCCACGCACCCGCTCGCTGCTGCGCAGGCCGTATCCTTCGATCAGCTACAGCCCTTTAGCTGGATACTGCCCCCGGCTGAGACCACGTTGCGGCGGCAGACTGACCAGTACTTCATGAAGCAAAGTCAGTTCACACCCGAAGTTGCCATCGAGTCGGTGTCTTATCTGGCCAACCGGTCCCTGCTGCGCCGCCACGCGTTCATCGGTTTGATGCCCGCGCATGTTGCGGCCCCGGACATCGAGCGCGGCGTGCTAAGCCAGGTCGATTGGGAGGTGCCATTCGGCGCTGGGCCGGTCGGCGCCTCGCATCGGGGAGAGCGATCATTGTCGCCAGCGGGCGCGGCCTTTCTGCACGCCCTGCGCAGCGCAGCGCTCAGGCTAAAGGGAATGCAGGGATTGGGCTGATATCAGTCAAACGGATATCAGTATTTGCTCAATTCAATTGATGCAGGGTGCGCAGGCATGGGATTTTGCCACAACAGGCGAAAACGAGGGCCAAATGAGCATCTATCCGGACCTGCATCTCTATATTGGCGGAGCATGGCGAAAAACGCCGGATTCGCTGCCGGTCCTCAACCCGGCCACCGAAGAGGAAATCGGCCGTCTGCCTCATGCACGGCAAAACGATCTCGACGATGCTCTGGAAGCTGCGGAAGCGGGATTTCGGGTCTGGCGCAATACCGCTCCGCGGGACCGCGCCGATGTTCTGTTGAAAGCAGCCGCTCTGATGCGCGAAAGACAGGAAGAGATCGCACAATCGATCACAGCCGAGCATGGTAAACCCCTGACACAGGCCCGGCTCGAGGTTATTCGCGGCTGTGAGTTCTTCGAATGGGATGCCGGTGAGGCGGTGCGTACATATGGTCGGGTGATCCCATCGGCGCCGGGAGTGCGCTATGTTGTGCATCACCAGCCCATCGGCGTGACGCTGGGTCTGTCCCCCTGGAACTTCCCCATGAGCCAGCCCGCCCGCAAGATTGCCGGGGCCCTGGCGTCCGGGTGTTCCATCATTCTGAAAGCAGCCGAGGAAACCCCCGCAGGGGCGCAGCATATCGTACGCGCGTTTCACGACGCGGGTTTGCCCAGCGGGGTTCTGAACCTTGTTTTTGGCACGCCAGCCGACATCTCGGCCCACCTGATCAGCCAGCCGTCGGTGCGTCTTGTTGCCTTTACCGGTTCAACAGTTGTCGGTCGCCATCTGTCGGGTTTGGCGGCACAGCATGACACACGCGTTCTGATGGAACTGGGCGGGCATGCCCCGGTCATTGTTTGCGAAGATACCGATGTCGAACAGGCCGCACTCAGCGGTGCGGTGCGTAAATATCGCAATGCCGGGCAGGTCTGCACGTCGCCAACCCGCTTTTTCGTACACGAGAGCATATTCGACAGGTTCTTGACCACCTTTGTAGAACGCGCGGCGGCGACGGTCGTGGGCAATGGCATCGAACCCGGCGTGGAAATGGGGCCTCTGGCCAACGAACGCCGTGTGCCCGCCCTGCTTGAACTGATCGAGGATGCGCAGGCACAGGGTGCCCAATTGTGCACAGGAGGAAGCGCTGTCGGCGACCGGGGATACTTCTTGCAGCCGACCGTTCTGGCCAATGTCCCGGACAGCGCCCGCGTGATGCAGGAAGAACCTTTTGGTCCGCTGGCTGTGATCAACCCCGTCGCGTCCCTGGACGAGGCGATCCGAGAGGCAAATGCGGTTCCTTACGGTCTGGCGGCCTATGGTTTCACCAACCGCGCCGATTACATTGATCAAATGACAGAAGAGATCGAGGCCGGGAACATCTCTTTCAACACGCTGGAGGCATCGCTGCCAGAGACACCGTTCGGTGGGGTCAAATCCAGCGGCTCGGGGCGCGAAGGCGGCACCGAAGGGCTGGCGAACTATCAGATTGTCAAGAACATCTCGCACAGCATGAAGATTGTGTAGTACCCGCCTAACTGGGCTCTTGGTTGCAACTGCTCTGCACCGATTACGCGGGAAAACTCAAAAACGGCGATACCACCCAGGCATTCCGGGAACAGACAGAAAACTCTATGCATTGGGTGCTGACGGTTGGACCGGAAGGCAAGAAACTCTCCGAATCTGCAGGAAACCTGAAACTCATTCAGAAAGAGAAAGAACAGATAAGAAAGGCCGTGTCGGATCTGACTTTGGGCAAGCTAATTCTCGCTGTGGCAGCGAAGGCAAACTTTTAAGCTCTGCTCGCTGCCGCGCCTGCTTTGATCGTGTTCGTACTGAGCTGCCTGTCTCGGAACGCCGCCCACGCAGTGTAGGGTGGCATGTGAACGACAAAAGGGCCGAAAGGCTGTTTCGACGAAAAGGGCTGAGAGTGTCACCGAATCAACCAAAGAAAGGGCGGCTCCGGCTCAATGCCGGATCGCGCGTTCGGTTGTGGCATGAACGCCTTGATCCTGTTTTGGTCTTAGGACTTCGTACATTGCCGGGCTGACGGCGGAAAGGCGCTGCGGACGCTAAACATCATTGATCAACACGGCCAAGAACGTCTGGCTGTCCGCGTAGATCGTAATCTGAACTCGGGCAATGGCATCAATGCGCTGGACGACCGGTTTACATTGCGCGGTGTGCCTGCGTTCATTCGGTCTGACGATGGCTGGGTGTTGGATGCTTAAGCTTTACAGGACTGAATTAAAGCCGTCGTCGAAAAGATGGCTTACATCGAAACAGGGTCTCCTTAGGAAAAAGGGTTCTGCGAAAGCTACTATGCCCGATTTGGGGGTGAGTTCTTGAATGGTGAAGTCTTCTAGAGCCTGCGCGAGGCGCGAATCTTCATCGAAAAATTGAGGAAACACTGCGACACGAAACAAACGCACAGCGCATTTGGCTAACGTCCATCAGCCCCTGAAACCATCGTCCCGATGGACCAAAGGCCGTATAGTCAAATTGGACCAATCAGGTGCGGTTGATCAAGGACACATTTCAGAAATCTGCCACCCGTTTCAAAACAAAAATCTTCCGGTTCGTCCACAAATCTGGCTGCTTTCATCGCATCCGCTCCTTTCCTGGCTCGGGATTCATGGCGAAAAATCTAACCGCAAATGACTCGGAGATGGGATTTCAGAGCATTTTCACCTCATAGCGCTGTCGGCGCGCCTTTGGATTTATACTGGATGGTGTATCTCCAGCGTTTCGTCATTTTTGTCTCCCTTCAGAAACTCTGGATATACCGTGGGCAACTGTCCAGTTTTCTGAGATCACTTCTGTTCAACGACAAAACAGCCAAAACAAACGGTAAATATCGCACTCTATCTAACGCAAATCAGCGAATTCGCGCAGCACCCGACCTGAATTGTTGGAAGTGCGCCGGCCGTCCTTCATTGCAAACTGTCCGTTGACCAAAACATGACTGATGCCCGAGGCGTATCGACGAGGGTACTTGGTCGAGACATTACTGGAAATACTGGTCGGGTCGAAAACACAGATATCCGCATGGTGTCCCGCTTTAAGTCGTCCCCGTGCATTCAGCCCAAGACGATCCGCTGGGATCGAGGTGAGTTTGGCGATACCTTGCTCCAGCGTCAGTACTGCCTTGTCGCGCACATAATACTGAAGGAACCGCGCCGCCCAACCATAGCCCGATAGCGAGCCGATATGGTCTTTCAGAATGCCCTCGTTGGCGATAGCCACAGTGTCCGAGATCACCGCGCATTCCGGTTGATCCAAACATAGTTCCACATCCGAGTTGCGGAAGGATTTGGAGGACCACATACAGGCCATCAGGTTCTCTCCTTCCTCCAGCAGGATATCCAGCACCGCGTCATAGGGATGGCAATTGCGCATCCGCCCGATCTCGGCAAAGTCGGCTCCGACGATGTCCTTGTTGACGGTGGCGTTCAGCAGGATGATGTCTGACCATTTCTCGGCCTTGACGATCAGCCACATGGGCTGCGGGTTGGCCTTGATCTTATCGCGGCATTCAGGATCGGCCAGCCGTTTCAGCACATCATCGACTGACCCGGCCTGCGCCCATTTCGGCAGGATCGCGGCCATAAGAGTATGGTTCCAATCATGCGGGATGACGTCAAAGGCGATGTCCACGTCGTGACGGCGGGCCAGGTCGATCATCTCAAGCGTATGATCCATCGCATAATCCGGCGCGCCGAATTTGGGCTGGATATGACTGATCTGCAGCTTTGCGCCCGATTGCCGTGCGGTGGCTATGGCCTCAGCAAAACCCAGATCATAATGCGTGTCGCGGTTGCGCACATGGGTGGCGTAGAGGCGTTTGTACTTGGCCGCAACCTCGCACATCGGCACCAGATGTTCGGGCGCCGCGAGGCTGCCGGGGAAGTATTCCAGACCCGAGGAAAAACCGCCTGCGCCTTCGTCCATGCACTGATCGACCAACCGGGCCATTTCGGCAACCTCCTCGGCCTCACCCGGATGCAGCTGGTCGCCCAGCACTGCGCGATGCACCGTGCCGTGGCCGACAAAGGCCATCACGTTCACGCCCAGATCCGTGGCGTCCAATACGTCCAGATAGTCGCCGAAGCCCAGCCATGTGTCATGCTTGGCCTGATCGGTGTACCAAGGCGCGACGCGGCTGATGTCACCGGGCGTGTTCACGGGCGCGCAGCTGATGCCGCATTGGCCGATCACCTCGGTCGTGACGCCCTGATGCACCTGACTTTCCGCGCGCCCATCGGCGATTAGCGTGAAATCGGAATGGGTGTGCATGTCGATGAAACCCGGTGCGACCACCAGACCTGAGACGTCGATCTCTTGCGCGGCCTTCTGCGCGGCCAACTCACCGGCGGGCAGGACGGCGCTGATGGTCTCGCCTGTGATCGCTACGTCGCCCACATAGCCGTCCTGTCCCGTGCCATCGACGATGGTGCCGCCTTTCAGAACAAGATCGAACATGGGCGCCTCCTATTTCGCTTCTCCGTACAGCCAGTCGGGCAGGAAGGTGGTGAGGTCGGGGAAGAATATCAGGATCACCATGCCGATGATATAGGCGAGGATGAAGGGCAGGACAGCGACGGATATGCGTTCGATGGATATCCCGGATATCCGCGCAGCAACCGTCAGGTTCGCGCCAAGGGGCGGCGTCAGGAACCCGATCTCGCAGGTGATGACGGTGAAGATGCCGAACATCACCGGATCAACACCTAGAGAGCTGACCAGCGGCAGGAACACAGCGGTGAAGAGGACGATCTGGGCCAGTGACTCCATGAACGTGCCGATGAAGATGTAAAATACGCCGATCAGCAGCAGAACGAGGAATTTGTTCTCGGTGATCGAGGTGATGCCGTCCTGCACCGCCGTGGGCACGTCATAGAACGCAGTTAGTTGTCCGAAGGCCAATGTGGGCGTCAGCAGGATCAGGATGCCGGTCAGCAGCGATGTAAAGCGCAGCGCCTCGATCAGCTTTTTGATCGTCAGTTCGCGGTAGATGAAGAAGCCGACAAACAGCGAATAGAACACGGCAACGCCTGCGGCCTCGGTCGGGGTGAAGGCCCCGCCATAGATGCCGCCAAGGATCAGAACCGGCGCGCCGATGGACCATTTGCCATCCCACGCCGCGCGCAGGAAAGGACCCCATGAGAACCGCTCGCCGTCGCCTCCGTACCCGCGTCGGCGAGCGACGATATAGGTAGTGATCATCAGCAGGATCGTGACCATCAGCCCCGGAATCAGCCCCGCCAGAAACAGGCGCGGGATCGAGGTTTCCGAGACCAGCCCGTAAATGATCAGCAGGTTCGAGGGCGGGATCAAGCTGCCCAATGCGCCCGCGCTAGCAGTAATGGCGGCAGCAAAGGGCACGTCGTACCCCTCGCGTTTCATGGCCGGAACCGTGACCGAGCCAATCGCCGCCGTGGTGGCGGGACCCGAGCCTGAGAGCGCGGCAAACAACATGCAGGCAAAGACCGTCACCAACCCCATTGACCCGCGATAGGCCCCCACAAGGTTGGTCGCGATTGAGATCATCCGGGTCGCCATTCCGCCCACTTCCATCAGCCGTCCGGCCAACACGAACAGCGGAATGGTCAGCAAGGGAAAGGGTGTCAGGCTTCCATAGCCGGTCTGCGCCATCAGCGTATAGGGGATATCGATCAGATACAGCGCCAGCGCTGTGGTCAGGCCGACCGAGACAAACAGCGGCACGCCAATGACCGTCAGCAGGACAAAGGCGATGGCCAGGACCATCAGAGCACTCATATCTGATGCTCCTGGTCCTTGGTGGTCGCTTCCCACTCCTCGGCCAGCATACCCGGCAGGCCGTTTCGCCCGTCACGCCACCAGTTGACATAGGTTTGTGCCAGACGGATCAGCATCAGCGCGTAGCCGATCACCAGAATGGTTTGCGGGTAGAACTGATTGATGCCAAGGCTGGGGCTGGTTTCGGGGAACCGCCAGAAGACGGCCAGATAATCCCAACTGATCCGCAGCATGAACAGGCAGAAGAAGGCCCAGCAGATATCGGCGATGAAAATGACGATCTTGCCAAAGCCGGTGGGCAAAGCCTGCACCGCAACCATGATGCGGATGTGGAACCGCTCGCGCACACAGAGCGACGCGCCCATATAGACAGCCCAGACCATGCACATGGCCGCAGTTTCTTCAGTCCAGTGCAGGGCGACCTGAAACACATAGCGCGCCACCACCTGCGCAAAGACCGCCACGGCGATCACCGCCAGACAGGTGCAGCAGATCAGCTCCTCGAAATGCCGTTCGAGCCACTTGAGTGCAGCCATTTTGTCCCTCGTCCGTTTACCGGGCCGAAAAAGGGCGCCTTGTGGCGCCCGGTTTGTTTATTGGGCGGCCGCCTGAATGGCGTTCACCAAGGCAATGAAGTCCTCGCCCCGTTTTTCCGCAAACTCCTGCTGCACGCCCTTCGCGGCTGCGATGAAGTCAGTGCGATCCGGATCGGTGCGGGCCATACCGCCCTCATCAACCAGCCATTGGCGGACTTCTTCCGTTTCGGTGGCGACCTGCGCTGCGAACTCGGCTCCGGCCTCTTCGGCGGCGGCAAGGATTTGGGCGCGCTGCTCATCGTTCAGCTTGTTCATGAAATTGTCGGACGCGAACAGAGGCGCGAAGGCCACGAAATGTTCGAGGATGACCAGATGTGGTTCAAACTCAAAGAACTTCATGTCGCGGATGAAGGAGGTGCCATTGTCACCGCCATCCACCGTACCGGTTTGCAGCGCGGTGGGGGTCTCGGACCACGCCAGCGGCACTGGGTTTGCGCCAAAGGCTTCAAACGTGGCGATCATCACCTCATTCTTGGGCACGCGGATTTTCAGCCCTTCCATATCGGCCATCGTGTTCACCGGACGCACCGAGTTATAGAAGTCACGATACAGCGCCGGACCAAAGGCCAACAGGTGTACACTGGTATCGGCCTGCAGCTGGTCTTTCATCTGTTGACCGACTTCCCCATTCAGCACGCGGTCCAGATGATCTGAGTTCTGGAAGATGTAAGGCAGCACGGTAACGTCCATCAGCGGCCAGTGGGGCGAGACATTGTTGGCCGTGATGAAAAAGCCGTCCACAGTGCCAAGCTGCATCGCCTTGAACGCCTCATCCTCGCTGGAAATCTGGTTACAGCAACGCAATTTGACTTCGATCGAACCGTCTGTGTGTTCGGCTACTTTCTCTTGGAAGATCTTACCAAATCGGCCGTACAGGGACTCTTCAGGCGCACCAAAGCCGACGTTCATCGTTATATCTGCGGCCAAAGCGGATGTGGCGGATAGCGCAAACGCCAGAACCGGCAGCGTTACGTTTCTAAATTTGCTCAGTTTCATAAAGTCCTCCTGGTTGGTCGCGCGTGTTGTCTTGCTGTTTGTTGCCTCGTTCCTTCTTTTGTCTTCACGCAAGGCTAATCCGAGACCGTTGGATTCTGCAAATTCGGATCTGCGATGGCCCTGCCCAGACAGAGCTTGGCAAACCTTCCGCCGGGGTGAGTGTTATGGGAAACGCTACTCAATCCCTATTCACGCAGAAAACACCTGTTTTGTCAGGGTATTCCTACATTTTTTGGTGCAATCAGGTGTCGCTCGCGGCACCGACCGACAAAAGATGGTCAAACCCACCCTGGTCCGCGATCGCGCCGCAGGTTTCCAATACCGCCCGAACCAGCGCTGACCGTTTGCCAGCCCCGGTATAGGCCACTCCGTAAAAGGGCGCGTCCTGAGGCCCCGAGATCGGGCGCGCCACGTATCCGTTTTGACCCATTCGATCCAGGGGTCCGCAGATGTTCAAGATTGCGTAACCCAGATCGGCCCCGACCATGCCACGCAGGACAGATGAACTTTTGGTGGTATGCGCAACGCGCGATCTCAGCCCTTCGGCGATAAAAAGGGCCTCGAAATAATCGGGCGCACCGGGCAGATCCAACAAGATCATCGGCAGATCCGCCAAATCGGACAAGGCGACCTGTGCCTTTTGCGCAAGGGGCGACACATCGGGTATCAATGCAATTGGTGCGGCCCTGAACATCGGCAGAAAAGGTTGTGCCTTGGGTGCGGCGCGACGGTAGGTCAATGCCAGATCAACCACACCGCTGTTGAGCATCTCAGCAATGCTGAGCATATCGCCTTCTTTGATCTCGACCCGGATTTTTGGAAAGTCTTGCGAGATACGTTTGAGGATCGGTGGCAGTACATAAGGCGCCGTCGGGGCATAGCATCCCAGTCGCAGAGTTCCTGCAGGATCACCAGTCAGCGTCAGCACGTCAGATTCGAAGATGCGCGCTTGTTCCAGAAACACCCGGATACGCGCACCGATCTCCAGGCCTTTGTCGGTTGGTACGATGCCCTTGGCGGGCATACGTCGCAGCAATTCTGCCTGGGTGGTACTTTCGATTATATCGATGGCCGCGGTGATCGACGACTGGGAGATGTTCATCTCGACCGATGCACGGGCGATCGACCCGGTGCGCAGGGCCGCCTCATAGTATTGAAGTTGCTTGAGAGTGAAGCGCACAAGTAAACCTGTATTTTTTGTATGATACACTGATACTAATTCTATTTTTCCAAGCGACCAAGCTTGGATAGCTGTTTGGAAACGGCAGGAGAGGGATATGGGCCAAACGTTTCTTTTCCATGCAAAAGCGGTCGTGACGATGGACCGGAACCTTCCATACGCAGACTATGTCGCGGTTCGGGACGAGCGCGTTCTGGCCGTTGGTGGGGCAGATTGCGCTGATCCTTGGGGCGGCGCGGACAGTTACATTGATCTTTCTGATAGCGTGTTGATGCCCGGATTTGTTGAAGGCCACGCGCATATGATGGCAGGTGCCATGTGGGACTATGTTTATTGCGGTTACCACGACAGGATTGACCCACAGGGGCAACTGCACACGGGCATGACCGACATTGAGCAGGTGATCGAGCGCCTGAGGGCATTTGAAGCAACTCTTGCACCAGATCAGCCCTTGGTGGGGTGGGGCTTTGATCCGATCTTTCTGACGACCGAACGCCTGGGTCGCCATCATCTGGATCAGGTCAGCACAGACCGGCCCATCGCGATCCTTTTCTCGAATTTTCATCTGCTCTGTGCCAATAGTGCGGCTTTGGCGTTGGCCGGGTACGACGCGGATACAAACGTTGAGGGCGTGATCAAGGGGGGCAATGGTCAGCCAACGGGCGAGCTGCAGGAGATGGCCGCCATGTTTCCGATCATGCGGCGCACAGGCATCGATTTCCGCGCGCTGACGCAAACGGAAGCTGCCATTCGATCCTATGGAGAGGTCTGCAATCGCGCGGGTGTAACCACCGTTACCGATCTCTTTGCCACACTCACCGAAGATGACATCGACCGCCTGATTGCGGCGACCAATAGTGAAAAATTTCCTGCGCGTCTTGTCCCTGCGCTGGGCGCAATGGGGGGCACCGCAGCCGAGATCGCGGATCAGGCGACGGCGATGCGCAAACGCTCGACAGACAAGTTGCGGCTGGGTGCGGTCAAGCTGATGACCGATGGTTCGATACAGGGCTGGACAGCGCGCGTGCGTGCGCCCGGCTACATCGGCGGTCAGCCAAACGGATTGTGGAACACCGCTCCTGAACAGATATTCCAGCTCTGTGAAGAGATGCAAAAGCGTGGCCTGCAAATGCATATCCATGTGAACGGGGATGAGGCCGCAGAGGTGACGCTTGACGCCTTGGAAGCCGCTGCGCGCAAGCACCCATGGCCCGGTGCGCGCCATGTGCTGCAACACTGTCAGATGATGGATGCAGCATTGTTCCACCGCGCTGCCGAACTGGGTGTCGCGTGCAATATCTTCGCCAACCACATCTGGTATTTCGGCGATCAGCATGCCGCTTTGACCATTGGTCCGGATCGGGCCCGCGCGATGGATGCCGTACGGGATTGTCTGGACGCAGGTGTAGTCACCGCAATTCATTCCGACGCGCCGGTCACGCCGATGGGCCCTCTGTTCACGGCATGGTGCGCCGTCAACCGTCAGACCATGAGCGGACAAACACTCGGCTATGCGCAATGCATCACCGTCGAAGAGGCACTTTACGCGATTACTCTTGGCGCGGCTCAGACGTTAAAAATGGATGGCGAAATCGGTTCGATCCAACCGGGCAAGCGCGCGGATTTTGTCATGCTGGGGGATGACCCTCTGGCCGCTGACCCGCGCGGGCTGAAAGACATACCGGTTCTGGGTACCGTGCTGGATGGCAAGGTCTATCGTCTATGAACCGTTTGCCTCTGACAGTGATCGGCGGATATCTCGGCGCGGGCAAAACGACCCTGATCAATCGCATACTGGGATCGGATCACGGGCTAAGGCTTTTCGTGCTGGTGAATGATTTCGGCGCAATCAACATCGATGCCAGTTTGCTGATTTCCGCCAGAGAGGACACGCTGGAACTGTCCAACGGCTGTGTGTGCTGCACAATGGGTGCAGACCTGTTCCTTGCTATCGGCGACGCTTTGGATCGTTGCCCGCGACCTGATCACATCATCGTCGAGGCAAGCGGTATCGCCGATCCGGCGCGTATCGCAAACGTTGCCCATGCCGAGCCGGACCTGCAGTATTCAGGAATTGTGACGGTTGTGGATGGCCTCCAGTTTGACACGTTGGCGCGCGATCCACTGATTACCGCGCAATTCAAACACCAGATCGCCTGCGCCCAGGTGCTTGCCATCAGCAAATCAGATCCAGGTGAGAGCTTGCTTGGCGATCTGTCAGCACTGAACCCCGGCGCAATCACGATGGCAAGCGATCAACTCGGGATCGAGCAGCTTCTGATGACGGGGCAAGACACTTCGTATCTAACGCAGACTGCGCATCCAGCCTATCAAAAATGGTCATATGCCGGACCACTGTGCTTTGATCAGGCAGAGTTATCCGGGGTGATGAGAAAGCGGCCCGAAGCGCTGTATCGTCTGAAGGGCCATGTGCGCGGAAGAGATGGTGTCGGGTTCCTGGTCCAGGTTGTCGGCCCCTCACTCGAAGTTTGTGAAGTTGCTCAGCCTGCGCAAACTGAGCTCATCGGGATCGGCCTGAGTGCCCGTTTGACCCCTGAGAGCTGCGACGCATGGTGGGCTGATGTCTGCGAGCGGGTGGCATAGACAACCGCCGAGTATGTGCAAAGGTGTCTTGAAAGGCACTTGGTGTGGAGCTGAGGTTTGATCAATCGGCGGTCCCGCTATGGCATTTTGCCAACCTGAAATCGGGCGCTGACACCACTTAGTCCGCTGCTTCGCGATCAATACTGCTGCGAGCCCGATCGCGGCAGTAAGTTTGGCGTCTTTAACACCCCTAATCGAATCAACGCGTTCGCCTTAGTACAGTTCTTGAAAAAAGGCGTGATAGCGATTGGTTCGCCTACGCCAAGTTGCACCTGCAGACTTTATTAAATAAACAGCGGCATACTGACTCCTGTCGCGTTTGATGCCGATAAGCTCAACTTAAAAGGGCGATTGGCCGGGACACGAATGGCCCCTGAAGCAGAGTAACGAAATGGCTTTCATCTCCGAGATTCACTACAGGACCGCGGACGTAGATGTCGCTGACAGCACGACCCATGAGTTCGTGGAAATCACTCTGGGGCCAGACGATGATCCCGCCGATTTCGTTGTTTCTTTTTATGGCAATGACGGCGCCCTTATGGATGACGGCGGCGACAACATCGAGGCGACGGGGGTGGTCAATGCCGAAGTCAGATTAAGCGACCTCGTTGGCGTCCCGGATCCGGATAATCCTAACTTCACGATCTATACGATTACGTCCACAAGCGCTGACCGGGAGTTAATCAACGCCACACCTAGCCAAGTGTCCGATGAGGCCAACTATGTTGCACTGACCAACACCTCAACGGGCGAGGTTGACGATGCGATCGGCATCGGAAGCAACGGCCCGATCACACTGACGGGCGGGGCCGCCGACGGTGCAACGACAACCAATGCACCAACGGTCGGGCCCGGTGAGTCGGTTCAATTCGACGAAGACGGCAATAACGTTTCGGGGCCGCGCACGCCGGACAACTCGGAAGTGCCGTGCTTCACCGCCGGCACGCTCATCGCGGTTCCCGGAGGTGTGCGATTGGTGGAAGACCTCGCAATAGGTGATGAGGTTGTCACGCTGAACAATGGCCCGCAGCCCATCCGTTGGGTGGGTCGCCGCTATCTTTCCGCCGCGCAACTCGATGCGAACCCCAAACTCAAGCCGATCAGGATTTGTCATCATAGCCTGGGTAATGGTTTGCCAAACCGTGACCTGTTGGTGTCCCGGCAGCATCGCATGCTTGCGTCGTCGCGCATATCCAAGCGCATGTTTGGCGATGCGCATTCACTGGTCGCAGCAATCAATCTGACCGAGATGTCGGGGGTTTCTGTTGTGGATGAGCCAGGTGACATCACCTATTTTCATCTGATGTTCGATCAGCATGAGATCATCTTTGCCGAAGGCGCACCGACAGAAAGCCTGTTTCTTGGCAAACAGGCGCTTGACGCTTTGAGTTCGCAAAGCAGGGAAGAGATATTAGCGATGTTCCCTGAGGTGGCGCGTGAGGGTTTTGCGCCAAATCCTGCAGCCCACCTGCCGATCCAGAAAAGGCAGAAGAATTTAGCCGCGCGACATATCAAGAACAGTGTCCCGCTATTGGATTCAGGTTGGCAATCGCCGCATGCGTCCAATCGCTGACCAAATCCAGATGCCCGTCGCACTCTAGCGTTGCGCGGTCCATCTGAAACATCAGTCGGATGTTTCGCGCCCCGTCGCCTTGCTGGGGCTTATTCGTCTGAAGCGACGCTCAGCCCGAGCAAAAGCGCGTGGATATAGTCGTTGGTCATTTCTTGGCCAATAGATGTGGCGTACCCCTGTATCTCGGCCCCATGAAACACGCCCGGATATGTTTTGATCTGGCAGGTCACACCAGCATCCGTCAGCCGAGACGCGTATGTGCATATATCGTCAAGAAACAAATCGGCCTCGCCGACGGCCAGAAAGGCGGGCGGTAATCCTGACAGGGTCTTTGCAACCGCAGGAACCGACGAAGCCTGCGGTGGCTTACCAGCAAGATACATATCCCAGGCGGCCAAGGATGTCGCGCGCGGCCAGCGCGGGACGTTCATCTTTCCTGACGCTGTATCGTGGCGTTGGTCGAGCATGGGGTAAAGGAGCAGTTGAAACGCAACCTCAGGCCCGCCCAGATCACGATTATGCAGCGCAAGGCCTGCTGCCAGCCCGCCACCGGCGCTTGCACCGCCGATTGCGATGCGCGACTGTGAGATCCCGAGTGCTTGGGCCTCATCTGCCATCCAGTTCAAGACCGCCCATGCATCATCCAGGGCAGCGGGGTAGGGGTGTTCCGGTGCCAGCCGGTAGTCCACTGAGAAGACGCGTACGCCTGCGGATTCGGCAAACAAGGTTCCAAACCAAGCGTCATTGCCATGGCCCAGCACATAGCCGCCGCCGTGCAGCCAGAGTAGCGCGCCTGTGTCATCGTTCGGCTCGGAGGGTTTGAACTCGTAAACGTCGATCCTACCATGTTCGGCATCGACCCTGTGGCGTGTTGGTTGTTTTGCGTTGGGAAAAAACGGGGTTGGATCGGCCTCAATTCTGGTTGTGCGATAGTATTCAACAGTCGCCGGCGTAAGCGGTGGTCGATTTGGAGTAGTCTCGAGCAAATACTGAAGTTCGGGGTCGATCCATGGGGTTTTCATTCGTCTGACGTCCCCGCTTCGAGGCCCGCCCAGAAGTCCTGAGGGATTTCGGTTTCGAACCAATCGAGAATTTGATGCAGTTCTGAGGGTGACTTTGGCCCGGGTACCACCGATTTGACGATGGAATGACGCAGGGGGAATTGCAGGGCTGCCGCTCCCAGCTCCACATCCCATGCTTGGCAATAGGCCAGAAGGTTTTGATGCCGCAGCGCCACATCTTCTGGAATTTCGCCGTAGTTGTAGGTGGTTCCGCCCACAAGCATGCCAGAGTTGAAGGGTCCGCCAATCACGATGTCGGTCCCTGTGGCGCTACATGCTTTGAACAGGGCTAACGCATTGGTCCGTTCCAACAATGTATGCCGACCAGCCAGTAGAATGAGATCAAAATCTCCATGCTGTAAAGCATCCTGACAGACCTGAGTTTCGTTCACGCCCAATCCGATCGCACGTACGTCTTTCGAGGTGCGAAGCTCTTCCATGGCGCGATATCCGCCTTTGTCGAAGAAAGCGGCAAACTGCGCGGGGGCGGCGTCGCGATGGGTTTGCTGGCCTAGGTCGTGGCAGAGAAGGATGTCGATCTTGGATAGTCCAAGCCGTTGAATACTGTGTTCAAAACTGCGCATGATGCCATCGTAGGTATAGTCAAATTCCACACGAAAGGGCATATGCGTCGGTGCTTGGATTTCCGGCTTCAGAAGGCGTCCAACCTTGGTCGAAAGCAAAACACCATCCTGTTCGCGCAGCGCGTCCCCCACCAAACGTTCAGACAGTCCGCGCCCATAAAAAGGGGCGGTGTCGTAATATCCGATACCGGCTTTGACGGCTTGACCCAGCATTTGGCGCGCGCCGGAAAGAGCGTCTGGGGACGCATCAAAGGCCAGTGTCGCGCAGCCCAAACCCAACTCGGACAATTCAAGCCCGGATCGGGTCAGCCTGCGGGTTGGGATCATCCCTTTTCGGCCCCGGCATTCAGGCCCGAGCGCACGTATTTCTGCGACACGAGGAAGACCAGAATGATGGGCAGGACGACCAGAATTGCGGCCTGAATTGCTTCGGGCTGACCGATGGGAAGGTTGTTTGCCGCCGCTTGCGGGTTCAGGGCCCCGGAAGAGTTGATCAGCGTGGTCAGACCCACCGGCAGGTTTTGCTTGCTGTCATCCGAGATCAGCACGAAGGCGAGGAAGTAGTTGTTCCAGTTGTTGACGAAGCTGAAGAACGCAACCAGCGCCAGCAGCGGTTTCGCCAGAGGCAGCGCCATGTGAATGAAGCACTGCAAGTGCCCGCAGCCGTCAATCCGGGCGCTTTCCACCACGCTTTTGGGCAGCGATGTGGTGTAGTAGATATAAGACAGATAAACGCCAAACGGAAAGAAGGACGAGGCGAGGATCAGCCCCAGATAGGTGTTGGTCAGACCCAGCAGCGTCATCTCAAGAAAGATCGGCAGGATTATCGCCTGCGACGGGGTGATCATAGCCACAAGCGTCATGATCAGGATCAGTTTCCGGCCCCGAAACTCTGACATTGCCAGCGCGTATCCGGCGGGAATACATGAGACCAGTGTCAGCGTCACGCTGCCTACCGTGTAGATGACCGAGTTCAGGGCCCAGGTCAGAATCTGGAAATTGTTGTAGCCTGCGAGGTTCAGAAAGGTTTCTTTCATTGTGGCAAAGCTGCCGAAGGCCAGCGGCGGATCGGAGATCAGCGAGCTTTCGCTGCGCGTGCCCGCAATGAACAGCCACAGCAGGGGCAGACCATAGACCACGACGAAGAAGGCAAGGATCGACCAGATCACAAAGGAGCTGATGCGCAGTTTGTTCTTGGGAAGAAGCGTATCCATGACGGGCCTAGTCGATTTTGTAGAAGCGGGTGGCGAAGATCAGCGTGAAGGCGATGATCAGGGGCAGGATCAGAGACAGCGTGCTGATCGCGGCGGCGACGCCGAAATCCCCAAAGCGGAAGGCGTAAAAGTAAGCCAGCTGCGTGACCGACCAGTCGGGTTTGTCGAACTGACCGCCAGCAAGAGACATCAGCTGAGGCTCGACAAAGATTTGCATCCCGACCGCCAGCGTCATGATCGCCATCAGCGTGATGGTCTTCGAAATCATCGGTATTTTGATCCGAACCGCCATTTGCCACGGATTTGCACCATCAATCCGCGCGGCTTCGAGAATATCGCGGGACAGGCCGGACAACGCGCCGCCTAGAACCACGATCCAGCCGCCCGAATTGCCCAGAAAACCCATCAGCGCAAAGATCCAGACCTCTCCCAACCCGCTGATGGTGCTTTGCCGGTTGTCCCAGCCTACGGCCTCAAAAACAAAGCTGAACGGCGACACCAAGGGGTCCAGCAGGAAAAGCCACAGTACGACAACGGCGGATGAGGCAATCGCGCCGGGCATGAAATAGACGGAGCGCACAATTGCGGCGGGACGCTCGGACAAAGTGTCCAGCAGCAGCGCAAGCAACGTCACGCCGATCACCATCATTGAAACCCAGACCACCACATATTGCAGCACATTCCAGATTGCCGGCACCAGACGATAATCGTTGAGGGCTTCGCGATAATTGGTCAGACCCCAAAATACGTTCTCAAAAGTGTCAAAGAAGCTGAGCCCGAACGCGTAGAGAACGGGGAAGACCGCGAACATGACCATCAGCGCCAGATAAGGCAGCAGCAGCGCATAGGACACCCATGTCTGTCTGCGTGCCGCGCGGCGCTTGCGGGTCTCTCGTTCGGTTTCCGTGAGTGATGGCATGGTCTCTCAGCCCTTTGGACCGGGCGCGCCGCATGTGGGTCGCGGCGCACCCGTTAACGGTTTCAGTCTGTCACGACCTTGTAACCGGCCAGTTGCGCGGCATTTGCAAACTCTTCCTGCAGCTGCGGCAGCAGAGATTCAAAGCTTGCGCCGCTGGCCAGATCGTTCACGACCGCCTTGGTAAAGCTGGCGCGTGTGTCCAGCCGCAGGGAAGCGTAGCCCGGATGACCGAACGCGGCCGCATCGACCATGGTTCCGAAGGACCCGTCGGTGCCGTAATAGCCGGACCCGTCAAATGCTTCACCCCATTCGACTGAAGCGGGCTGATAAGCGGGCATGGTCACAGCGGTGCGGTTCACGTCTGCATCGGTGGTCACGAACTTGAGCAGGTCGACAACTGCCTCGGGGTGCTCGGTGTCTTTCCAGCCACCCCAGACGCCGCCGCCCCAGCTCCAGATCAGGGGCTCATCCTGTGCCGCCCATTTCGGGGTCATGGCAACGCCGGTCACGCCATCGGCAAATTCATAGCGGCGCTTGATGATGAACTCTCCAAACCATGTAGGGCCGGGGATCATCAGCAGCTTATTGGCCTTCGCCAGTTCCAGAAACTCGGGATCGAAGGGCGCGACGCGGGCTAGCGCGCCGGAGTCCAGCATCCGGTCCACAAGTTGCGCAGCCTCGACACACTGAGGTGCGGTCGCATTGATCTTCAGGGTCTCCGGATCATCCGGCAGCGGCACTGCCAGTTCGCACCCGTTTGAGTAGAGGAAATTCATCAGCGGGATATGCATCGCCACCGCACCGGACACGATGCCCGAGTCATTGGCCGCCGCTGCTGCGCCCACGGCCTCATATTCCTCCCACGTGGTGGGAACGCTGAGGCCCAGTTCGTCCATCAGGGGCTTGTTGTACCACAGCATGAAATGCGCCACGTCGTTGCGCAGACAGATCAGCGATCCGTTGGCCTTTTCGCAGGGGGCCAGTGAGGTGGGGTAAAACCCGTCCACCGTTTCCTGATCCACCTTGTCCGAAAGCTCCATCAGGTAGTTCGCGCGCCGGGTCGAAAGCTGGGCGGCGAAGTTGACATCCTGCATGAAGATCGCGTCGGGAACGCCTTCGCCCGAGCGTAGGGCCAGTTGCAGCTTGGCGACCATTTCGTTGCGGGCAACCGACACGAACTCGACGTCGATGTCGTCGCGGGCTTCGTCGAATGCCTGATAGAAGGGCTCGCGGACCGGGTCGCCCCAGACCAACAGCTTAACCTTGTCTTGCGCGAAAGCACCCGTGGCGCAGATCGCGGCGGCGCATCCGAACGCCAGTGTTTTCAATGTCTTATTCATCCCAATTCCTCCCTCTTGGGCGCGTCAGTTATGGCTTGGTCGGTGAACAACGGTTTCCCTGCGGATTGAAGACATCGATCCGGTCAGCGGAAACCGTCAGAGTGACGGTCGTGTCGGTCTGGATTTTACGTTTCTGAAATGTCTGAACCGTCAGATTCTGGCCCAGACCCGCATTGACATAGGCATAGGTGATATTGCCCAGCCGGTCGGCAATCTCGACGGTTCCCTGAAGGCTGAGCACATTGTCCTGCTGGGTATCGGCCTCGGTGATGTGAAATTCTTCGGGGCGAATACCAAGGTCTATCTGATCGCCTTCATTTAGACCGGATGCGGCCAGGGTAATCTGAGTGTCGGGATGTCCCTCGATCCGGGCAACAACAGCGTCGCCTTCGACGGACAGAACCGTTGCCGCAAGGAAGTTGATCTTGGGCGAGCCGATGAACCCGGCCACGAACTTGTTTGTCGGCGCATTATACAGATCGTCGGGCGAGCCGACCTGTTGAACCTGCCCGTAATCCAGCGCGACGATGCGGTCGGCCAGCGTCATCGCTTCGGTCTGGTCATGGGTCACGTAGATCATTGTGGCCCCGATTTCGCGGTGCAGGGTCTCGATCTCAAGCCGCATCTGAGTGCGAAGGGCCGCGTCAAGGTTCGACAATGGCTCATCAAACAGGAACACTTTGGGCTTGCGCACAATGGCGCGGCCAATGGCAACACGCTGGCGCTGTCCGCCAGAAAGTTGCGCCGGCGAACGGTCGAGCAGCTCATCCAAATGCAGGATGCGCGCTGCCTCCATCACACGTTCATGCACTTCCGACTTGGGCATCTTGGCGAGGCGCAGGTTGAAGGCGATGTTGCCGTAGACGTCCATGTGCGGGTAAAGGGCATAGTTCTGAAACACCATGGCGATGCCGCGATCAGACGGCTCGTCATAGGTGACGTCATTCCCCTCGATCTCGATGACGCCATCTGTCACCGATTCCAGCCCCGCGATCATGCGCAGCAGCGTGGATTTTCCGCTGCCGGACGGGCCGACAAACACGACAAACTCACCTGCGTCGATGTCAAGGTCGACACCATCGAACAACTCGACGCTGCCGTAGGATTTCTTGATGTTCGACAACGAAACCTGAGCCATGTTTCAGGTCGCCTCCCGGTCTTGATACTGATCCACCCGGCCCGCCATTGCGGTGGGGCGGCTTGACAGGAGCCTAGACGGGAAAATTCTTTACGGCAAGTTTAAATATATTTAAAATGGCAATTGCGAGATTGACGAAGCCTTTTAAGTCGGCAATCATTAGTCAATTCTGATGCCAGATCAGCCAGGAGCTCTGCGGGGCAATGAAGATAACGCATAAATCCCAGGACCTGGAAAAGTTCGTTCAGGCTATCCTATCCGGGAAAATCAAGGTTGGCGAAGTCGTGCGCCAGGCTGAACTGTGCGAGATTCTTGGAACGTCAATGTCCCCGCTGCGCGAACTTCTGGTGCTGTTGGAAGAACTGGATCTGGTTGAGGTCAAGCCGCGCGCCGGTTTCAAGATCATCTATCCAGATCTCGATTTCATGCGCGAAAACATGCAGTTCCGCGTGATGATCGAAAATCACGCGCTGACCTTCTTCATCGATATCGTCACGGATGACTGGATCGAGGATCAGATCACGCGCCACCACGCGGCCCTCCAAGGTCTGGAAACCGCCGAGGACCTGACGGCCCACAACGCGTTCATTCTGGATTTCGACCGCGACTTTCACCGCACCATCGTGGCGTCGATGGAGAACAAGGCGATCACCAAGGCGCATGAATATACGCAGACCAAACTGCGTATCGCCCGGCAGGTCCACCGCCGGGTGCCGCCGCGCAAGATAAATATCACCGCGATGCAGGATCATCTGACAATCCTTGACGCGTTGAAAACGCGTGATCTGGCGCGCGTGCAAAAGGCGCTGGATGCGCATTTCACAACTTCGGCCCGCAACACTCTGGTCGGTTACTAGGACAGCGACATGACCCCCTCTGATCCGGACCCCATCAAGATCGACCGCGTGCAGGCCTTCGCGGTGTCGGCCCGTCCCCCGGTCGGCCCTGAATCCTCACTTGGCGCCATGCCGGTTCGCAACGGGCTGTTGATCGCGCTGACCTCAACCGATGGCGTTGTCGGCTGGGGTGAAATCTGGTGCAATTTCCCGCCCAGGGGAAATCTGGCGCGGCAAAACCTGATGCAGGATGTGATCGCGCCGCTTTTGATCGGAGCGCAGTTCGATCATTACTCGGACTGTCGCGCAACTCTGGAACAAAGCCTTGCGCGGATGATCATTCACACCGGCGAATACGGGCCGTTTGCCCATTGCCTGTCGGGGATCGACACCGCAATGGCCGATATCGCGGCGCGGCGGCGCGGTGTACCCTTGTCCGCGTTTTTGTCGGCGACCCCACCCGCATCCGTGCCTGTCTATGCCAGCACGCCGAACCTGTCGGATATGAACCGCTCGCTGGAACAGATCATCAGCGACGGGCACCGGGGCGTGAAGCTCAAGATCGGCCACGGGCTGGCCAGGGATCGCGAAATCCTGCGCGATGTCCGCGCGGTTGTCGGGGATCGGCTCGCCATCATGGTCGATGCCAACCAGAACTGGTCAGTGTCCGACGCGATCGAAACCGTGACGGCCCTGTCTGATGCAGGGCTGGGTTTTGTCGAAGAACCCCTGCGAGCTGATGCGCCGCTCAGCGATTGGGCCGAACTGGCGCGGGCGGTGGACGTGCCCATTGCAGGTGGAGAGAACATCACGTCCCTGACGCAGTTTCAGGATTTCATGGATGTGGGAAGGCTGGGTGTCGCCCAGCCGGATGTGGCCAAATGGGGAGGCGTCAGCGGCAGTTTCGCGGTCGGTCAGCACGCGGCAAAAGCGGCGGCCACCTGCACGATGCACTACATGGGCACCGGGCTTGGGCTTGCCGCCTCGCTTCACGTTCTCGCCGCAGTCGGCGGCGAGGGATTGGTGGAGCTGGACGCAAACCCCAATCCGCTGAGAACCGAGTTGGGAGAGATCGACCTAACTGTTTCAGAGGGTCGGCTCGCCGTCCCGCAGGGCCCCGGCATCGGGTTTGTGCCGGACTCTGGCGCAATAAAGGCCATGTCCGTCGGCAGCTTTGATCTGTCGCTTTGATTGGCGGCCCTTCGTGATCGATACGCATGTACACTTCTGGCGTCTGGCGCGAGGCGACTATTTCTGGCTGACTGACGCGCGTCCAAAGCTGTTTCGCGACTTTCTTCCGACCGATTTTGCGGATGTCATGGCCAAGGCAGGCGTGTCGGGATGCATTGCGGTGCAGGCGGCCCCAACCGAGGATGAAACACGTTATCTTCTTCACCTTGCCGAGCAGTATCCTTGGATCATCGGCGTCACAGGCTGGACCGATCTGACGTCCGCCGAGATCGACCGGGCGCTTGAGCGTCTTCGGCGGTTCCCCAAGCTGCGGGCGATCCGACCTATGGCGGGTGCCGCGCGCGGGGTCGAGTGGCTTGCGACCCCTGAATATACCGCTGGATTTGCGGCGCTGGCAAAGTCAGGGCTTGCTCTGGAAGCGCTGGCCTTACCGCATCATCTCGATTCAGTCGCGGCCGTCGCTCGCGCGCATCCCCATTTGCGCATCGTCATCAACCATGCCGCAAAACCTGCACTACAGGACTTGCCTGGCTGGTCAATAGCCATCCAACAGTTTGCCGATCTTCGTAATGTATTTTGCAAGGTTTCGGGTTTCACGCAGCAAAGCGTGGAGCCCGATCATCACCGTAAGGTTTTCGAGCACCTGATAAGGGTTTTTGAACCCGCGCGGCTGATGTGGGGCAGCGATTACCCCGTTCTGCTGGAGACCTCTGACTACGGTGAATGGCGGCAGATAACGCGCGACCTTCTCGCCGACCTCACGGCGGCTGAGAGGGAGCAAATTCTGCATCGAACAGCACTTGGTTTCTATCGCCGCGCGTCAGACGACAGCTAATCCCGCAGCAGGTAATTCTGATCTTCTTGCAGGTCCCAGCGGCAAGGATCGGCCGGGTTGGTGTTTTCAGCCCATGCCTTGAGCAGCAATTTGTCTGCCTTACGGCGTTCAATCAGATCGCCAATCTCTTGGGGGTCCCAATCCCGCAGGACCAGATTTCTGAGCCTTTCCGCGATCTCGGCATACTCTGGGGCCTGGCTAAGATCGCGCAGTTCCAAAGGGTCGGTTTCCAGATCAAAAAGCTGCGCCGGATAGGTATGGTAGTAGATGAACTTGTATCGACCCTCGATGACGGCACGTTGTTGCACGGCCTGTCCTTCCGCCCAGGCGGGCATGTCATCGGTGCAATACTCAATGAATATGGGTCGCGTTGCTGCGGCATCCGGGTCTGTGATCAGGTCGGCAAAGCTGGTCATGGTTGCGTTCGGCAGCGTCGGAGCATTGACCAGAGACAGAATCGTGTTGCCCAACCCGCCCGTCTCGACGGGTTCACGGATTTCGAGACCGGGCGCGATGTGACCGGGCCAGCGCATGATCAGAGGCACGCGGATCGCGTCGTCATAGAATGTGTGTTTCCAGAACAGACCACGCTCACCAATATGATCCCCGTGGTCCGAGACATAGACGACCAAAGTATTGTCTGCACACCCGATTTGATCCAGCGTCGCCAACAAGTCCCCGATGTGACGGTCGAGTTGACGAACCAGTGCATAGTAGCTTTGGCGCGCACGCTGAACCTCTTCAGGTGAAACGTCGCCGACCTGTTTCAGCTCGCGCCAGCTGCGGATCCAGGGATGTTCATCATTCGGGGGATGGGCAACGTGCGGGGTCGGAACACGCGCAGCGACGGCGTTGAAATCCCGTTCGCTGGCCACATAAGGCGGATGCGGCAGCATGAAGCTTGCTGTTAAGCAAAAGGGCTCGTCCCCTTTTCGCTTCGCATGGTCTTGGAGAAACGCGATACTGGCGGCCAAGACATCTTCGTCCATGAGTTGATAAGAGCTTTGGCCGGGTCCCGATTTCTCGATGCTGTCCTTGAAAGGGCCGCTGGTTTTGCTCAGCTTTCCCAGACTGCGCCGCGCTACGCCGGGCCAGCTGGGGCTGTGATCTCCGATTGGGCGCGAGACGTAGCCACGCAGTTGGTCGGGACCAAGTGAGTGCATACGTCCGATCAGAACCGGTTTGTATCCCACAGCGCCAAGACCGTGCAGCCATGTCGGGTGCGCGCTGTCGAGGATATCGTCATTGGTCCAGCAGGTTTGTTCATGTGGTCGCAGACCTGTCAGCATGGACATCCGGGCCGGCAGGCAGACAGGCGACGGGCAATAGGCGCGATCAAAGCGCACCCCGCTCTGGGCAAGCCTGTCGAGGTTCGGAGTATCCGCGCCGATGTCGCCCGCACAGCCCATGATACGGGCAGCATGTTGGTCGCTGAAAATGTACAAGATGTTGGGGCGGTCAGATGATCCGGTTGTCATGATTTTCACCATGCCATGCGCGGAATGGGTTGCCTAGCCAAGACTGCCCGCCAACACTTGCTTGGAAAACACCAGGGTTGAGGTGCGGCGGCGTTCAGTCGCGGCAGGCACAGGTATCTTGATAGTTCCCTCTCGTGTCGGAGGGTCTGCTGCCTATACATCCAACATCCTCCGGATCGATACCGGCCAACGCGCTTTCGGTTCCATTCTCTTGGGTGTCTTGCGAGGTCCTCTTGTCAGAACAAGATATCCGGTAGAAACAGGGCCAGCGCCGGGAACAGCGTCAGGATTAGGATAGTGAACAGGTGAATAAGCCAATACGGCACGGTTGCGACCGCAACGCGGCCAAGGCTGACCTCGTTGTTGGTGAGGGCGCTCAGCACCGACAGGTTCAGCCCAACCGGTGGCGTGACCTGACCGATCTCGATGACGATGGTGATGATGACCCCGATCCAGATCGGATCAAAACCCAGCCCGGTCAACAAGGGAAACACGACCGGCAAGGTCATGATCATCAGGGAAAGGCCGTCGAAAAAGCAGCCCAGTACCAGATAGATCAGCACTACGATCAGCAGCACGCTATAAGTGCCCATCCCGCTTTCCGCCACCACCTCAAGGATCTGTTGCGGCACGCCCAGAATGCTGGTCGATTTCGCCAATATGGTCGCGCCCAGCACCAAAAACCCGACCGAGGCGAACAAGAGAACGGACTGATAGACCGCCTCGACAAGCTTCTTCCAGGTGAGATCACCCCAAATGGACGAGATGATGACGGCCAGCACCACGCCTACTCCGGCTGCTTCGGTGGGTGTGGCCAGCCCGCCCACAATGCTGCCGATGACTGCAATGATCAGCGCCAGCAACGGCCAGATCTGTTTGAAGCCCGCCAGTGTTTCGCGCAGAGGTAACGGGGTCTCATCGCGGGGGGCGATGGCCGGGTTTCTGGCGCTTTTCACGAACAGGTAGGCCATGAACATCAGCCCAACCAGAAAACCCGGGATGATACCGGCAGCGAACAGGCGCCCGATCGAGGTTTCGGTCAGCGCGCCATAGATCAGGAACGACAGGCTGGGCGGGATCAACAGGCCAAGCGTACCGCCACCGGCCAGACTGCCCACAATCGTATCCTTGTCATAGCCGCGTTTGGACATCTCAGGATAAGCGACCGAGCCCACTGCCGCCGCTGTTGACAGGCTGGAACCGCTGACCGCTCCAAACAGCGTGCAAACCGCGATATTGGTGTGCAGCAACCCGCCCGGGATGCGGCGAAACAGCGGGGAGAATGCAGAATACGCCCGCTCGCTGATGCCGCTGCGCAAAAGCACTTCGCCCAGCAGGATGAACATCGGAACCGCGCTGAGGGTGAACGAGTTAAAGACGCTCCAGATTGCGTCTACGGCGAGCGATGTGGCCCCGTTCGAGAAGAAATGCAGGATCAGAAGCCCGGTCAGGCCAAGGGCCGCCCCAAGCGCCACGCCCGTACCGGCGGTGGCAACCAGCGCACCTGTCAACGTAAGCCAGAATGACATGTAGAGGCCTCTTTTGCCGGGGATTATTCGATGTCAGCGTCGGTGTCGGGCACCCGGTCCAGCACGCCGACCAGCCGCGCCACCAAGATGGACATGGTCAGCGCAAGCGACAGCGGCATCAGCGCCATCCATGGCCAAAGCAGTATCCGAGTGGTTTCGGTTTTGAGGCTGCGCTTGAACGCGAACTCAAACCAGGGGATTGTCTCGACGATCAGCCAGAGGAAAAATGCGATACCGACCAGAAGGGCTGCGATCTGCATCGCGTCATGCAGT
Source organism: Ruegeria sp. G7 (assembly GCF_056535465.1). Lineage (NCBI taxonomy): Bacteria > Pseudomonadati > Pseudomonadota > Alphaproteobacteria > Rhodobacterales > Roseobacteraceae > Ruegeria > Ruegeria sp. G7. The sequence goes on along the minus strand of NZ_JBQFIL010000002.1, from coordinate 379,526 downwards.
CTGCCTTTCAGCATGTCGGCCAGCAGCGACACGCGAACATGCTTGGCGCGCAGCGTTACCATCGGAAGGCCCAGAAACAGCGAAACACTCAGCAACAGGCCAACGACTTCTTCGGTAATATGCAGCGGCGTGTTGGCAAATTTACGCATCAAAACGCTGGTCACGATAAGGCCAACGATCGCGATCATCCCCAAAGCCGCCGCCGCAGCGCAGGCAAGGGCCAGACGATCCAGCCCCTGCGCAATGATGTGTTTCAAACCTCGGCCCATCTGAGGGTCAGCGGCCCAACGCTGTCAGGACACGCTCACGATAGGCAGGCGCGTTGCCACCAGCCTCTTCTGCAAGCTCGGCCCAGATTTCGGTGACATTCGACACAAACAGGTCACGGTCTTCCTGCGAGAAATCTTCACCCCAGGTCACGCCTTCCTCGCTCAGCTTGTCGCGCGCGGCCAGTTCGCGTTCGAAGTCGTCTTCATATTGATTTGTGCGCTCCCACAAAGCGTCTGCCGCCGTTGCAATCGCCGCTTTGGTGGCGTCATCTGTGGCTTCCCACTTATCGGTGGCCACGCCGATCACGTAAGGACCGGACGCCATCGGATACAGGTAGGACGCATATTTGGCGACCTCCTGCAAAGAGACCGTGTGTGCGTAAAGTGCCGGATAGAGCGCACAGTCGACCACGCCGGTTTTCAGCGCCACATACATCTCTTCCTGCGGAATGATCTGCGCGGCCACACCGAGGCGTGTGAAGGTTTCGACCTGATCCCGCGCCCAGACGCGCAGCTTCTTCGACTTCAGGGCGTCGATAGTGCGCACAGGCTCATCCCGGCAGAAGACCGAGACCGAAAGCATCGGGATCGGAACATAGCCTACCGAGGTCACGCCCCAATCGGTAAACTCCTCTTCGTAGATTTCGCGCACAGTCGGGATTGCTTTCTCGAACTCTTCAATCGAACCGATGGTGCCCTGAACCACAACCGAGCTGAGCGCAGGTGCGTCGCGCCCCAGATAGTTCGCCCAGATCAGGCTCATCTCAACCGCGCCTTTGGGCAGGAACCGGAGGGTATCGGTATTGGGCAGGCCCAGCGAACCTCCGCTATAGAGCTTCAGTTCGTTCTCACCCTCAAGGGCGGCGTTTACCTCTTCGACAAAGCGTTCCAATTCCGCGGTTTCGGGACGGGTCTCGGGCAGGAAATTGTTGAATCGCCACTCTTCGGCAGTGGCGACGGCGGCGACCCACAGGAAGGCTACCGCGCTGGCGGTTGCGGTTTTGAAAACTCTCTTCATGCTTTTCTCCCTAATTGAAAACTCTGTGGTTCATCTGTCTTCATGCTTTTTGACTTATCTGCCTTCAACGGGCGAATTTGATCTCTGGTTTGAGGTAGATAAGCGTTATCACGAACTGCCGGTTGCAAGCATAGAAAGAGACACGCTTCTTGCAAGGCCCAGCTGTGCTCCCATACCAGCGCGGTATCAGATGAGACATCGTTCGAAAGCTGCTCTCTTCTGGATGAGCGTTCAAAGACTACTCACCTGGGATAGATGGTCGGCTTGTATTGAATGGATGATCGTTCGCAATTGACCCAGGCTAATTGGTCAAGGAATGCTTGCGGAAGTTGGGGGACAGCTAGCGCTACTTACCCCTGTCCAACCCATTCATCTGCGCGATAAAATCCGCCAGCATCGGGAGGTAGCGCTCTCCTTGCCCGGCTGCCTCCATTGCTGCAAATGCGTTCCGCACATCTGCTTGCACCGGGTTCAGCGCGCCCACGCTGTTGGCCAGATTGGTCAGGTACCGCATATCCTTGTGGGCATTCGTGATGCTGAACTTGTGGGCGTTCTCATCCCGCTCCAGTGTCCATTTCATGAAAGTCTCATAGAACCCGTTCGACAAACGGCCGGGGCGGATGATGGAATCCACTTGCTCGACGGTCAGGCCTGATTTCTCGGCGATCGCCAGCGCTTCGGAATAGAGCGCTGCGTAGCCCAGTGAGATGAAGTTGTTGATCAGCTTCATCTTGTGCCCCAGACCAACCTCGCCCAGATGCACGGCCAACCCCGACCAGCATTCCAGAACCGGCCTTATCTTTTCGAATGTTTCCGGCGTTGCGCCGACCATTGCGTCCAGCGTGCCCGCTTCGGCCTCTACCGGAGTTTTCGCCAGAGGGGCATCGGCCAAATCCATTCCTGCCGCGCGCAGTTCAGCGGCCAGTTGCAGGGTTGAGACCGGATCAGAGGTCGAGCAATCGATAACGATCAGACCCTCTTTGCCAGACGCCAAAATCCCTTCGGGGCCGCGCACGATTTGTTCCACTTGCGGGCTGCCGGACACGCATAGGTGGATGATATCGCACTGGTCGGCCATGTCCCTGGCCGATTTGACCTCGGTCGCACCGCGCTGCAGCAGATCATCGACGGGTACACGGTTGCGGTGCCCCATCACAACCAGCGGATAGCCTTTCTGAACGATGTTCTTGGCCATGCCGTGCCCCATCAGGCCGACACCAATGAAACCTATGATAGGCTTGTTCATGTTCGTTTCCTTATTCAAATCGGATTATGCGTTCGAGGATTGCGACCACAGATTGACGTCGCCATTGGCAGAATAGAGGTCAATTTCGGCCAGCTCATCGGGTGTAAATTCGATGTTCTTCAGGGCCCCCACGCAATCAATGATCTGGTCTGATCTTGAGGCCCCGATCAGCGCCGTTGTAATTCCACCGTCGCGCAAAACCCATGCCAGTGCCATCTGGGCCAACGTTTGCCCCCGACGTTGGGCAATGGCATCCAGGCTGCGCAGGTTTTCGATGGTTTTGTCGGTCAGCAAGTCCGGATTCAGCGATTTATCATCTGCGGCCCGACTGTCCTGAGGGACGCCATTCAGGTACTTTCCGGTCAGCATTCCTTGCGCCAGCGGGGTGAAGGCGATGGAGCCGATGCCGAGCTCTTTCAGAGTATCTTTCAGCCCGTCCGTCTCGACCCATCGGTTGATCATGTTGTAGCTGGGCTGATGAATGACGCAGGGTGTGCCCAGATCCCTCAGGATCGCAGCCGCCTCGCGCGTGCGCTGCGAGTTGTAGGACGATATCCCGACATAAAGCGCCTTTCCGGACCGCACGATCTGATCCAGCGCGCCCATCGTCTCTTCCAGCGGGGTATTGGGATCGAACCGGTGCGAATAGAAGATATCGACATAGTCCAACCCCATACGCTTGAGGCTTTGATCGCAAGACGCGATCAGGTATTTGCGGCTGCCCCATTCGCCGTAAGGCCCGGGCCACATATCGTAACCGGCCTTGGATGAGATAATCAGCTCATCCCGGTATCCGGCAAAATCCGTTGCCAGGATTTGCCCAAAGGCCTCTTCGGCGCTGCCCGGAGGGGGGCCATAATTGTTGGCCAGATCAAAATGCGTGATACCCAGATCAAAAGCTGTCCGACATAGCTCTTGCTTAAGGCCATGTGGCTTGTCCGATCCGAAGTTATGCCATAGCCCCAGCGAGATCGCAGGCAACTTCAGCCCGCTGTTGCCGCAGTGGTTATAGATCATGTCGTCGTATCGGCCCGCGCGGGGCACGTAGGAACTTCTAGCCATAACAAGCAGTCCTTTAAGATGAGCTGGCGAGGTCTTCACGACCCTGTGTGGTGGTGCATGTCCCGCATTGCCCGGAACCTACACTGTATGGGGGCGTCACATAAACAACTTTCACCCGCCTAATAACAATGTCTTGAACACAGACTTACAAGCGAATGCCGCGTTCGACCCATTGGCAGGGCTGTTGTTTTGGCGGCTATGGCGCTATCACAGACGCGAAGTTGTTTTGCGGGCTGCGTGTGGACGGACTTGCAGATTGCCGTTCAGTCCGCATGACAACGAAGAACCTGGAACAAGTCGGGAAATTCGGAATGGGTGCGATCAATGGCGGCGATCTGATCCGTCTCCAAGAGGCTGATAACATCGTCATCGCGGCCCGTACACTGGATGCCGGGGTGGAATTGGCCGGGATCACACTGACCAATCCGGTGCCGTCAGGACACAAGATCGCAACACAGGATATTGCGCAGGGCGATGCCGTTCGCAAATACGGGCAAGTGATCGGGTTTGCATCCGCGAACATCCAGGCCGGAGAGCATGTGCACTCTCACAATCTGCAATTCGAGCCGCTCGAACTTGATATGCGTGTGGGGCAAGATCTCAAAGATGTTGACTTCGTGCCCGAGCCAGACCGTGCCCAGTTCATGGGGTATCATCGTCCCAACGGCCAGGTGGGCACGCGCAATTTCATCGCCGTGCTGACATCGGTGAACTGTTCGGCCACCGCAGCACATATGATCGCTGCCGAAATCACGGATGACGAACTGTCCGAGTACGAAAATGTCGATGGGGTCGCCGCGTTTTCGCACGGAACTGGCTGCGGGATGGCGATGAACAGCGATGGGTTCGCCAACCTGCAACGGGTGCTTTGGGGCTATGCGCGAAATCCCAATGTCGGCGGTGTTCTGTTCGTCGGCTTGGGGTGTGAAGTCAACCAGATCGATTTTCTACTTGAAGCTTATGGCTTGTCGCAGGGGCCGCGGGTCCGGACCATGAATATTCAGAACATGGGCGGGCTGCGCCAGACGGTCGAGGCGGGTCTGCGCGAAGTGCGTGAGATGTTGCCGATCGTCAACGCGGATCGGCGCGCTTTGGCCCCCGTGTCAGAAATCACGTTGGCGCTGCAATGTGGCGGTTCGGACGGCTGGTCAGGTGTGACGGCAAACCCGGCGCTTGGATATGCGGCGGATTTGCTCGTGCGTAACGGCGGCACGGCTGCTTTGGCCGAGACGCCAGAGATTTATGGCGCGCAGCATCTGTTGACCTGCCGCGCCCGGGACGAAACCACCGCCGCCAAGCTGATTGAACGCATTGAATGGTGGGAACGGTATACGGACATCAATGGCGGGTCGATGGACAACAATCCGTCGCCGGGCAACAAGCGAGGTGGTCTGACAACCATTCTCGAGAAATCTCTGGGCGCGGTGGCCAAAGGTGGGACCACACCGCTGAACGGAGTTTACCGCTATGGAGAGCCGATCGATACGAAAGGATTCGTTTTCATGGACAGCCCCGGCTATGATCCGGTCTCGATTACGGGTCAAATTGCCTCGGGCTGCAATATGGTAGTCTTTACGACGGGGCGCGGCTCTGCCTTCGGCTCCAAGCCCGCGCCGACGATCAAGGTGGGGTCGAACTCGGCGCTATGGGGCCGGATGCCGGAGGATATCGACCTGGACGCAGGTGTCATTGTCTCGGAAGGGCAGGGCGTCGAGGCGGTTGGCGAAGCACTGTTCCAACGTATCATCGAGGTCGCCTCAGGTCAGCCCAGCAAATCCGAGGCGCAGGGTTTGGGTGATCATGAATTCGTTCCCTGGCAGATTGGCGCGGTCATGTAACGACTGCAACCCGCCGTCACGATCCTTGGGGCCGAGAAGCTATATCTCTTCGCTGGGCGGGCTGCTGGACGTTACTGAACATGACTTCCGAGCGGCAATTCGATTTGCCCCAGTTCAGGCTGGAACAATGACGTCCGTTTCAGAGTCGGCACTTTGGCATCTGAGCAAACTTCTTAAGGTCGGGACCCATTGATCTCCGAGGAGCATCGTGGCCAGTCTGAAAGACTGGCGGCGTGTCGCCGCAAGCTACGAAAGACCCCTGAAAGTCTTCCCAGCAGCCGCGCACACGCCGCACTCGTCATTTATGGGCTATAAGCTCTGAGCTTAAGGTCTGGCTTGCGTTCCTTTGATGCGGATAGCGCTGCCTAAGCTGCCCGCACACACTCCAACCAGTATTGCGATCACGAGCTCAAGCGCTTCGATGTGAGCGAATTGGAAACCGGCAAAGACCAGTGTTTCCAACACCCCGACAAGTCCACCCAACGCAGCGCCTAGCCACACTTGTCTGGTCATCATTCCCAGCGCCAGCCCGAGTATACCGGGCAGGCTGAGGATGTTGCCACCGATGGTTCCGAGTATCTCTAACATCTCTGCGCTCTCCTTAGTCCGAGCTGTTGTTCAGGAACGTGCGGATATCGTCACCGTCCGCGGCTGCATGTTCCTGCAGAACCTCACCGTCTACCGCGTCTGCAATTTTCTGGTAGGTTTCCAGATAATTGGGCGGGAGGCTGTGGGCGATACCCTGGTGGCAGTCGATACAGGTCATGCCGGTATCAATCGCGCGATGGTGTTCTGAGGCGGCGCGGTTTTCCTGCAGTGTGAAGTCCATATAGTCGAAGTTGTGACAGTTGCGGCACTCGCGGCTATCGGATTCCTTCATCTTCTTCCACACAGCCGACGCCATGGTCAGGCGGTGGTCTTCGTATTTCTCGGGCGTGCTGATGGTGCCTGCCAACTCGTGGTACACGTCCTTGACCGCCATGATCTTCGCTTTGATCTTGTGGTTCCATTCATCCGGCACATGGCAGTCCGAGCAGATTGCGCGCACGCCCGAATGGTTGTTGTAGTGGATCGTCTCGCGGTATTCGCCCAGATTGGTTTCCATCGTGTGGCAGGACACACAGAATTCTTCAGTATTGGTCAGTTCCAGCGTCCAGTGAAAGCCACCCCAGAATAGGATGCCCGCCAGAAATCCGGCCAATATCAGGAACCCGGAACTGAACAGGACCGCCGGGGTCCAGAAGGCGTTCCAGATGCGACCAATCCAGCCGCGTTTTTCAGGGGAGTCGGCCATTTTGGTGCTCCTTTCAGACTTGCGATGGATTAGTTGCCAGAGGATTCAAAGACGTTCTCGATCAATGCCGGGGCATCGGCCTGAGGAACGTGGCACTGATTGCAGAAGTACCGGGTCCCTGCGATCTGATCCAATTCGCGACCTTCGCGGTCCAGATAGTGGGTCATCGACAGGGTCGGTGCATTGCGCTCGCCCGCCTTGGTCCAGTCATGGCAGGACAGGCATTGATTGGTGCGCAGATCAATCTGGTATTGCTCGACCGAGTGGGGGATCAGCGGCGGCTGTTGACGGTAGTTGCGCACCATGCGGCCTTCGACTGTTTTGTGGACGTCGTCCAATGGGATGAGTTCATCAACGTCAGCCCCGCGCAGGGTCTCCACCTGGGCAGATTGGGCAAGGGCGAACCCGCTCAAGAGTATGACGGGGATCAGGGCGGCGACGCCTGTAAGGATTGGCTTGTTCATCTGGGCACTCCCTTAAATAGGTCTGGCTGCGCGCGGCTGTGGCGCGGGATCGGGATCGGAAGGTGCGGCGACCTGGTCGTCGAACCGGTGAGTGAAAGTGAAAACGTCAACGGCGCATACATCGATGCAGCGTCCGCAATTTGTACAATCGGGTGACAGGATCAGAGGGGTGCTGTCCCCTTTACCCCTGAGCGCGGGTGATATGACGTGGTTTTCCGGGCAAACGGCAAAGCAATCCATGCAATCGTCACATGCGGCGCGGTTGGGGGCGCTTACGCGCAACAGGGCTTTGGTTCCGACCAGCCCGTAGAAGGCCCCGACCGGGCAGACATGGCCGCACCAGCCATGGCGCGAAACAAAAAGGTCGAACAGAAAGATCGCAATGACCATGGTCCAGACGAAACCCATGCCAAAAATCAGGCCGCGATGCAGCATGGTAATCGGATTGACCATTTCCCACGCGATCGCGCCGCTAAGGCCGGAAACGATCAGGACCGTCGCCATGATCCAAAGGCGTGTACCGCGTTTGGGCTGCCAACCTTTCTGCAGGCCCAGCTTGCGGTGCAACCAATGCGCGCCGTCCGTCACCGGGTTGATCGGGCACACCCACGAGCAATAGACGCGGCCCCCAATCAGGGCGTAAGTGACCAGAACGATTGCAGCGCCGATGGCCGCAGTCAGTTCTGGCCAGTGCCCGGCCACAAGGCTCTGCAGGAATACAAACGGGTCGGTCAGTGGTAGCACGCCAAGGGTCAGCGACCCCGCCAGAGTGCCCTGCACAACCCAGATGCCAAACCACGGGCCCAACAGAAACAACAGCAGAAAGAACAGCTGGCTGGTTCTGCGCAGCAGCAGGTACTTGTGGGCACCCAGCCAGCCCTTGGCCTCGAGGGCTTCCCGTCCCACTGGAAGATGTGTGCGGGCGGTCATTGCTTCACCCCCGGCAGCTTGAAAACAGGCTCGAACCCACCCGGTGCGACAAGGTTGTCGGTGCCCGGCCCCGGTAAACGATCCGGCAGGTCTATGATGCCCTCGACGATCGGCGCGCCTTTGGCCTCTTTCTCTTCCCAGCCGCGACGGTAGTGCTCTGCGCTGCTGCCGCGCGCAAGCCGCGCGGGCAGAACCTTGATTGCGGCCTCGGGCAGGACGCAGCTTTTCTCGCACATGCCGCAGCCGGTGCAGCGGTCGGCATGGACCGTCGGGATGAACACCGCATGGTGGCCCGAGCGCGCATTATGTTCGGTTTCCAGCGTGATCGCCTCGTCGATGACGGGGCAGACGCGGTAACAGACGTCGCAGCGCAGGCCGAGGAAGTTCAGGCAGTTCTCCTGATCGACCAGCACGGGGTCCAGCGCCCCGGTTGGGCAGGCGGCGACGCAGGGGATGTCGTCGCACATCTCGCAGGGCACGTCGCGCGCTGTGAAATAGGGCGTGCCGGTGGCGACGGCATCGACACCCAACTCGGCCAGTTTCAGCGTGTCATAAGGGCACTCTCGCACGCACAGACCACAGCGAATACAGGCGGACAGGAAGTCTTGTTCAGGCAGGGCACCGGGCGGCCGCAATGCTTCGGCAGGCAAGGCCCGTGCATCGCGGGCCAGATAGGCCAGCAATGATCCGGCGGCCACACAACCGCCTGCCGCCCGCGCCGCATCCTGTAGGAAGCGACGCCGGTTTGGCGCAAGGGGTTTGCCTGCAGAAGACATGGGAACAACCTTTGCCTTACTTGCCTGTTACGCGCGCTCGACCTTGCAGGCGCATTTTTTGAAGTCGGTCTCTTTTGACAGCGGGCAGGTCGCGTCCAGCGTCAGCTTGTTGGTCAGCTGGCCTTCGTCGAACCATGGCATGAAGACCAGACCGCGCGGCACCTTGTTGCGGCCCCGGGTCTCGACCCGGCTGTTGACCTCGCCCCGACGGGTGGACAAGACGATCTCTTGACCGCGGCGCAGGCCACGTTCCTTGGCGTCTTCGGGATGCATGTAGACCACGGCGGCCGGATAGGCGCGGTGCAGTTCAGGCACACGGCGGGTCATCGATCCCGAGTGCCAGTGTTCCAGCACACGACCGGTGCAGAGCCACAGATTGAATTCGTCATCCGGTTCCTCGGCCGCCGGTTCATAAGGCGCAAAGATGATGTTCGCCTTGCCATCCGGCTTGCCATAGAACTGCACGCCCGCCCCGGCCTCGACATAGGGGTCATATCCTTCGCGGAAGCGATAGAGCGTTTCCTTGCCGTCCACGACCGGCCAGCGCAGGCCGCGGGCCTGATGGTACACGTCGAACGGAGCCAGATCGTGCGCATGGCCGCGCCCGAATTCGGCATATTCCTCGAACAGGCCTTTCTGCACGTAATAGCCAAAGTGTTCGGATTCGTCGTTGTCGAACCCTTCGGCGGTTTCCGACAGCGGGTATTTGTCGATCGTGCCGTTGGCGAAGATCACGTCATACATGGTCTTGCCGCGATGCTCGGGCATAGTGGCCAGCAATTCCTCGCCCCAGACTTCCTCGACGGTGAAGCGTTTTGAGAACTCCATGACCTGCCAGACATCCGACTTGGCCTCGCCCGGGGCCTTGACCTGCTGACGCCAGAACTGTGTGCGGCGTTCCGCGTTGCCATAGGCGCCTTCTTTTTCAACCCACATGGCGGTGGGCAGGATCAGGTCAGCCGACAGCGCGGTGACGGTCGGATAGGGGTCCGAAACGGTGATGAAGTTTTCCGGGTTGCGGTAGCCGGGATAGCCTTCTTCGTTGATGTTGGGCGCGGCCTGCATGTTGTTGGTGCATTGCACCCAATAGGCGTTCAGGTCGCCGTCTTTCAGTTTGCGGTGCTGCAGCACGGCGTGGAAGCCGGGCTTGGCCGGGATGGTGCCGGCGGGCACGTTCCAGGCTTTTTCGCAAATCTCGCGGTGCTTGTCGTTCATCACCACCATGTCGGCGGGCAGACGGTGGGCAAAGGTGCCGACCTCACGCGCCGTCCCGCAGGCCGAGGGCTGACCAGTCAGCGAGAAGGGTGAGTTTCCGGGCTCCGAGATCTTACCGACCAGCAGGTGCACGTTATACATCAGCGAGTTCACCCACGATCCGCGGGTGTGCTGGTTGAAGCCCATGGTCCACAGGCTCATGACCTTGCGGTTCGGATCGGCGTATTGCTGGGCCAGACGTTCCAGCGAAGCGGCGGGGACGCCGGATAGCTCGGACGTATATTCCAGAGTGTATTTGGAAACCGCTTCGGCATATTCCTCGAAGCTGATCGGTTCCATCTTGCCGACATTGGGGTTCTCGGCGGCCTCTTGCAGCGGGTGATTGTCGCGGAGGCCATAGCCGATATCTGTGGCGGTCTTGGTGATGTTGACGTGGTTCTTGACGAATTCCTCGTTCACCGCGCCGTTCTGGATGATGTAGTTGGCGATATAGTTCAGGATCGCCAGATCGGTCTGCGGTGCAAAGATCATGCCATTATCGGCCAGCTCGAACGAGCGGTGCTCATAGGTTGACAGCACATGCACCTCGCAGCCCGGCTTGGTCAGGCGCGTGTCGGTCAGGCGCGACCACAGGATCGGGTGCATCTCGGCCATGTTCGAACCCCAGAGCACGAAGGTATCCGCGTGCTCAAGGTCGTCATAGCAGCCCATCGGCTCGTCGATGCCGAAGGTGCGGATAAAGCCCACCACGGCAGACGCCATGCAGTGCCGCGCGTTGGGGTCGATATTGTTCGAGCGGAAGCCCGCCTTCATCATCTTGGCGGCGGCATAGCCTTCCCAGACGGTCCACTGGCCCGAGCCGAACATGCCGACACTGGTCGGGCCTTTCTTGGCCAGCGCTTCTTTCCATTTGGCGGCCATGACGTCAAAGGCTTCGTCCCACGAAACGGGCTCGAATTCGCCGTTCTTGTCGTACTGGCCGTTGGATTTGCGCAGCATCGGTGTGGTCAGGCGGTCCTTGCCGTACATGATCTTGGACAGGAAATAGCCCTTGATACAGTTCAGACCCCGGTTCACCGGCGCGTCCGGGTCGCCCTGGGTGGCGACGACGCGCCCGTCCTTGGTGCCGATCAGGACCGAGCAGCCGGTGCCGCAGAACCGGCACGCGGCCTTGTCCCAGCGGATGTCGGGGTTGCCGACTTGCGCGCTGGCCTGCCCGGTCGCAAGCGGCAGGCCGGCGGCCGAGGCCGTCGCGGCGGCCGCGGTTGATTTCAGGAATGTCCGGCGGGATTCAGAGATGGTCATGACATGGGTCTCCGGCTTTATATCTGGCGAGAAGCGTTGAGGTGCGGACGGGTCTCCGCGAGGTCTTCGAAATGGTGATAGGTCAGGGACAGAGAGATCACGCCCGGGATCTGATGCAGATCCATGATCGTCTCGGACGCCAGTTTCTCGGGCGTGTCCTCGACTACAACAACGATGCGGCCATCCTCGGCCGCCGCATGAATTTCAACGCCATCGACACGCCCCATGGCCTTCTGGGCCTCTTGGGTGGTGTCGGGCGTCACGTGAACGAGGCATCCACAGATATTCATTGCAGGCTCTCCGAGGGCTGAGGTTCGATACGTACGAAGCTGACGGCGCCTGCTGGGCAAGCGCTGGCACAGGCGCCGCAACCGCTGCAGTTCGTCTGATCAAGAACGGGTTCTGATCGACCACCAAGTTGGGGTTTGAAACGGAGAGCGTTGTTATCGCAGACGTCCTGGCATACGCGGCAGCTTACGCCGTTCAGGGACAGACAGCTTGCTGATACACTGGCGCGCCAGGGCCATTCGGTCACCAATTCAGGGAGCAGCGCCCCGGTCGGACAGACCTCGGCGCATTTGGCGCAGAAGGTGCAGGGTGACGCAGCAAGGTTTACAACCGGCCACCCCTGTGCGTCGATTGAGATGATTTCTTCGGGGCAGGCGGCGCCGCAATCGTCGCATTGGGTGCATAGTTCGTGGAAATCGGCCAATACGGCGCCAGGTGGTCTTATTGCATCCGCGCGCTTGCGCAGGGATCTCCCACGCAGAAAAGCGCGACGGCTGGCTAGCTTGTTCATTGGCTTGCGGTCCACTGTTGATCTTGAGTCGTGTTTTGCCAAGCACTGTACCGAACAATCGATGGTCAAAAATTGACCTAAGTCATGTGCTGAGTGCTTAAGTTTCGGTCGCTTTGAAAACTCTGAGGATTGTTCAGGCCGGAAGGCGGATGATTTCGGTTCCTGCCCGTGCTTCACATAAGCATCTCAATCCGGGCACCCGGGAAACGGGACAGAACCCCGGTGAATCCGTCGTGGGGGACAGCGCATAAAGCCGTCGACAGCCCATCCGCTACAGCGGCACTGGGGGCGGAGACGGACACAGTGCTATGAAACACGCGCTCACGGATTGGGTTCAGAATATGCCCCTTCCCACCTGGCAGGGTCATGGCCGCAGGAGATGAGGTCGCCACTGCCCGATTGCTGAGGCTGATATGATTTTCTAATGCTCCATTCGCGGAGGCCAGCCCAACCTGCCAGGCGCGCCCATCGCCGCGCCGTCCTTCGGCCCGGATTTCTCCCATATTTACCAACACATTTCGCAGGCCAAACGACTTGAGAAGCCTGGAAATTCGATCCGTCACCTCGCCCTGTGCCACGCCGTTCAACGTCAGGGCAGACACGCCCGGAACTGGCAAACGAATTTCATCCATACCCACCACGACGTTCTTCCATCCGATGATACCCGACGCCTTGTCTCGTTCGGACGCGGCAGCTTCGTTGGCCAAAGCCATCCAAAGCGGTTGAATGGTCGGGTCGAAGACGCCCCCCGACGCTGCATGCAGGGCGCTGCACAGGCTCAGGATTTGCAAAAGCTCGGCTGAGGGGGCCGACAAGTGGCCCGTTCGGTTCAAACGGCACAGCTCTGAGTCGGGGCGGTACAGGCTGAATATGTTCTCCAGTCGGGAAACTTCGGAGGCAACCGCGTCAAAAACGGGGGCGGCTTCCGCGTCGCTCAGCCCATTCAAGTGCATACTGGCGGGCGCGCCCAATGCGATCCCTGTCCACCGGGCAGATGGCCCGGCTGCGGATGCCGCCGCCGGAAAGGACATGCAAGCGGCCGAAATGCTCAGGAAACGGCGGCGAGAGTAGCGGCTCATGCGGGTGTCTCCAGCTGCAGGTCCAGATCGACGGGGCCGAGGACCTCGGTGTCGGGAATGTCAGACAGGGGCAGCGCCGTGCCGCCATAGTCGGTGATGAACGCTTCGGCGGCGACGGGGTCTGCAAAGGGCACCACTTCGCGCGCACCCATGCCACCCTTTACGTTGGCTCCGACCACGAAGGTCGCGCCATCAGCGGGAATCCAGTTCGAGATACCCGGCTGCCGCCAGCTGGGGGCGACGCTCATGTCGCTGACATAAACGGCGGTGATCTTGGCGTCGCGCTCGGGGCTTTTGAGATAGGCCACCATGTCGCGCACCTGTGCGAAAAACAGCGGCGCGGGGTAGCCCTCCAGATGGATCTGCCCCTTGGGCCCGCCATGTTCGGCGATGTTCATCTGGCAGAAGAAACTCAGCGCATCTGGGGTCAGGTCCACCGGGTCTGGGGCCTCGGCCACCTCTTCCTTGCAGGCAGCCAGCGCGATCAGGGCAATCAGGCACAGGCGCTTCATGGCTCAACCCTCCTAAACGCGGCCCGTGCAAGGGCAAAGCCGATCACCGGCCAGATCAGCAGCGACACGGGCGCGGCCCAGACCGGCAGGGCCTGCGCGGCCCCGGTCATGCCCGAGGCCATTGCGACGCCTTCGGTTGCGGCGATGTTCCACAGACGGAATGCGTCGGCCGGGTTGGCCACCATCACCCACGGAAAGACGGATTGGGTGAAGGTGCCGCCCTTGTCCATGACGACGGCCCCCAACAGGCCCAGATCATAGAGGACGACAAAAACCAGCCAGAGCCCGGCCGACAGACCCGCCGCCGCCGTGGCCCCTTTTGCCAAGGCGGACAGCAGGTATCCCAGCGCCAGAAAGACAGCGCCCAGCAGGATCGAGGTGAGGATAAGGCGCACCAGAGCCATCAGGCTTTCAGGCCCCGCGCCCCCGAAGAAGGCCGCCACAGCGCCTGCGGTGCCGAAACCGACGGTCATGGCAAAGGCCAGTGCAGCCAGATGGGCGGTGAACTTGCCCAACAGGATTTCTCCGCGCCCCGCAGGGTAGGACAACAATAGGGAAAGACTGCCCCGGTCCACGTCGCCTGCGATGGCATCGAAAGAAATCATCAGCGCCAGCAAGGGCGCAAGGTAGACCGACAGCGTGGTCATCGACGCGACCGAGACGGTCAGCATATCGACCCCCAGCGTGCCGGTCGGGGCGCTACCCGCAAAGGTCAGCGCCAGCGCGAACAGCACCATGATCAGTGTGGCGACCAGCAGCCAGCGGTTGCGGCGCAGGATCAGCATTTCGGTGCGGGTGATGGCGAGGAAGCGGGTCATAGCCTCTCCTCCTGTGCGTAGTGACGATAAAGGTCTTCCAGCTTGGGCGGGGTCATTTCGACATCCGCCACCGCGTCGCCCAATCCGGCGATGCGGCGCAGGGCCTCCATCTTGTCTTCAGGGGTGCAGAGCAGTTCCACAGACGCCCCGTTGATCCGATTGCCGCCCAGTTCGGCGGCCAAGGCGTCAGGGTTGGCACTGGCGCGCACCTTCAGGCGGATCGGCAGACCGGCCAGCGCAGACAGGTTGGTCAGCGTATCATCAGCCACCATCCGACCCTTGCGCATGATGGCGATGCGGTCGGTGCGGGCCTCAACCTCGGTCAGGGCGTGAGACGCAATCAATACGGCGGTGCCTTGTGCAGCCAGCTCATCAATGATGGCATACAAATCCTGCCGCGAGATCGGGTCCAGCCCGCTCGTTGGCTCATCCAGCAATGCGACTTTCGGCTGACCCAGCAGCACCTGTGCCAGACCCAGACGTTGCCGCATCCCTTTGGAATAGGCCCCAATCCGGCGGTCCAGCGCATCGCTCAGGCCAACCCGCTCCAACAGGCCGGGTACATCCGCCTTCGCGCCTGAAAGCTGCGCGAACAGTGTCAGTTCCTCGCGTCCCGTCAGCGCCGGGTGGAAGGATACCGCCTCGGGCAGATAGGCTGTCTCGCGCCGCGCCTGCGCGCTGCCGGGGGTGGCGTCTCCGATGCGAATGGTGCCGCCATGGATCGGCGTCAGGCCGAGGATGGATTTGATCAGCGTCGACTTGCCCGCGCCGTTATGGCCCAGCAGCGCCACGCGCTGACCGGGGGCAAGGGACAGAGTGATATCGTCAAGAACGCGGGTCTTGCCACGGTCCTTGCAGACTTGGTCAATCGTCAGGGCCTTATCCGTCATGAGGCACCTTTTTCATAGCTGGGGGTTCAGGGGCTTGCATCAAGGGGTTGCTGTCCATCACACCCCCCGGCAGCAGAGCCGGGAAGGCCGATTGCGACCAGCGCACCAGCTGCACGGCAGGCGAGCCGAGCAGCAATTTGGCTGCGGGTTGGGTCCACAGCACATGGTCCATTGAATCGTTGGGGCGATACGGGGCATCGGCCACGCCGTTGCCATCCACATCATAGGCGGCGAAATCGGACCAATAGTTTCCGCGCCCGTCTTCTGACCACTCGACCCATTTGGTCGAGACATATTTCACCTGCGTCCGGTTGCCGACAAAGGCATTGCCGACGATCCGGTTGCGTTCACTGCCGGCGGTAAAGTGGATGCCGATGCCGCAACCCTGGAACCAGTTGTCAGTGAATTCGTTCTTGTTCGAATTATACAGGAAGGTGCACTTCTCTTTCGCACCTTTGACCACATTGCCGGTGATGACGCTCTTGTTGGCATAGTTCAGCATCACGCCATGCTCGCGGTCGTCAATCGACACATTGTCGGTGACTTTGACATTCGAGGTGAACATCACCGCATATCCCAGATCGTTGCCGATCGAGACGTTGTTGCTGACCTCGGAATTGTCGGCATACATATAATGCACGGCAAAGCGCAGATCGCGGAACAGATTGCCGGTGAACAAGTTCTTCTTCGAAGAATTCACGAAAATCCCGTCGCGGCCAAACTGAATGTCATTGTCGGCGACAACGGCCCCCGGTGCGTTCCAGACATAGACCCCGTTGCCGCGCGCGTTCATGTGGCGGTCCTGCCGCCCCTCGATCCGGTTGCGGCGCACGATGCTGTCCTTGGCCCCATGGATGTCGATGCCATAGAGATTGCCCAGCAGCACATTGTCCTCGACCACCGGCGCGTGGGCCGTTTTGGTCAGCTGGATGCCGCTGTCGATCCCGTCATGGTCCGAGCCTGAGCCAATCACCGTCAGCCCGCGCAGGGTCACGCCGGGCCCGGTTACGGTGATGACGCTGCCTTCGCCTTGTCCGTCAATGGTGGCCAAGCCCTGCCCGTCAATGGTGACGGGCCGGTCCAGAACCAATTGTTCGGTATAAACACCGGGGCTCAGGCGGAGGGTGTCTCCATCCGCCGCCTGCGCCAGTATCTCGTTGATGGCCCCCGCCCGGTTGGGCACATCCCAGTCCGCCGCCCAAAGGGGCGAGCCGAGCAGGAGCGGTATGAGCAGGGACCAACGCATCGTTACGCGCTCCGCGGCTCAACGAACATCCGGCCGCGCATTTCCATGTGCAGCGCGTGGCAGAACCACTGGCAATAGAACCAGTGCACGCCCGGACGGTCGGCAATGAACGTGACCGAGGCGGTGGCCTGCGGTGCAACCTCCATCGCGATGCCGAAGTTCGACAGGCAGAAGCCGTGGGTCACATCGTCCACATCATCCAGGTTGGTGACATAGACAGTCACTTCATCGCCCTGCTTGACGGTGAACTTCTCAAGGCTGAACACAGGCGCGGTTGAGGTCATGTAGACCCGCACCTTGTTGCCATCCCGGATCGGCTCCTCGGCACCTTCATCCAGATCGACACCATCGGCCGCGGCCTGCTGGCGTGCCTCTTCCCACATCGGGTCGTTGCGATCCCAGACATTGACCGGGTTCACCTTGGACCTGTGCACAAGGATCGAATCGTGCGGCTCGGCAAAGGTCGGGCCGTCATGAACCACCTTCATCTTGTCGCCCGAGATGTCGATCAACTGCTCATTCTCAGGCTTCAGCGGCCCAACGTTCAGGAAGCGGTCTTTCGAGAACTTGTTCATCGAAATCAGCCACTTGCCATCCGCTTCGGCGGTTTCACCCATCGAGGTCGAGTTGTGGCCCGGCTGATACTGCACGTCCACCTTGTCAAGGATCGGATCAACGTCGGCACCGCCAAAGGCTTCGATCGCTTTGGCGATGTCCCATTTCACCACCTGGCTGTCCAGGAACAGGGTGGTGTAGGCGTTGCCCTTGCCGTCGAATGCGGTGTGAAGCGGACCAAGACCCAGCTGTGGTTCTGCCACGATAGCCGAACGCGGGTCAGCGTTGTCGGCAAACAGCGCGTCGACTTTTTCCACATCGATCACGGACACGGTCGGCGACAGCTTGCCGTTGATCATGATGTGTTTCTTGTCGGGTGCTGCGTTCACACCGTGCGGCGAGTTCGGGATCGGGATGTAACGGGTCAGGTTGCCACCTGCCTCTTTGCGCCCGTCCACGACCTTGACGCCGTTCAGTTCCTGATAGTTCCCGGAAGCAATCGCGTCCTCGATGCCTTTGAGGTTGAACACGACCACATGGTCCAGCTCATTCTCGGTCATCTCGGCCAGGTTCATACCCATTTCCGAGTTGTACGAGGTCGAGAACGCATACTTGCCCTGATAGTCGCAATCGGTGTTATCGAGGTTGCCCGAGACCATCACCTGCCACGCGATCTCCATCGTGTCGCCGTCGATGGCGGTGAAGATGTTCACGTATTTGGACGGATCGTCGAGGATCTGGCCATCGTTGACCAGCGGGGCCTCATGCTCACCATTGGCAAAGACATAGCCGGTGCGCGGGTATTTCTGCGGACGCAGACCGTGGATGTCATGCGCGTTCGGAATTTCGATGATCTTGTCGCATTTCATCACGTCGCAGCGCACACGGGCCACGCGGGTGTTGGCCTTGTCGTTCATGAACAGATAGCGGCCGTCATAGGTGCCATCGGTGAACGACATATGCGGGTGGTGCAGGTCGCCATTGTCATAGGTGACCTTGCCGTTTGCGGCCAGAAACTCCTTGGTTTCGGGCAGCAGGCCTTCGGTCAGAACCTTCAGCGATTCATTGGTCTGACCCCAACCCGTGGCCGAGCAGCGGTTGAACACCGGCACCCGCATCAGCTCACGCATCGAGGGCACGCCCAGAATGCGCAGCTCGCCAGTCTGGCCCGAGGACCAGAAGCCGTAATATTCGTCCAGCTCACCCGGCTCAAGATGCGCATTCGCGGCAGCACTCGCCTCGCGCGCGGTCATCAGGGTCGAGCCCAGCCCGGTCCCGGCAATCACCGCACCGGTTGCGGTTGCGCCCAGCATCCCGCGGCGTGTGATGTTCAGTTTCTTGTCATGTTCCGACATGATCGTCCCTCCTTTTAGGAAACGGTTTGCGGTTTGGCGTTCGGATGGTTCGCCGGTGGTTGTCCGAGCGGGGTTTTCATCTGGACCGACCCTGTCTTGGCCCGCCGTTTCAGCTGGCGGATAACGACGGGACATTTGTCCTCGGACTGATAAAGCACCTGACAATGCAGGCAGGTGACGCACTCGTTCGGATTGATCTCACCCGTGGGGTGGATCGCCTGAACGGGGCATTCATTGGCGCAGGTCTGACAGGGGGTGCCGCAATCCTTGTAGCGGCGCAGCCAGTCGAACATGCGAATACGGGCCGGGATCGCCAGCGCTCCGCCCAACGGGCAGAGATAGCGGCAATAGAACCGTTCCACGAACAGCCCGATCCCCAGCAGGGCCAGCGCAAAGACGACAAACGGCCAGTCGCGCATGAATTTCAGGATGATCGCAGTCTTGAACGGCTCGACCTCGGCATAGGTTTCGGCCAGCGGGATCGAGACAAAGCTGATCCCGAACAGCACCAGAAAGATCATGTATTTCGCAGGCCAGAGGCGTTCATTCAGACCCCAAGGCAAGGTCCATTGCGGCACCTTGAAGGCCCGCGCGATCTTGTTGGTCAGTTCCTGCAACGCGCCGAACGGGCACAGCCAGCCACAATAGGCCCCACGCCCCCAGAACAGCAGCGCGGCGGCGACGGCGAACCACTGGATAAAGACCAGCGGGTCCAGCAGGAAAGCATCCCAAGAGAAGCCCGTGCGCAGGCTGCCCGCCAGCGCCATCAGGTTCACCACGCTCAGCTGTGCATTGGCGTACCAGCCGATGAAGAACAGCGTCATGGTCAGATATCCGATGCGGAACCAATAAAAGACCCGCGCATTCATGGTGGCGTGGAACTGGAAGAAGAAGGTCGCCGTCAGCACCAGCAGCATCGCGCCCAGCACCCCGATCTCGACCGTGCGGTCCTTCCAGATGCGTTTCCAAAGCGCGGCCTTGGCCGCCGCTTCGCCGGTGGCGTCATCGACAACCACAGGGGCCGCGACGGGCAGCAGGTAGTGTTCCGGCAGTTTGTAGCCCAGATCGAAGGTCAGGAATGTTTTCTCAACCGCGCCTACGGCCCGCTGGGCGAGTAGTTGCAGGCGGAAGGGCTCTGCGGGGTCGAACTCGGCCTCGGCGGGGATTTTGAAGATGTCCAGTTCCGTAAAGCTTGGGGCATCGGGGGCTGCAACCTCGCCCAGACGACGCTGTTGCTTGTCAAAGAACCGCACCGAATTGTCGCCCTGGATCAGCTGAATCCGGTCGAAAATCCCGCCCCGGACATAGCCTGAGCCCTTGAAGCTATAGGCCCCGCGACCCAGCACCAGAATGGCTTGCTCGCCTTCGTCCAGCCAATTGACCATGTTCTGATATTCGGCCTCGCCCAGCAGCGACTTGCCGATCGACGGCACCGAGACCAGCGCCATATGCATATCGATATAGGTGTCATCGGGTTCGCCCGGTTCAGGGCGCTTGATCGCGCGCTGATCGCCCTTCGCCTCAAACGCCGCGTTGACCTGCCCGATATCCAGCGTCAGCCGCCGGACCGAGCCGTCGCCCGACAGCGTCGTCCAGTCATAGATGGCGTCCTGCGCCATATCGACCTCGCGCTTGGGCCCATCGGCCTGCGCCGGTGCCAAGCCGCCCAACCCCAGCGCGCGCCACCTTGATGCCGCCCCGCACAAGACTGTCATCGATCACCATGATCGTGACGGTTGCACCCGAGATGATATCAAGGTCGTGCCCTTCACCGCCAGTCTCGGCCTCAATCTTCAGATCAAGCCCGGCATAACCTTCGGTCAGTTCCACCATGCGGGAATTGGGGATGCCGATCAGCACGATGGGTTCCGAGTGCTTGACCAGCTGCACCCCGGTCAGCACCGCCTCATCATCGATGGCGGCGACCACATGAATGGGCTTGCCGGAATAGCCGGTGGTGCCGACCAGATCAGAGGTTAAGAAAGCCCAGGCGATGCGGTCGCCGTCTTTAAGAACGGGGGCCACCTGCACATCGTCGCGGACGGGACCAAAGGCATCGGCACCGGGGGCCAGATCGGCGGGCTCAATCTCGGGTAGGAAGCTGGCAAGGCTGTCGGCATGGGCGCTGATCGCCATAAGGCACGACAGGGCAAGGGCCAGCAGGAAATGGATTGCGCGACTTACGACCACGGCGCACCTCCGGGAATTTGGGTGAATGCCATGGACGCGCGCAGGGCGCGTTCGGTTGTGATTTCGGGCGCGCACGGGGGCCCTCGGGTCTCGGGCCACAGCCGATGAGTTTGGTACAAAACGGAAGATGTGCCGATTTTCCCATGTACAAAACGGAAGATTCCGGCATGCGTCACCTGTGCTAACTCGGGCATCGGCGCGGCGCTGGTGACGGCACACAGCGCGCAATCGGCGCATTTGGGGCAATACGCGGTCGGGTCTTCGGCACCCTCCTCAAGGTCAACCTCGACCCAGACCGCGCCGCCTTCCGAGCAGATCTCCACCCAGACACTTTCACCGGGACTCGCCAGCGCCGGTGCAAAAGTCTGGAACAAAAGAAGGAGTATGCCCGCCAACCCGGCTGCCGCGCGAACCGCGCGGTCAGGGAGATTGTGCAGAGGGGTCATGGCAGGCATGGAGTCTCCGACTCGGGAAGCTATGCCTTGGTGGTAGAGGATTTGAACGAGTCGCTACTTGACTTAGGTCATTTGTTTTTGAACCGTCCAAAAATTAATCAAATTCGAAAATTTGCATTTATAATCAACCGTCTGCTTCATCCATCAACCCGCGCACCCAACGCCCTGCCAACCAGGCCGCAGGGGCACCTGATGGGATGGACCACAGGATCGCAGAGACCGGGCTGATGGCACCAAAACCCGCACTATGCAGGATTAACCCGGCTAGAAACAGGTTGATGGCCACGGTCAAAGCCGTGGCCGGATAGAGCAGGATAGCCAGTTTCCAGACCGGCCATTTGCCCTCAGTGGCTGGTGCCTTCCGAGAAGGTGATTTTGTTCCAGACATTATACTTCCCAGAGGGTTTGCGCATCGGCAGGCGGCGCACTTCTTCCAGCGTCTGCGCGTCATAAACAATCACCGCGCCGTCATCCTCCCAGATGGAAACCAGCGCGTGGCTGCCATCCTTCGTGAACTCCACATGCGCCACGGTTTTGCCGGGCGCAGGGCGCAAGGTCTTCACGATCTCAAGGCTCTGCTTGTCAATCACATGCATGGCGTCTTTGTTGGGGCCAAAGAACACATCGGCCCAGACATACGGCGAATTCTCATGGCTGCGCATGAAGAAACCCGGCCCTTCGGTCTTGATCCGCTTGACCGTTTCCCAGGTTTCCATGTCGATCACCGACACGGTGCCATCAGTCAGGTGCGGCGTGGCCATTACGGTTGTATCACCGCGCTGCCACGTGATGCCCGAACCCAGATGCGGCATGCCCGGCAGGTCCAGATCAGCAACTTTGTGGCCGATGACCAAATCGATCACCTGACCGCCCTTGCCATCGCGCGAGGCGCCCATGACGTATTCATAGCTTTGGTCGAAGAAGAAATCGTCCAGATAGTCGGGCGTCGTGATCTTGCGCAACGGGAAGGGATCGGGGTTCTTGAACTGGCCTTCGATACGGAAATCATGCCCCAACCCGAATTGCGGCGGATTGGCCCCGTAGAAAACTTCCCAAATTTCGGGCACATCCTTCAGCGCCAGCACAAAGCTTTCACGCGGAGGGGCTTGATAGACGGCCGAGACACGGCTGGGAACGCCCTTTTTGCTTTTGACCTCGACAACCTTTGCGACCGACAGATCGTCAGTCGACAGTAAGGTCAGCGAGTTCGGCAGATAATTCGCCACAGCCACCCATTTGCCATCACCCGACATGGCAATATTTCGACTGTTGAGGCCTGCGCGCACGCGACCCACCTGCTGTAAAGCCCAGATATCATATTTCTGCACCCAGCCATCGCGCGACATGATGAAGACATACCGCCCATCGGGGCTGAACTTCGGCCCGCCATGCACGGCAAAAGGTGTCTCGAACCTGTCCAGAACCTCGAACGTATCCCCGTCCAGCACGCTGACATGGTGGTCACCGGTTTCAACCGCCAGAGTGATGTTCATCGGGTCGCTGTTCCAAACGGGCGCGTCCACCGCTGCATAGTCTTCGTCCAGAATACGGCTGGCCATGATATCGGCTTCACCCCATTCTGGATCAGTCTCCAGCGGAGATTTTAGCCAGCCCGCTAGCTCTTCGATCCGAAGCGCATCAAGCTCATGCGAGAACGCTGGCATCTGAGTCGCGGTCCGACCTTCGGCGATGACCGCCGCCACACGCGGCCCCCGCATCCGTTTCAGTGTCTCAGGGATCAACGCAGGACCAACCCCGCCCAGACGGTTCTCGCCATGACAGGACGCACAGAATTCAGCATAGTCCGAAGGCGCATCCGCCCAGGCTGCGCCCACACTCAGGACCGAACACAGGGCCCCGATCTTCATCTTTTTAAAAATACTCCCGCCGGAGGCTCCTGCCCTCGCCACACGCGTAACGGCCGGGCCGGCAGGACCAAGGATTTCAAAAGAACTGATGCGCCGGATCATGGTTTTTCCCCCGGAACGGCGTGACCTGCAGGCGCTCGCCTGCATCTTCAACACCGATCTCTTGATTTGACAGATAGCAGGCCGGATCCTCGGCCCACGGATCGCCAGTCAGTTGCAGCGCCCGGATACGGGTGTTGCCGCCGCAGACGTCCTTGAGCTGACAGGCCCCGCAGCGCCCCTTCAGCGGGCGCGGACGGGTGCGCAGCATCGCCAGCATCGGGTCATCGCTGGTCCACAGCTCGGAGAACGGTTTGGTCTTCACATTGCCAACCGTGTAATCCGACCAATAGGTGTCGGGATGCACGCGGCCCAGATTGTCGATATTGGCCACGCCCAGCCCGCTGGAGTTTCCACCCCACGCTGCCAGATGCTCTCGCACATGTGCCGCTTTGTCGGCGTCGAAATGCGCCCGGACCCAGTTCAGGAAATACCCGGCATCGGCATCATTGTTGCCGGTCACGATGTCCAGCGGGCGGCCCCCGGATGCGGCCTCCCACGCGCGTTCCAGCAGCAGGTCCAGACCGGTGCGGGTGCGCAGATGTTCGGCATCCTCGCCCCGGTTTTTGTCGCCGCGCCCGGCATAGACAAGGTGGGACAGATAGAACTTGTCGACACCCTCATCATCGCACAGCTTCAACAGGTCAGGCAGATGATGCTGGGTGCCTTCGGTCAGGCAGAACCGCAGGCCCACTTTGATACCGCGTTTCTTGCATTCGCGCACGCCGCGCAGGGCGTCGGCAAAGGCGCCTTCAACGCCGCGGAACCAGTCATTCGTGGCGCCGATCCCGTCCAGCGAGATGCCCACATAGTTGAACCCCACATCGGCGATCATGTCTGCGGTTTCGTCGTAGATCCGGGTGCCGTTCGTGGACAGCGCCAGCATCGGCACCAGGTCACGCGCACGTTTGGCAATGTCGAAGAAATCGAACCGATCTAATGGTTCCCCACCCGAGAGGATCAGGGCCGGGACGCGAAATTGGCCCAGATCCTCAAGGGTTACCATGGCTTGCTCGTGGCTGAGCTCGCCGGGGAAGGCCACATCCGCCGAGACGGTGTAGCAATGGCGGCATTTCAGATTGCAGCGCCGGGTCAGGTTCCAGATCACCACTGGCTTCACGGGACCGGGGCGGCGTTTGCGCACCGGGGTCGGTTTGACCAGTTGGTGCATGTATTCGGTCAGGCGGAACATATCTCAGCCTTTCGTTTTCAGGCGCAGCCCGGTCTTTTTCAGGATGCGCGTGGAATAGAGGATGTCTTTGGCCCGGCAGGCATCGCCCAGAATGGCGGCGATCTCGGCGCGCTTCTCTTCAACTTCGGCCCGGTCGGTACCATGGACCATGGCGAACAGATTATAGGGCCAGTCGGGCAGCGCGCGGGGGCGTTCATAGCAATGGGTGACAAAGGGCAGAAGGCCGATCTGGGCGCCCATCTCGGCCACCTGATCATCCGCCACATCCCATACGGTCATGCCGTTCGACGTCATGCCCAGCTTATAATGATTGGGGGCCGCCGCGATGCGCCGGATCACGCCGCGCGATTTCATGTCGGCGAGGCGGAACATCAGGGTGTCTTCATCCAGACCCAACCCCTCGGCCACCTGCGCGTAGGGCGCAGGCACCAGCGGCAGGCCGCCTTGCAGCGCCTCGATGATCTCTCTGTCTTTTGCGTCGATCATGCTGCCACCCGGAAGCCGATGAAAAATTCCTGAAGTTTGGGAAATTGCAGGACTGCGATCCCGGTTTCCCGTTCGATGGCCTCGGCTGCGGTTGCGATCCCTTCGGGTGTTTCGGTCGCCAGAACGAACCACATATTCAGCCGGTGCGTACGCTCATAATTATGCGCGACCTCCGGATGCGCATTGACTTTGGTCAGGACGGTTTCGAAATCTTGCGGAGGGACGGCCATCGCGCACAGGCAAAAGGCCCCGCCCATCGCGGCGGCGTCGAAGAAGGGGCCGAAACGGGTGATGACGCGGTCTTCTTTCATGCGGGTCAGACGGCCCAGAAGGTCGGACTCCGTAATCCCCAACTCCTTGGCAATCGCGGCGTAGGGGTGCGCCGTCAGCGGCAGGTCATCCTGCATCCGATTCAGGATCGCGCGGTCGGTGTCGTCCAGTTTCATGCCGCCACCTCTTTCGCCTGAATCAGCGCGCCGGTCTGTTTGAAGCAACGGGTCGAGAACAGAACCTTGTGCCGTGCGCCCGCCAACTCGGGGAGGGCGGCGGCCCCGGCCAGAACCTCCATCGCCTCGGGGCGCGAGCGGGCGTGGATCATGGAATAAAGGCGATAGGGCCAGACGCCTTCGACCGGGTTGCGCTCATAACAGAGCGTCACGCCTGGATGAGCGGCCAGCGCCGAACCTGCGGCGCCAACCTGATCGGCCGGCATATCCCAGACTACCATCGCATTGGCGGACCAACCCAAAGCGCGGTGGCGCACAATGACGCCGAGGCGCGAGATAATCCCGGCCGCGTGCAGGGCCTCGATCCGTCCCATCACATCGACTGTGCTGCGGCTCAAGGACCGGGCCAGTGCTGCATAGGGTTCTGCGACCAGCGATAGCCCGGAGCTGAGCGCCTGCAGCAGCGGCCGGTCGCCGTCCTTCATGGCTGAACAATCCACTTTGCGGGGGCCGGGAACATTGCGGGTCTCGCCCGACATCCGGAACCCCAGATCGACGTTGAACGGGCGTACCAGCCGCAGGTCCAGCACGCGCAATCCGGTGCGGCGGCTGATCCGTGCAAGTGTTTCGTTCACATGCGCGCGGTCCGGGCCGGTGGCCACGAACCACAGGTTCCAGTCATCCTCGCGCTGGTAATTGTGGTTCACGCCGGGTTCCGCGTCGATCAGGGCAGCAACCTCTTCCAGACGCGCGTCAGGGGCGGCGACAGCGGCAAGGGTGCTGGCGGATACCGCGCCGGGCGCGATGGTCGCGCCTACCCGGGTGATGCGCCCGGTCTTGCGCATCCGCGCCAGCCGGTCGAGCACTTCGGCCTCGTCCAGACCAAGCGCGTCGGCCAAAACCTGAAACGGACGCGTGGTTATGGGGAAATCGCGCTGGAACTCGTCCAGCAGACGGCAATCGATGGGGTCAGTGATATGTTGCATCGGTTACAGCCCCGTTCTGTGCGCGCGGGCGGTGAAGAAAATGCCGGATGGGCTGTCAGCCTCAATCTCGCGCAGTTTCTCGAAGCTCTGCGTGTCGTAGACCATGACCTTGTTGGCATCGCGCACGCTGATCCAGACCTCGTGCCCGCGTGGAGTAAACTCCATATGCAGCACGGCGGGCCCCGGTTTGAATTCGTGGATGATTTCTTTGGTCACTGAATCAATGACCTGGATCGTATCGTTCAGCGGGTGGGCGAAATTCACCCAGACCTGCCGCCCGTCAGGCCGCGCCATTGCAAAGACCGGCTGGCCATGAGTCTGCGTGCGCCCGGTTTCGGTCAGGGTGTCCGCATCGATCCAAAGAACCTCGTGATGGCCGACGGCCGGCAGAACGAACTCGCGCCCGGTCAGCGCCCAGCCTTCTAGATGGGGCATCTTGTAGACCGGCATCTCTTCCTGCCCGCGCCCATAGTTTGGCAGCACGCGGATCGGTTCGGGCGTCTCAGACCACAAGTCCAGCGCGGTCAGACCGTCCTCGCCAAAGAGGCCGGTGATATAGGTCCGGCCATTGGCGGTGATCAGCGCGTCATAGGGATTCTTGCCCATATCGGGGATCTTGGTGATCGCCGGGTCGCCCTTGGCGAAATCGGCAATCCAGGTCTCGCCTGTGTCCCACATGGTGAACACGAACCGGCGACCGGGCGCATCGACCAGCCCGATGGTTTTGCTGTCGGTGGGAATGTCGGCGACCATTTCCAGCGTGTCCGCATCAAAGACGCGCACGCCGCCGGGTTCATAATTCGACACGGCGACCAGTTTACCGTCATCCGAAATCGCACCGCCGATGGCATTGCCCGCCTGCACCACACGGTTCACGATCTGGCGGGTGACGATATCGACCTTGGTCAGCCCGCCGTCGCGGCCGAACACATAGGCGAAACGCTGGTCGGGCGAATATACCAGCGAGGCATGGGACAGGTCGCCCAGCCCTTCGATCCGGGCCAGCGCGGCGCGGTCGGATTGATCGACCAGAAGGACCGAGCCCTTGGCGCGTTCGATCACAAGGCCCAGGTCTCCGGTCGCTGTCGGTTCGGCTTGCGCCGTGGTCATCAGCAGCGTCGCGGCGAGGGTGAGGATGAGCTGTTTCATTGGGCCTCCTGTGCCAGCAGGTAACGGGCGATCCATTCGGCCTCTTCTTCGCTGATCAGGGGCCGCCAGGGGGCATCGCGGTGTCGGGGATGCCGTCGAGGATCACGCCGGTCAGAACCTCGGCGTCATAGTGTTCAAGGGTTTGGGACCGCAGATCAGGGCCAAGGCCGCCCTTCAGCGACAGCCCATGGCACGAGCCGCAATCCTGATGCACAAGGCGTTTCAGGGCGTTAGGGTCGAGTGTGTCGGCGGCAAAGGCTGTTGTGGCCAAAAGCACAGCCGTCGAGAGGGTGGCACGCGCGGTCCAACCCTTGCGTCCCGCCGATGGTCGCTGTGCCGGTTTTCTACGGCCAAGCTTAGCCATGAGCCTGCTCCAATAGCTCAGCCACAGGCTGTTCTGCGTATAGCGAAACCACCTTGCCGATGATGAACAGTGTCGGCGCTTTCAGGTCAGCCGCACGCACATCCGCAGCCAGCCGGTCCAGTCGGGACACCATGCGGCGCTCGTCCGGGGTGGTAGCCTTTCCGACGGCCAGAACCGGGGTCGAGCCAGGCAGGTTCTCGGTCATCAGCCCCATCGCGATCTGGCCGATATTGGCGACGCCCATATAGACGACCAGCGTCGAGTCGGGATCGGCCAGGCGTTTCCAGTCCAGATCCAGCACCTTGTCGGCCTGCCGATGCCCGGTGACATATTGCACCGAGGTCGCCAGCCCGCGATGGGTCAGCGGCACGCCGGTGGAACTGGACGCGCCCTGCGCCGCCGTAATCCCCGGCGCGTATTCGACCGGGATGCCGTTGGCCATCAGATACGCGGCCTCTTCCGAGCCGCGGCCAAAGATCATCGGATCGCCGCCTTTCAGCCGCGCAACCGTATGGCCTGCGCGGGCTTCTTCGACGAGGATGTCATTGATGCGATCCTGCGGCACCGTATGGCATTTGGGCGCCTTGCCCACCGGGATCAGCCGCGCGCCATCGGCGTGCAGGTTCAGGATATCGGCCGAGACCAGACGGTCATAAACCACCACATCCGCCTCTTGCAGCATCCGCAGGGCGCGCAGGGTCATCAGTTCGGGGTCGCCGGGGCCTGCGCCAATCAGAAAAACCTTACCGCTCATGTGTGAACTCGCTTGGTCTGAATGTTCCTTGAGCCCGGAGGTCCTGCGCGATCCGGTGACGTTGCTGGGTGAGCCGGGCGTGTCATGGGGTCAGACTGGCGCAATCGAAAGCAAACCTCCTTGACTAAAGTTAAGGAGCGCGGGTTTTGCGCCCGCGCTCCTCTTTCGTGCCTGTATGGTTGCCTCGGCTCAGGGTTCGACGGTGATCATTCCGATCATGTTCTGTGTTTCCCAATGCGGCCCGCACAGGTATTCCTGCGGACCGGGGGTAAGAAAGGTCAGATCCACCGATTCCTCGGGAAACAACCGGTCGCTTTCGGGTTCGCTGCCATCCTTCAGCAGGACCGAATGGCTGGTGCGTTTGTCGACATTCACCCAGCGTACCGTGGTGCCTGCCTTGACCGTCAGTTCGACCGGGCAGAACAGGTACTTGTACATCAGCACCACCTCGGCATCCTCGACAGCAGATGAGGGCTGGCCGAACAGTTCGACATAGCGTTCTTCGGCCTCGGCGCAGGTGGCGGCGATGTCGTCATCCGCTGCCAGCGCGGGTGAGGCCAGAAGCAGCAGGGCAGGAAGAAGGTTTTGGGGTTTCATCGACCTCTCCTTAGGGTTGGGAAAGGGCCGGGCTATCCGGCCCCGATCTGTTACTGTTTGACCACGTTGATAAAGGCGCTGTCATCATCCAGCGCCAGGCTGGTATCCAACGTCACGTGGTGGAACCGTGCGGCGGCAAAGTCATCGTGGATGGCAAAGCCAACCGTATAGGTCTGACCGGATTCCAGCGGCACGTCACCGGCCGCGCCAGAGTTCAGCGGGCGGGTGAATACGACCGTCCAGAGGCCGCCGTCCAGGCTGGCGGAGGCGGCGATCTCGCCGTCATTGACCACGCGCTGTTCCAGTAGGTAGCCATTGGTGGCGCTGCCGTCCGCATAGACGCGCATCAGGTCCAGATAGGTGCCATCGGCCAGATACTGTTCGATCTGCTCGGCGGCCTGCAGCTTGTCCCAGCCACCCAGCGCCTTGCCGCGACGGCCTTTGATCTCGACCTCGGTTCGGCTTTCGCTGATGTATTTGGTCACCGTGTCCTGAGCGCTCAGACGGCCTGAGATATCTCCGTTGGCGGCAATCGCATCCGCGCCCGGATCAAAGGGCATATAGGTGTTGTCGGCATGGCACGAGGCCCAGCAACCCACCTGATCGCCCATCTCGATGCCAGTGCCGGTGATCATCATCGCCACTTTGATCTGGTTGTCGGGGTCCATTTTGCCGCCATCGACGAAGGGGGCAGGGTTGTGGCCCGCATCCGGCCATTGCAGGCGGATATACAGGGTCTCGTCATCATGGGCCGCCTGTACGGTTGCATCGATGACGCCACGCTTACCGGGGATCGGCGTTGGTTCCAGATCGCCACCGGCCACGATCTTGTTACCGATCGCGTCCAGTTCTGCGGCGTGACAGGTGGTGCATTTGTCGCCGCCTTTGGTCAAAGGACGTGCGCCGCCATGCGATCTACCGTTCTGGACCCATTCGAACGAAGCCTGACCCGGATAGAACAGCTTCATATCCGCACTTGGAACAGCGGCCCAATCGATATTGATGCCGACATCGCTGCCGTCACCCGCTGGCGCTGCGGCTTCTTCGCCTGCAGCCTTGGCGCGTTCTTCGGCCACAGCGGCATCCACGGCGGCTGCGATCTGCGCCTGTACCGCCTCTTGCTGCGCTGCGCGGGCGACTTTTTCAGCCTCGGCGTCGGCGGCTTCCTTGGCTTCGATGCGTTCCAGGCTGGCCAGATATTCAGCCGGGATCTCGCGAATGAACGCTGGGTTTGGGGCTTCGAGTTCTTCCAGGTAATCCTCATCCGCCCGTTCACGGGCATCCGAGTGTGCAATCCCCTTGTGGCAGTCGATACAGGTCTGACCAACGGTCATCGCGTTCAGGTGTTGCTGCCGCGCGCGGGGTTTTTGGAATTCGGGCATCATCGATTCGAAATCGTGACAGTTGCGGCATTCACGCGAGTCGGTGGCTTTCATCCGCTCCCATTCGTTCATCGCCAGATGCACGCGCTTGGCTTCGAATTTCTCGCGCGTGTTGATGGTGCCGACCATCTTGCCATACAGCTCTTTGGACGCTTTGATCTTGCGGATCATCTTATGCGTCCAGTCCTTGGGCACGTGACAGTCGGAACAGACCGCGCCCACGCCGGACCGGTTCACGTCGTGGATCGTGCCGGTATATTCCTCATAGACGAAATCGCGCATCTCGTGGCACGAGACGCAGAATTCCTTGGTGTTGGTCGCTTCCATGGCGGTGTTGAACCCGCCCCAGAAGATGATGCCGGCGGCAAAGGCCGCAGCGATGCCGGCCACGGGCATTCCCCACAGGAAATACCGGCGCCAGATCGGTTTTTTCTTTTCCGGTTCCGAGGTCATATCCGGGCTCCGTTTTGGCTTTCTTCTCTGGCCTTCGGTGTCAGGCCTGTGGATTTGGCTGATGTGTCAAACGTGGAAAGGGCGGGCGAGGGGCCCGCCCTTTCCGGTGTCAGGTGCTGAACCCGTCAGGTGACGTGGTTCGAACGGTTGTAGACGTTGAACTTACCGGTCGGAGCAAACAGCCCCTTCACGCGACCGATCTCTTCCAGCGTTTTGGCGTCGAAGATCACGATCTCACCGTTAGGTTCTTTCGAGGTTGAGCGGTTCCACTTGGAAACCCAAACCTCGGTGCCGTCCTGGTTGAACTCGAAGTGGACGGCGACGTTGCCTTCCTCTTCGGTGATCTGGATCGTTTTTGCGATCTCACCGGTTGCCTTGTCGATCACCTGCACCGATTGCTGAATTTCAGGCTCAGGGTGCTTGGTCTGGTCGGCCCAGATGTAATCCGAGTTCGGGTGTGTCCGAATGAACAGACCGGGTCCGTCAGTTTCCACCTCATAGCAAGTCTGCCATGCCTGATCCGGGTGACCTTCGGGGTCGTTGCCCCAAACGGTGACTGTGCCTTCGCCCAGGTGGGTTGTACCGGCAACGGGACCGCAATTCGGGTCATCCCAGTTGGCACCGGGGCCGGGGTGCGGCAACGGTGCTGTATCGATCAGGGCCTCCAGCTTGTGAGTCTGGGTGTCCACGACAACCATCTTGTTCGACGCGTTTGCGGCGATCTGGAAGTAACGACCGGTTGGGTCGAAGAAACCGTCATGCAGGAACTTGGCGCTGTCGATCTTGTCGATACGCAGATTGTCCAGGTCGGTGTAATCCACTTGCCAGAGCTGGCCGAGTTCCTTGACTGCGACGATCCAAGTGGGCTCGTTCGGGGTGGTGTAGATGGCGGCCACACGGCTTTCTTCCACATAGTCCCCGTCCACGTTCACACCGCGGGTCGAGACGACCTTTTTCGGCTCCATGGTTTCGGCATCGACGATCGCGAAATGCGGAGGCCAATAGGCACCACCGATGACATATTTGCCATCACCGGATACGGCCACGTCACGGGCGTCATACCCGATGGTAACCTCGGCCACGAGCATATTCTCGGGCTGTTGCCACAGGTCGATTTTAGTCATCTTGCCGTCGCGGCCCATGGTGTACCAGAAGCGCCCCGGATTTTCCGGTTCTTCCAGCTTGTGATGCTCGGAGGCTTTCAGAACGTGCACCGCGTAGCCTGTCGGGATATGGGCCAACACTTCTTTGGTGTCGCCGTCGATCACGGCTACTTTGCCTACGTCACGTTCGATGACCACGAAGAAGTTTTCCCAGTTGCGGCCGTGCAGCGGCTCGGACGGATAGTCTTCGGGTTCGACATAGACCTTGCGGGTCGCCATCATCTGTTCAAGCGACATCTCGGGCGGCTTGGGCGGCTCCATCTGAATATAGGTCGCCATGTCGCGGATCTCGTCCTCGGTCATAACGTCCGAGAAGTTGTTCATCCCGCCTTCGGTACCCCAAGCGATGATCCGTTCGAGTCGTTCCTGACCCAGCTTGAGGGTCCCGGACTCGGTGACAGTTCCATCGGCATTTTTCGTTTCTACCAATGGCTCAAGGCTTTTACCTGTCGCACCTTTGCGCAACACGCCGTGGCAGCCCGCGCACCGCTCAAAGTAAAGCTGTTTCGATGATTCAAAGGCTTCCTTGCTTAGGGTTGGTTCGTCGGCGAAGGTTGGCGCAGCGACGCTGCCCAGCAGCATCGCCAAACCGACCCCAAAGGCGCGGCCAGTTCTGTTGTAGCTGATTCCAAGTGACATGATCACTCTCCATTTGCTGGTGAGGCAGGCTCAAGAGTGGGACATCACGCGGATGTCATCCTTGACGAAAGTCAACGGAAGGGACGCAAAACGTGCCGCCGGGTAAAAAATGCGTCCAATAAAATAAGCGTTTTTGGCGTATGTTTTCTGCGTCTTGACCTTGGTTAAGTCCGCGCAGACCGATCCCCGCTAGGCTGCACGCCAAAGCCATCAAGGCCGAGGAGAGCGGGCATGTCGGCAATCATCGTACGGGTATTTGGCGAAGGGTTTCGGGTGTTTTTCCTGTCTGCTGGGCTATACGGCCTGTTCGTGGGCGGGGTCTGGGGCGTCTGGCTGATGATGCAGACCGGCGCGGTGCCTTACAGCGATCCGTCCTACGCCATGACCCCGCCGATGTGGCACGCGCACGAGATGATCTTTGGCTATGCCACCGCCGCGCTGGGCGGGTTTTTCCTGACTGCCGTGCCAAACTGGACCGGAGCGAAAGAGGCGCAGGCGCGGTTCATCACGCTGGCCGCGGGCTTGTGGCTGCTGGGCCGTCTGGCGATGTGGTTCTCGGGCGTGGTGCCCCCGGTTCTGGTGGCGTTGCTTGATCTGGCCTTCGTGCCGATTCTTGCGGCGAAGATCGCGACTCAGCTGATCCGGCGGCCCAAACCGCAGAACATGGTGTTCCTGCTGCTGCTCAGTCTGATCTGGGTTGCCAATCTTCTGATCCATCTGGAATGGATTGGGGTCACCGGTGATACTTTGAATCTCGGCCTGCGCGCAGGGTTGCTGACCTTATGTTCAATGATCGCGATTCTGGGCGGGCGGATCACCCCCGCCTTCACCCGCAACGCAATGAAACGCGACGGCGCGCCCGAGGCGGCATGGCCCGTCTCGGTGGCAGCGTTGGACAAGGCCGGAATGATCATCGCCCTGCTGCTGCCGCTGAGCGCATTGCTGCTGGGCCTCAGCCCGCTGACCGGAGCGGTCGCGCTGTTGCTTGGCCTCGTGCAGATCCTGCGCATGGTGCGCTGGCGGTCGGCCTGGGCGCTGCGGCAGCCGATCCTGATCGCGCTGCATGTCGGGCTGGGGATGCTGGCGCTGGGCCTGATCCTGTGGGGCATGTCCCTGCTGGGTATCGGTAATGAAATCGCGGCGCTGCATGTACTGGGCATCGGCTGCGTTGGCGGCATGACCCTGGCGGTCATGAGCCGCGCCGCGCTAGGTCATAGTGGGCGGGCACTGATCGCGCCGCCACCGATGGCGGTGGCCTATGGGCTGATGGCACTGGCGGCGATTCTCAGATGGGTGGGGTCGGATCTGACCACTGGCTATCTGACCGTGATGCTGGTGGTGGATGGGCTGTGGATCGGGGCCTTCACGCTTTATCTGATCGCCATGTGGTCGGCCCTGACCGGTCCACGCACAGCCTGAATATTCATATATTCCGTGGTCTTAACCATTCCCTCACGCAGTCTTGACTTTCGTTAAGGAAGCCCCGCGGCCCAACCGCCATTGTCACCATACGAACTAATCTGCGCAAAGGAGAGCGCAATGCGAGAAGTCATGACAAAGAGCATGGCTCGCAACATATTCTATGGCGGGTCCCTGTTCTTCATCCTCATCTTTCTGGCCCTGTCGGCCCATTCGCACTTGTACATCGTGAATTCCGAGAACTCGGCAAAGCTCGATGAAAGTGTGGTTCGGGGCAAGCATGTCTGGGAAAAACACGCCTGCATCAACTGTCACTCTATCCTCGGCGAAGGGGCTTACTTTGCCCCCGAGGTCGGCAACGTGATGACCCGCTGGGGTGTCCTGGACGACCCGGAATCGGCCTTTGAATCCCTCAAGGGCTGGATGGAAGCACAACCGACCGGCATTCCCGGTCGCCGGCAGATGCCCAATTTCAACCTCAGCGACGAAGAGCTGCGCGATCTGACCAACTTCCTGATCTGGACGGACAATATCGACGCGCAGGGCTGGCCGCCCAACGAGGCGGGCTGAGAAAGGGACAAGGACAATGAAATACGAATCCCAAAAAATCGCCTACGCCTACTTTGCCGTAGCCATGGGCCTGTTCGCGATACAGGTGATCGGCGGCCTGCTGGCCGGTCTGATCTATGTATCCCCCAATTTCCTGAGCGAGCTTCTGCCGTTCAACATCGTGCGGATGCTGCACACCAACTCTCTGATCGTCTGGCTGATCCTTGGGTTCTTCGGGGCCGCCTATTTCCTGATCCCGGAAGAGGCCGAGCGTGAGATCCATTCGCCCAAGCTGGCCTATCTACAGCTTATCATCCTTGTGGTTGGCACGCTGGGCGTGGTTGTGACTTACGTCTTCAACCTGTTCGAAGGCAACTGGCTGCTGGGCAAAGAGGGGCGCGAGTTCCTTGAACAACCCAAATGGGTCAAGGCCGGCATCGTCGTGGCCGCGCTGATCTTCCTTTACAACGTGTCGATGACCGTTCTGAAGGGCAAGAAGACCGCCATCACCAACATCCTGTTGTTGGGTCTTTGGGGGTTGGCGCTGCTGTTCCTGTTTGCCTTCTACAACCCGGGCAACCTGTCGCTGGACAAGCAATACTGGTGGTACGTTGTCCACCTGTGGGTTGAAGGTGTGTGGGAGCTGATCATGGCCTCGATCCTCGCCTACCTGATGCTCAAGCTGACCGGTGTGGACCGTGAGATCGTCGAGAAATGGCTGTATGTCATCGTCGCCGCCGCGCTGTTCTCGGGCATCCTTGGCACTGGCCACCACTATTACTGGATCGGTACGCCGGGCTATTGGCAGTGGATCGGGTCGATCTTCTCGAGCCTCGAAGTGATCCCGTTCTTCGCGATGATGGCCTTTGCCTTCGTCATGGTCTGGAAGGGCCGCCGGGACCATCCCAACAAGGCCGCTCTGCTGTGGTCGCTGGGTTGTGCCACATTGGCCTTCTTCGGAGCCGGTGTCTGGGGCTTCCTGCACACGCTGCACGGGGTGAACTACTATACCCACGGTAC
This sequence comes from Ruegeria sp. G7, assembly GCF_056535465.1. Classification (NCBI taxonomy): domain Bacteria; kingdom Pseudomonadati; phylum Pseudomonadota; class Alphaproteobacteria; order Rhodobacterales; family Roseobacteraceae; genus Ruegeria; species Ruegeria sp. G7. Next base: position 343,644 of record NZ_JBQFIL010000002.1, on the reverse strand, counting down.
ACAGATCACTGCAGCCCACGGTCACCTGGCCTTCTATGGTGCCTATGTCTGCCTCAACCTGGCGATCTTCAGCTATGCGATGCCGATCCTCAAGAACCGCGATCCCTATAATCAGGTTCTGAACATGGGTTCGTTCTGGCTGATGACCAGCGGCATGGTCTTCATGACCTTCGTGCTGACCTTCGCCGGAACCGTGCAGACGCACATGCAGCGGGTGGTCGGTGACTACTTCATGGATGTGCAGGATCAGGTCGCCATCTTCTACTGGATGCGCCTTGGCTCTGGCATCGTTGTGGTCCTTGGTGCGCTGCTGTTCATCTACTCGATCTGGGTTCCCCGGAAAGAGATCATTGAACCCGGCGCAGCTGAAACCCCTGCGGAGTGATGGATATGGACGGCTCCATGAAACTGAACGAGGGGGCGGCTGACGCCCCCTTCTACCTGCCCCAAGGCGATGAATGCGACGTCTTCTGCGCCGCTTACACCAACGACCTGCCGGTTCTGCTGAAAGGCCCGACAGGCTGCGGCAAAACCCGTTTCGTGGCCCACATGGCCGCCAAGCTTGGCCGCCCGCTTTACACCGTGGCCTGCCACGATGACCTTGCCGCCGCCGACCTGATCGGGCGATATCTGCTGAAAGGCGGCGAAACTGTCTGGGTCGATGGCCCCCTGACCCGCGCGGTGCGCGAAGGCGCGATCTGCTACCTTGATGAGGTGGTCGAGGCCCGCAAGGACGTGACTGTCGTGCTGCACCCGCTGACCGACGACCGGCGCATCCTTCCGATCGATCGCACTGGCGAGGAACTTGAGGCCGCGCCCGGCTTCATGCTGGTGGCATCCTACAACCCCGGATACCAGAATATCCTGAAAACCCTGAAACCTTCGACCCGTCAGCGGTTTATCTCGCTGGAGTTCGACTTCCCCTCGCCTGAGATGGAGGCCGAAGTCGTTGCCCAGGAAAGCGGGCTGGCGCTGGAACGCTGCAAGCCGCTGATCCGGCTGGCGAACAAGCTGCGCGGGCTCAAGGGTCAGGACCTTGAGGAAGGCGTCTCCACCCGTCTGGTTGTCTATGCCGCGACGCTGATCGCGCAAGGCATGTCCACCGACCGCGCCATCCTTGCCGCTATGGTTGAACCTCTGACTGATGATGAGGACATCAAACGCGGGCTCCTCGATCTTGTCACGGCTGTCTTTGGGTGAGGCCGGCCGATGGTCAGGATCGATTTTGAGCCATGGGAACCCGAAGAAACGATCGGGAAACTGTGGCACACCCTTGCCAGCCGCCTCGATGCACCTGAGGTGCATGTTGGAGCCGCGGTCGACCTTTCTGAGGTCGCGGGGCGGCTGGCCGTCCTCTTCCGAGGACTTGGGGGTAGCCCGGGCGTTGAATTGCGCCCGGTCTCACCCGAGATTTCACGCCACCGCCTGAGCTGGCGCCGCAAGCTGGCGACCGAGGCAGAGTTGATGCCGCGCGCGTCCTTCGATGGTGAAGTTCTTCGCCTGCCCGACCGGTTGGCGGTATTCCCCGCGCGCGAAGCAAACGGTGCGCTTTATGTCTGGCTGGCCGCTGCTGCCGCCCATGCCGGAACACGAATTGACGAAGATGATCCGCTGCGCGCCGATCTGCGCGCGTTGATTGCAGCGCAGGACATGGTTGTGGCGACGCTCGACGACGCCCCCGGCCTGCGCCCGCTTTATACCGAGCTTTGCAAGGGCGTCCTGCACCACCGTGACATTCCCGGCCTGCCGCCGGTTGAGGCTGCGGTTGAGGAACTGATCCGGCACAAGCTGGGCGACCTGGCACCCCTGTCGCCAAAGGCCGAGCAGCTTCTGACGCTGGACGACGACCTGACCGCCCCGCGCGGCTACCAACCGATGCGCCCGGTGCCCTTGTGGCCCGAGCTGCGCGCCGTTGGCTTTTCCGAACATAACGAGGTCGAAAATCCCGACACCGAAGGTGAACCCGAAGAATCGGGCGAAAAAACCCACCGCGCCCGCCGCCGCAAATCGGATCAGGCGAACCGCAGCGACAGTTTCATCCTGCACAAGTTCGAAGCGATCCTCAGCTGGGCCGAGTTCCTGAATATCAACCGGCGCATCGACGACGACGACCCCGACAACGCCAAGAAAGCCGCCGACGATCAGGAAGAGATCGGGCTGGGCCAGATCTCCAAGGCCCCGCCGACCAAGCTGAAACTGCATCTCGACCTCGCACCCGAGGACGTGAATCGCGAGCGTCTGTCTGGCCGCATTCTCTATCCCGAATGGGATGTGCGCACAGGGCAATACCTGCCGGACCATGTGAACGTATTGCTGTCCGATGCCGACATCCGCGAGGATGCCGCCGAATTCGGCAAAGACCCCGCCACCGCCCGCCGCATCCGCGCCGTCAAACGCCAGTTCGAGGCGCTGCGCCCCGGTCGCGTGATGACACGAGGCCATCTGGACGGTGATCAGCTGGATATTGAAGCCGCCGTGCGCGCCGAAATCGACCGCCATGCCAGCGGCGAAGGCAATGAACGCATCTGGATGCAGTCCCGTCCCGAGGCGCGCGATCTGGCGGTCTCGATCCTGCTGGACGTCAGCCGGTCGACCGAAAGCGCGGTGACGGGCCGCGCCGTGATCGACATCGAACGCGAGGCACTGGCCGCTTTGGCGTGGGGCCTGAATGCCTGCGGCGACGATTTCGCCATCCACGCCTTCAGCTCGCTGAAACGCCAGCGCGTCTATGTGCAGCGCTGCAAGCAGTTTGATGAGCCGATGGGCGGCACAGTAGAACAACGCATCGCTTCGCTGCGCCCCGGCCACTATACACGCCTTGGCGCTGCGATCCGCCATTGTTCTGCCGATCTGGCAGAACAGTCCCGCAAGCGTCGGCTGTTACTGGTCATCACTGATGGCAAGCCAAACGATCTGGACCATTACGAAGGCCGCCACGGTATCGAAGACACCTGCATGGCAGTCCGCGAGGCCCGCCGCGCCGGGCAATCTGTCTTTGGCGTCACCATCGACAAAACCGGCAAAAGCTGGTTTCCACGCATGTTCGGTCAAGGCGGGTTCGCCGTCATCCCTGACCCGCACCGCCTGACCATGGCGCTGCCGCAGGTCTACCGCCAGCTGGTCGGCGCATGAGCGACACTTCCCTGATCGACGAGCTTCCGGGCGAGTTGCTGATGTGGGTGCTGATCATCTCGGAACTGCTGGTCTTTGGCGCCGGGCTGATCGCCTTCATGGGCGTGCGCCTGACCGACCCCGCAGGCTTTGTCGAAGCACAATCGCATCTCTACCGCACCGGCGCGGCGCTCAATACTGCCGTCCTGATCACATCCGGCTACCTCGCCGCACAGGCCCTGCACTGGCGACAAGCCGCGCGCCGCACTGCCGCCCGTCTGGCGCTGATCGCGGCAGCTGGGCTGGGCGTTGTATTCCTGATTATCAAAGGCGCGGAATATGCAGGCAAAGCCGCGCAAGGCATCACCTACGAGACCCACCCGTTTTTCCTGTTCTATTACCTGCTCACCGGCTTTCACGCCGCCCATGTGCTGGCCGGCGTCGCCATCCTGCTGCTGATCGCGTGGCGCGACGATCCACGAAACATCGAGGCGGGCGCACAGTTCTGGCACATGGTCGATCTGGTCTGGATCATGCTCTTTCCCGTAATCTACCTGCTGGGATAAACGCAATGCCCACACCTTCATCTTTTCAAAAATACTCCCGCCGGAGGCTCCCGAGTTCGCTCACACGCGCATGGCTCGTCCTTCTGGCTCTCAGCATTGCATCTGCGATTCTGACACTTTTGCCGATAGCCCCCAAAGCCCTCGGCGCTTGCATCCTGATCCTGGCACTCACCAAATCCCGCATCATCCTTGCGCGCTATCTCGAGCTTGCCACGAGCCCCGCCTGGCTGCGCGGCTTCATGATGGTGCTGATCAGCTTTGCCGTTGTCATCTTCTCCCTCTACCTGATCTGAAAAAACGCCGCCTCAGATGAGACGGCGCAGTCTTTAGCAAAAGGAGGCGTATTGATTATTGGGCGGCCATCGGCATCCGAGCGATCTGGCAGCGGTGCCATAGCTCTGAGAGAGCACCTATCAGATGGTCGATATCCTTGTCTGTATGAACCGGGGACGGTGTGATCCGCAGCCGCTCGGTCCCTTTCGGCACGGTGGGGTAATTGATCGGCTGAATGTAAATCGCGAACTCTTCCAGCAGTGTGTCCGAGATGAATTTGCATTTAACCGGATCGCCCACCATCACCGGGATGATGTGGCTGGGGTTGGGCAGATGCGGGATACCTTCCGCATCCAACCGCGCGCGCACGTGCGCCACGCGGGCCTTTTGCAGGTCGCGCTCGACATTCGATTGCTTCAGATGGCGGATCGACGCAGCGGCCCCTGCGGCAATCGACGGCGGCAGAGCGGTGGTAAAGATGAATCCGCTAGCAAAGCTGCGCACAAAATCACACAACGCCGCAGAGGCCGCGATATAGCCGCCAACCACACCAAAGGCCTTACCCAGAGTGCCCTCAATCACGGTCAGACGGTCCATCAGACCTTCGCGCTCGGCAATACCGCCACCACGCGGGCCGTAAAGGCCAACGGCGTGCACCTCGTCGAGGTAAGTCATCGCGCCGTATTTGTCGGCCAGATCGCAGATCTCTTTGATCGGGGCGATGTCGCCATCCATTGAGTAAACGGACTCGAACGCGACCATCTTCGGTGCGTCCGGATCGGCGGCGGCCAGTTTCGCCTCAAGATCTTCCAGATCATTGTGCTTCCAGATCACCTTCTGCGCGCGCGAATGGCGGATACCTTCGATCATCGAGGCATGATTCAACGCGTCCGAAAACACGATCAAACCGGGGATTTTCGCGGCCAGGGTACCGAGGGCGGCCCAATTCGAAACATATCCGGAAGTAAATAGAAGCGCGGCTTCTTTTGCGTGCAGCTCGGCCAGCTCGGCCTCTAGCAGCACGTGGTCGTGAGTGGTGCCTGATATGTTTCGCGTGCCCCCGGCCCCTGCGCCGCAGCGGTCCAATGCGTCATGCATTGCCTCGATCACAGATGGGTGTTGACCCATGCCAAGGTAGTCGTTGGAACACCAGATGCGCACGTCCCGCTGGACTGAACCATCGGTCTGGCGGGCGTTCGGGAACGATCCGCAGTGGCGTTGCAAGTCAATGAAAACGCGGTAATTTCCCTCGTCCCGCAGGTCGTCCAGACTCTGGGTGAAAAATCGCTCGTAGTTCATCTTGATTGCTCCCCGGATTACTGGCTTTGATCCAAGGGTATGCGTCCGGCGACCCTCGCAACATGACAATAGTCAAGTTGATGCGGGAAAAGACTGGTGCGTTGTTCCCAGCTTTGGCATAGCCTGATCCAGAGGATCGTACTGTTCAGACAATCGATCAGGGAAGCAGGGGAACTTTCTTGGCACATGAAACACAAAAGGCAATCGCGCGGCAGTCGCTATTGCTCAAGAGCTTGCCGGATCAACATGTCGATACGCTGTTGAGTCACGCTATTTGGCGCAGCTACGACCGCGGCGAGACGATTTTCCTGCAGGAAGAAGAGGCCAAGGCCGTTCACGTGGTTCTGGCAGGCTGGGTCAAGCTGTTTCGCATGTCTCCGACCGGGGCAGAGGCGGTGGTGAGCGTCTTTACCCGTGGCGAAAGCTTTGGCGAAGCGGTTGCGCTGCGGAATGTCCCTTATCCTGTGTCTGCCGAGGCGGTCTCGGCCTGCGATATCATGCATATTCCCAGCCCGCTCTTGTTGTCGCTGATGAAGGAAGACCCGGAAATCGGAGTGTCGATTCTGGCTTCGACCTTTACCCATCTTCACGCGCTGGTGGCGCAGCTGGAACAGCTCAAGGCGCAGACCGGCGCGCAGCGGGTCGCGGAGTTTTTGCTGGGCCTTTGCGACGACGAAACCAGCGGCTGCGATGTCGAACTGCCCTATGACAAGATGCTGATTGCAGGCCGTCTTGGGATGAAGCCGGAAAGCCTGAGCCGCGCGTTTTCGCGCCTCAAGGCGGTTGGCGTTAAGATCAACCGCAATCATGCCGAGATCGCCGACATCGAACGCCTGAGGGACTATGCCGAGGCTGATCCATCTGAAAAATGAGCGCCGATTGGTCCCGCAAGCCCGTGCCTCGCTTGCGCAGTGAGTAGCGGGGTAGCTTAAGCTGCGCTGTGGCACGGTCGTGCGTCTCTAAGATCAGCCTCGGCAAAGCGTGGATCGTCATGATCTTTCGATCTATGGTTCTGAGAGCATTTTCGGGGTGATCCGAGGCTATCGGGGTGTAACAAACGGGGTGTTATGACTGGTCTTCCAAGCACGATGAAAGCAGCGGTCAGTACGGGGCCGGGTGCCCCTTTGGTGGTGACCGAGATACCCTTGCCGAAGGTCGCCCAAGGTCAGGTTTTGGTGAAACTGGAAAGCTGCGGTATTTGCCATAGCGATCTTCATCTGCGGGACGAGCCGCTACCTGAAAGTGCGTATCCCAGAGTGTTCGGTCATGAAGGCATAGGCCGGGTTGTGGCCGTCGGTGCGGGCACCCGGAATGCACCATCCATCGGCGCACGTGTCGGGTTGCCATGGCTGTATGACACCTGCCTTGACTGCAAGCCTTGCAGATCCGGGCTAGAGAATTACTGTCCCGCGCAACGGGCCCGTGGGGTCGAGCAAGACGGGGCCTTTGCCGAATATGCCGTGCTTGAGGCCTGCTTTGCCCTTGAAATCCCGGATCAGATCGATCCGATCACAGGGGCGCCACTGTTATGCGCTGGGTTGACTGCGTGGAGCGCACTCAAACGGTCCAAGCTGGAGGCAGGGCAGAACGCTCTGATCATCGGTGCCGGTGGCTTGGGACAATACGCGGTTCTGATCGCCAAAGCCCTTGGGGCCCGAGTGATCGTCGTGGACCAGGACCCGGCCAAACTGCGGACTGCGCAAAGGCTTGGGGCGGATCTGGGCATCCTTGCGGGCCCGGATGCCGGGGCGGCCGTGCGTCAGGCCGGGGGCGCCGATGTGACGCTGAACTTCGCGCCCACAGCCAGGGTCTGGGATACGATCAGGGATGCGGTGAACCCGCTGAGCGATATTGTAGCTGTGGCGTTGGTGGACGACCCCGTGGACCTGTCGATGCTGTGGCTGATCGACGGTGGGCATAGGGTGTTCGGCTCGTCCGTTGGAACACGGCAGGACCTGTTGGATTTTCTGGATTTTGCGGCGCAGCGCCCACTCGGGGTGGATGTGGAAACTGTAGCGTTGGATCAGGTCAACTCTGCACTGGATCGGTTGCAGGCCGGGGATGTGACAGGCCGATTGTGCATCGACTTCAGCCTTTAGCGGCGTAGCTGACGACTCCGTTGCAGATCGTCGCTGCCACGTCGGCTTGGCCTGCGTTGCGCTCTGTCAGTTCACGGTCCAGCACAACGATATCGGCCAGCAATCCGGGCGCCAGACGCCCAAACTGTTCGTCGCGGCGGCAGGCATAAGCCCCTTCGCTGGTATAGGCTGCAAGGGTGTCATCAAAACTCAGCCGTTCGTCTTTCTGATCGGGGGCCCAAACCCGTCGGCTAATGGCGATGTCGATACCTGTCAGGGGTGGGAGGGCGGCAATAGGCCAATCGCTTGAAAAGCAAACCCGAGCACCCGCCTCTTTCAGTGTCCGCCATGCATAGGCGTCGGGCCATTGGTCCTGACCGATGATCGAGGTCAAAGGTTCCAACGGGAAATCCCCGCAGCCCGGCGGGTGCGGCGGCATGAATGAGGCGATCACACCCAATTCCGAGAACCGTGGACGATCGGCGGGGTCAAGCAACTCAATATGTTCGACGCGGTGGCGGTTTCCCATCGCGCCGTTTGCCTCAAGTGCGGCCTGATAACCGTCCAGAACAACTTTCACGGATGCATCCCCAATGGCGTGCACCGCAATCTGAAAGCCGCGCCGGTCCAGTTCCGTCGCCAGCTCGGCAAAGCGTGCTGGGTCATGAAGGGGCGCGCTTTTGTGGCCGGGCGTGCCGGGATAGTCCTGTATTCGATAGGCCGTTTGCACATCCAAAGTGCCGTCCATGAAGAATTTGACGCGGTTGCACCACAACATCTCGCTGTTCAAATCGCGGCGCATTCTTTCAGCGATCTCAATGTTCTCGGCTGGCGCACCGGGAGTGAAGTGAAAGGGCAATTCCAGCCGACAGTACAAATCGCCTTCGGCCTCGATCTCTTTTAGCAACCCGGCCTGGTAGAGATTGCCGTCCATGTTGATGATCGTGGTGATCCCGTGGCGTGCGCAATAGCGCAGCCCTGCGCGCAAAAGCGCCTTGTCCGCCTCACGCTGGTCGCGCGTCACATGCCCGGCGGGCTCGACGCCCTCCAGCCCCAGAACCTCGCGCCCGCCATGGCGGCCAAGCGCCTGAATCGTGCTGACGGCGGGGGGTTCGATCAACGTGCCCGTGGCGACCCCATCCTCGTCCAGTTCTATGTGAGATGCAGGGCCCAGATCCCGCCCCTGCATAACACCTGCGGCCTTCAAAGCGGCAGTATTCGCCCAACCGTTGTGGAAATCGGCGCTTTGCAGCAACAGCGGCTGATCCGGGCAAATCGCATCCAACATATGCCGATCCGCGTTGCATCCGCCGTCAAACGCGTCATAGGCCAAGCCCTGCGCCACCAGCAGGGTTTCATCGGGGTTCTTAGCGGCAAATTCCTGTATCGCGCGGGTTAAGGCCGCGGTGCCTGTAACGTTTTCCAACCGCAGCACGCTGAGCGCATAAGCCCCGAAGAAAATGTGCATGTGACTTTCGACAAACCCGGGCAGCACTGTTGCGCCGCCGGCGTCCAAAACTTGGGTCGTCTCATCACACAAGGCGCGGATTTCATCATCAGACCCCAACGCTTCGATGCGATTACCCCGAACGAAAAGCGCCTGAAATCTGCTGGCCGCGGCGTCCATCGTTTGGATTGAGCCGTTCAGGATCGAGAGGGATGAGGTCAATACAGAAGTCCCCGACCAGTCACGGGCGTGCCAGCTCAAGCGTCAGCGTATCGGACAGGTACGGATTGTCCGCGCGCGATTGCGCATACTCTCCGGGATCGATCCGGGCTGAGATCATTGCAGGTGCGTCTTGCGGTGCAAATGCCAGACTCTGTCCGTCCGGGGCCACGATCGAGGACATGCCCTGATAGCTATAGCTTTCATCCGTGCCTGCGTGATTGGCATAGACAATGAAAACCTGGTTCTCGAACGCGCGCACCGGAACCACATGTTGCGTAATGAACGCGCCTGCGGGTCCTTCGGCCATGGCGGTCGGAACGATAATCACCTGCGCGCCAGCCTGTGCCAGTCTGCGGGCGTTTTCCGGAAACTCCACGTCATAGCAGATCAGAAAGCCCAGTTTCAGGCCGTGCATTTCTGTTAAAACTGTTGACCGTTCGGGCGTGTGAAAAATCCCTTTTTCATACTCGCCATAGAGGCAATTCTTTCGATAGATAAGCGGTGTATCGGGATCGGCGCTGTTGATGATGACAGCGCTGATGTAACGCTGGTCGCCGTCAGCTTCGGGAAAGCCGGTGACAAGGCTGATGCCAAGATCGCGCACCAATTGCTGCAGTTTTTGCACCCATGGACCGTCTTTTGGCTGCGCCAACGCCCGCAGCGCAGCCCCACGCCCATATCCCGAAATCGCCAGCTCGGGCGCGACCAGCAGATCGGTGCCCTCTGCTTTGGCATCGCGCATGGCCTGTTCCAACTGATCAAACCGGTCTTCGGGGGTGCCGCCCGCCTGCATCTGGAATGCGGTGATTTTCATGTCGGGCCCCTTGTTGTGCTGCAGCGGGATCAAATTTTAAGCGTTTCCCGGCGCGACCGTATTCAGAAAGCCGGTTTTTACAAATAGCGCGTTGCAAACGGATACATTTCTCTGGCTCAATGCAACGATGAAAATCACCGGCTCAGACATCCATCTTTTGACCGTGTTCGACAGTGTTGTGCGCAATCGCGGCTTTTCGGCTGCGCAGGTCGAGCTTGGTCTTAGCCAGCCCACGATCTCGAACCACATTACCGCGTTAGAGGAGCGTCTGGGCGTGCGCTTATGTCAACGGGGACGGCGTGGGTTTCTGCTGACCGAGAAAGGGCAGATGGTGCATCAGATCGGCATGGCGCTGCTTGGGACGCTGGACGAACACTCGACCCATCTGGCCGAGTTAAAGGGCAACCTTGTGGGCCGTTTGAAACTGGCCGTGGTCGATGCCACCACGAGCGATAAGAATTTCAAACTGCCACAAGCGATCAAACGCTTCACCGAGGCCGCACCAGCCGTTCGAATCGATCTGGCGATTTCAGAACCACAAGAGATTTTGCAGGGTATTCTGGACGGTAGCTATCATATCGGGTTCGGAAGTTTTGATAATGTTAGCAATGGTTTGAAACTGACCGATCTATATGAGGAAAACCACGCGCTCTATTGCGCGGATGCGCATCCGCTGTTCGATGTCTCGGAAGAGATGATCACAGAAGATGTAATTGCGCGTCAGGCCTGGGTGCATCGCGGATACTGGAACCAACAACGGCGGAAGACTCTGAACCCGTCCGAGCGGGACCTGTTCGTGCAAGAGATTGAGGCGCAGCTGATCCTTGTGCTCAGCGGGGCCTATATCGGTCTCTTGCCCCTGCATCTGGCGATCCCGTTGGAACAGCAGGGCCGCCTTCGGCGCCTACCCAACAGCGACGAGGATTACACCTGCATCATGCAGATCGTCACCCGATCCGGGGGCCTGCCCAAAGTCAACGAGCTGTTCATTTCGATCCTCGAAGAGATTTACGAGGGGGATTACATTGCCAAATGACAATGTAAGAGTTTGCGTAACGGTATTTTTAGCCCGATTAGCTCTGGCTAGGGTGCGGCGATAATCCAATGATAAGTGCAACGGGAACCAAAATGCCAGACACCGCAGGGCCGCAGTTCAATCAACCTTTGGGCGGGAACGAGATGCCGCGGTTCGGGGGTGGAACCACGATGATGCGGCTACCCGCCCAAGACAGCGCGCAGGGGCTGGATGCGTGTTTTGTGGGGATACCGATGGATATCGGCACCTCGAACCGGACCGGAACGCGGCATGGCCCGCGCGCGATCCGTGCCGAAAGCTGTATGCTGCGGCCGTTCAACATGGCAACGGGGGCCGCGCCCTTTGCCAACATGCAGGTGGCCGATATTGGCGACGTGGCGATCAACACGTTTGATCTGAAGAAAAGCATGGACATCATCACCGATGCCTATGATGAGATCTTGCGCCACGATGTCGTGCCGATCACGCTGGGCGGGGATCACACGCTGACTTATCCAGTCTTGCGGTCCATTGCGCGCAAGCACGGGCCGGTCGCGTTGATCCATGTGGATGCCCATGCCGACACGAATGACGAGATGTTCGGCGAAAAGATCGCCCACGGCACCCCGTTCCGCCGCGCGGTCGAAGATGGCCTGCTGCAAATCGACAAGGTTTTTCAGATCGGGTTGCGCGGCACGGGCTATGCGCCTGACGATTTCGACTGGGGCCGCAAACAGGGCTTTACCGTCATTCAGGCCGAGGAATGCTGGCACAAATCCCTGACCCCTCTGATGCAGGATATCCGGGCCAAGATCGGCGACACGCCAACCTATCTGACCTTTGACATAGACAGTCTGGACCCGGCCTATGCGCCTGGAACCGGGACAGTCGAAATGGGCGGGCTGACCAATATTCAGGCGCTTGAGATCGTGCGCGGCTGCGCGGGGCTGAACCTTGTCGGAACCGATCTGGTCGAGGTCTCGCCGCAATATGATGTCAGCGGTTGCACCGCGCTGATCGGGGCGAACCTGGCGTATGAAATGCTTTGCGTCCTGCCCAAAAACCGGGCCAACTGAACAAAACCAACAGGAGATCACAATGCCAACAAATTTTTCACGTCGCCGGTTCTTAGGCACCGCTGCAGCAACCGGGGCCGCCGCACTCGCCGCACCCGCCATCGTGCAAGCCGCCCAATCGCTGAAGGTCGGGACCTATGGCGGGTTCTTTGAAGACAGCTTCAAAGAGTTCATCTTTCCCGAGTTCACCAAAGCTACAGGGATCGAGGTGAACTCGGTCGCCGTGCCCACCGGCGAAACATGGTTGGTGCAGATCAAGAACGCCGCCCGCGCCAAGACGGCCCCTGCGGATGTATCGCTGATGGCAGGCATCCCGCGCAGCCACGGCGCAGATCAGAAAGTGTTCAAGGCGCTGGACGATTCCAAGATTCCGAACCTGGCGAACATGCCTGATCGGTTCAAGGATCGCTATGAAGACGGCACCCTTTACGGCGTCGGCGCGGTGTCGTGGTACATCACGCTGTGCACCAATTCGGACGAAATCCCCGAGGCACCGGACAGCTGGGCCGCGCTGTGGGATGAGACCTACAAGGACCAGATCGGTCTGCTGGGGCTGGCGTCGAACTCACATATGCTCGAGGTGACGGCGGCCACTTTCTTTGGTGGCACGGATATTTTGGACACCAAGGAAGGTATCCAACAGGTATTCGACAAGCTGTCCGAACTCGTCCCTAATGTACGGCTTTGGTACAAGGACGAAGGCGCGTTCCAGCAGGCGCTGCAGGATGGCGAGATTCCGATGGGGCAATACTACCACGACGTGGCCGGTCTGGCTGCAGCCGAGGGGTTCCCGGTTGTCTCCACTTTCCCGAAAGAAGGTGCGATCGTCGACTCGGGCTATTGGATCGTGCCCGAACACGCCAAACCGGTGGACGAGATTCATGAGTTCATCAACTTTATCTCGGCGGCTGAAACGCAGGCCCTTTTGTCGCGCAATGTGGGCACCGCGCCCGTGATTGATCCCGCGCTGACAGACCTGACGGCCGAAGAACTGGCCGCAGTCAGCAGTCCCAAGGCCCCGATCATTCCGCGTTATGACATCTATAAGGATCATGCGGACTGGATTTCCGACACCTGGAACCAGATGATCGCGGGTTAACACCACTCACGACACAGGCCCGTCCCGCGCAGGTGGGGCGGGCCGTTTCCCTTGTTGAAAGAAAAGACCCACATGCCAGGTTTAAGCATCGAAAACGTCACCAAAAAGTTTGGCACCGTGACGGCCGTCAAAGATGTGAACCTTCAGTTTAATGCCGGCGAGATGATCTGTTTTCTGGGGCCGTCTGGCTGTGGCAAGACCACTCTGCTGCGGATGATCGCTGGGTTGGATGAGCCCACGCAAGGCGCGATCCGGTTCGAGGATCAGGACCTGACCGGCGTGCCCGTGCATCAGCGCAATATCGGCATGGTGTTTCAGTCCTTTGCGCTGTTTCCGCATCTGAATGTGGGCGAAAACATCAGTTACGCGATGCGCATTCGGGGCCATTCCCGGTCGGAATGCGAAGACCGCGCGCGGCAGTTGCTGGATATGGTCCACCTGCCGGGGCTTGAGGATCGCAAGATCTCGCAATTGTCGGGGGGTCAGCGTCAGCGCGTGGCCATCGCGCGGGCCTTGGCGCTGAACCCGCAAGTGTTTCTGCTGGATGAGCCGATGTCAGCGCTGGATGCCAATTTGCGCGAGGTCATGCAGATCGAGCTGCGCAAGCTGCAGCAAGAGCTTGGGATCACAACCGTCGTCGTCACCCATGATCAGACCGAAGCGATGACGATGGCTGATCAGATCGTGGTCATGGGCAAGGCGCAGGTGCTGCAGACCGGCAGTCCGATGGAGATCTACAAGACCCCGGTCGACAAATTCGTGGCCGGGTTCATCGGCACCAGCAACCTGCTGCCCGCCAAAATGTCGGGGCCTGACAGCGTGCATGTGAACGGGGCCGATCTGATGGTGGGCGGCAACACAGGCCACTTTGCCCAAGGTGATGACGTTCTGCTGATGACCCGACCCGAAGAGGTGTTCGTGCATCACCCATCAGACGTGGATGTGGCCAATTCGGTCACCGGCACAGTGACATTTGTGCGCGATATCGGGGCCACGATCGAGATTTTGGTGGATTGTGCGGGGCACGAAGTGATCTCGGTCCTGACGCCAAAGGACTGGCCCAATGTGAAAGTTGGCGATCAGGTCCATGTTGAAATGCCCGCTGCGGCCTGCAGCGTGCTGGCGGTGTAGGGAGGAAGGGATGCAGACAAGCGCGCTTTCCCGCTATATCGGGCTGATCCCGTCCTCGGTGATGATCGGGGCGTTTTTTGTGATCCCCTTTGTCCTGATCCTGTTGACCAGTGTGTCCACGCCTACCGATGACGGAGGTTATGCCACCAGCTTTGACCTGCAGCATTTTGAACGGTTCCTGACGTGGTTCTACATCGAACGGGCGCTGTTCTCGGCGGGTCTGTGCGCGCTTATCGCGGTGCTGAGCCTGTTGATCGCGTATCCCTTCACCTATTTCCTGACCACGTTCCCGCCGCGCTCGCAGACCTTTTGGCTGATCTACATTCTGGCGCAGCTGTCACTGTCCGAGGTGCTGATCGCGTTCAGCTGGCAAATCCTGCTATCCCGCACCGCTGGCGTGGCCAATATCCTTGTCTGGATCGGCGTGATCGAGAAAAGCTTTGCCATGACCCCTTCGGCAGGGGCTGTGGTGGCCGCGTTGGTCTATCTGACCGTTCCGTTTTCGGTTCTGCTGCTGTTTCCCGCCCTCAGCCGGTTGGACAAAAGCCTGATCGAGGCTTCGCGCACGCTGGGGGCCTCGCCCTTGCGGACGTTTTTCACCGTGATCATTCCGGTTACGCGGCCCGCGATCATCTCGGGCGGGGTGACGGTTTTCGTGCTGACGCTGGGGGCCATCATTGTGCCGCAGGTTCTGGGTAAACCCGAACATTGGACGCTGTCAGTGCTGATCACGGATCAGGCGATTTTCAACTTCAACATGCCGTTTGCTTCGGCATTGGCTGTGGTGTTGTTGGTCCTCAGCGCGACTGTGATCTGGCTGGTCACAAAATTCTCGGGGAAAAAGGCATGAGGGCACTGCGCAGCATCTATCTGGCGCTGTTTGCGCTGTATCTGATCGGACCGATCCTTGTGATCGCGGCCGTGTCGTTCAATGCTAAAAAGTTCATGGCCTTCCCGCCGCGCGGCTTTTCTTTCCGTTGGTATGCCGAGGTTTTTGTTGCAAATGATTGGTTCACGGCGCTGAAAAACTCGTTGTTCATCGCCTTTGCATCGGCCACCCTGTCGGTGCTGATCGCGATGCCGGTGGCCTATTTCGCGTGGCGCTATGGGCTGCGCTATGCCAAGGCGCTGCTGGCGCTTGGGGTCGCCCCGTTTATCCTGCCGCCGGTGATCATGGCGCTGGCCTTCCTGTTGTTCTTCACCGGGATCGGCCTGAACGGGTTGATGATCAATGTCATCATTGCCCACGCGGTGTTTCTGCTGGCGCTGCCGCTTGTGACGATCTCGCTGGGGCTGGAAAGCGTCGATCGTGCACTGATCGAGGCTAGCCAGACCATGGGCGCCTCGAACACCGTAGTCTTCCGCACGGTGATCCTGCCGATTGCCGCCCCCTTTGCCTTTGCGGGGTTTGCGTTCTGCTTTGTCCTCAGCCTGAATGAATACATCATCGCTTTGATGACTGTGGGCTTCTCGGTCGAGACCTTGCCGATCAAGATCTTTAACGCGCTGCGCTACGGCTACACGCCGGTCATTGCGTCGATTGCGGTGATCTTCATGGTGATCAATATCGTGATTTTTGCCCTGATCGCGCGGTTTTCGAACTTAGCACGTATTCTGGGCGCGATGGAGTAACCCACCCATGCCGCATGATCACGATCCCCTGGAAGAAGGCCCTGCGTTGCGCGTGCGCGCGCTCGAAGAGCTGATGGTGGCCAAAGGTCTGGTCAAACCCGAAACGCTGGACAGTATCGTCGAATACTACGAGCGCGAAACCGGCCCCCGCAATGGCGCGGCGGTGGTGGCGCGTGCGTGGACGGACCGAGAGTACAAAGACTGGCTGCTGCGCGACGGGTCTGCGGCGATCAACGCAATGGGGTTCAGCGGGTTTCAGGGCGAACATATCCGCGTGGTCGAGAACACAGAAGCGGTGCATAACGTTATCGTTTGCACCTTGTGTTCCTGCTATCCGTGGCCGGTGCTGGGCCTGCCGCCCACATGGTACAAAAGTCCGGCATACCGGTCCCGCGTGGTGCGTGAACCTCGCGCGGTTCTGGCCGAATTTGGTGTCAGCCTGCCCGATGAGGTGCAGATCAAGGTTTGGGACAGCACGGCCGAGATCCGCTATCTGGTTCTGCCACGCCGCCCCGCCGGGACCGAGGGGCTTTCCACTGCAGAACTGGCTGATCTTGTCACCCGCAACGGCATGGTCGGCACGGCTTTGATCTAGGGGAAGGGGATGGATGGCATTCATGATATGGGCGGGATGCACGGGTTTGGCCCGGTTCCCTGCGATCAGGACCGTGCCTTTGATCACGACTGGCAAAAGCGCGCCTTCGCCCTGACCGAAGCGCTTGCCTGGTCGGTACCTTTCTGCGCCGATGAACATCGCGCCGCGATCGAGCGTATCGCGCCAGAGGATTACCTGCGACTGGATTACTTTGAAAAATGGACCGTGGCCGCCACCGCGCTCGCGCAGGCAGCGGGGTTGGTTGAACCGCAGGAAGTGGCCTCGGGTCGCAAAAGTTTCGATATCTCGCAGGCCGATCACCCGGCCGTTGGCCCGGCTGACATTTTGACGGCCACCAAAGCGGGGGCCGAGATGACGTTTCCCCCAAACACCGCCGTGCCGCGCTTTGCCGTTGGTCGGTCGGTGCGCGTTCTGACCAACAGTCCAGCCGGTCACACGCGGGTGCCGCGCTATGTGCGCAACCACGTGGGGCAGGTCGTCGCTGATACCGGGGTATTCCAGTTCGCCGATGCTATGGCCACGGGGCAGGGGCCCAGCCCGCAGCATTGCTATACGGTCGAGTTCAAGGCCTCGGACCTGTGGGGAGACGCCGCCGACCCAAATGGGCGCGTCTGTCTGGACCTGTGGGAGGACTATCTTGAACCCGCCTGACCACCACCGCGCCGCGATTGCGCGGGTTTCGGCCTCGATCCCGGTGATGCAAGGCGACGGGCCGCTGTTTCAAGCCCCGTGGCAGACCCGGATTTTCGGCCTGATCGTTGCCATGGTGCAGAACGGGACGTTCCCTTGGATCGCTTTTCAGTCGCGGTTGGCAGAGTTGATCAGGGCGATGGAGCAGAGAGAATTCGCTCAGAGTGCCCATAATGTGGAAAGCCGTTACTTCGTCTGTTGGCTAAAAGCCGCAGAAGATACGCTGATCGATGCAGGCTTGCTGACGCCGCGGGACGTTGATGACAAGATCGAGGCTCTGGGTCGATTGATCGCGCAAACACGTCAGGAACAGACCGCGGGGCACGGAAGCCCTTCCACCGACGAGTGAACCTGTCGGCGTCTTCGGTCGGCTCCCAGTGCCCGTCCTGCGACCTTCCGTTCGATCACAACAGGGATTTGCAGCCCGATGCCGGATGCTGTCTTGGCTGGTCGCAGGCACCGTAGATGTGTTCGAAGATTGCCAGTTTCAATGCCCGCAATGATGACCGCGACCTGCGCCAGATCAGCTCTGTCTCAAGTGTCTGTAAAGACGCTGAGACGGCGGAGCGCTCAAGGCATTTCGCCTTGGGCGTAATCGTTCTGCACCGCCATGCCTGTCTGACGCTGTTACCGGTTTCGTAGTCTTGGGTAAGCGCGACAGGGGGTTTCGGACAACATCGTACCCCAGTCCAGCTCATCTGAGGCATCCGCGTACTGGCGCATCATCGCGATCCAGCGATCGTAGTCTGAAACCAGATTGAGAACCGGCCAGTCGCTGCCAAACAACACGCGATCCGGCCCGAAAGCACCTAACACATGGTCGAGATAGGGTTTGATCTCCTCTAAGCCTGCGCCCTCAGGTGCTTCGGTCAAAAGGCCGGAGAGTTTGCAGAAGGTATTGGAGTGCGCAGCGATGGCTGTCATGTTCTGCGCCCAGTCTTCAAAACGGTCCTGAGCGAACTCAGGTTTCGCACAATGATCGACCACGACCCGAAGATCGGGATAGCGGCCCAGAAACGTGTCGAGCACGGGCAGGTGCTTTTGCAGAACCAGCGCATCAAAGGTCAGGTTGTTCTCAGCCACCGCGGCTAACCCGTCTTCGAGTTTTGGATCTAGCATCCAGTGATCGTCCGCAATGTCCTGAATCATCGGCCGAAGGCCCAGAAATTTCGGCGATGCGGCCAGCCTCTGCACCACTTCCGCCGCGTCCGCAGCTTCGAGGTCCACCCACCCGACCACGCCGACAATCCAATGATGGTTTTGCGCCAACTCCAGCAGAAACTCGGTCTCGGCGACATTGTCATCTGCCTGAACGACAATTGTGCCGGTGATCCCGTTGTCTTGCAAAAGCGGTTGCAAATGCTCGGGCTCGTAGTCGCGATAGAGCACGGGCAGGTCTTCGGGCATCCAAGCATAGCCGCCACGCGACAGGCGCCAGAAATGCTGATGGGTGTCAATCATCGGTTTTGCGTTCTGATCCATGATGTATCCCCTTTAGTCTAAGCAGCTGCTCCGCGCGCCATCAGGTCTGCGACCTGCCCGTGTAGAAATCGGTCAACTCATCGGCCAGCGATTTGTAGAGCAGATGCACTTCTTCCAATCCGGGAACGTCCAGTTGATCGATCCTTTCCAGGAACGGGCAGTTCACGACGCTGACGGCTTGCCCCTCGTGGTCGAGCACCGGATAGGCGAGGTTTGTTACCCCAACTGCGGTGGCCGATGGCATCCGTTCATAACCCCATTCGCGGATGCGGGCCACATGCTCTCTGAATTCGACCGGGTCCAGTTCTGGCTCGCCCTGTGCGAGCCGGTGCTTGTCCAGCAGCTCGTCAAGTGCTGCGTCACTACGGAATGCCGCCAGTACGCGCCCTGTGCCGGTATTTCCAAGGCCGATCACGGTCCCGACGCGCAACGCCAGACCCCAGTTCCCGGGCGAGGCGATCGAGGCGACAACAACAATGTCTCCGTTGCTTTCCATGCCCATATGGCAGGACTGCCAGGCTTTGCGCGTAACGGCCCGCATTTTGGGCGGCGCCATTTCAAGCAATCGTTCGACCGGCGGGTACCGTTGCGAGATCGCAAACATTTTCAGACTGAGCGAGTAAAGATCGTCATCCGACGACCGGATGACGTATCCGCGTCGCACCAATGTGGACAGCATCCGGTAAATCTCGCTTTGGGAACGATCGAGCGCGCGGGCAATGTCACCCTGGGCCAGCCCGTCTGCGTGCTGAGAAAGCAGTTCTATAATGTCCAATCCCTTCTCAAGGGCAGGGGCGCGATATTTCTCAGAAGCTGCCGACACGTATTCCTCCCACGTCGCGTTTTAGGACGACTGCCTGCGAAGGTGACTTGAATATAAGGCAAATGTCAATGTTGATTTATTTGTGAATAAATGTTTTAAATACGAATACAGGCGATGCAGGAGAGTCGCCAAAAGCTAAATCTAGGGAGAAGCACGTGATGAAATCGTCCAGAACAATCAGCGGGTTGCTTGCCAGCTGCGCCGTCATGGCCGCAGGCGCAGCATACGCCGAATCAGACTGGGGATCGTTCCCCGGTGCTGTTGTCGAAGCCAAGCTGATCGGTGGTCAGCAGTACGAGGGCCTGTATGGCCGCATCGCTGAGTGGGAAGAAGCCACTGGCGCCAAGGTCGATATCATCTCGAAGAAAAGCCACTTTGAGATCGACAAAGAGATCAAGTCGGACATGGCTGCGGGCACGACGTCCTGGTGTGTGGGATCGAACCACTCGTCCTTTGCGCCGCAGTACGAAGGTCTCTATGTCGACCTGAACGGATTGGTCCCGGCAGAAACGGTTGCTGAATTCGTGCCGGGCAACATTGGCGCGTCGACCGTGAATGGCGAGCTTCTGATGCTGCCGCGCGCGCAATTTGACGTCTCGGTTCTGTACTATCTCAAGTCGAACTATGAAGATGCCGAAAAGGCGGCAGCTTTCAAAGCGGAATACGGTTATGATCTGGCCGTTCCCGAAACATGGGAGCAGGTGAAGGATCAGGCGATCTTCTTCGCAGACCCGCCGAACTTCTATGGCACACAATATGCGGGCAAGGACGAGGCCATCGTTGGCCGGTTCTACGAAATGGTTGTGGCCGAAGGTGGCAACTATCTGGACGAAAACAAGAAACCCATCTTCAACTCGGACGCGGGTCAGCGCGCATTGCAGTGGTTCGTTGACCTCTACGAGGCGCAAGCGGTTCCTGCAGGGACCACGTCGTATGTATGGGACGACCTGGGTCAGGGCTTTGCCAGTGGTACGGTTGCTCTGAACCTGGATTGGCCGGGCTGGGCCGGGTTCTTCAACGATCCTGAATCCTCCAAGGCTGCGGGCAATGTTGGTGTTGCGATCCAGCCGATGGGGTCGGTCACACGCACTGGCTGGTCGGGCCATCACGGTTTCTCGGTCACAAATGACTGCGAAAACAAAGAGGCCGCCGTCTCGCTCGTAAAATTCCTGACCAGCGAAGACAGCCAGCTGGCTGAATCCGCCGGTGGTTCGCTGCCGACCCGCAGCGCCGTCTGGGAAGCCAACGTGGCCGCAGCGCAAGCCGGTGACGATCCGTTCCGCGCCGAAGCTCTGGCTGCCTTTGCCGCCGGTGCCGAATACGCGTTCGCGGTTCCGCCGATCCCGGAATGGGGTGAGACCACCAATATCGTCTTCCCCGAACTGCAAGCCGCCATCGTCGGTGACAAATCCGTCGAGGATGCGCTGAACGATGCCGCTGAGGCGGTGGACGAGCTGATGCGCGAATCCGGTTACTACTAAGGGCTCCTCCTGCCCAAGCGGGGGTGGCTGACACCCCCGCACCCTTCACTCAATCCAAGGAAAGTCGTTATGCGCCGCCGCTTGCCGGAGTGGTTTGTCCTTCTGTTGCCTGCTTTCATCATCATGGCAGCCGTTGTTCTGATCCCGCTCCTCTTCTCGCTGTATTCCAGCTTTACCCCGTACAAGCTAACGCGCCCGTCGTCTCTGTGGCGCTGGATTGGCACGGCGAACTACGAGAAAATCCTTGGAGATTGGAAATTCTGGTCCGCGTTCGGCCGTACCGTTCTGTTCCTGACCATCGCGCTGAACGTGGAATTGCTGCTGGGGCTGGGCATCGCGTTGATGATGAACAAGGTGACATGGGGACAGCGCACATTGCGCACGATCCTGATGTTCCCGATGATGTTCTCGCCCATTCTGGTGGGCTTTCAGTTCAAGTTCATCTTCAACGACAATATCGGTCTGGTGAACAACGTGCTGCAATCGCTGGGCTTCACCGACGCGGCGCTGCCATGGCTGGTGGATGGCAAGCTGGCGATGTTCTCGATCATCTTCGCCGAGGTCTGGATGAGCACATCCGTCTTCGCGATCCTGATCCTTGCCGGTCTGTTCGCCATGCCGCGCGACCCGCTTGAGGCCGCCAAGGTCGATGGCTGCACCGCATGGCAAACCTTCCGCCACATCACGCTGCCTTTCCTGATGCCCTTCATTTACATCGCGATGACTATCCGCTCGCTGGATGTGGCACGGGCCTATGACATCGTGCAGATCATGACCGGTGGCGGCCCCGCCCGCCGGACCGAGCTGCTGTGGACGCTGATGAGCCGCACTGGCTATGTCGACGCCCGCATGGGGTTGGCCAATGCGATGGGTTATGTCTCGATCCTGCTGTCGATTGCCTTCACCATCTATTTCTTCCGCAAACTCAGCGCCGCACGCGCCGAGCTGGGCATGGGGGGCTAAGCGCATGGACCGCAATCAATCCTACCGCAACCAGCGCCGCCTGATGAAAGCACTGCATCTCACCGGCCTGTTTCTGGTGATGTCGGTGATCTGCATTCCCGGCCTGTGGATCGTGCTGAACTCGTTCCGCCCGACGGTCGAGATCATGGCAAAACCGCCGGTCTGGACGCCCACCTTCACGCTGGACCACTACCGCGCCATGTTTGGTGGCGCGGGCGAGGGTGGCGTGCCGGTGTTCCAATACTTCCGCAACTCGCTGATCGTCTCGGTCACCTCGACCGCGATTGCCATCCTGATCGGGATGGGCGGCGGTTACGCCTTTGCGCGCTATCGATTCAAATTCAAGAACGGCTATTTCGTCGGCCTGATGCTGTTCCGCGCCGTGCCCGGTGTGGCCCTGTCGCTGCCGCTGTTCATCGTCTTTGCCAAGGCGGGGCTGATCGACACGCATTTCGGCCTGATCCTTGTCTATGTGGCGATGAACGTGCCCTTCACCATTTGGCTGACCGATGGTTTCTTCCGTCAGATCCCCAAGGAGCTGCACGAAGCCGCTGAAATTGACGGCTGCACCCGCTGGCAAGCCTTCTGGCGTGTCGAGTTTCCGGTGGCACGCTCGGGCGTGGCCTCAGCCGCGATCTTCGCCTTCCTGACGTCGTGGAACGAATTCGCGCTGGCCTCGCAGCTGACCCGCTCGGTGGGGTCCAAGACGATGCCTGTAGGTCTGCTGGATTTCACCGCTGAATTCACCATCAACTGGGGCGGTATGTGCGCATTGGCCGTGCTGATGATCCTGCCCGCCCTGATCCTGACCTTTATCGTGCAGAAGCACCTGATCGCCGGCCTGACCTTTGGCGGCGTGAAAGGATAATGAAATGACCGAAGTGACACTCAACAACGTCGTCAAACGCTATGGCAAGCAACAAGCTGTGCATGGCATCAATCTAGACATCCATGACGGAGAATTCCTGGTGCTGGTCGGCCCTTCGGGTTGCGGCAAATCCACCACGCTGCGCATGATCGCGGGGCTTGAGGACATTTCCGACGGAGAGATCTCCATCGGCAACCGGGTGGTCAATGACCTACCCCCGCGCGAGCGCAACATCTCGATGGTGTTCCAGAACTACGCGCTGTATCCGCACATGACGGTGCGCGAAAATCTGGGCTTCACGCTGCAGATCGCCAAACGCCCCGAGGCCGAGATCACCAAAGCCGTGACGGAGGCTGCAGCAATCCTGGGGCTCGATGAGCTGATGGACCGCAAACCGGCGGAACTATCCGGTGGTCAGCGCCAGCGCGTCGCCATGGGCCGCGCCATCGTGCGCCACCCGGATGTGTTCCTGTTTGACGAGCCGCTTTCGAACCTCGACGCCAAGCTGCGCACGCAGATGCGGGTCGAGATCAAGAAGCTGCACCAGCGCGTCGGCAATACCATCGTCTACGTGACTCACGATCAGGTCGAGGCGATGACGCTGGCGGACCGTATCGTGCTGATGCGCGATGGCCATATCGTTCAGGTCGGTACTCCGTTGGAGCTGTTCAACACGCCGGTCAATACCTTTGCCGCGACCTTTATCGGCTCGCCCCCGATGAACCTTGTCGATGGGGTTGTCACCGATGCAGGGACCATCGTTCTGAAGGATGCGGTCACGGTGCCCGTGCCGGCCTCGGCACGTGATCACGTTCGGGCCGGACAGGCGGTACAGTTCGGCTTCCGCGCCGACAATCTGATGCCGGTCGGCCATGCGGTCGAGGAAAAAGGCGATTTGGTCGATCTGGAACTGCCGGTTGCATTGGAAGAACCCTTGGGCACCGAGACCCTGCTGTTTGCCGATCTGGCGGGGGTCGAGGTTCAGGCCAAGATGTTCAACCCGCGCCCGGTGCATCCGGGTGAAACGCTGCCGTTCCACCTTGTTCTCGACAAGTGCCACGTCTTCGACGCGGGCACCGGCGAGGCTCTGAGGGGGTAAACTGCCGTGGCCACGATCACTCATATCGAACTGCGCATGATCGACCTGATCCCCAAGGTCAAACGCGTCGATGCGATCCAGTCCTTTGTCAGTCAGGAAACGCCCATCGTGACCGTGACCGACAGCGACGGAGCGCAGGGTGTAGGCTATTGCTATACCATCGGCACGGGTGGGCCGTCGGTGATGGCGCTGCTTGAAAAGACGCTGGCACCCGCGCTGATCGGGCGCGATGCGGACCGGATTGAAGGCATCTGGCGCGATCTGCTGTTTCTGACTCATGCAACCGCGGTCGGAGCAATCACTTCGCTTGCTTTAGCCGCGATCGATACCGCCCTGTGGGATTTGCGCTGCCGCAAACAAGGGCTGCCCCTGTGGAAAGCTGCGGGCGGCACGCGGGATCGCATACCGCTTTATTCGACTGAGGGTGGCTGGCTGCATCTTGAGACACAGGCCTTGGTCGACGACGCGCTGGCGATGCAGGCGCAGGGGTTCCGTGGCTCGAAGATCAAGATCGGGCGCGACCATCTGAGCGAAGATGCCGCCCGTCTGGCCGCTGTGCGTGAAGCGGTCGGCCCGGGTTATGAAATCCTGACCGATGGCAATCAGGGCTTTACCCTGTCCGAGGCGATCCGCCGGGCGCAGGTCTTGGAAGACTATAATATCGGCTGGTTCGAGGAGCCTCTGCCCGCCGACGACGTCGCGGGTCATGCCGAGCTGTCGCGTCGGACCTCGGTCCCTATTGCTGTCGGCGAAAGCATGTATTCGCTGAGCCAGTTCAAGGACTATCTGCAAGCGGGCGCGGCCAGCATCGTGCAGGTCGACGTCGCGCGGATCGGGGGGATCACCCCGTGGCTGAAGGTGGCGCATTTGGCCGAGGCGTATAACGTCATGGTCTGTCCGCACTTCCTGATGGAACTGCACCTGCCGCTGGTCTGTGCCGTACCGAACGCGAAATGGCTGGAATACATCCCGCAGCTTGACAGCGTGACCACGGAAGCGATGCGCATCGAGGATGGCTTTGCCATTCCGTCAGATGTGCCCGGGCTTGGCATCGCATGGGACTGGCAGGCGATCGCGGCCCAGTCCACGCCAATAGAGATCAGGAAGGGCGCATGATGAAACGTATGGGCATGGTGATCGGGGTGAAGCCCGAAAAACTGGATGAATACAAGCGTCTGCACGCTGCTGTCTGGCCGGACGTTCTGGCTCAGATCGCCCAAAGCAATATCCGTAATTACACGATTTTCCTACGTGAGCCCGAGAACCTGTTGTTCGGCTATTGGGAATATCACGGCACCGATTTCGAAGGGGACATGGCCCGCATGGCACAAGACCCCCGAACGCAGGAATGGTGGAGTTTCACCGATCCTTGCCAAAACCCGCTGCCCAGCCGCGCCGAAGGCGAGAAATGGGCCCCCATGATTGAAGTATTCCACACGGATTGAGGACGACATGACCAAAGCACAGGGCCGTCTGGCCGGAAAGAAAGCGCTGATTACTGCCGCAGGGCAGGGCATTGGCCGCGCCAGCGTCGAGAAATACGTGGCCGAAGGCGCGCAGGTGATTGCCTGCGATATCAACGATGCAACACTTGCGGAACTGGCTGCAATCGAGGGCGTGACGGCTCTGAAGCTGGACGTCACCAATGCAGACGCCGTGGCCGAGGTCGTCGCGACCGCCGGAGCGCTGGACGTGCTGTTCAACTGCGCAGGGTTCGTTGGGGCCGGGTCCATTCTGGAATGCGACGATGACCAGTGGGATTTCAGCTTTGATCTGAACGTCAAGGCGATGTACCGGCTGGCCAAGCTGGTTCTGCCGGGCATGTTGGAAAATGGCGGCGGCTCGATCATCAATATGTCTTCGGTCGCTTCGTCGATGAAAGGCGTGCCGAACCGCTTCTCGTATTGTGCATCCAAAGCGGCCGTGATCGGCCTGACTAAATCCATCGCTGCTGACTTCATCACGCAGGGCATCCGCTGCAACGCAATCTGCCCCGGTACCGTCGACAGCCCCAGCCTGCATGACCGCCTGCGCGCCACCGGCGACTATGAACAGGCAATGAAAGACTTCATCGCGCGCCAGCCCATGGGTCGCATCGGCCACGCGGATGAGATTGCCGCCTTGGCCGTCTATCTGGCCAGCGATGAGACCGCATTCACCACCGGACAGACTTTCGCCATCGATGGCGGCTGGACCGTTTGATCAGGGAGATTTGAGATGAAACTGCTGCGTTACGGTCCGGTTGGACAAGAAAAACCCGGCCTGATGGATGAAAACGGCGCGATCCGCGATCTGTCTGGCAAAGTCAGCGACATCGCGGGCGACGCGTTGTCGGATGCCGGGCTTGATGCCCTGCGCGCTTTGGATGTGAATGCGCTGCCGGTGGTCGAAGGTGCGCCGCGTATCGGCGCATGCGTCGGGCAAGTGGGCAAGTTCATTTGCATCGGCCTGAACTATGCCGACCACGCCGCTGAATCCGGCATGGCGCTGCCCGAAGAACCTGTGATCTTCTTCAAGGCGACCTCGGCGATCATCGGCCCCGATGACACCGTGGAAATCCCCCGCAACTCGGTCAAGACCGACTGGGAGGTCGAGCTGGGCGTGGTGATCGGCAAGCACACCAAATACGTCTCAGTCGAGGACGCGCTGGACCATGTGGCGGGTTATTGCGTGGTCAATGACCTGTCCGAACGGGACTTTCAGCTGCATCGCTCGGGCCAGTGGGTCAAGGGCAAGTCTGCCGACACGTTCGGCCCAATCGGCCCCTGGCTGGTGACGCGGGATGAGGTGCCGGACCCGCAGAACCTGCCGATGTATCTTGAGGTGAACGGGCATCGCTATCAGGACGGCTCGACCAAGACGATGCATTTTGATGTGGCGACTGTGATCTCGCACCTGTCGCAATTCATGTCGCTGCAGCCCGGCGATGTGATCTCGACCGGGACGCCTCCGGGTGTGGGTATGGGGCAAAATCCGCAAACCTATCTGAAGCCCGGCGACACCATGGAGCTGGGGATCGAAGGGCTGGGCGTCCAGCGTCAAACCGTGGAGGCAAGCAAATGACCCGTATCACAGGCATTCGCACCGAAGACCTGCGTTTCCCGACCTCTGACAGTCTGGACGGGTCGGATGCGATGAACCCCGATCCCGATTACTCGGCGGCCTATGTGGTTCTTGAGACCGATGGCGCGCATGAGGGCCATGGCCTGACCTTCACCATCGGGCGCGGCAATGAGATCTGCGTGGCCGCGATCGAGGCGCTTGGCGCGCTGGTCACTGGATTGGAACTGAACTGGATCACCGAAGATATGGGCCGGTTCTGGCGTCATATCACCGGCGACAGCCAGCTGCGCTGGATTGGCCCCGACAAGGGCGCGATCCATCTGGCCACCGGCGCGGTCGTGAACGCCGCGTGGGATCTGTGGGCCAAAGAGGCGGGCAAGCCCGTCTGGCAACTGGTTGGCGAGATGAGCCCCGAAGAGATCGTGCGCTTGATCGACTTCCGCTATCTGACCGATGCGATCACGCCGGACGAGGCGCTGGCGCTGCTGCGCGCGGCCGAGCCCGGCAAACAGGACCGTGTCGCAAAGCTGAAGGCCGAGGGCTATCCCTGCTACACTACCTCGGCGGGCTGGCTGGGCTATTCCGACGACAAGCTGCGTCGCCTGTGCCGCGAGGCCAAGGACGCAGGCTTTACCCACACCAAGTTCAAAGTGGGCCGCGATCTGGATGATGACATCCGCCGCCTGACCATCGCGCGCGAAGTGCTGGGCGAAGACATGAACATCATGATCGACGCCAATCAGGTGTGGGAAGTGGATCAGGCCGTCGACTGGGTCAAGGCCCTGTCCTTTGCGCAGCCCTTCTTCATCGAAGAACCCACCAGCCCCGACGATGTGTTCGGCCACAAGGCGATCCGCGAAGGGGTGGCTCCGGTCAAGGTAGCCACTGGCGAGATGTGCCAGAACCGGATCATCTTCAAGCAGTTCATCAAGGAAGGTGCGATCGACATCGTTCAGATCGACAGCTGCCGGATGGGCGGATTGAATGAGGTGCTGGCGGTCATGTTGATGGCGGCGAAATACAACCTGCCGGTCTGGCCCCATGCCGGGGGCGTGGGCCTGTGCGAATACGTTCAGCATATGTCGATGATCGACTACGTCGCGATCTCGGGCGAGAAGGACAGCAAACGGATCGAGTTCGTGGACCATCTGCACGAGCACTTCATCGACCCCTGCGTCGTCAAGAACGGAGCCTACATGGCGCCCACGCAACCTGGGTTCTCGATCGAGATGAAACCCGAAAGCATCAGAGATTTCCGGTTCCTGCCTCAACTGGCAGCGGAATAACCCCCCGCCGTCTGACCCTAAAAGCAACAACAGTCGGGCGGCTTATCACCCAACCTGGAGGAAAGACAAAATGTTGAACTTTGGTAAAACGGCCTTTGGGGCCGCCTGTATTGTTGCGCTTGGCGCAACGGCTGGTCTGGCACAGGAGACGCTGCGTTTTGGCCATGTGTATGAGGCCTCGACGCCTTATCACGCCGCCGCTGTGAAGGCCGCCGAGCTGCTCGAGGAAAAGACCGACGGTCGCTACAAGATGGAAGTGTTCCCGGCCTCGCAGCTGGGCAAAGAGGCTGCGCTGAACGAGGCGCTGTCGTTGGGCACGGTCGACGCAATCTATACTGGCGTTGCGTTCCTCGGTCAGTCCTATGGCCCGATCAGCATCTCGGATTATCCGTTCACCATGCGGTCGTATGACCACTGGAAAGCCTATGTGAACTCGGACCTGTTCGATGAGATGGCCGGTGAATACAAGAACATCTCGGGCAACACGATTGCGACCATGACCTATTATGGCGCGCGTCATGTCACCTCGAACAAGCCGATCCTTGCGCCCGGTGACATGGAGGGTCTGAAGATCCGCACGCCGAACGCGCCTGCCTATCAGATGTTCCCCGAAGCAACGGGCGCGAACCCGACGCCCATGGCCTTTGCCGAAGTGTATCTGGCCCTGCAGCAAGGTGTTGTGGACGCTCAGGAAAACCCGCTGCCGACCATCCAGTTCAAGAAATTCTATGAGGTGCAGTCGAACATCAACCTGACCGGTCACATCACCAACTCGCTGGCCGTCGTGGTCTCGCCCGTAACGCTGGCCAAGATGGGTGACGATGGACAGGCTCTGATTGACGCGCTGGCCGAAGCCGCCTCGGCTACGTCGGACGAAATCGTGCAGTCCGAGGCCGAACTGGCCGATTGGTTCCGCGCGCAGGGCGTGAACGTGAACGAAGTGGATCGTGCGCCCTTCATGGCAGCGGTTGCACCTTTGCTGAGCGGTGACACCGTTCCGTGGGATGCTGAGACCTTCGAACGTCTGCAAGCGATCCAGGAATAAGACGCCCTGCCGGACCCGGCGTCGTTCCGGGTCCGGCCTTTATGCACGAGGTATGTCCCGATGTCCGACGCCCCGCCCGAAATAGACTTTGACGCCCTAGCCGCCGAAGATGACGCGCATTTTCGGAACTATCGCATCACCGTGGCCGATTATGGCCTGCTGGCGCTGTTCGGTTTGCTGTTCGGCGTGGTCTTCTTGCAGTTCTTCACCCGCTATGTGCTGAACGATTCCATCGCCTGGACCGAAGAAGCGGCGCGGTATCTGCTGATCCTTATGGGTTTTGCCGGTGCGATCCGGTGTCAGGCTGTCGGCAGCCATATCGTGTTGGAATTCGTCGATAAATACTATGGCCGCCTGCTCAGCTGGGTGCATGTCTTTGCACTGATTGCGACCTTCGTTCTGTTCGCCGTCATCATCTGGTCGGCGTGGGAGCTGATCCAGCGCACCTCGTTCCAGCAAATGGTCTCGTTGCCATTCCCGAAATACTACCTGCACACCGCGGTCATGATACTGGCGGTCGGGAATCTGGGGGTTGTCACCTATCAGATCGTCGCGCGGGTGAAGCAGCTGAAGGAAGGCGTCGACAAATGGGCCTGATTATCCTTTTCGTATCCCTGTTCGGCCTGATGCTGATGCGCGTGCCGATCGCCTTTTCGCTGGCGCTGTCGTCCTTTGCGTACATCCTCTATTCCGGTCTACCGCCGGTGTTGTTGATGCACAACATGGTCAACGGGATGGACAGCTTCCCGCTGCTGGCCATCCCGTTCTTCATTCTGGCCGGAGCGCTGATGAATTCCGCCGGGATCACCGCGCGCATCTTCGGCTTTGCCCGCGCCATCGTCGGATGGATGCATGGCGGTCTGGGCCATGTGAATGTGGGCGCTAGCATCATCTTTGCCGGCATGTCGGGAGCTGCGGTTGCTGATGCCGGGGGCCTTGGTGCGATTGAAATCAAGGCCATGCGCGAAGCCGGCTATGACGACGACTTCAGCGTTGGAGTCACCGCAGCCTCGTCGACCATCGGGCCCATCATCCCGCCCTCGCTGCCTTTGGTGATCTTCGGGGTGATGGCCTCGGTTTCGATCGGCAAGCTTTTTGTCGCCGGGATTGTGCCGGGTCTTCTGATGGCACTGTCGCTGTCGGTCATGATCTGGTGGATGTCGCGCACGCGGAACTATCCGCGCGACGTGAACTTCAGCCCTTCGGTCATCGCCACGCGGTTCAAAGCCGCATTCCTGCCGCTGATGACCCCGGTCATCATCGTGGGCGGCATCGTCTCGGGGGCCTTCACCCCGACCGAAGCCGCCATCGGGGCCGCCGCCTATGCGCTGATCCTCGGCACTTTGGTCTATCGAACGCTGACGGTTCGGAAACTGGCCGTGATCTCACTGGAGACCATCGAGACAACAGCAGCGATCATGATGATCGTGGGCGCGGCCTCGGTCTTTGCCTGGATCCTGACCGCCAATCAGGTCGCTGCACATTTCGCTGAATTCGTGCTGTCCTTCACCGACAGCAAGGCCGTTGTGCTATTGCTGATCATGGCCGTGGTGCTGATCGTTGGCCTGTTCATGGAGACCATCGCCGCGATCTCGATCCTTGTGCCTGTACTGATGCCGGTGGCTGCGCAGTTTGGCATCGATCCGGTGCATCTGGGGATCATCGTCATTCTCAATCTCATGCTGGGGTTGCTGACCCCGCCGGTCGGCATGGTGCTGTTTGTTCTGTCGCGCGTGTCAAAAGTTCCGTTCGAGCAATGTGTCCGCGCGACTCTGCCGTTTCTGGTGCCTTTGCTGGGTGTGCTGCTTATGCTGACCTTCGTACCGTCGCTGGTGCTGTGGCTGCCGAATCTGCTTTATGGATCGTAAGATCTGGTCAGTTTCTTGGAGACAAAGATGAAAACCAACCAAATCGGTAACACCGACCTGAAAGTGACCGAACTGTCCTTTGGTTGCGCCAGCATTGGCAACCTCTACCGTGAAGCCTCGGACGCGGATGTAAGGGATGTCCTGAACACCGCGTGGGAGGCTGGAATTCGGTATTTTGACACGGCCCCGCATTATGGGCGCGGCCTGTCGGAACAGCGTTTGGGTCAGTTTTTGTCGGGCAAGCCCCGGTCGGACTATGTGATTTCGACCAAGGTTGGCCGGGTGCTGTCACCGGGTCAAGCGATGGCCGAGGCGGACGGGTTCGTAAACCCGCTGCCCAATGACGTGCGTTATGACTATTCGGGCGACGGGATCGAGGCTTCGCTGGAAAGCAGTCTGGAGCGACTGCAGACCACCATGGCGGACATCGTATTTGTGCATGACATCGGTACCTACACCCATGGTGCCGACAACGCGGCCCAGATGGAGGCGTTTCTGGGCAGCGGGTACGACCGGTTGGTGAAGCTGAAGGAACAGGGCCGCATCCGTGCGTTTGGTCTGGGGGTGAACGAAAACGAGATCTGCCTTGATGTCATGAACCATGGCCCGATTGACGTCATCCTGCTTGCAGGCCGCCTGACGTTGCTGGATCGTTCAGCCGAAGAGGCCCTGACCGCGCAATGCCATGCGCAAGGTACCAGCCTGGTCCTCGGAGGCGTGCTGAACTCGGGCATCCTTGCCACCGGCCCGGTGGAAGGCGCGACTTATGATTATCAGCCAGCCTCGCCTGAAATTCTGGACCGTGTCCGGGTGCTGCAGGACAAGGCCGAAGGGCTTGGCCTGCCATTGGCGACGGCCGCATTGCACTTTGCCAAGTCGCATGAACTGACGTCGTCGGTTCTGATTGGCACGTCCAAAGCCAAAAGCCTTACGAGAAACATCGAGGCACTGGCGCAAACAACACCTGATGAGTTCCACACGGTTTTCCGATAAGGGCCGTCACGGGCATTGAAATTCGGCGCTTGCTTCAGCTAACGATACCTATATCCGTTATCGAGCCATACGGCCCCGGTCGAAAAACACAGTGCCTATGGAGGGCCCCAAGATGCTGAAACATGCCCTTCTGTTGTCTGCGCTGAATCTCGCTGCGGCCTGCGTGGACGACAGGGATCAGGCTGCGACAACCGTTTCTTGGGAGCAGGCCGTCGAATTGATCAGCGGAGGTGAAGTTGTTTCGGCGGTTCAGGCGCATAGTCGGTTGGTGACGCTGACCCTGCGTGATGGCTCGGTCGAAACAACGATAGAACCCGAGCTGGACGATCTGTTCGATGTGGTCCGCGATTGCGGCAGCCCATGTGGCACTATCGCGTTGGCCTCGGAGTGACCAAATTAGCATCTGAAGCGTTTTGACTGGCATCAGCACCAACGGGACAGTTTGGGGGCCAGAGGATATCTGTCTGTCGGAGCCGAATATCGTCGGCCACGATTCCCTT
This sequence comes from Ruegeria sp. G7, assembly GCF_056535465.1. Classification (NCBI taxonomy): domain Bacteria; kingdom Pseudomonadati; phylum Pseudomonadota; class Alphaproteobacteria; order Rhodobacterales; family Roseobacteraceae; genus Ruegeria; species Ruegeria sp. G7. Next base: position 311,104 of record NZ_JBQFIL010000002.1, on the reverse strand, counting down.
GGACCGACTTCGGTATTTCCATCCGATGGTCAGCCTTAAGATTGCACGTTTGTTTCGTCCGCCGTTTGGATCGCGTCAGCAGCGGTACCTAGGTCGGTGCTTTGACGCCTGCCTCCTCAGCCGGAAAGGGCGTAGCGATGGAGCAGATGAAAGCGCCCATCTTCGGCCTCACCCATCAACGCCAAATCGGCGATTGAAAACTGTGTAGGTAGCAGCGGTGCCAGCCGCATGTCCAGAACATCTTGCACGCGGGCCAACTCGGCCTTGGCCAGTCGACCGGTGAGCGTGATGTGAAATCGGAACGAGTCCATGACAAACGGATAGCCCCATTTCGTCAGGTTAACCTGTTGCGTAGGCGTCAGTGTCGCTTTGCGTCGCCTTGCCAGTTCGGCCTCGGTTGATGGAGCGCGGAAGCGATCCAAATCTTGCACACAGGTTGCTGCCAGTGCGTCCAAAGCAGGAGTGTGTGCCGCAGGTTGCAGGGCCAGAAAGCGTCCCAACCGCGCAATCTCGAACCCGTCCAGCGCGACCGGCGACAGGCCAAATGCCATCTTGCTGCAGGCGTTGCGCAAGTCGTCAAAGCGGTACTGTGGATGCAGTCTGAAAGGAGGTTTCATCGTCGCGTGCAAACCGTATTTACGCGGCGTTTCCGTGATGGCGGCACAATCTATCCCGCCCAGCTCGACCGGATCCGGATGCGGAACCACTTGGCTGGTTTCGGCATTCCACCCTAGCCATCTGGTTGCGAATTCCGCCCAGGCGGTCCCGGCAGGCGGGACGAAATAGATCGCGTGTCGGGTGAATGCCACTCCGGTCTCCTGTACTATCGATGCTCTTTTTCGAGCCTGAGGTTAGCGTAAATCCTACCACTAAGGACAATTTGGTCTGTATCGTCCGACGTACTGTCCGAACTAGCACACAAGCAGGGCCCGTACGACTGTTCTCCGAAGCCAAAATGGGCCCGCAGCAGAGAGGGTGCTTGAATGACCGTCAACAGACGTTGCATGCACCACTAAAGAGGAAGGGCGATTGCTTGAAAGCCAGCGGTTCGTTGCGCTTTGCGCTGGGTGAGTGTGATATCGCTAAATAATTAGCGAAAGGGGCAAGGTAAAAGCGGCGCTTACGATCAGAAACCCGGTGGCATTAGATCAGGCTATTGAGGTGTTAGTGATCCGGATAAGCAAAGAATGGAATATGGAACGGCGGTTCAGGTGCGAGAGGGCCCTCGGACTGATGCAATGGTTAGAAAAGACCGCGAGGAGTAGTTCAGTAAAACGCGAATCCACGCAATTCACCTTACAGGCTTCATAAGCAAACTGAATGAACAGGGGCAGGCTAATAAGGTATTTCGCGCCCGATGCTCAAGATACGACGGCCCCGGGGTTTTGCTGGTCGGCAGGGTTTGATCATCCGATCCTGCAAAGCACGGACGTCATGGTCCGGTTAGGACGTGGTTACTGTTTTTGGACCTGGGGTGCTGTTTCCCGGATCGTTCTACCCGGACTGTGGGCGTAGACACCAACCATCGCAACGACGACAAACTTCGTTGTCCCAGACAGAAAAAGCTGCAACTTGAGGAACATAAGTCGCGAGAATTCCAAACAAGCGACTGACCGCCGCCCAGGGCTCAAAGTGCGTCCCGTACTCTTGCCTGATACAATTGTTCAGAGATGCAAGGTTACTCTTGTCTGATGCAGCCGTTTTTCTTCTGAGTATTACCATTCAAAGCTTCATATGCTCGGCCTGATAGCGGGGTGACAATTCTGTCGAGACCGTCGCTTTACAGTCGTCTGCCGGTTGCATCGTCGAACAAATGCACATGCGCTGGGGAGACAGAGAACTGCATCTTCTGATGGTGACCCTCGATGGGGTGGACGCCGGGCAGGCTGACGGTGATTGCCATTCCAGAATCTGCCAGATGGCCATGTAACAACGTGTTGGCCCCCAATGGTTCCGCCATCTGGACGGTGGCCTCCAGTGGGCCGTTGTCATCCATGGCCAGATGCTCTGGTCTCACACCAAGTTTGAGCGCGGTATCCTCACCTTCAGACAGGGCGATTTCGGTATCTTTGATCTTGATCACCCCGTTTTCACGGCGAGCCTCGAAGATATTCATCGCCGGGCTGCCGATGAACTGCGCGGCAAAAAGCGATTTCGGTGTCTCATAGACCTCCAGTGGTGTTCCGATCTGTTCGGCCACACCCGCGTTCATTACAATCATCCTGTCCGCCATGGTCATCGCTTCGACCTGATCATGCGTGACATAAAGAGATGTAATGCCCAGTTTTTCCTGAAGCTCTCGGATCTCAAGGCGCATCTGAACGCGCAGCTTGGCGTCCAGGTTCGAAAGTGGTTCATCAAACAGAAAAACGGCCGGTTCACGGACAATGGCCCGCCCCATGGCAACCCGCTGACGCTGACCACCGGACAACTGGCGCGGCTTGCGATCCAGCAAGGGTTCCAGCTGCAGAAGCTTCGCCGCCTCAGTCACTTTCTGATCGATCTGGTTTTTGGGCAAACCCGCGATCTTGAGGCCATATCCCATGTTCTGTCGCACCGACATATGGGGGTAGAGCGCATAGTTCTGAAACACCATCGCGATGTCACGGTCCATCGGTTCTTTATCATTGGCGCGGTCCCCGCCGATGCGAATTTCGCCCGAGGTCACGGTTTCCAACCCCGCCACCATCCGTAGTAGAGTGGATTTTCCGCAGCCAGATGGTCCAACAATGACGATGAATTCTCCGTCGGCGATGTCGATGTCGATGCCGTGGATCACATCTGTCGGACCGAAGCTTTTCTTGACGTCTTGCAGGGTAACAGGTGCCATTGCTTATTTCTCGCTATCGACAAGGCCGCGCACAAACAGCTTTTGCATGGATACGACGACGATAACCGGCGGGATCATCGCCAGGATCGAGGTGGCCATGATTGTCGGCCAGTGCGCAAAATCATCGCCAGAGGGGAACATCTGTTTGATGCCCATCACGATGGTGTTCATCTCGGGATCTGTGGTGATCAGCAGCGGCCACAGATATTGGTTCCAGCCATAGATGAACAGGATCACGAACAGCGCAGCGATATTGGTGCGGCTCATGGGCACGACGATATCGACAAAAAACCGCATTGGGCGGGCTCCGTCCACGCGCGCCGCCTCGGCCAGCTCGTCGGGTATAGTCAGAAAGAACTGCCGGAATAAGAAGGTAGCCGTAGCCGAAGCGATCAGCGGGAAGATCAGCCCCGAATAGCTGTTGAGCATTCCGAAACCGGCCACGACCTCGAAGGTCGGGACGATCCGCACTTCGACCGGTAGCATGAGGGTGATAAAGATCATCCAGAAAAAGGTCTGACGACCGGGAAAGCGGAAATAGACAATCGCAAAGGCCGATAGCAGCGAGATGATGATTTTGCCCACGGCGATGCCGATGGCCATCACCAGGCTGTTGAACAGCATCGTGGCCACGGGCACGTTGACGCCGGAAAACAACGCGGCCTTGTAGTTCACCCAGAACTGGTCCCCCGGCATCACCGGCATGGGCGGTGACACGATATCGGCCTGCGTCACGGTCGAGGCCACAAAGGCCAGCCAGATCGGGAAGAAGATGACCAGAACGCCGAGGATCATGAACGCATGAGTCAGCCAGATCCCCGCGCCGCGTTTCTCGACCATTCCGTGCTGTTGGGCGGCCATCAGTAATGCACCCTCTTCTCCACGTACTTGAACTGGATGACGGTCAGCAGACCAACCACGACCAGCAAGATCACCGATTGGGCCGAGGACGACCCCAGATCCTGCCCCACGAACCCATCGGAGAATACCTTGTACACCAGAATGGTCGTAGCCTGCTGTGGTCCGCCCGCGGTGATCGTGTGGATGACCCCGAAGGTTTCAAAAAACGCATAGACGACATTCACAACCAGTAGGAAGAAAGCGGTTGGTGACAAGAGCGGCAATACGATGGTGAAGAACCTGCGCCAGAAGCGGGCACCGTCGATTGCCGCAGCCTCGATCACCGATCTGGGGACCGATTGCAGTGCGGCGAAGAAGAACAGGAAGTTGTAGCTGATGCGCCCCCAGGCCGAGGCGACAACGACCAGACCCATCGCCTCGGTTCCGTTCAGGACGTGGTTCCAGTCATAGCCAAGCTGACCCAGATACCACGAGATCACCCCGACACGGGTATTGAACATGAACAGCCATAGAACTCCGGCCACTGCGGGGGCGACGGCATAGGGCCAGATCAGCAGTGTCCGGTAGACGCCCGAGCCTTTGATCAGCCGGTCGGCCAATACCGCCAGAAATAGCGCCGGGATCATCGAGCAAAGTGTGACAAGGGTTGAAAACACAGCCGTCGTTACGAAAGAGGCGCGATAGAACTTGTCGCTGAGTAGGAATTCAAAATTGCCCAGACCTACGAACTGAGACGATAGCCCGAATGGATCGGGGATGAACAAAGACTGCCAGATAGCCTGACCGGCCGGGTAAAAGAAGAAAACCGCCGAGATGATGACCTGCGGCGCGATCAGAGCGATTGGCAAAAGCCAGCCGCGAAAGGTGACGCGTTTTTCCATCTTATTCGCCCATCAGCAGCTAGATATGTGGGCCCTAGAGGGGCCCACATATGCCCAGAGTTCAGCGATTTGCGGATTCAAACCGGCGCAACAACGCGTCACCGCGTTCTTTTGCGCTGTCCATTGCCTCTTGCGCGGTTTTTTCACCGGACCAGATCGCCTCAAGCTCCTCATCAATGATGCCGCGGATCTGATCGAAAGACCCAAGACGCAGGCCCTTGGAATTGGCGGTCGGCTCTTTCGCGGTCATCTGGATCACGGCAATGTCGGTGCCCGGGTTTTCCTCGTAGAACCCGGCATTGCGTGTCTCGACACCCGCTTCGGCGGTAATCGGCAGATAGCCGGTGTTCTGGTGCCAGTCGGCCTGAACTCCCGAGGTCGACAGGAAGCTGAGGAACTCGCCCACGCCCTTATATGCGTCGGCATCATGGCCTTCCATCACCCAAAGCGAGGCACCGCCGATGATCGTATTCTGCGGCTCACTGATCACGCCAGACCAATAGGGCAGTGGACGCACGTCGAAGTCGAACTGGGCCTCGGCCTTGATGCCCGCATAGCCCGCCGAGCTTTCGGTAAACAGTGCGCATTCACCGGACCGGAAGTTTGCGCCCCCTTCATTGCGGCGACCGGTATAGATGAATTTGCCATCCTTGGCCCAATCGCCCATCGCGCTCAGATGCGCGACCTGGGTGGGTCCGTTCAGCATCAACTCGGTATCCAATCCGGCAAAGCCGTTGTCCTTTGAGGCGAACGGTACGTCGTGATAGGCGGACAGGTTCTCGAGGTGAATCCAGCTTTGCCACGCGGTGACCAGCGGGCAGTCTTCGCCCCCGGCCTTCAATTGATCCAGAACTGCGTCGACATTTTCCCATGTGGACAGGTCCGTGTCGGGATCAACGCCCGCCGCTTCGAAAGCGTCGCGGTTGACCCACAATACCGGCGTGGACGAGTTGAAAGGCAAGGACAGCATGTCGCCGTCTGTCGTTGTATAGTAGCCTTTGACGGCACCGATATAGGCGTCGGGATCAAAGGATGCACCGCTTTCGGCCATGACCTCAAAAACCGGTTTGATAGCACCTTCGGCGGACATCATCGTAGCGGTACCGACCTCGAACACCATCAGGATATGCGGCTGCTCACCGGCGCGAAACGCCGCAATCCCCGCGTTCAGAGTTTCCGAGTAGTTGCCCTTGTGGCTTTCCACCACGACGAATTCATCCTGACTGGCGTTGAATTCCTCGACCTGGGCTTTGACCAACTCACCCAACCGGCCCGTAAAGGCGTGCCAGAACTGAACTTCGGTCTGTGCCATTGCCGCCACCGGAGACAAAGCAGTTGTTACGGCAAGAGCGCCGAGAAAATTCTTTTTCATGATTCCTCCCATGCATCTGACGTGATGCTTCGTTGAATACCGCGCGCAAGGCGTAGACGGCACACATGACAATTTCACGACGTTAACGGCACAAGATTATAATTCAAGTCTGATCTGTTGGATAAAAAATAACATAATGTTATGAAATGCTGTAAATGACAGGAAACGTCAATGAACCAAACACTTCGGATCCGGCAACTGGAGGCTTTGATGGCCGTGGCCACCAATGGTTCTGTTACTGCGGCTGCTGTTGATCTGGGCGTCAGTCAACCGGCTGTCAGCAGGCTGCTGTCTGATCTCGAAAAGGGGCTTGGCTTTCAACTTTTCGATCGGCGTGAAGGTCGGTTGGTGCCAACACAAGAGGTTCGCTATCTCTTGCCCAGCGTCGAGCGGGTTCTTGAGTTGATGAAGCAGATTTCCGATGTCAGTCAGGATATTACGCAGCGCAAAGCGGGGCATATCCGTGTAGCCTGCCTTCCCGGTTTTGCCACCAGCCACTTGCCGGACGTCATCGCCTCGTTTCTGAAAGATCGACCCGGCGTAACGTTGACGATTGAACCGGACAGACCCGAGCGCATTCTCGAGTGGATGATCGGCGAACAGTATGATTTTGGGATCACAGACAGTTTCAACGGTCATCCAGCGGTTGAAAGCAACAATATCGATGTCCGAACAGTCTGCGTTTTTCCGGCTGGCCACGATCTACAATTCCTGCCCGAAGTGACACCGGCCGACTTGGCTGACAGCAAGATAATTCACACACGGCGTGACAGCGATTTTTTCGGGCGACTTTTCAGGGCCTTTCAGAATGCCAATGTAGAGCTGAACTCGCATATCGAAGTCAGGCAGTTTACGGCGGCTTGCGAACTGGCCGTAAAAGGCGCGGGGGTATCTGTCGTAAGCGAGCTGGACGCTGTGCAATACACCTCGCGCGGTTTGGATTTTCGGCCCTTCCGGCCGGCATTACCACATACGCTTTCGCTGGTTCGCCCGGTTTTGAAGCAACCGTCTCTGGTTACGTTGGAGTTCATAGAGCAGTTCAAAGATAGCCTGGTCCCGTTCGCAGCTCAGCCGGTCGGGCGGTCATCAGTATGAAAATCATCCCGCCGCCCGAGCCGATGCTGCTTAGCGCGCGCTTTTGTATGAGCACAGTGGATGGTCAATCTCTGGCGACGGGGTTCGGCGTTGCAGGCAGGCAGATATTCACGAAGAAATCATCCCATCGCTGGGTGAAATCGTTGCATTATGGCGCTGGCCAGAGGGGCTGGTGGTGCAGGGTTTAGGCCGCGTGAAAGTGCACGAATGTCGCGCAGTCCACGGGGCCGTTCTCTGGACCATCTGCAGCCGCGCGGTTTGTCACAGGTCATCGAGTTTTCTGCGACATAGGGCATATATTGGCAGGTGAACAAAAAAGACCAAACGGAGAAGCGGCGGTGACCTTGCAAAACTGGACCGAAGCCGTACTGAAGCGCCTCGAAGCCGAGGGAACGCGATTGGATGTCCCGGACGGTGCTGAGCTTTTCGCACCCGGAGCCTACGGCGAGGTTTTTCTGATCGTGCGCGCCGGGGTCGTCCGCGTCGAGCAAACCAGCCAATCAGGGCGAACGGTGGTTCTGTACCGTGTCGGGCCGAACGACAGCTGTGTGATGACCACCTCCTGCATGTTGTCGGATACGCCTTATTCGGGGTTTGGATATGCCGAGGGCGCAGTGAGCGCACTTGCCATTGGTAAAGAACGTTTTAGCGCTCTGCTTGCCTCGGACGCCGAGTTTAGGTCTGCGGTGTTTCTTGCATTTTCACAGCGAATTGTAGAGCTGTCCGAGGTGATCGATGATTTGCTGCTGAACCGTATGGACCAAAAGCTGGCGCAATGGCTTGTCGAGCAAGGCAGCCAGCGCGCGGATATTCGGACCACCCATCAGCGCATCGCGGCGGAATTGGGCAGTGCGCGCGAGGTGATGTCCAGAATTCTCAAGGATTTTGAGCGCCGGGGCTGGTTGCGGTTGGAGCGAGGCGCCATTCATGTGCTTGCGCTTGAGCCGCTGAGACGCCTGGCCCGGTCCGATACTGTGTGATCCTGTCACATAACCAGACATCAAGAGCTGCGAGTCTCTGTCCTGCATAACAAGGAGATTCGATCATGCAATTCACCTCTAACGTCGGTTCGGCTGACCGCTTGCTACGCCTGGTTTTGGGAGGCGCTTTGATGCTGCTGGCTTTGACCGGATTTATCGGTCCTTGGGGATGGCTGGGCGCAGTCTTTGTTGTGACGGCGTTCCTGAAGTTCTGCCCAATCTATGCGATGCTGGGGCTATGCACTGACAAGAATGTAAGCCAATGAGTGGGCGAAATGCTGCGACCCGTCGCAGGGTCCTGAAATTGGGGGCGGCCAGCGTGCTGGCTGGCCCGGTTTCGGTAGCCTCGGCCGCGGGTCAGATTGAAACGGCGGTCAACCCAAAGAAACTCAGCGATCGCCAGCGTACGCCTCAGGGCCTGTATTTGCGCCCGATCGAAGCCCACGAGGCCCTCCAGCGCGATCCCTCGATCCTGTTTGTGGATGTCCGCGACCCGATCGAGATTTCGTTTGTTGGACACCCTCATGGCTTGGACAAGATCATTCCGCTGGGTGTTGTGACGCATCAGGTGGATCCAAACAGTGCTCAGTACCGGATGGCCAACAATCCGAACGTTGTGGCCGAGTTCAATGCGTTGCTCGCGGAGAAGGGTAAAACCCGAGACGCCACAGTTTTTGTCACGTGCCGTTCCGGGGCGCGGTCGGCTGTGGCGGCGCGGATGCTGTTTGAGGCGGGCTACACTCAGGTCTGGAACCTGATCGAAGGGTTCGAGGGTGACAGGAATTCAAGCGGGGTGCGGGCCGTGAATGGCTGGCGTAACGCTGGCCTGCCTTGGGGGTACCGGCTTGCACCCGGAGTCGCGTGGACACCGTCGGGGTGAGGGCGGTGGCGGTCGAAACCGCTTTAGGCCAGCCCTCGATGCCTGCTGCTTAGCAAGTTCCTCCGGATCTAGGTGCCACATCATGATCAATCATGTGGCACCTGGTCTTTCGATGGCAGGCGGCGGTCCAGTTTGGGAGGGACATCGGACATCCGTCCCCTAAGTGGCGCGTGGTCCGTGGCGTATCAGCCAGCTTTCTGAGACACCGATAACGACCAGCGGTCCTGTGGTTTTTGGTTCGTCACGAATTGACCGTGAACTCACCGGGTAAGTTCTGGTAGCAAACCGGTCTCAGGAAACGCCGGATCGACAATGTGCCCACGCTGGTGGCCCCAAAGTTCGTTGATGCAGGATAAGGGCCGCCATGCACCATGCTGTCGGCGACTTCAACACCTGTGGGAAATCCGTTGAACAAAACGCGCCCGGCTTTGCGCTCCAGCACCGGCAGCAGAGTTTTCACATGGGCACTGTCGTCCTGGTTCATATGTACGGTAACGGTCAACTGTCCATCCAAGCTGCGCGCGATGCGGGCGAAATCGGCCACATCTTTGGTGACAACCACAATGCCCAAGGGGCCAAAGACTTCGTGTGACAAAATCGGATTTGCTTCGAAAGTGTCCGAGGAAACCCGGTAGAGAAAGGCGCCCACGTCACGGGTCCCGGCTGCTCCGGTGACCAAGGTTGTTACCCCGGGAACAGAACCGATATGGTCATGACCTTCGCGGAATGCCCGGGCAATTCCATCTGTCAGCATGGTTTGCGGGGATGTTTTTGCAATGCCTCAGAAGCTTCGGCGATAAATGCATCGGCATCAGGCCCTTCGGTAACCAATACGATCCCCGGATTGGTGCAGAACTGGCCCGCCCCCATGGTCAAGGACCCGGCCCAGCCGCGCGCAATTTCGGTGCCGCGTGTCTTGAGGGCTTCGGGCATCAGGAACATCGGGTTGACCGAGCCCAGCTCGCCGAAAAACGGGATCGGCTCATCGCGGGCCGCACAAAGGTCGAACAAGGCGCGCCCGCCCCGCAGGGACCCGGTAAAGCCAACCGCTTTGATGAATGGGTTTTGGACCAGCGCGCCACCGACTTCGACGCCGCCATCGTGCACAAAGCTGAAGACTCCGGGGTGCAGGTCAAGCGCTTGTCGGGCGGCATCGATCGCCTCGGCCACGATCTCGCCTGTGCCCGGATGCGCGGGGTGGCCTTTGACCACCACCGGACAGCCCGCCGCCAAGGCAGCAGCTGTATCGCCGCCGGCGGTCGAAAAGGCCAAAGGGAAGTTCGATGCGCCGAAGACCGCCACCGGGCCGATCGGGCGCTGTACCATCTTCAAGTCCGGACGTGGCAGAGGCTGACGATCTGGCAGGGCCGTGTCGTGGCGATAGTCGAGGTAAGCGCCATCGCGGATATGGGCGGCGAACAGGCGCAATTGCCCCGTGGTCCGCCCACGCTCACCCTCAAGCCGTGCCGCAGGCAACCCGGTCTCTGCACAACCAATTTCCGTAATCTCCGCGCCGCGCTTTTCGATCTCGTCTGCGATACGCTCCAGAAAGGCCGCCCGGTCTTTGCGCGTTGAATAGCCGTAGGACCAAAAAGCGTCTTCGGCCGCTGTGCAGGCTTTTTCGACCAGTGCCGGTGTGCCCGCCGAATAGGTTCTGGCCGCGCCGCTTACCGGGCTGGATCGAAACTCGCCCTCACCTGCGGTCCATGTTCCGGCAATCAGGCTGTGTCCGTTCATCTCGTCTTCCTCAGATCAATTTGCTTGCAGCAAGGTTTGCCATCAATGCGTTGGTTCCGAAAGACCATGGTGCGCATTCGGTTGAGAAGATCTAAGGACCGGAAGGGCCGGGTTCGATGTATCCTATCTTTTGGGTGGTGCCAGGGCGCGTCCGACGGCCCGTCCTAATTCCAAACGCTTGTTGCAGACCAAGATCGGATTGTTTCAGCTTCTCAACTTCCCTCGACGTGATTTGAATTGGCAGCGACGCAGTAGTCTGCGCAGCATCTTCATACGTTAGATTGAGATAGGAAATTCACCATGACACTCAAACGGCGCCAATTCGTGAAGCTTGGCCTTGCTTCCACGGCTCTGCTCTCGCTTGGAACACCTTCTGCATTCGCCGGAGACAAAGCCCGCACCGGCAGTCTGTCCGGTCGCCGCGGCTACAATGTGAAGGGGACGGTGTCGGTCACCGGCGATACCGTCACACTCAAGAGCGATTATGTCTTTGATCCCGGAAAGAACCCACCTGACATCAAGATCGGTTTCGGCAACGGAGAAACCTATGCCAAGGGGTCTAAGATCCACGACAAACTGACCGTCAAAAAGGGTGAAGCGTCCTTTAAGATCCCGGCAGGGATCGACACTTCCAAATATGACGAACTTTACATCTACTGTGAAAAGTTCACTGTCATTCTGGCAGTAGCGCCGCTTAGCTAAGGCTCAGCCCGGACGCTTTTGAAAGGCCGCCTGGTGATGTGGGCGGCTTTTCTTTGGCACAGGCATCTCGGAGGGCAGGTGTGTATCGGAACGACTCCTTTTTCGACCTGTCACTTTTGGGACAGCTTGGACTGGCTTTTCTGAGTTTCGTCCTGTTCGTGCTGATGGTGCTATTGGCACGACGACTTTCGTCTTGTCATCGGATTTGGATCCGGGTTGCCGGGGCGCTAGGGCTTTTCGGTTTGTTTGTGTGGCTGTCCCCACAAATCTATTACATGTACTATCGTCTGATTATTCCCGATCTGCCGTTGCAATGGGTTATTTGGCCTATCCGCGATCCGCTTAGGCCTCTGATGATGCTGGCGTTCTCCTATGAGCACAACCTCAGCGCCCATGGGCAGGGAGTACTGGGATGGGCGATCCTACTGGCAGCGATCCTGCCGCAACGGCAAGCCAGTTGATCCTACCTGTGCGACGGCCGCGCGATGCGGCCAGCTTGCGTCTTGTTATTGCGCAGCGCAGGTTGGGCCGTGTCGAAAACAAGCTAGCTTTGTTCCTTTGTCGGCTCGATCTGGTCGAAAATAGCTGAACATATCTGGTCCATTTCAAGGGCAAAGAAGTTTTTGGCAGCCGCTTGGTTTGGATGATAGGGGTCTTTGACCATGCCGTTCTTGTTCAGACGAAAATAGTGTTTGTTGCCTTGGTTGGCCGCAACGGTTTCAGGGGTCGCACCGGGCACGAATGAGCACCGCAATCCGGTGGCTTTGAACGCATCCATCAGGTTCATTTGTGCCCGCAGACGCAGATCGACGATCTTTTTCTTATATGCCGGGGCGGTGGTCATAAAAATACATGGCAGGTCGGGTGGCAGCTGTGCTTGCAGGCGCTCAACATCCCTGACGGCGGCCTCTGGGCTATTCGCCCACCGCTTGGCCGAGTTGCCCAGAAATGACATCAGGATCAGTTTGGGATCATAGTACCCATCGCGCAGCATCTCTTCGAGAGGCGAGGTTTTGGCCGCGCAAAACTGATATTCCTTCCCCTGACCGATTTGCACGTATTTGTTCCCGGTCCTGTTCACGAACCCATACGCGCCCGCGTTTACATTCCATTTGGGGTCAACTTCGCAAATGGTGTCCTTGGCCGAGCCTGAGCGCGCTGTCCACGAGTCGATCGAACTGGACCGGACGCCAATCACCCCGACGCGCATTTCCCCCAGGCGTTTAAGGTTCTTTTTCTGCTCGTCGTCGGGGTGGCAGTGGTTCTTGATGTCACTGAAAAACTCAAGAAACGCGGGCCCCGAGCCGAACGATATCTGGCTATCGCCGATGATCAGAATCTCGGGCGAGGTGAACTCTTCAGCGCTTAAACCGGGCGTGGCAATGGCCATGGCACATGCGACCGCAAACATCTTTCCAAGCACCTGAATATCCCCCTTCAGTAGTTGATGCCTTTACTTCAAGACCGAAAACAGTGCCTTGCAGATCTCGTCTGTATTTATGTCAAGAAACTTCCGGACCGCAGCCGGGCTTGGGTGATGCGGGTCCTTGACGCGCCCGGCTTCGTTGCGGCGAAAGTAGATGGGTTTCCCTTCGATCGCGTTACGCGTCTTCAGGTTGAACCCCTCGACAACGGCGCATTGCTTACCCGCTTGTCGAAAGGCACGCGCAATTTCGCTTTGTGCTTTCGTGCGCTTGTCGTTTGTCTCTTTCAGATAGACAGGGACGCTTGAGATAAACACGCAAGGGATATCATCCGGGATCTGTTCAAGCGTGCGGCGGGCATCCTCTTGCGCAAGCTTTGGTGTGTTCGCCCAGCGATCCGCTGAATTACCCAGAAATGTCAGCACCAACAAACCGGGCCTATAATAGCCGTCGTCGAACATCGCTTGGAACGGCGTCCTTTTTGATTTGCAGAACTGGTAGGATTTGCCCTTGCCGATTTGGATGAAGACCCGGTCCGGGTTGCCGTCAATGCCATAGGCGCCGGCATTAACACCATATTTCTTGTCGACATCACAGATTGCACCTTTCGAAGTGCCACCAGTGACCGTCCATGATTGCAGCGAGGTTGATCTGACGCCGATTGCGGCTGTTTCCCGTTTCCCAAGCGCGGCCAACGCCTTTTCGCTTCCGGGGGTCATCTTGCACCGAGCTTCCAGTTGGTCGAAAAACCGCAGGTATTCCTTACCTGCGCCGAATGAGATCTGGCTGTCACCAAGGATCAGAACGTCCGGCTGGGCGGAGGCAGGTTGCATGAACAGTGCAATCGCGGTGGCCAACCAGACCCCGAAAACAGATGCTCGGAGGGATGTCACGCGCTTACCTCCATTTGCCGTGTCGTAACCTTTCCGAGTCTCGTTGATCGCACCATTCTGGGTGCTTTGCCGCTGTAACACCAATCAACACCTGGTTATGCGGGCGCGATGTCTGGGTTGGTCAATCGGGTTTCGGTGATGACGTTTACATCCCGAAGGTTCAGGAATTGCCTAGACAAGAGGTGGACAGAGCGATCTCCCGACCTGTATCTGCGCGGTTGGCGCGCGGCGTCTTTGCGCTAGGTAATGCCGTGATGGTCAAGGAACAGACACGCAATGCTGGAAGAAAAGCGCAAAGATCTGAAGTCCGAAAGGCAAAGACGCTTGCTGGGAAGGCTTGTTGAGGAGTTGAGCCAGACGGAGAGGGACCTGTACTATCGCCCGACCAGCGAAATCGCCTCTTTCATCAAGAAGTACATCGACAGCGGCGGCACTCTTCTGGAAGAGGATAAATTACTGCTCAGGCCATTGAGCCGCAGAGATATCGAGGTGCTTTTGAGCCTGCATTGACGGGAGGGTGCTGCGCCGACGGCGGGGTATGGTTAACCAGACGCCGACACCCCGCTGCAATAATCTGCGACAGCAGATCGACTTCCGTGCGCCCAGATTGTGTTCAGCCAAAAACAGAATGACCGGGAAAAATGGCTGTTGCGACCAAGATCACCGTAGTACGCGCTTTGGTCGATCCAGAGTTCTGGGTTGGTTTTGGCTGCCAATGCTGTTTTCTTCAGGTCATGCCAGTGGGGATCGTTCGGCTCGATCTGTGAAAGGTCTTCGCGCGTACCAGCGCACATCCGGCACCAGAGGGCTTCGGCAAGTGCAAGTCCGCTTGCTGAATGCCCACACCGAAGCGCATCGCGCAGGGACGGCAACAGGAACCCCGGATGGCGAGCCGAACCCTCGAACGCGACTCTGCGGGTCGTGTCTTGAATGGCGACGTTTGCAAATCGCCGCTCGACCAACTGAAGGTAGTCCCGTGGCGTGGTCCCGGGGACGGCTTCCACATGGGGCAGGATTTCGTCTTTCTGAACTTTCCTGAAGAATGCCGCGATATCGGGGTCTTGCATACAGTCGGATATGGTCGGGACATTCAAGATCTCCCCAATATTTGCGAGCAGTTGGTGACCGCCGTTCAGGATGCGCAGTTTCATGATCTCATAGCTGTGTACGTCATTGGTCAGCGTAACCCCAACCTGTTCCAAAGGTGGCCGACCGGCGCAAAAGTCATCCTCGATAACCCATTGGCGAAAGTTTTCGTGCGACACGGGCGCGTTGTCATCGACGCCAAGCCTATGGCATTGCGCTATGACCTGCTCGGTCGTGGCGGGCACGATGCAATCCACCATCGAGTTCGGGAACGCCCCGTTCCTGTCAATCCAGTCCGCCAGACCGGGATCGGATTGGCGCGCCAGACCAACGATACAATTGCGCAAGATCGTTCCGTTGCCCTGCAGGTTGTCGCAACTGAGCGCGGTGAAAGGCTTTACCCCTTGCTCTCGGCGCTGCCGCAACGCTGCTACGATGGCTCCGAAGGCGGTGCGCGGTTGATCAGCGGTCATTGAATCATGCCGAATATCTTCATGATCCACGTTAAAAACACCGGTGTTAGCATCCAGATAGTACCCGCCCTCGGTCACCGTCAGCGAAACAACCCGGATAGAGGGATCGGCCATTTTACGAACCAAAGTGGCGTTGTCTGCTTCGATCGGTAAGTAGTCGATCATTGGGCCGATCACCTCGGCTGATATCCCTTTCGGATCCAGCTCGATCAGCGTCGTCAGGCAGTCTTGTGCAAGCAGCCGCGCGCGCATCGTGGCGTCGTATTCTCGTACGCCGGCCCCGATGATCGCCCAGTCGCGGGCCTGACCATTTTGCATCAATCGGTGCATGAACCAGGCTTGATGGGCGCGATGAAAATTGCCCACGCCGATATGGATGATGCCCGGCGTCAGGTCCGAGGGCGCATATGCAGGCAGCCTGACCTGCACCGGCAAGGCGTCAAGGCTGTCGCGCCGCAGACGCACGGGGGGTTTTGCGTTCGCCACAGGGTCCATCAGCTCATCCAGTTTCCACCGTCGACGTTGTAGGTTTGTGCGACCACATACTTTGCCTCGTCCGAGGCCAGAAACACTGCCATCCCGGTCAAATCTTCCGCCCGTCCCATCCGGCCATATGGAACAGCAGCAGCCACCTCGCGCTTTTTTTGGCCCGGGGCTTTGCCCTCGTGTTTTGCGAAAAATGCGTCCACACCGTCCCAGTGTTCGCCATCCACCACGCCGGGTGCGATGGCGTTAACGTTGATCCCATGATTGATCAGGTTCAGGCCCGCCGATTGGGTCAGCGATATGATTGCTGCCTTGCTGGCGCAATACACAGCGACCAAAGGTTCGCCCCGTCGTCCGGCTTGGGACGCCATGTTGATGATCCGCCCTCTGGTTCCGTGGGCAATCATGTGGCGCGCGACAGCCTGCATTGTGAACAATGCGCCGGCGACGTTGATGTCGAACACACGGTTGTAGTCGGCGCGCTCGATCTCGACGATGGGTGCGGCGGTGAAAATGGCTGCGTTGTTGATCAGAATGTCTATTGGGCCGAACCGGGATGCGGTTTTGTCGATTGCGTCGTCAATACTCTGTTGGTTCGTCACATCCATCTCGATGGCAAGTGCGGCTTCACCGATTTGAGCGGCGGCTTCACAGGCGCGTGGGAAGTCGATATCGGCAATGGCAACGCGCGCGCCCTCTGCGACATAGGCTTTGGCAAAAGCCAGCCCGATACCGCGCGCGGCACCGGTGATCAAAGCGGTTTTGCCTGTCAGTCTTGTCATTCGATGCGCAAGCCTTTTGCGTCAAAGCGGTGGATTACATCAGCCCGGGGTGTAAGATGCACGCGGTCGCCGTGCCGAAACCCGACCTCCCCATCTGCGCGAACGGTAATTGTCTCGGCCAGACCTGTTTCGTGAACGTGAAAGAAAGTGTCCGAACCGAGGTGCTCGGAGACGCTGACAACACCAGACCAGTCGCCTTCTGTTGCCGAAACCGTAATGTGTTCCGGACGGATCCCGATGGTCTGAGCGCCATGTTTTGCGGCCTCTTCGCCCTCGATGAAGTTCATCTTGGGTGAGCCGATGAAGCCTGCGACAAACAGGTTTCGCGGCGTCCTGTATAGCTCGAGGGGGCTTCCGACCTGTTCGATCACGCCCGCCTGAAGCACAACGATCTTATCGGCCATGGTCATGGCTTCGACCTGATCGTGGGTCACGTAGATCATGGTTGTTGCAAGACGCTCGTGCAGTTCGCTGATCTCCAGCCTCATGCCAACGCGCAACGCCGCGTCGAGGTTCGAGAGCGGTTCATCAAAAAGGAATGCCGCAGGCTCGCGGACAATCGCGCGCCCGATGGCGACCCGTTGGCGTTGCCCACCCGAGAGTTGGCCGGGACGGCGATCCAGGTAGTCAGTCAGGTTCAGGACACTGGCCGCGCCTTCGACGCGCTTGTCGATCTCGGCCTGGTCCAGCTTGGCCATGCGCAGCGGAAAGGCAATGTTCTTGCGCACGGACATATGCGGATAGAGCGCATAGGATTGGAAAACCATCGCCAGTCCGCGTTTGGCGGGCGGTACATCGGTGGCGTCCGACCCGTCGATCTCGATATGGCCACTGGTGATGTCCTCCAATCCCGCGATCAGGCGCAGCAGGGTGGATTTACCGCAACCCGAGGGGCCGACAAAGACGGTGAACTCGCCATCTTCGATGGTCAGGTCCAGCGGTGGAATGACCTGCACGTCGCCGAAGCTTTTGGTCACGGACTTGAGTTGAATGCGTCCCATGTGTCGTGTTCCTTATTTCACAGCGCCGAAGGTCAGGCCGCGGACAAGTTGTTTCTGGCTGAACCAGCCAAGGATCAGGATTGGTGCAATCGCCATGGTCGAGGCCGCGCTGAGCTTGGCAAAGAACAGGCCCTCGGGGCTTGAATAGCTGGCGATGAAGGCCGTTAGTGGGGCGGCATCGACGGCGGTCAGGTTGAGGGTCCAGAATGCCTCGTTCCAAGCCAGGATGAAGTTCAGCAGAACGGTCGATGCGATGCCGGGGATGGCCATGGGCGTGAGGACGTAGAGGATTTCTTCTTTCAACGTCGCTCCGTCCATCCGCGCGGCTTCCAGAATTTCACCCGGGATCTCGCGGAAATAGGTGTAGAGCATCCAGACGATGATCGGCAGGTTGATCAGCATCAGGACGACGACCAGTCCTCCGCGCGTATCCAGCAGGCCCAACTGAATGAACAGCAGGTAGATCGGGTACAGCACGCCAACCGCAGGCAACATCTTGGTGGACAGCATCCACAACAGGATGTCCTTGGTCCGCTTGGATGGGACAAAGGCCATGGCCCAAGCTGCAGGGACTGCGATGATCACGCCCAAAAGGGTGGAACCGCCTGCTATGATGACCGAATTCCAAAGAAAGCGCATGTAATCCGAGCGTTCCTGCACGATGGCATAGTTTTCCAGCGTCCAGTCGAAGTTCAGAAAAATCGGTGGGCTGGCGATCGCCTGTGCCTCGGTCTTGAAGCTGGTCAGGATGGTCCAGAGGATCGGGAAAAAGATCAGTAATCCTACAGCCCAGGCGAGGGCGGTGTTCAGCGATTTGCGGCGGGTTGTGACAGCGCGGGCCATGGTCTTACCTCCTCACGCGTCCAAGTTCTTGCCGACGATGCGCATCAGGAAGATCGCAACGATATTGGCTAAGATGATTGCGTAGACACCTCCGGCTGATCCAAGGCCGACATTCTGGCTCTCCAGCACGCGCTGGAAGATCAGGTAGGTGAGTGTACGGGTGCCGAATGCGCCGCCGGTGGTCACGAAAATCTCGGCGAAGATCGACAAAAGGAAGATCGTCTGGATCAGGATCACGATGGTAATCGCGCGGCTCAGATGCGGCAGGACGATGTGGTAGAACCGTTTTAGTACGGGCGCGCCATCCATTTCGGCGGCTTCCAGCTGTTCGCTGTCCAGCGACTGGATCGCCGTCAGCAGGATCAGTGTCGCAAAGGGCAGCCACTGCCATGAGACGATCATGATGATCGAGGTCATCGACGCTTCGGACAGCCATGAGATCGGCTCGGCCCCGAAAAAGCGCCACAGATGGGCCAGCAGTCCGTTCACCGGATCCATGAACATGTTCTTCCAGACCAGCGCGGACACGGTGGGCATGACAAAGAAGGGCGCGATCACAAGGATACGGACGACGCCTTGCCCCCACATCGGCTGGTCCAGCAGCATGGCCAGTAGGATGCCAAGAACCACCGTAATGACCAGCACGCCGCCGACGATCAGCAGGGTGGCCTGTACTGCGGGCCAGAAGGTGCTGGAAGATACGAACCGGACGTAGTTCTCAAAGCCAACCCATCCCAGATCACCACCGCGCAGGGGCAGATATTTCTTGAAGGAAAAATACAGCGTCATCGTCAGCGGCACCAGCATCCAGCCAAGCAGCAGGACCACTGCAGGTGCCATCATCAGGCGCGCAACGGATCGGGAGTGTTGAGTTGCCATGACGCAAACCCTCTCTGTTCAGGCGTAATGCTAGCCTGCGAGAAAAACATGAGTTGTCAAAGTAAGATGCGGGGGACAGATCTCCTGTCCCCCACTAGGGAGGATGCCTTAGTACCCTGCGGCTTCCATCTCTTCGGCGGTAAAGGCCTGTGCTTTGGCAAGGGCTTCATCAACCGATTGCTGTCCGGCGTAAACCGCCGAGAACTCTTGGCTGACCTGTGTTGCGATGCCTGCAAACTCGGGGATCGCAACGAACTGGATGCCGGTATAGGGCGTCGGCTGCGCACAGCAGTTCTGTGGATCAGCCGCAAGTATCGATTCCAGCGTCATCGCTGCAAAGGGGACCTCTTGATAGTTTGGGTTCTCATACAATGAGGTCCGCGCGCCCGGAGGTACGTTTGCCCAACCCTCGTTTTCAGCAACCAGCTCGATGTATTCCTTCGAGGTCGCCCATTCGATGAACTGCTTGGCGGCATCCTCTTGCTGCGTGCCCGCCGGAATGGCCAAAGCCCACGCCCAAAGCCAGTTTGCGCGTTTGTCCACGCCTTCCGAGTTTGGGGCCAGGGCAAAGCCGACCTTATCCGCCACCGTCGAGTCATCAGGGTTCGTCACGAAGGATGCCGCAACCGTGGCGTCGATCCACATGCCGCACTTGCCCTGCTGGAACAGCGACAGGTTTTCGTTGAACCCATTGGTGGCGTAGCCGGCCGGGCCGGATTCATTCATCATGTCGACGAAGAAGGTCAGTGCCTCTTTCCATTCCGGCTGATCGAACTGGGGCTTCCAATCCTCATCGAACCAGCGCGCGCCGAAGGAGTTTGCAGTCACGGTGATAAAGGCACCGCCCTCACCCCAACCGGCCTTGCCGCGCAGGCAGATGCCGTTGATGTCGTTGTCACGGTCTGTCATTGCAGCGGCCGCCTCGCGGATGAACTGCCATGTCGGTGCCTTTGGCATCTCCATTCCGGCCTGTTCCATCAGGTCGGTGCGATACATGATCATCGAGCTTTCGCCGTAGAACGGCGCGGCATACAGCGTGCCGTCGTTGCTCAGACCGCCCGCCATGGCAGGCAGAAGATCACCTACGTCGTAGCCTTCGGACAGGCCGTCCAGCGGCACCAGCCAGCCATTGGCCCCCCAGATCGGGGTTTCGTACATGCCGATGGTCATGATGTCGAACTGACCGCCTTTGGTGGTGATGTCTGTGGTCACGCGCTGACGCAGCACGTTTTCCTCCAGTGTGACCCATTCGACGTCAATGCCAGTCGCCTCGGTGAATTTGTCGGTATAGCCCTGCATCCGGATCATGTCGCCGTTGTTCACCGTGGCGATCGTTATGGATTGCGCGTGGGCCGCCGCCGTCGCGACGAAAGTCAAAGCAGTCGCCGCACGAAGTGCGTGTTTCAGATACATCCCTGTCCTCCCTGAGCTTGGATGTCGTACAGGAAAGGTAGAGTGTAAGTTGTCGCGCAGTCAATAAAAACTTTACGCGCGTTAAAAAAATGAAGCTAAGCAGAGTCCCGCAAAACCAGCCGCGCCGGAAAAAGCGTCTCGTTTCGATCCTCGAATTTCCCACCATTTTCAATGAGTTCAAACAGCGTTTCGACACTGCGTCCGGCGACGTTGTCATAGTCATGCGCCGCTGTGGTAAGAGATGGGCAGGTGAATTTCGCAAAAGGATGATCGTCGTTTGAGGCGACCCGCAGCGTGCAATCATCTTTCCGACCGACCCGAATCCCCCTTTCGAAACAGGCGGCCAGAAAGCCGATGGCAAGCCGGTCGTTGCTGCATAGAACGGAATCTGTCTTTAGCCCGTCTTCTTCCAGTATTTTCAGGGCTCCACGGTGCCCGATTTCCTCAAAGGCCCAGCCTTTGCCGTCAACCCTGATAATATGTGGCTCAAACCCGAGGCGTTCCATCACCTCTATATAAGCCTTCCTGCGTTTATTGGCGTTCGGGTTTGCGGGAGTCCTCATCTCAAAGAACGAGGGGGGCTCGCCGGTCCGGGTCATGTATTCCACAGTCTGAGATACAAAGCTGAAATTGTCCGAGCCTATGAAGGCGGCTCCCAAACCCTCAAGGTTGCTGTCGAACAGGACGGTCGGCACATTGGCGCAGAACTTTTCGATCGCGGATCGGTCAGAGATGCGCCCCAATGGTGCCAGTAAAACACCTGCGGGCTTCATGGATTGCAGCCCGTCCAGAATGTCGTTCTCCAGTTTTTGTTCCCCATGAGAGCTGAACAATGAAGGGCGATAGCCCGCAGCGATACAGCTTTGTTCCAGATAGCGCGCGATTTCGGCAAAGAAGGGATCGGACAGATAAGGTAGGACAATACCGATATTCTTGGTCAGCTTCCGGTTCTGGTTCACGGCATAGATGTTTGGGCGGTAGTCAAACTGTGCCAACGCCTCTTCTATGCGCGCCCGTGTCGTTGGGCGAACGCTGTCAGGATCATGGAAATACTTCGATACCGTGGGTCGCGAGATGCCGCTGAGGGCGGCGAATTCTTCCATGTTCTTAATTTTGGTCATGCCAGTCTGCCTGCCGGATCGGTCCGCCTTGATCTTATCATAGCTTTACATATTCTTTCCGCGCGATAAAAAATTCAATAGCCCGATAAGTACCGGGTTTCTGCATCGGACAAGAGGTTTGAATGTATCTGGGCATCGATATCGGCACGTCTGCGGTCAAGGTTGTCTGCGCAGATACGGACCGAATTCTGGCAACCGCCTCGGTCGGGATAGAGACCTCCTCGCCACAACCGGGTTGGTCCGAACAACACCCGGACCTTTGGTGGCGAGCGACTTGCGATGCGTTAAGCCTGCTTGCCGGACAAATCACGCTGTCGGATGTCAAAGCCGTCGGATTGTCTGGTCAGATGCACGGGGCCGTTCTGCTCGATTGCGATCTGCGCCCGATCCGGGCGGCGATCCTGTGGAATGATAGCCGAGCGACACAAGAGTGCGATGAGCTGCGCGTGGCCGAACCTCGGATCGGCCAGATCGCGGGTGTTCTGCCTTTGCCAGGGTTCACTGCGCCCAAGGTCGCGTGGGTGAAGAAGCATGAACCGGCCAACTATGCGCGGCTTGCAAAGATCCTGCTGCCCAAGGACTACATCGGTTTGCGGCTGCATGGCGAACTGGCCACCGACACTTCGGACGCTGCGGGAACACTGTGGTTCGATCAGGCGGCGCGCGGCTGGCACGCCGGCATCGCCCGGGCCACGGATGTTGCGCCTGATTGGCTGCCCGAGGTTTTCGACGGTCACGAGGTTGTTGGGGCCGTGACCGCGCAGGCCGCGGTTGATACCGGCTTGAAGCAAGGCATTCCGGTTGTCGCCGGAGGCGGAGATGCAGCAACAGGAGCGGTATCTCTGGGGGCCACCGAACCGGGGCGCGGGTTTATCTCTTTAGGGACATCCGGCCAGTTGTTTGTGGCAGATCACAGCTTCAAACCCAATCCGGAACGCTACGTGCATGCGTTTGCGCACACTTTGCCTGATCGCTGGTACCAGATGGCGGCGATGCTGAACGGCGCACGGCCAATTGCCTGGATCGGCAATCAATTGGGACTATCGGCTGCCGAGGTTGTGGCCCTGGCAGAAACAGCCAGTGGCGATCGGGTGCCGGTATTTCTGCCATATCTGACGGGCGAGCGTAGCCCGCTTGGCGACCCGCATATCCGTGCGTGTTTCTTTGGACTGGAGGATGCGACAACGCGCGCAGATATCTGCCGTTCTGTGGTTGAGGCGATTGCATTTTGTTTTGCCGATGCTGCGCAAAGCTTTGGTGGCACCATCGACAATCTAACCGAGCTTGCCGCGATCGGAGGCGGTAGCCGGTCAGATTTTCTGCTGGGACTGATCGCAACCGTCACGGGAAAACCGATCTTGCGCTCTGATGGGGCGGATGCTGGTCCGGCCTATGGCGCAGCGCGGCTGGCAGCGTTTGGAGATGGTGCATTGAATCGGGAAGATCTGGGGGTCCAGCCGCCAACATCGGATCGGTTCGATCCGGCCGATATGAACAAGCTGTCGGAGCGCCTTGAGCAATTCCATGATCTTTATGCTGCCTTACGCACAGTCGGTCGAACCCGGCAGCGCGAGGATGAAGCCCGGTCCACTTAAGCCCTTCGCAAACCGCCCCTGGACCGCATCGACCATGAAGCCATCCGTTTATTGTACGTGCGCCGATGGCTCAGGGTGGGAAATCGGCGGCGATGACACGGACAGAAGACGCCGAAGAACGGTCTTTTGACCGGCTCCTTATTCAGTTGGCTGGGACTCAATGTCGTCCAGCGCGCTCAAGATCTCTTCGGCATGATCCCGATTGGCAAACAAAGTTCGAAACAGAGCAGCCAGAGGGTATCCCGGCCACGCCTCGTCCAACAGCAATGCGGTGGCACTTGCCTGCTCGGTTTCGCCGAGTTGTTGATAGCTGGCGGCAAGGTAGCCGATCGAGATGGCGCTTACCGGGTCTCCTAGCCGTATCGCTTCGTTGAACTGGTCGATGGACCCCTGAAAGTCCCCAAGATGATAACTGGCTGAGGCCAAAACGCTTCTGTAGGGAAAGCGCAGGTTCGAAGTGTCGTTCTGCTCTGCACGTCTGGCGGATGCGATCGCGCGGTCGAAGGCCCCACCAAACAACGCAAACAATGCGTCGAAATTGGTCACATGGATATCGTCGGGGGAAAGGTTGATGGCGCGTGAGGATTGAGCAAGCGCCGCGTCAAAGTCACGTTTGGCAAAGGACACCAATGCAAGCGCCGAGTGGCTCCACCCTTGATCGGGGGCCAGCTCTACCGCCTCTTCGGCGCGCTGTTCTGCCAGGTCCAGAAGCGCGCGTTTTTCGTCGCCGGGCGGTGTAGTGATCGCCAGAATGCTTGTTGCTTGCGCGGACCCTGCGTAGCCACCGAAATAGGTCTCGTCCAGCGCGATGGCGCGTTCGAACATCTCGCGCACCGCTTTTATGCGTTCTCGGTCCAACACCGGAAACATCAGTGGCCGCGCTTCTTCGGCCAAGTTCAGTGCTTGCAGTTTTGTTGGGTTCGTCGAAAACAGCGCCTCACGGACCGCTTGTTGTTGGTTGGTTACAGGCGACGCGGCCTTTTCTTCAGATGTTCTGGACATCCCGAAATGATAAAGGGCGCCCGCGCCGACCATCAGCACTGCCAGGATAGCCATGACCAACAGCCAGCTTCCTCGTGCCGGCGGCACCGGTTCTTTCTGCGGATGCGGTTTCAGCATCTCAAAGCGGGGCACGTATCCACCGGGATCGACATGGATGCGCAGACACTCGTCTTTACCTGAGTTCGAGTAATAGCTGGCCAGACGCCGCCGCATACGACCTGCGTCGACACGTACGACGGCCATTGGGTCACCGCTTGCGTCTAGCGAGATCCGGTAGACGTCTTCGGCGATTGATTTGGCTCGTATGTCGTCGGATTGCCCGGCCAGCAGTTTCTCGACGACATAGCGCAGAAATGACTGTAACCGCTCGGCGCCGTCGAATTCAGGACTGTCCAATATCGCGTCCAAAGCCTGCCGAATCTCAGCATCCGAGGGGGTATCGGAGCGCCTGTCAAATCCTGGTTCAGAGTGCTCTGGCGTCAATTGCATGGCTTTATCGCTGTGTAAGCCTCTGGAAAATAACGTGTTACGTCGTAACATACGTTAAGATACCTGAATATGTAAGTGAATTTCGACGACAGTAGTGGGAAAGGGGGAAAGGATACATCTCATCGTAGGGCACAACCGGGATCAAGAGATTGAGGAGCGTAATGGAGGCACTTTCGATGTTGTTTGCAGAGCAGGCAAATGAGATCGGACGCCTGCGCAGTTCGGACACCGTGTTTGCCCAAATCTGTACGGACTACGAAAGTTTGGCTGCTCTGTTGCCATGCGATGCGGATGATCCTGCTTACCCTGATTTGATCGATAGCCTTCGGGGGCTTGAGGGCGAAATCCGACATTACCTGGCTTCGGTGTCGGGCCCCCCGCAAGGCTGAACATGACGGAAAGGTGGTCCAGATGCTTGCGAGTATTCTGTTTTACGTTGGGCTCATCGTGTCTTTGACCATTGGTTCCATGTATTTTCGCGACCTCGGTGACGTCAGTCAGATGGTGCTTAAGGTAAAGCGGAACAACATGATCCGCTTTATCCGCAATGAAAACCGCTATCTCGCTATCGGCATCGCCGGTCTGGTCCTGATGCTGACCGGACATCTGATGGGCGGGGGGCCACGATGGCTGTTCTTTCTGGGCGCGCCCGCTATCACCTTCGTGATCATATTCCTCTTCGTGTTCCCCTGGGTCTGGGTGCATGTGGGTCTGCGCAATCAGCAGAACAGTGCACGTTACTATCCCATTTCCGAAGCCCGGCAGTTCATCAACCCATCGGCAAGTGTTCTGGTGATCGAAAACAACGGTCATGCGCGGGCGCATGCGGACGCTCAGTTGATGCGACCACATCTGGCCGGGGATGCTGATGGGCTCGGCGGCGATGACATCGTGATGACCTATTGCGCCATGGCCAATCTGGGTCTGGCGTACAAGCCGGTCATTGATGGCAAGCGACTGGATCTCGAAGTGATGGCCCAGCATGGGAACAATCTGATCCTGCGCGATAATGTCAGCGGTGAACCGATACAGCAGATTTATGGCCATTTCGACAGCGATGCGTCCAAGCAATCTGCGATGACGCCCTGGCCGACCTATCGGATGAGCTTTCGCGGGTTTCAGAAGGCTTTCCCGGATGGCGAAGTGTTTCTGAACAAACCGTCGTCGAACCCACTTCTCAGATTGTTCGACACGTTTACCGAGACGGTGTTCTCGTCGGGTATCGCCAAGCAGCATCAAGAATCCGCACCGGTCATGGACAACATGAGCCACAGCGATGATCGCCTTCCGAACAAGACCTATGTCTGGGGCATAACGGTTGGCGAAGATGCGGTCTGTTGGACCGATGATTTCATCGCCGCGCATCAGGGGTTGATCAATGCAAGGGTGGGCGGGCGAGATGTCGTTGTGTCGTACGATCCCGCCTATGAGAGCGTCGGCGCATGGTACAATGACAGTGGAGCCCCGATCACCAGCATTGACTTTTTCGGGCAAGCAAATTGCGGCAGGCTGAGCCGCGTTGAAACTCTGCGATCAGGCATGTTCTGGCATGTCTGGGTCGAGTTCTTTCCCAATACAGACATCAATCGCGTTGGCGCGCTGCAGGACAACGCAGGCGATTCAGTGATTTCCCCCAAACCCGTAACCGGCCAAGCACCGGATCAGAGTGAGTGAGATTGATATGAAAAAACTGTCTGGCTTCTTAGCGCCCCTTTGTCTTGTGGCAAGCACCGCAGTTGCGCAAAACGCACCCATCATCCACGATGCCGAATACTACATCCTCGAAGCTCAGAACGCTGAGCAATGGGCCGAAGACAATGCTGAGGTCGATCAGTTGCTTGAGGCGTTTCGACGCTCGAATGAGGGCAGGCCTCCGAATATCCTCAATATTCTGATCGACGATATCGGGTTTGGCGATCTTGGTATTCCCGAGCTGAACGCCGTGCGCGGCTATTCAACTCCTCATATCAACGCCTTTTCTGATGAAGCGATGCGCATGGTTCGCATGTATACCGAACCTTCATGCACGCCGACACGGGTTGCAATGATGACCGGGCGATTGCCGGTTCGGATGGGAATGGGTGATACAACCGTCGATATCGCCGGGTTTGGACTGCCAGCCGATGAGGTAACGCTGGCCGAGGTGCTATCTGACGCGGGTTATGCGACGGTCCATGTCGGAAAGTGGCACATGGGAGATATCCCCGAGGCCTGGCCGCACAATCAGGGGTTCGACTGGGCGGGCTTTCCAGTCCATCAGCAGGGACAGCTGACGATTTACAATGATGACGCGATCAAGGAACAGGTCTCGGTCGGTATCGCGGATTTTGATGATCGTTTCATTCTGGACGATTTCTTTCGCCCCGATCCGGCCGCCATGGTCACCGGGCTTGAGGCCGAGCGGGGCGGTGCCGCGCGCGAAGTCGAAATGGCCGCGGGTGAACGCTGGACAGCCGAAAAGTATGACGACATGAACAAGCGTTATCAGGATCAGACGCTTGAAAAGCTGCGTGAACTTGCAGGCGGCGACAAGCCCTTTTTCTTGCAATACTGGCCTTTGATCCCGCTGGACAACACGCGCGCGGGCCGTGGTGGGCCACAATCACCAAATGGCGGGCTTTATGTCGACAAAATGCAGCAGCTCGACAGTTGGCTGGGTGATATCTTCAACGAAATGGACGCGCTTGGCCTGACGGAAAACACCATCGTGGTCGTCATGGGCGACAATGGGCACTTCACCAAATACTCACCGCAATCCGGTTTTACACCGATGGTGTTTGCAGGCGGAAAGGGTGATGTATCAGAAGGCGGCATCCGGGTCGACAGTTTCATCCGCTGGCCGGGAATGATCGAGGCTGATGGGATTGTCGGTGACATTGTCCATGTCTCGGACCTTTACACGACACTTGCACGATTTGCCGGCGCAGAGGCCGGTATCCCCAGGGATCGGCTGGTAGACGGTGTGGACCAGTCGGCGCTGTTGTTGTTGGGCGAGACAAAGGGCAGACGGGATCACTTGATTGTCTATTCCGTCCACACGCCTCGGGCGATCATCAAAGATCAGCTCAAGCTGCGCATTCCGGGGTCCGGTGAAAGCGCTATCCTTGCAGATTTCTTTGACGTCTACCGCGACACGCACGAGAAATACCCTGTCTCGACCGAGGTCGGCGCGTGGGGTGGTCAAGAATTCGTGCGCATTCTGAGACGCCACCTGCAACGCAAGGAGAAGTATCCCGATACCGAACCCGCGCGCGGGGTGCCTTACGAGGGCATCGAAAACCTGCGTCCGGAAACGCAGGCTGCAGTTGAGGCTTTCCTTCTCAAACAATCCTCGGTCAGCAAGTGAGCGAATGGTGGTAAGGCACCGCGCTGCGGCTCGTGTGCATTTTGTTCTAAGGAGATTGAACGATGGCAATCAGATCAGCTGTCTGGACGATAACTCTCGCGGCGTGTTCCTGTTCGCTCGTCGGCTGGGCAAATGCGCAGTCGTTGCCGGCACCGGGACAGGACGAAGAAGGCTGGCGTCACGCGCTTGGCTTTTACCTGTTCACACCGCTTAGGACCACGGGAACCTCTACGGTAGCAGGGGTTTCCGCCGATCTTGATCTGGATCTCGGCGATGTACTGGACGTTCTCGATTTCACCGCCGCCGGTCGCTATGAAGGGTGGAATGGTGATTGGGGGATCATTGTCGACGCCAATTATGTGGGTATCGGCGAAGATGTGACATTGCCGGGTCCACGCAGCACCGAAGTTGACATAGATGTGCGCCAGAAATGGTTCGCCATCATGGGTGCCTATCGTGTCGCGGACGGTGTATACGGTGCGGGCAACCAGCGCTATACCGTCGATCTGCAAGGCGGTGCTCGGTATAACTCGATCCGGCAAGAAATTAAGTTCGAAACGCCCGGCCCGACAAATCCACCCACTCTGGGCGGCGACGAAAGCTGGGTCGAGCCGGTTATCGGTGTCCGTGGGATGTGGCGGGTCAACGAACGATGGACAACCATCGCCTCGTTGGACTTGGGCGGTTTTGGGGCCGGGGGGAACGACCTGCAAGTTGGCGCGAATATCGGTTTTGACTATCAGCCCTGGGACAGAACGGCGATTACGTTCGGCTATCGTTTCTTCAGTGTCGACTACAGCGACACACTCGACTCGGGTGAGTTTGCCTATGATGTCACTCAGCATGGGCCATATTTCGGGCTAAAAGTGTTCTTCGACTAAGCATACACACATGCGCAGCCCCCTGCACCCGCACCTGCCTGAGGTGCTTGCACCTCGCGGGGCTCTGCGCTCAACGCCGAAATATCAGGCACCCTCACCGCTCGTTTTACAAGCGGTGATGGACGCCCAAAGCCAATTTATCCTGCCTCTAATCGTTTGGCTCAGCAGGTGGCGGTAACAGGTCCAGCTGGCTACCGGTCAACTGGGAAATGATGCTTTGCAATGCAAAATCTTCGGGATTGGCGCGCGTGGCATCCGCGATGAGCGATTGCATCTTTGTATTCTGGCCAGACACGGCCGCGATGCGAATCCGCATGATCCATGCATCGACCAGCTTGGGGTCCAGTTCAACTGCGCGGGCAAAAGCGCGATCTGCTGCAGTCAAATTGCGGGTCGTCAATGCGAAGCCGCCAAGTTGCAGATGCGTTTCCGGAAAGTCCAGTCGGGCCGCCATTGCGCCCTGCCACTCATCCATGGCGCCCCGGAAGGCCGCTGCGGCTGTCTCAGGCAGCTGCGCGATCGGTGCATTGAACAGAACCCGTGCGACGGCGATCCGGACATTGCGCTTTGGGTCATCCAGCATCGGCAGCAATTTTTGCACGCGCTCTGGCCCCGGCAGGCCACGCAGGGCTTCGACCGTTGCGGACCGGATGCTGGGGTCGGCTGCGCCAACAAGATCGGCGATCCGGTTGATCTGGGCCGGATCATCCGTCTGGCCAATCAGCCAGATGGCTGTCGCCCGGATCAAGGCGGGGCTGGTCGGGCTGCGTGCCAGCGCCACCAGATCGTCCGAGGCCAGAGCGGTGTTGATCTGTGCCCGCGCCAGAACCTGCCCGAAATGCGGTCCGCGATTGGCGCTGTCGGGAAACCAGCCGCGCAGTTGAGCCGCCGCCCAATCCGGCGTTTGATCGGTGTGGCAACTTGTGCAGGCATCTGGGGCACCGGTCTCAAGGTTCAAATCAGGGCGAGGGATGCGAAAGGCATGGTCTGCGCGCCAGTCGTTGCCCATATAGACCTGCTCGGTCATATGGCAGGATTTGCACTGGGCCCCGGCGCTGCCATCGGGGTGATGATGATGGGCCGGGCTGTCAAACTCGGCCAATGGCAGGCTGGGAAAGCGTGGGTTGCCTGCGGGATTGTGGCATTGGGTACAGACCGCGTTGCCTTCGGCAATCACCTGCGCAGTATGCGCATCATGGCAGTCGGAACAGGTGACGCCTTTGTTATACATTTTCGACTGCAGGAAAGAGCCGTAGACATAGACCTCATCCCTGATCTGGCCGTCAGGATGATATAGGCCGGGACGCAGCAGCGACAGGTTGTAGGCGTCATGGTATGAGGCGCCCGGCATCGGGCTGCCGTCAAAGAAGGCTTCGCGCCTGGAATGGCAACCTGCACACTGCTGGATCAATCCTTCGCGTTGGGACAGATCGGCCAAAAACCCATAGTTGGACGGTGGCTGCTTGTCGCTCGCCGCCCAATCAAGGTGGGCGCTGCCCGGGCCGTGGCAGGCCTCACAACCGACTCCGATTTCGGACTGGGTTGTCTGGTAAGTCTCTGAGACTGGATCATACCCCGCATCATATCCGGTTGCGTGGCACACTCCGCAGCGTGCGTTCCAGTTTTTATACGGTCCCGTCCAATGCAGCCCGTCCTCGGGGGGGACGTTCTGGCTGGGGTAAAGATGAAACCACTCTGCTTTCTCGGTGTCCCAGACGACGTCGAAACTCTGCAACCGGCCCGGCTCGGTTTCGAGCAGATATTGTTGCAAGGGTTCGATGCCGACAACCGAATGTACCGGGTAATCCGTCGTTTCGCCGTTTCTTTCGGTGACGGTGACATGATGGCGCCCGTCATCCTCGATGCGAAAGCGCGCGGTCATGTCGTCCAGCGTGAATGAGGTGCCATTGAAATCAGCGCGGATGTTGTCAGGAGTGGCCTCGGTCCAGGCCTTCGCGTGGTGCGATCCCTCCCACGCTTCTGCCTCGGCGCGGTGACAATCGGTGCAGGTATCCGATCCAACGTAAGCCGCGTTCTGAGCCGATACGTGGCTTGCGATACTCAGAAGCGCAAACAGGGTTGGGGCGAGCAGTTGCATCGGTATCCTTTTAACGGTTCAGGCAGAGCTGACAGGATTCGGCGCAAATAAGTGAGACGCCTTCATGCGCAGGGTGCCTCTGCGGCGAACGCCGCGCAAGGCCTTGTTGTGTGGTTCTGTCCCTATCGTAAGAACTGTTGAGTTTTTGCTGATTGCAGGGGCGGTACATACCGGGTGGCGCAGACGGCGATCCGCATCAGGAAAACAAATCAAACATGCGCCCGCCCGACTGGATAGAGGTGCGCATGGGTCTAGCTTGCATTCAGGTAAGTACGTCGCCACCCGGGTTAAGAAATGCAAGTCGTCTGGTTCAAGCGGGATCTCAGAGTTCATGACAACGCAGCACTCGCGCGGGCTGCTGAACGCGGAGATGTGTTGCCACTCTATGTGGTTGAGCCTGAGCTTTGGCAGCAACCCGATATGTCCGCAAGGCACTGGGAATTCGTTTCTGAAACACTGGCCGAGTTGCAAGGCGATTTGGCCGCGCGGGGGCAACCTTTGGTGATCCGGATGGGTTCGGTTGTCGAGATACTGACAGAATTGCGCCAGCAGCGGCGGCTATCAGCACTTTGGTCGCACGAAGAAACCGGAAACGGCTGGACCTACCAGCGTGATCTTGTGGTGGCGGCATGGTGCAAAGCAAACGGAGTATTCTGGCATGAGGTGCAGAACCATGGGGTGTTGCGGCGTATGCCATCTCGCGATGGTTGGGCCAGACGCTGGGATAGGTTCATGGATCAAGCGCAATCTTTGCCACCTGTTCTGAATGCAACCGACATTGGCTTGGGTCGCCTGCCCGCAGCCGCAGATCTTGATCTGAAACCGGATTCTTGTCCCGCGCGACAAACCGGGGGCCGCCGGGCCGGTCTTCGAATTCTGGATAGTTTTCTGCACACGCGCGGAGAAAACTATCAGCGTGCAATGTCGTCGCCGAGCGAAGGCGCGCATGCGTGTTCGCGCCTCTCTCCTTATCTGGCGTGGGGGGCGCTGTCGGTGCGCGAGGTGGCGCAAGCCACCCAGCAGCGCAGACAGGGGTTGGGGCCACAGGCGAAGACATGGCGCAAATCGTTGCGCGCGTTTTCAGGTCGGTTGCATTGGCACTGCCACTTTATTCAGAAGCTGGAAGATGGTCCCCGGATTGAGTTCGAAAACCTGCATCACATGTACGATGAACTTCGCCCGGCTTTGCCCGACGCAAGCCTGTTGGCCGCGTGGGCCAGCGGCCAAACAGGGTACCCGTTTGTGGATGCGTGCATGCGGTCTTTACGCGCCACGGGCTGGTTGAATTTTCGGATGCGGGCGATGCTGATGGCAACAGCCAGTTATCATCTGTGGCTGCATTGGCGCGCGCCCGGGTTAGAGCTGGCCCGATTATTCACAGATTATGAGCCGGGAATTCACTGGAATCAGGTCCAGATGCAATCGGGCACAACCGGGATCAATGCGGTGCGGATTTATAACCCGGTAAAGCAGGGCTGGGATCAGGACCCGACGGGCGTGTTTACGCGCCAATGGGTGCCAGAATTAGCGGAGATACCCGATATTTATCTACACGAGCCATGGTCGGCCCCGGACGCCGCGGCGATTGTCGGCAAAAGGTATCCAGAGCGTGTCTTTGATCATCTTGCTGCTGCAAGTCTGGCGCGCGATCGCATCTGGGCCGTCAGACGCAGCCCTGCGTTCCAGGCAGAGGCCGCTGCAATCCAAACCAAACACGGCAGCCGCAAGCGAAGCACTCCGAGGCGACGCCGTTCAACGGAAACGACCCAACTCAACCTGCCGTTGGGGGATTGATGTATGAGAATGCGAAAGAAATCCGATTTGCCCCATAAAACCTGCGCAAGCTGCGGGCGCCCTTTCGTCTGGCGTCGGAAATGGGCCAGAACCTGGGATCAGGTAAGATATTGCTCTGTCAGATGCAGGCGCAACAGATGACCCGTCTGGATCAGGCTGAAATGAGCCAGAAGCCAGATCAATTCCGGTGGCATCCAACACGGCGTGCAGGGTTGGCGCGTCTGCAGGCTTTCTTGCCGCATGCCGGGGACGAATACGCAGCGCAGCGAAACTATGATTTTGGTCCGGACAACCGAAGCAATGTTTCTGGATTGTCACCTTGGCTTCGATGCCGACTTCTGAGCGAGCTTGAGGTTCTGGGGGCGGTTTTATCACGTCACGGATATGCCCAAGCCCAGAAATTTCTTCATGAGGTCTTCTGGCGCTCGTATTTCAAAGGTTGGTTGGAGCAACGGCCCAGCGTCTGGTGGTCTTACCAACGAGATCTGGAACGCGCGTCACGGTCGCCGGGTGCGGATTACCAGGCTGCCGTTGAGGGGCGTACGGGTATCGATTGCTTCGATTTCTGGGTGCGAGAGCTGCAGCAAACCGGATATCTGCACAACCATGCCCGCATGTGGTTTGCATCGATCTGGATATTCACTTTGCGCCTGCCTTGGCAGCTTGGGGCCGATCTTTTCCTACGCCACCTTCTGGATGGTGATCCGGCATCCAACACGCTGAGTTGGCGGTGGGTGGCGGGGTTGCATACCAAAGGTAAGGTCTATCTTGCGCAACCTGACAATATCGCCAGATACACCGAGGGCAGGTTCGCGCCTCGTGGTCTTGCATCTGCTGCAGAGGCGCTGAGAGAAGACGAAGATCACCCACTTCGCGCTCTTCCAGCTGCCTCTGCCCCCGAAAAGGGCCCTCATCTGCTGGTTCTGACCAGCGAAGACCTCGGCAGCGGGCAATTGATGCCAGAGGATGCTGATGGCGTTTTGGGGCTTGTCACGCCGGAAAACCCGACCAACGGCAGCGGTATGGCGCTACAATTCAGAAGAGACGCAGTGTCCAGCGCGCTGGCGCCGCTCGGCTTGTCCGCTGTGGTTGCAGACGACTGGGTGCCGCCTTTGCTTGATGCCGCGAAACGTTTGGGTGTTCGACGCATTGTGACCGCTTACGCCCCGATTGGGGTGGTTCGTATGCGGCTGGACCGTGCCGCGCCTGCTCTTGCAGGGCAGGGGATCGAGTTGGTTCGTATGCGGGACGCCTACGATGATCGCGTTTGGCCACACGCGACTGCAGGGTACTTCCGATTGAAAAAGCAGATTCCGCAGATATTGAACGATCTGGGCTTCCAACTCTAGAGATCATCCAAAATCTGCTTTGCGGTTTCCAGATAGCTCTGCTGTTTGTCGGCGCTCATGCGGTCCCAGGTTCTGTAAACGTGACCCAGCCTTGGGTTGCCGCGCAGCTTCTTCTCGTTGCGCACCAGAAAATCCCAATACAGCGGGTTAAACGGACAAGCCCTTTGGCCTGATTTCTGTTTCACGTCGTATGCGCAAGATGCGCAATGATCTGACATCTTGTTGATATAGTTCCCGCTAGCCGCATAAGGTTTTGACCCCAAAAGCCCGCCATCGGCGAATTGGCTCATCCCGATTACGTTCGGTGCCTCAACCCATTCATATACATCGGCGTAGACAGCGAGGTACCATTCGTGCACCTCCGCAGGGTCAACCCCTGCGAGCAGGGCGAAATTGCCGGTGACCATCAATCGTTGAATATGATGGGCATAAGCCTCATCACGCGTCTGGCTGATGGCTGACTTCATGCACGCCATGTCGGTTTCTGCCGTCCAGTAGAAGTGGGGCAGCCCGCGGGAGGCGTCGAGATAGTTTTCCTTGGTGTAGGAAGGCATGCGCAGCCAATAGATACCGCGCACAAACTCGCGCCAGCCGATGATTTGACGGATATAGCCCTCTGCTGCGTTCAGAGGGGCGTGCCCGTCGTAATACGCCCTCTCGACGCGACGACAGATTTCAAGCGGCGAGAGCAGTCCGGCGTTCAGGTATTGTGCAAGGACCGAATGATACAAGAAGGGCTCGTCGGTCAGCATTGCATCCTGATAGTCGCCAAAACGAGGTAACGCAGTGTCTATGAACTGTTCCAATGCCGCGAGGGCACCGCTTCGGGTCACCGCAAACCAAAACGGGCGAAGCACGCCAAAATGATCGTCGAACTCGCGTTCGACAAGGTCAAGGACCTCGCTTGTGATCTCGTCAGGCTTGGTCTGCAAAGGCTGTGGCATGAACAACGTGCGTTTGGCTGGTTTGCGGTTTTCGGTGTCATAGTTCCAGCGGCCACCTTCCGGTTCACCATCCGACATCAACAAACCTGTTTTGCGGCGCATCTCGCGATAGAAATATTCCATACGCAGTTGCTTGCGACCGTCGGCCCAGTCCCGAAATTCAGCATGCGTCGCGACGAACCTGTCGTCGGGCAAAGTCTCGATCCGGGGGGATTTGGCAAAGGCGCTGGCAAGCCGGTGCTCACCCGGCTCCGTCACGATGGCCGTTTGAAGCCCCAATTCGTCCAAAGCGCGCTCAATTTCGCCGGTTAGGCTTCCGGTGTTTTGCGCATCATCCAGCCTTACATACCTGACCGACCAGCCCAATTCGCTAAGCTCCTGCGCGAAATGACGCATCGCAGACAGGACAAAGGCAATCTTCTTCTTATGGTGCTTCACATATCGCGTTTCGCTTTGGACTTCGGCCAGCAACACGACATCGCGCCCGGCGATGCCTTGCCGCAACGCGTTGATATCGGGCGAAAGTTGGTCGCCCAGCACAACAAGTAATTTGGGATCGGTCGAGCTCATGAGGTGCGATCTAGGATGCGAACTGCGCAGGGCCAGACTTTTTGTTGAAAAATATGGAACGTTCCAATAATACTGATTCTGGAAGGTTCCAAGTTTCGGGGGAGGGAATCCATGGATTGGATTTTCGTTGGTGCAAGCACCATCGCGGCTGAACATATGCTGGGTGCGGTACGAAAGCAGGACGGGCATGACGTCGCTTGGATTGTCAGCAACTCAGAAGACCGTGTGAAAAACTGGGCGAAACAACATGACATCGCCAACGCCACCACGGATCTGGGTGCGGCGCTGGCGGACCCCAGCGCAAAGGCGGTATATATTTCTTCGACCAATGAAAAGCACCATGCGCAGGCAATGGCGGCGATCACTGCGGGCAAACACGTGCTGTGTGAAAAACCCCTTGGGATGACGCAGCAGGAGGCCGTTGAAATGGTGCGCGCGGCCGAGGCCGCCGGGCTGACTTTCGGCACGAACCACCACTTGCGGTGCTCTGGCAGCCATCGCGCGATCCGTGATCTGATCGACGCCGGGCGCATCGGAGATGTATTGTCCCTGCGCATTCATCACGCAGTGCATTTGCCGGGGCATTTGCAGGGTTGGCGGATCAATTCGGCCGCTGCAGGCGGCGGAGTCATACCGGACATCGTTGTTCATGATGCCGATGTCACCCGGTTTCTGCTGCGCGAGGACCCGCTCTCGGTCGTGGCGCAGATGACGAGCTCTGGGATGGGGCAGGGGGTCGAGGATTCCTGCATGTCGGTCTGGACGATGCCAAGCGGCGCGATGGTCATGACCCATGAAAGCTTCACGCATCCATTTGCCGGGTCTGGCCTTGAAGTACATGGAACGAAAGGGTCGATCTTGGCCCGCGGCGTGATGACCCAAAGGCCCGTTGGCCACATTGAACTGGTCACCGAAAACGGGCGCGAGGATATCTCGTTCTCGGATCATTCCCTTTACGTGCAGGGTGTTTCCGAGTTCGTCGCGGCGACACAAGGAAAAGGCCCTCCGGCCGCCGATGGTGCAGATGGGGTGAAATCTCTTTCGGTGGCCCTCAGCGTGCGCGAGGCTGCGGCCTCGGGTCGGCGCATTGACGTAGAATACGGTGGGTTCTGATGACTAAACTTGTTTCCGCTGCCGAGGCCGTGTCGCGCATCCCGGATGCGGCGGTCATCACAGTCTCGTCCTCGTCGGCGCTGGGGTGCCCTGACCGGGTGTTGAAGGCGCTTGGCGCGCGTTTCAAATCCGAAGGGCATCCGCGCGGGATAACTACGCTACACCCGATTGCCGCCGGGGATATGTATGGTGTGAAGGGTATGGAATATCTCGCGCAGGACGGCCTGTTGGCACGGGTTTTGGCCGGTTCTTACCCGTCGGGGCCGTCCAGTCTTGAAATGCCGGATATCTGGAAAATGATCGTCGAAGACCGGGTTGCGGCCTATAATGTGCCCTCGGGCATCCTGTTCGACATGCATCGCGAGGCAGCGGCGCATCGGCCCGGAGTGCTGACGCAAGTCGGTCTGGAAACCTTCGTCGATCCGGTGCGCGAAGGGTGTGCGATGAATGCAAAAGGAGCCGCCGCACCGATCGTGTCCCGAACGGAGTTTGCCGGGCAGACATGGCTGCATTTTCCGAACATCAACCCCAATGTTTGCATTCTGCGGGCAACCACTGCCGACGAGTACGGCAATCTGACTTATGAACATGAGGGGGCCTATCTGGGCGGCCTCGAACAGGCGATTTGCGTGCGCAATCATGGTGGGTTGGTGATCGCGCAGGTTCAGCGCGTAACCGCTGCCGGCAGTCTGCGCCCACATGACGTGCGTGTGCCCGGCCATCTGGTCGACCTGATTGTGGAGGACCCGGAACAGAAGCAAACCACTGAGACGCTCTATGATCCGGCGATTTCGGGTCAGATCATGCGGCCCTGGGACAGCTTCTCTCTGGCGGAACACGGCGTTGAGAAGATTATCGCCCGCCGGGCCGCACAGGAATTGCGCGCAGGGATGAGCGCCAACCTCGGCTTCGGGATCAGCGCGATGGTGCCACGTATCCTTCTGGAAGAGGGGCACCCGCAAGCTGTTACATGGGCGATCGAGCAAGGTGCAGTGGGTGGTGTGCCGTTGACCGGTTTCGCATTTGGCTGCGCCTCGAATGCGCATGCATATGTCCCATCTCCCCAGCAGTTCATCTATTTCCAGGGGGGTGGCTTCGATATGTCCTTCCTGTCCTTCCTTGAGGTGGATGTCGAGGGCAATGTGAATGTCTCGAAACTGGGCAAGAAACCTTATTTGACCGCGGGTTGCGGCGGTTTTGTCGATATTACGGCGCGCGCTAAGAAGATTGTCTTTTCGGGTTGGTTCGAGGCGGGTGCGGGCATCGAACTGACGGAAGACGGCATCGCTGTCGCTGCGCCCGGTAAGTTCACCAAGATGGTGGATCAGGTCGAACATGTCACGTTCTCGGGCCGCCGCGCGCGCGAAACTGGGCAAGACGTCCTGTACGTGACCGAGCGTTGTGTGATCCGCCTGACCGATGCTGGTCTGGTCGCGACCGAGATCATGCCGGGCATAAATGCAGAGCGCGATATCATAGCTGCCTCAGACGGGCGTGTTAGGGTCGCCGAAAACGCGGTGCAAATGCCAAAATCACTGTTTGCGCCCGGCCCGATGGGGCTGACGTTGTGAGCGGGATCAGTTTTCAGATTGAAGGCGCAACGGCGGTTGTGACGCTCGATAATGCGTCGAAACTCAACGCGTTAACGGTCGAGATGCTGGAGAAACTTGATACCCGTTTGCGCGAGGTGGCCCTCGATAACGCTGTGCGCGCCATTGTGTTGACGGGAGCGGGTGAGAAAGCGTTTTGTTGCGGCGCAGACATAGGCGCTTGGGGCGGTATGAGCCCGGCCGATTTCGCGCGCCACTGGGTCCGGGATGGGCACCGGGTTTTCGACCGATTGGCCCGCATCGGAAAACCAACCATCGCAGCGATAAACGGACATGCCTTTGGAGGCGGTCTGGAGCTGGCCAGTTGTTGTGATCTACGCCTGATCGCACCCCGTGCAACGCTCGCATTACCTGAAGCAAGGGTGGGGATCGTGCCCGGCTGGTCGGGCACCCAGCGATTGACCCGGCTGATCTCGGAAGGTGCGGTGAAAGAGATGGCGCTGTTCGGTCGCCGTATCAGCGCGGACCGAGCGGTTGCGCTGGGGTATGCGGTCGAAGCGACGGAGGAACCTTTGACGCGCGCGCTGGAAATCGCCGCGGAACTGGCGGAATTGTCGCCCCGCGCCACAGAAATTTCAAAGAACATGATCCACGCCGCCGTGGGTGAAGACCGCGATGCGGTGGTCGAAGCCCTGGGCAGCGCCGCCATCGCCGCATCGGCGGACCGCGAAGAAGGCGTGACGGCCTTCATGGAAAAACGTAACCCTCAGTTTTCGGGCCTGTGACGGATGAAAGACCTGACAATCAATCCTGCTATTCCCTTTGATATGCCTCCGGTTTTCGAAGGGCGCCATCTGATTAACGGTAAATGGGTTCAAAGCGGCACGGGCGAGACGTTCGAGCGCAAATCGCCATCGCATGGCCATGTGGTGAGCCGCTCGGCGCTGGGGGACGAAGCGGACGCAAAGGCAGCGATCTCTGCAGCCCGCCAGGCTTTCGACAGCGGCGTCTGGAGCCGCGCTTCGGGCAAAGAGCGGGCCGCAGTACTGCTGAGGGTTGCTGATCTTATCGAACAGAACGTTGATCGCATAGCGGTTATCGAAACACTGGAAAGCGGCAAACCGATCAGCCAATCCAAAGCCGAAGTTGGCGGATCCGCCGATCTGTGGCGCTATGCGGCGTCCCTTGCGCGCAGCACGCATGGTGATAGTCACAATACACTGGGCGCGGACATGATGGGTGTCGTGCTGAAAGAGCCCATCGGCGTGGTCTCGATCATCACGCCCTGGAACTTTCCGTTCTGGATTCTCGGCCAGAAATTACCTTTCGCGCTGGCTGCGGGCTGTACCGTGGTTGTGAAGCCTTCGGAAATGACGCCGTCCACGACTTTGATGCTGGGCGAATTGCTGATCGAAGCCGGATTGCCCGCCGGCGTCTGTAACATCGTTTTGGGATATGGCGTTCCGGTTGGCAGTACGATGTCCAGCCACCC
This sequence comes from Ruegeria sp. G7, assembly GCF_056535465.1. NCBI lineage: Bacteria > Pseudomonadati > Pseudomonadota > Alphaproteobacteria > Rhodobacterales > Roseobacteraceae > Ruegeria > Ruegeria sp. G7. The sequence continues at coordinate 271,142 of NZ_JBQFIL010000002.1, read as the reverse complement.
CAGCGTCGATATGGTCAGCTTTACCGGCTCGACCGCCGTTGGCAAAACGATCAGTGCGGTTGCGTCCGAGACTTTGAAGAAAGTCGCGCTGGAGCTTGGGGGAAAGAACCCGCAGGTCATTTTTCCCGATGCCAATCTGGAAGCGGCGGCAGATGCGGTTGTATTCGGTGTTTATTTCAATGTTGGCCAGTGCTGCAATTCAAGCAGCCGCATCATTGTGCATGAGGATATTGCCGAAGCCTTCCGTGCGCGCGTGGTTGATCTATCGCGCAAGGTAAAATTCGGCGATCCGCTGGACCCGACGACGCAGGTGGGGGCAATTGTAACGCCCGAGCATAACGCAAAAATAGACGCCTATGTCCAAGAGGCTGCCGCAGCCGGGGCCACCATCGATCTGGGCGGAGGTCTGCTGCAGGTCGAAGGTTTGGGCGATCAGTTCTATCAGCCCACGATCATCTCGAACGTCTCTTCGGACATGCCGATCGCTCGGGATGAGGTATTTGGGCCGGTTCTTTCAGTTCTGACCTTCAAAACACTGGACGAGGCGGTTTCTATCGCCAATGATAGCGCTCACGGTCTTTCGGCTGGTGTGTGGAGCGAAAGCGTCCATACCTGCCTTGACTTCGCCCGCCGCGCAGAAGCGGGAACGGTTTGGACCAACACCTGGATGGATGGATTCCCCGAAGTGGCCTTCGGCGGGTTCAAGCAATCCGGGCAGGGACGAGAGATCGGACGATACGGGTTCGAGGAGTTCTTTGAAATAAAATCGGTGGTTATGCGTATTGGCGACAGTCGCGTACCATGGGTTTCACAAGACTAAATCAGGGCGCAACAAAGCGCCCGAAAAAAGATCGCATCTAGGGAGGAAACAAGAATGCGTAAATTGCTGAAAACCAAATCTCTGATCGTGGCCGGTCTGTTGTGCACGACCAGTCTGGCACATGCGGAAGAGGTTGAGGTTCTACACTGGTGGACATCTGGCGGCGAAGCTGCGGCGCTGAATGTTCTGAAAGATGACCTGTCCGGTCAGGGTATCGGCTGGACCGATATGCCTGTTGCTGGCGGTGGTGGTGAGCAGGCGATGACTGTTCTGCGTGCGCGTGTGACGGCCGGCAACGCACCAACAGCCGTTCAGGCACTGGGTTTTGACATTCTTGACTGGGCGGATCAGGGCGCGTTGGCCGATCTGAACGAGGTCGCAGCGCAAGAAGGATGGGACGAAGTTGTCCCGGATGCGCTGAAAGCCTTTGCCAAGAGCGATGGTAAATGGGTTGCTGCGCCGGTGAATGTGCATTCGACCAACTGGGTCTGGGCCAACAAGGCCGTTCTGGACGCGAATGGTATCGCGCAGCCGACCAACTGGGACGAATTCGTTGCTGCGGTCGAAACGCTGAAAGCCGCAGGTGTCACTCCGATTGCTCATGGCGGGCAGGCGTGGCAGGACGCCACGATTTTTGACGCCGTTGCGATGTCTACCCTTGGGCCGGATGGATATAAGGCCGCGTTCATCGATCTGGACGAAGAAACCCTGGGCGGTGACGCAATGAAAGAGGCGTTCGACCGCATGGCATTCATCCGCGAGAATGTCGATGAGAACTTCTCGGGCCGCGACTGGAACCTTGCAACCGCGATGGTGATCAATGGCGAGGCTGGTTTCCAGATGATGGGTGACTGGGCCAAAGGTGAATTCCTTGGGGCCGGCAAAGTACCGGGCGAGGATTTCCTGTGCTTCCGCTTCCCGGGCACGCAGGATCAGGTCACTTTCAATGCGGACCAGTTCATGATGTTCGATCAGGGCGGTTCGGTTTCGGCTGAACAGGCTGCGCTGGCCAGCGCGATCCTGTCGCCGTCGTTCCAGATTGCCTTCAACAAGGTGAAGGGCTCGGTGCCTGCGCGTACCGATGTTGATGGTAGCGATCTGGATGCATGCGGTCAGCAGGGCATGAAAGATCTGGCAGCGGCGGCATCGTCGGGCAACCTGTTCGGTTCCATGGCCCATGGCCACGCGGCACCGGCCTCGGTCAAGAATGCCGTCTATGACGTTGTCACGGCGCATTTTAATGGCGAGTACGACAGCGAGACTGCGGTGACCGAACTGGTTGACGCTGTATCGATCGCCAAGTGATCCGACCATGATCCTCCCGATGGGGCGGCGTTCGTGCCGCCCTGTCACCTCAGGGTCGCCCTATTCCATCACCATCCGAACAAGGAGGGCGCGCCATGGCTGCTTCGGCCGACGCGGATTTCAAGACACGCCTTCAGAACTGGATTCCTAAACTGGTCCTGTCACCATCGCTGGCGATGATGCTGGTCTTTGTCTACGGCTTCATTCTGTTTTCGGTCTACCTGTCCTTCACCGACAGCCGTATCCTGCCGTCCTTCGGCTGGGTCGGTTGGGAGAACTACGACAAGCTGTGGCGTCTGAGCCATTGGGAAACCTCGCTGATCAATATGGGGATCTTTGCGGGTCTTTATATCGTGATCTGTACCGGCATCGGCCTGGGGCTGGCGATTTTCCTGGATCAGAAGATACGAGGCGAAGGGCTGCTGCGCCCGATTTACCTGTACCCCATGGCGCTCAGTTTCATCGTAACCGGTACCGCCTGGAAGTGGTTTCTTGATCCCGGCATCGGGTTGGAAAACGTGATGCATACCTGGGGCTGGACCAGCTTTGAATTTGATTGGATCAAGAACCGCGATTACGCCATATACACGGTCGTTATGGCGGCAGTCTGGCAGACCAGCGGATTCGTCATGGCCATGTTCTTGGCGGGACTGCGTGGCATCGACAATGAAATCCTGCGCGCAGCACAGATGGACGGGGCCTCGAACTGGAACCTCTATCGCCGGATTATCATTCCGCAGCTACGACCGGCATTCCTGTCGGCCTTCGTGATCCTAAGTCACCTCGCGATCAAGACTTTTGACCTTGTGATCGCGCTGACGGGGGGCGGTCCGGGGCGCGCCACGGAATTGCCCGCGACCTTCATGTACTCGTACACATTTACGCGGAATCAGATGGGGATCGGCGCGGCCTCGGCCACGATCATGCTGATGACCATCGCCGCAATCATGATCCCATATCTCTACGCCGAATTGCGGGAGAAACGCTGATGTCACAAGCTTCTCAGGATACTGCAATCCGCACCGGCCGTGTCACCCGCACGCTGATCTATCTAGTGCTTTTGCTGTTCGCTCTGTTCTACCTGCTGCCGCTCTACGTGATGCTGGTGAACTCGGTCAAACCGCTGGAAGAGATCACTGGCGGCGGCATGATGAACTTGCCGCAGGTGTTCACGCTCGAGCCATGGCTCAAAGCATGGTCCTCGGCCCAGATTGGCGTCGATCCAACCGGGTTGAAGCCCTACTTCTGGAACTCGATCAAGATGGTGGTCCCGGCGGTGATTGTCTCGACCATCCTTGGGGCGCTGAATGGTTACGTGCTGACCAAGTGGCGGTTCAAGTATGACACCATCCTGTTCGGACTGATGCTATTTGCCTGCTTCATCCCGTTCCAGATCGTCCTGATCCCGATGGCGCGGATGCTGGGCATTATCGGACTGGCGGGTTCGACATGGGGTCTGGCGCTGGTCCATGTGGTCTACGGGATCGGCTTCACCACGCTCTACTTCCGCAACTACTATGCCGTGTTCCCGACCGAGTTGATCCGGGCCGCACAGATTGATGGCGCCGGGTTCTTCCAGATCTTCTGGCGCATCCTTCTGCCCAGTTCCGGGCCGATCGCCGTGGTTTCGATCATCTGGCAGTTCACCAACATCTGGAATGACTTCCTGTTCGGCGCGTCCTTTGCTGATGCCAACAGCCAACCGATGACGGTGGCACTGAACAATCTGGTGCAGTCGTCAACCGGTGTGAAGGAATACAACGTTCATTTCGCAGGCGCCATTCTGGCCGCCATGCCAACTCTGCTCGTCTACATCGTGGCCGGTCGATACTTCGTCCGTGGCCTGATGGCGGGTTCGGTGAAAGGATAAGACCTCATGGGTTTTCTAGACATAGACAACGCGACCAAATCCTACGGGGCGGTCGAGGTTCTGCACAAAGTCGATATTTCGGTGCAGGAAGGAGAGTTCCTGGTGCTTGTCGGTCCATCGGGCTGCGGTAAGTCGACCCTGCTGAACATGATTGCGGGGCTTGAAGAGATCACCAGCGGCGAAATCCGCATCAAGGATCAGGTGATGAACGGGGTGCACCCGTCGAACCGCAACATCGCCATGGTGTTCCAAAGCTACGCGCTCTACCCGAATATGACGGTCGGTCAAAACATCACATTTGGGCTTGAGATGCACGGGGTGCCCAAACCTGAACGCGACAAAGCGATGCAAGAGGTCGCAAAGCTTTTGCAGATCGAACAGCTGTTGGATCGCAAGCCCGGTCAGCTCTCGGGGGTCAGCGGCAGCGCGTGGCGATGGGGCGGGCCTTGGTACGTAATCCCGATGTGTTCCTGTTTGACGAACCGCTTTCCAATCTCGATGCCAAGCTGCGTGTCGACATGCGGACCGAGATCAAGAAGCTGCATCAGAACCTGGGCACAACCATCGTCTACGTGACCCATGACCAGATTGAGGCGATGACCCTATCAAGCCGGATCGCTGTGATGAACGGCGGCTATGTCCAGCAGCTGGGTACGCCGCAGGAAATCTATGATACCCCGGCCAATATCTTCGTTGCCACTTTCATGGGGTCGCCCGCAATGAACGTCGTGCCCGCGAAGGTTGCGGTATTGAACGGTCGCCCTCATGCCGAGGTCGCTCTGCATGATGGATCAATGGCGCATTTGCCGTTCAGCCAGGATAACCTGAGCGCTTGGGATGGCCGAGAGATCTTGCTTGGCATTCGCCCCGAGACCATCACTGACATGGATGGCGCGGACCGGAAGTCTTCGAACATCGCGCCGATGAAAAACCGCATCGTTGTGACCGAACCCGCGGGTTCGGATACATTCGTGTCGATGACACTTGGTGGTAAGGACGTGATCGCCCGGATGCGATCAGATGCCGAGGTCGCGCCGGGTCAGGATTTCGACTTTGCCGTGAACATGGAAAAGGCCGTTGCCTTTGATCCTGAAAGCGAGATGCGGATCATTCCGTGAAACAAGCCGATGTCATAATCATCGGATCCGGGATCGGAGGGGCAACGCTGGCCGCAGCGCTGGCCCCGTCAGGTCGCCGCATCCTGATCCTTGAGCGCGGAGAGTACCTGCGCCCCTCGGCGCAGGATCGCGACCCGCAGGCGATCTTCGGCGATGGTCACTTTCGTCCGGATGAGACATGGCTGGACGGGGACGGGCAGCGTTTCAATCCCGGAAATTACTATTGCGTGGGCGGAAATTCCAAATTCTACGGCGCCGCCCTAATACGCTACCGGCAAGACGATTTTCAACGCCGCCAGCATATGGGCGGTGAGGCGCCCGGCTGGCCGATAACCTATGATGAGTTGGAGGCGGACTACACAGCGGCCGAACAGCTTTACGATGTGCGCGGAACGGTAGGAGAAGACCCATCCGAACCGCCGCATAGCGCGGACTATCCGCACCCGCCGGTTTCTGATGAGGCAGATATCGCCGATCTCAGGGATCGTCTGAGTCGCAGCGGTCTGACGCCGTCATCGGTCCCATTGGGAGTGGATATCGACACATGGCTGGCGGCTGGCCGGACCACCTGGGATGCTTTTCCAAACACCTGCGGCGGGAAGATGGACGCGGAAACACGAGCGCTTGCAAAGGCCTTGGCTTGCGACAACGTCGATCTGTTGACCCGCGCACCCGTGCAAAAGCTGAACAGTCAGGCAGACGGCCGGATCACGGGTGTCGATGTAGACGGGCACGGCACGTTCACGGCCCCATTGGTCGTTCTGTCAGCAGGCGCTGTTCAATCTGCGGCGCTGTTGTTGCGCTCGGCCAACGACAATTGTCCAGCGGGTCTTGCAAACCGCTCGGATCAGGTTGGGCGGAACTTCATGAACCACAATTGTTCAGCGGTCCTTGCCCTGCATCCGTTTCGTAAAAACCGGTCGGTGTATCAGAAAACTCTGATGTTCAATGACTACTACAACGATGATGGCGAAGGTGGTTTCCCGCTTGGGAACATCCAGATGCTGGGTAAGATTACCGGGCCGATACTGGCAACACAGAGCCGATTACCGACATTGCTTGCCAACCTGATCGCGAACAGAAGCTTTGACTTCTATGCGATGTCCGAAGACCTGCCAAATCCCGAGAGCCGCGTGAGCCTCAATCAGGGTCAAATCTGTCTCGACTGGAAGCGGTCGAACTGGGCCGCACACGAGGCGCTGGTAACGCGATTGAAATCCCATTTGCGGAGGGCGGGTTTCCCGATCGTCCTGTCAAGACCTTTTGATCGCCGAACGCCGTCGCATCAGTGTGGGACGGCCCGCATGGGCGTTAACCCTCTGGACAGCGTTGTGGACACCTATTGCCGGAGCCACGACCACAGTAATCTGTTCGTGGTCGATGCCTCGGTGCTGCCGACGTCCGCTGCTGTCAACCCGGCATTGACCATTGCCGCGCTGGCACTTCGCGCGGGCCGGCACATCGCCGAGACGGAGTTCGCAGCATGAGCCGGGTTGCCCTGGTCACGGGAGGGCAGCAGGGCATCGGCCTTGGCATCTCGCACGGGTTGATCGCGGCGGGATACAAAGTTGTAGTGGCCTCGCAGTTCGAGTCAAATACGCCGGTGGTGCAGGAGGCTTTGACGCAGCTTGGCTCAGGCGCTTCTTACATCCGGCACGACGTGGCTGATATATCGCACGTTCCGGCACTGCTGGATCAGGTCGAGGCCGAATGTGGCCCTGTCACCTCGCTCATCAATAATGCTGGCGTTGGGGCCCCTGTGCGTGGCGATATGCTGGACCTACAGCCCCAAAACTGGGATTTCGTCCAGAATATCAATACGCGCGGCGCATTTTTCCTGGCGCAGCAGGTGGCCCGGCGGATGTTGAAATTGCCGCAAGATACCTACCGGTCCATAATATTTGTAACCTCCGTCAGTGCCACGATGGCGTCGGTCGAGCGCGCCGAATACTGTGTCTCGAAAGCTGCCGCGTCGATGATGGCGCAACTGTTCTCAGTGCGTCTTGCGCCGCACGGGATCGGCGTTTTCGAGTTGCGTCCCGGCATAATAGCAACCGGCATGACGGCGGGCGTGCGCGAAACATACACGGACCGGATCGAAAACGGACTGGTCCCCGCAGCGCGTTGGGGCGAGCCCCAAGATATCGCGTCTGTTGTCCTGCCGCTTGTTGAAGGGCAGATGCATTTTTCCACCGGAGCCGCCATTCCCGTAGATGGCGGTCTGTCAATTCCACGTCTTTAGATCAGGGCATAGACGAATGTCTGAAGGGTTTGATTTCATCGTGATCGGAGGCGGTTCTGCCGGTTCGGTCATTGCTGCGCGGCTGTCCGAGGAACCTTCGGCAAAGGTATTGCTGCTCGAGGCCGGATCGACGGATCGGCATCCATTCTTTCACTTACCTGCAGGCTTTGCCAAGATGACGAAGGGCATCGGCAGCTGGGGCTGGTCAACCGTTCCGCAAAAACACATGCAGAACAAGGTGTTCAACTATACACAAGCCAAGGTCATCGGCGGAGGATCTGCGATTAACGCGCAGATTTATACCCGAGGAGCGGCGCAGGATTACGACGACTGGCGGCAAATGGGTTGCGACGGGTGGAGCTATGCTGACGTCCTGCCTTATTTCAAAAAGTCTGAGGACAACGACACCTACGACAATGAATACCACGGCAAAGGTGGACCGATGGGCGTGTCGCAGCCCGCAGCCCCTTTGCCGATTTGCGATGCCTACATCAAGGCCGCAGGGCAGCTGGGTATTCCCGAAACACGGGACGTGAACGGCCCCAAACAGGATGGCGCCGGGTATTACCAGTTGACTCAGCGCAAGGCGCGCCGCTCGTCCGCCGCGATGGCTTTTGTCACTCCGAACCGCGGTCGTGCCAACCTGAGCGTCCGGACCGGGGCGCAGGTCAGGCGCATCATGGTGGACAAGGGTCGTGCAATCGGTGTCGAAATGGTCGGGGGTGAGAAAATCACTGCTGCGAAAGAAGTCATTCTGTCGTCTGGCGCCATCGGATCGCCCCGCTTGTTGCAGCTTTCGGGCATCGGCCCTGCTGATCATTTGAACGGCCTTGGGATAGACGCGGTCTATGATCAGCCTCAGGTGGGTGAGAACCTGCAGGATCATCTGGACCTTTATTCGATATGCGAGGTCACCGGACCGCACACTTATGACCGCTTTGCGAAGTTACACCTGTCGGCTTTGGCAGGGTTGCAATACATCTTCACACGTAAGGGCCCGGTCGCCTCAAGTCTCTTTGAGACCGGTGGTTTCTGGTATGCCGACCCTGATGCCCGGTCCCCGGATATCCAGATGCACCTGGGTCTTGGGACCGGGATCGAAGCAGGCGTCGAAGCCATGCCCAATGGTGGCGTTACGCTAAATGCCTGCTTCCTGCGACCACGCTCGCGCGGGACGGTGCGGCTGCAAAGTGCCGATCCCGCAGCTATGCCTTTGATCGATCCCAACTATCTGGCTGATCCTTATGACCGAGAGATGTCGATCCGTGGCCTGAAGTTGGTACAGAACATCCTCGCGCAGGATGCGCTCAAGCCATATATCCTGGCCGAGCGTCTGCCAGGGCCGAATGTGCAGAGCGAAGCGGAGTATTTTGACTTCATCTGCGTGCATTCGAAAACCTCGCATCACTGCGCGGGCACATGCCGCATGGGCAGTGACGCCGAGGCCGTTTTGGACCCGCGTTTGCGGTTTAACGGGATCGAAGGCCTGCGTGTCGCGGATGCTTCGATCATGCCGACGGTCAATTCTTCGAATACAAACGCCCCGACGATCATGATTGGCGAGAAAGCTGCCGACATGATCAAACAAGATCAAGGTTTCTGAACATGATCCGCCATATCGTATTGACGAAATTTCGCCCGGACGTTGCTGAAGCGACCATTGCGACCATCTACAAAGGCCTCGCGGATGTGGCCGATATACTGCCCGGCGCCGGCGGGTTTGCTGGTGGTCGCAGCCAAAGCCCCGAACAGATTGAGCGCGGTTATATGCATGGTTTCACAATCGATTTTGAGGATTGGGCCGCGCTGCAGACCTATCAGGATCACGAGGCGCACAAGGCTCTGGGTGCGCAGCTGGTCGAAAATGCCGTAGGTGGGATCGAGGGTATTTTGGTACTGGATCTGGAGGTATAGCGCGATGAGTTTGATACTGCCCAATCCTGACGGTCAGCTGGAGACTTACACGCTGGTTGGGACCCCGTTGGTGCCACGTGCGCCCAAAGTTGCGTTGACGCGTACGGCCTTTGCTGCCGCGCACGTGGTTTCCGATCCGTTGGCCGAGCGCAACCCATGGGAAGGACGGCCTGCGGTGGATTGGGAGGCCACGTTGCAGTTCCGGCAAGAATTATGGGATCAGGGCCTTGGGCTGGCCGAAGCGATGGACACGGCACAGCGCGGCATGGGCGTCGACTGGGCGACCGCACTGGAATTGATCCAGCGTACGATGCAGGCGGCGCGTGCGCACCCTTTATCGCCGCGCGTTGCATGCGGCGCGGGGACAGACCATCTTCCGCTGAGTGCGCTAAACACGGCCGGAGAGATTCTGTCGGCCTATGAACATCAAGCCGAAGCGATCGAGGCCGCGGGCGGTCAGCTGATCCTGATGGCGTCGCGCGCATTTCCGGCGATTGGGGCTGGGCCCGACGTTTATCACGACGTTTATCGGGCGTTGATTGACGGTGCTGTCGAGCCCGTCATTCTGCACTGGCTGGGTGATATGTTTGATCCCGCGCTGACCGGCTATTGGGGCCACACGGATGTCGCGGTGGCCAGCGACTTTGTTCTGAACCTGATCAACGAGAATCCCGCGAAAGTGGATGGGATAAAGATTTCCCTCTTGGATCAGTCTCATGAAGAGGCCTTCCGCACCCGCCTTCCGGATGGGGTTCGTCTGTATACGGGCGACGATTTCAACTATGCCGACCTGATCGCAGGCGATGGCGAACATTTCTCACATGCGTTGCTTGGAATTTTTGCAGCAATCGCTCCGGCGGCGAGTCAGGCGCTTGAGGCACTCGCGATGGGCGACATGGATCGTTATCAGTCGCTTTTTGCTCCGACCGTCCCCCTCAGCCGCGAGATATTCCGCGCACCGACGCGGTTCTACAAAGCGGGGATCACCTATCTGGCATGGCTGAATGGGGCGCAGTCTCATTTCATCATGCCGGGTGGATTTCAGTCCAGCCGTGACATTTGTCACTATGCACAGGTCTTTCGCCTGGCGGATCAGGCTGGCCTGCTTCGGGACCCGGAATTGGCGCGGACGCGTATGGCCACATTGCTGACCCTGCACGGAGTAGAACAGTAATCCGAATGCGCCGACCGACGATCATAGATGTGGCCCGCAAGGCAGGCGTTTCGAAGTCAACGGTCAGTCTGGTTTTACAGGGCAGCCCGCATGTGAAACCCAAAACCCGGACGCTTGTTCATGCGGCAATGAAAGAGATCGGTTACGTGTACAACCGGTCGGCGGCCAACCTGCGGTCCTCGGGCACAGCGCTGGTTGGGCTTGTGATCAACGATCTGACCAATCCGTTTTTCACCGAATTCGCCACATCGCTGCAGATGACGCTTGGCGCGCGTGGGTATGCAGTTGTCGTCGCGAACACCAACGAAGACCCAGAGCTGCAGGATCAGGTTGTCAGGGCCATGCTGGAACATGGGGTTTCTGCACTGATCATCTCGCCAGCTTATGGGGATGTGTCCCAAACCTTTGCCGCGGTTGAGCGTGCGGGTATTCCGATGATGCAGGTCCTGCGGCAGGTCGACGACAATACGGAAGCATTTCCTTTCATTGCGCCTGATTACGCGGAAGGGGGTCGTATCGCGACGCGCCATCTGATCGAGACCGGTGCCAAAAAGATTGCGTTTGTCGGGGGGCTTGAGGGGCGGAAGGTGACGCAGGAACGATATGCCGGTTATCTCGAGGTCATGTCCACTCAGGCGCAGCCCCCATTGGTTCTGACGGGTCGCAGCAATCGTGCTTTTGGGCAGACGGTTGCGGTGCAATTATTCGAAGAGCATCCCGATTGTGATGCGGCGGTATGTTTCAATGACCTCGTGGCTTTTGGGATGATCAATGCCTGCCATGAAGGGCGCCGCAGTATTGGCGGGGATTTCCAGCTCATAGGCTTTGACGATATTGCAGAAGCGGCAGAGTATTGGCCGCCCCTCTCGACCGTGCATTGCGGCGTTCAGGCGTTTGGAAAAACGGTGGCTGACATGATCGTCGGATGGCTTCAGGAAACGTCAAGGCCCAACGACTGCACGCGCACCGCCGTCCAGCTTATCAGGCGACAAACTACACGATCGCGTGCCGCCGAGCGTTCGGCGATTTAGCGCCTTGGTTGCACTAGCGTCGCAAATACCCGGCCCAGTGCGAAATGTCGCTCGCGACCAGATGCTTGCAGAGATGCTCTTTGCCATAACGTGTTGCGAATGCGACTGCAAAAAAACGACGCCATGTCGTTTTTGGTCCAACAAGAGCCTCTTCTGCCCGACCGGGTCGGCCCCGATTGCGGATCATCCGCCCGGTAACCATCAGGAGAGATCTAATGTCGGAAACAACCGACCCAATTATTCCCGAAAGTACGGATACAGACTATGAGGTTGGACAGGATAACGTCCAGATCATGGGTCTGGACATCCACAATCCCGTCTTTGCGATTTCGGGTCTGACCGTTGTCGCATTCGTCTTCTTCTCGCTTGTGTTTCAGGACCAGGCCGGAGAGTTCTTTGGGTGGCTCAGGCCCGCGCTGACCAGCAACTTTGACTGGGTGTTCATGATCGCATGTAACCTCTTTGTGCTGTTCTGTCTGTTCCTGATCGTCACTCCGCTGGGTTCGATCCGTTTGGGTGGTGTCGATGCCCGTCCAGACTACAGCTATATGGGCTGGTTCTCGATGCTGTTCGCAGCGGGCATGGGCATCGGTCTTGTGTTCTGGGGGGTGGCAGAACCCATCTCGCACTATGGATCGTCCATTGGCGGCATCGCCAGCGAGGGCGGTGTGCGCACAGACTGGGCACCGTTGGCCGGTGCTGAAGGCAACCCGGAACAAGCACGTGATCTGGCAATGGCCGCGACCATCTTCCATTGGGGTCTGCACCCTTGGGCGATTTACGCGGTTGTTGCGTTGGCGCTGGCCTTCTTCAGCTTCAACCGGGGTCTGCCGCTGACCATGCGTTCGGTCTTTTACCCGATCTTTGGTGAGGCAACCTGGGGTCCACTTGGACACATCATCGATGTGCTGGCCGTGTTTGCGACCATCTTCGGTCTGGCAACCTCGCTGGGTCTGGGTGCGACACAGGCGCTGGCCGGTCTGAACTATCTGTTTGGTGTGCCGGTCACCGATGGCATGAAAGTGTTGCTGATCGTGCTGATCACGATTTTCGCGCTGGTATCGGTTGTTGCGGGCCTGGATAAAGGGGTTAAGCGCCTGTCCGAGGCCAACATGATCCTGGCGGCACTGCTGTTGCTGCTGGTTCTGCTTGTCGGCCCGACACTGCTGATCCTCAGCGGCTTCTTCAACAGCCTGATCGACTATGTCGAGCAGTTGCCGTCGCTGTCCAACTGGATGGGTCGTGAAGACACCAACTTCATGCAGGGCTGGACAACCTTCTACTGGGCCTGGTGGATTTCCTGGTCGCCGTTTGTGGGCATGTTCATCGCGCGGATCTCGCGTGGCCGTACGGTACGTGAATTCGTGGTCTGCGTTCTGCTGATCCCGACCGTGGTCGGCACCCTGTGGATGAGCGTGTTTGGCGGCGCGGCATTGGATCAGGTCATGAGCGGTACGGGTCAGGCCCTGTCCGACGCAGCGCTTGAGCTGAAAATGTTCACCATGTTCGAAGCCTTCCCGATGACCGGTCTGCTGTCCTTTGTTGGCATCGTGCTGGTGGTGGTGTTCTTCGTGACTTCGTCGGACTCGGGTTCGCTGGTGATCGACACGATCACCGCTGGCGGCAAGACCAATGCACCAACGCCGCAGCGTGTGTTCTGGTGTATTCTTGAAGGCGCGATTGCGATCGTGCTGCTGCTGGGCGGTGGGCTTGGCGCACTTCAGGCAGCAGCGATCGCGACGGGCTTCCCCTTCGCCATCGTTCTGATGCTGATGTGTGTTTCGGTCTTCATTGGCCTCACACGCGAAAAGCGCGGCAAGTAACCCCGCTTTGAGAAAGAAAAAGGCGGCCTCGGGGAAACCTGAGGCCGCTTTTGTCATGAAGATCGATAACGAACGTATCGCTGGTTCAGGTGCGCGCTTTTTCGAACGCAGCCCATGCGGCTTCGAACGCGTTAAAATCAAAGCCTTCTGAGCGGGCCGGTTCCAACACCAGCTTCTCTGTATCGAGCAATTTGTGGATCGCGTCGGCCAGCTGGGGAACATCCTCGGCCGGGATCACGAGCGCCCCGTGGCGGTCAGCGTGGATCAGATCGCCATCCGCGACCGTCATGCCAAAAACGGTGACAGGGGTGCCAATTTCGCGCACATGAACGAAGGCGTGGCTCGGGCCGACAGAGCCCGCGATGACAGGGAAACCCTTGGGCAGATCCCCAAGATCGCGCATAACGCCGTTTGTAAGCGCGCCTGACAGTCCAAAGCCTTTGTGAACGGTCGTATTGATCTCGCCCCAGAAGGCGCCGACGGCGTTCTCGCCATCCAGATCCTCTACGACTGCAATGCCGGGGCGGGGGCCTTCGGCCATGTGGCGGTAGTAGTCCATGCGCCGGGCTTTGATGACACCCGCCGGTTCAGAGGGTGGTTCGGCTGCTGCGATCTTGGCCGTGCGTGCATAGCCTAAGATGGCACCCTCGTCGGGGGCACTGCACAACACCGTGCCACGTGTGTATCTGTCAAAACCGCGCCCGCCTTGGGCGACCTCGATCGCGTTGCAGACGGTAGGCGTATCGACTGATTTCAACAGGGCGAGCAAGTCGTCATTCATGGTCCACATCCTTCAGCCAGAGGCGCAGAGCCTGCGTGGTTTCTGCTGGTTTTTCGAGTGTTGGAAGATGCCCGGCACCCTCGACAACCACCAGCGTCGAGCGGGGTAGGAGTTCGTGCATCAGCTCATGGCGCGCGATCGGGCAAAGCTTGTCTTCCTGACCGCACAGCACCAGCGCTGGTTTCTCGAAGCTGCGCAGCGTGTTCGTCTGATCCGGCCGGTCGCGCAGTGCGATTGATTGCTCGCAGAATACCTGAGGCCCGAGACCCAGCGCCATATCCATGCATAGGTCTAGAATCTCGGCTCTGTTTTCTCCGTCGCTAAGATAGTTGGGCTTCATCTCGTCGCGCATCACGCTGTCCAGCCGACCCGCGCGCGCTGTCCATCTGGGGGCCACGGCGGGCTTGCACTTCGGGCAGTTCTGCCAGCGGATTTGTGTCCATCAACGCCAGGCCAAGCACACGCTCGGGGGCTTGCCGAATGACCTCCATCGCAATGATGCCGCCCATCGAAAGACCACCAAGAGCAAACCGTTCGGGCGCTGCCGCAAGGACTTGCTCTGCCAATCCGGCCATTGTGTCGCTGCCGGACAATTCCGGCACAGACACTGCGCGTTCGTTTGAGAGCGCTTCGATCTGGGGTGTAAACAACCGGCTGTCGCACATCATGCCTGGTAGCAGTACAAGCGGGGTCATCTAGCCCTCCGAAACTGCGGCGGCACCCTCGGACAAGGCCGCGAGTTTGGCGTAGGCGATCGATGGGTCGACCGCTCCGAATCCAGCAAAGGTGCCAAAGCCGCAGTCGCTGCCTGCGATGACACGCTCGGTGCCGACAATTTCAGTAAAGCGGGTGATGCGTTGGGCCACCAGTTCGGGATGCTCGACAAAGTTTGTCGTTGTGTCGACGACGCCGGGCACCAGCACCTTGTCATCCGGGATGTCCGTCTTGCGGTCACGAAACACGGTCCATTCATGACCATGGCGCGGGTTCGAGGTTTCGAACAGGACATAGCGCGATTTGGTCGCCATCAGGGTGTCGAACATCTTGGACATGGGGATATCGCACAAATGCGGACCCTCGTAATTGCCCCAGCATATATGGACGCGTACCTTTTCTGCGGGCACATCGGAAAGCGCGTGGTTCAGGGCCTCGACATGCATTTGTGCCACTTTGATGAATTCGTCATCGGACATGTCAGTGAACAGCATGTGGCGCGACAACGCCAGGTCGGGGCAATCCAATTGCAGGTCGAGCCCCGAGGCGACGATGGTTTCGTACTCTTCCTTCATCGCATCGGCCAACGCGGCCAGATAAGCCTCACGCGATTTGTAGTGATCGTTCTGCAGGAAAAGCGAGATTACGCCGGGGCTGGCTGCGTTCATGAAGCCGCGCGTGATCCCGTGTTCCGCCATCGCGTCTTTGAGGTTGGCAATGTCCTTCTGTAGATCATCCTGACCTTTCGACCGAACTTCACCTGTGCACATGGGGCGCGCATATTGCGGCGTTCCACCCGCATCCGCCAGCCGCTGCAGGAAGCTGGGGAACATTTTCAGATCGGCGGGGGCGTTGCGGGGGCTATCGCCTGAAAAGCCGGTGTAGCGATCCTTTACATAGGTGGCATAGCTGATCTTGGACGTCTCGCCATCCGAGACGATATCGATCCCGGCGTCTTTCTGCTGCTTGACTGTTTCGGCGACCGCAGCCGTCATGCACGCATCAAAGGCGGCGCCATCATAGGGTTGCGCACGCTCGCGCGCAAAGATGAAGTCCACCACCTCTTGAGCGCGTGGAAGCGAACCGACATGAGTTGTTTTTACCGGCATGGGCGTCTCCTTAAATCTTGCGCGCCATCAACACGCTATGGCGTTCGGTTTCAGGATCTTTGGCCAGAAACCCGGTCATGCGCATCCCGTTTTCTTCCAGGCAGCTTGCGTAGCCGGCTGGCGACAGCGAGGCGTGATAAACACGCTCGGTGCCCACTGTCCCTTCTGCCTCGCCCTCGCCGGGTCCGACGGTCAGCATCAACATTCCGCCTGTTCTCAGGTGGCGCGACATCCGTGCGATGCAATCCTTCTGCTCACCCGCTGTCAGGTGGAAGAAGCTGTTCCAAGCGATGATGCCGCCAAACTGCTGGTCCAGCTCGAAACTGCGCATATCTGCGTGACGCCAATCGCACTCGGGCCAGCGGCTTCGCGCGATATCAAGCATGGCGGTCGAGAAATCGATGCCCGTTACGGCAAAGCCTTCCGCCATGAACCAGCGCGCGATGGGCTCGCCTGTGCCGCAGCCCAAATCCAGAACACTGTCGCCGGGGGTTAGACTGGCGGTGAAACGCGCCAGCCAGCGCGCCTCGAATAGCGCACGGGACCGTTGAGCGTCATAGGCCTTGGCCTGCCGTTCGTAAACGGCGTGCGTATCTTTTGGATCAACGCTCATCCTGTCCAGGTCGCGCCAGCAGGGTCGTCGGTGGCGGTGATGCGATAAAGACCGGCCAGACCGGTCATGGAAGATGCGACGCTATAGTGTTCCCCGGGCAGCACCAGCGCGGTGTCGCCGCTGGACAAGGTTGTGACCACGTCGTCGATCGCAACGCGCCAATGGCCGCTTGCAGGCATCAGGACCACGGGTTTTGCGGCCTCGACCGGATCTTCGATGCCAGAGCCATGGGTCAGGAAGTCAACCTCGAAACCCGGCTTGTCCTTGATGATGCCGTTTTTGCCGATCACCACAGCCGGTTTTCGGGCGGCAAGCGCCATCAGATCCCAGTAGCGGGCGACGTATTTTCCAATAACATCCTCGACCGGTACCTCGGGATAGTCTTTGAGCTGTTCTTCGGTCAGCAGGGGCATCGGGTGGACATTATGCGGCAGTTCCTGCCCTTTCTTCGAGTCGTAGAGCACGCCATTGTCGCCCAGCATCAAACCATGGGCCTGCGCGTCCTCGATGACTTGCGGGGCCCAGGTGACACCACCGCCTGCGTCGTCGCCGCCGAGTATCGACATGATCATGCCGTAGTCCTGGCCGACATTCTCGAAACCGCGGAAGATACCTGTCGGGATATTGAAAATATCACCTTCTTCGGCAATGAACTCGCCCGCCGTGCCATGCCGACCCCAGAAAAAGCGCCAGCGGCCTTTGGCAACAAAGAAAACCTCAGCCGTGGTATGGCTATGCAACGAGTTGCGGCATTTCGGTGGCTGACCGGCAGCGCCGATGTTGAACCCGATCTTGTCGGTGATATGGACGTGTTGATCAGGGCTTTCCGATACGCCGCCGCCAACAATAGTAAAGTTCTCTTTCTGATCTGAACCGGGCGTGTGCGCGTCGATAAAGGCGGTTTTGCAAGGCTGAAGCTCGCCGTAGCGAACGATGCGGCTCTGGATGGTGCTCATGATGGTGTCTCCTTGGGTTTCAGGGGGTTGTGAGTTCAAACCCCATGGCCCGGAGGCCGGTTGTTCAGCCGTCGCGCCCTCAGGCTGGCGCGGTGCGCATGAAACCGTCGCGCCGCTTGACTGGCATCGAGATGCAGAACCCCTAGCAGCATTCAGACATCTCCTGTGTGCAGCAAGATCTGCTTCCAGATTGCAACCTCATCATACAGGCTGAATTCCCGTCGCAGTCCCCACGGTCCGAACTCGGCGTGCGACATGCCCATGACATGGACCTTGGCCCCGGTCGGACGTCCGAATGCCCCCCAACCATCATGGGTCCCATCGAGTGACCAGCGAACAGACGCCCGGGGTGACATCATTTCAGCGTCCATCCCGATCTGATGGTGGATCTTGAACGTGGCGTTCGGGAATGATGATCGCAGGCCGACCCAGAACTGTGTCACGGCCTCGCGTCCGATCGCCTGTTTCGAACCGGCATACTCACCGATCACGGCGCGGTCGTAATCTGCAAGGATATGGTTGAAATCCTTGTCCATGATACGCGTCAGCGTTTGGGCATAGCGCGCGCCCCACGCGTTATCGTTGCCTCTGCCATGATAGCCTCCGTCCACATCAATTTCTGGCGTGAAGGGGCGCGTGGCCTTCTCTGGCCCGCCTTCGGCAGCGATCAGGTCGCGGGTGTACTCCTGGGGGTCGTGCCCAAGTTGGCGCACCAGCCCACCATAGTCGCGTACCAGCCATTCGTCATAGATCGTCTCGCCCTTGGCCGCGCAATCGGCGATCACTCGCACCACCCATGGCTTGCCGCTGGCTTTGCCGAACTGGCCGTCCTGCAAATGGGTCGCGGTCGTCAATAAACGGTGCGAAGACAGATGGCCATGCTCATCCGAATAGGACCAAATGACATCCTCTCCATAAAGCTGACGATCGGGGAACTCATGGCAGGTCGCCATTGTCGCGGCGATCACGCCTTGGTTGCCATGGCTGATACCCATCGGTGTGCGCACGGGAATGTCGGGTGCGTAATAGCGGTTCAGTGTTTCAGTCCCGCGATCCTCCCAGATCTCTTTGGTGATCCCCAGGATATAGTCGGGGAAATCCGTCCATTTTTCGGCGTAGGTCATTTTGAGAAACCTCTTGGTCGTCTGGCTGATCCGCGGATTTTGAGCGGGCCGGCAATCTGAATACGTTCCGAGGCCGCACCGCTTTCGATTCTGGCCAACAAGATATCGACCGTTGCATTGACCATGCGATTGATCGGTTGTCGTATGGTGGTCAGGTCGTATGCGGGCCACGCGGCGATGGGTACATCATCATAGCCTATTACGCTCACGTCATTGGGCACAGACAGGCCGAGTTCAAAGCGCAGCGTGTCCATGACTGCAAAAGCCATGTGGTCGTTGCCGACGAAGATCGCATCGGGCCGGTCGGTCGAACTGCACATGGAGCGCGTAAGATCGGCGGCAGTGTCCTGGCTATAGCGGCCGTCTTCGATGGCAAACGGCTCCATCCCGTGTTCCTTGAGCCCCTCGATCAGCCCGCGCATACGATCAACGCCCGTCGACGATTCCTGCCACCCCGAAATATGCGCAATCCGGCTGTGCCCTCCGGCAACTAAAAAATTGGCCACGGTCCGACCGCCTTGGATATTGTCGGACGTCACCTGAGCCAGATTGCCGGTCTCTTGCCCCCGATTGAACATCACGACCGGGATACCGGCATCGTCGCAGCGCGCGGCGATGTCGTTGGACATTGCGACCGAAGCGGTAATGATCCCTTCGACCTGATAGGACATCAGCTCTTCCACGATGCGCCCGACGCTGTCATCGTTGCGGGCCATGAACAGCATAATGTGATAGCCGCGAGCTTTCAGCGCGTGGTCGAGATACTCCAGCGCCATTGGATAAAACTGGTTCTCAAGGTATGCAACGACCACGCCGATCACCCGGCTTTTTCCTGTGATCATGGCGCGGGCGAGGGTGTTCGGGCGATAGCCAAGGTCAGTGGCTGCTTTCATGACTTTGTCACGCGTTGCCGCTGAGGCAGAGCCGCCCGGCGTGAACACACGGCTGACGGCGGACTGGCTTACACCAGCGCGTCGGGCGACATCGAATGAAGTTACCTTGTCTGTCATCAGTCCGCTGTCCAGCCTCCGTCCACCAGCAATGCAGTGCCGGTTACAAGGCTTGCCGCGTCTGAGGCAAGATATACCGCAGCCCCGGTGATATCGCTCAACTCGCCGACGCGACCCAATTTGATCTTGTCTTCTATCCAGGCACGACGTTCAGGGATCGCAAGCGTTTGCTCACCCAGTGGTGTACGGATGAAGGTGGGCGCGATGGTATTGACGCGGATGCCAAGCGGCCCCCACTCGATGGCCATCGATTTGGTGAAGCCCTCGACCGCATGTTTGGTGCCGCAATACACAGCGCGATCAATACCCCCCACCTGTCCCATCTGACTGGTGATGTTGATCAGGCTTCCGGGTTTGCCTGCGGCGATCAACCCGCGCGCCACGGCACGGGTCAGGAAATAGGCCCCTTTGAAATTCAGGTCATTGGCTGCATCGAAGTCGGCTTCGGATGTCTCAAGCGCCGGGCTATGGCGGGCCAGCCCTGCCGAGTTGATCAGAATGTCGTAGGGCCCATTGGCGTCGACTGCCGCCTCGGTCGCGGCGATACTTGCGACGTCCAGCGCAAGGGTCTTTGCGCTCCAGCCTTTGTCGGCGAAGGCCGCGGCCAAATCGCTTAGTTTATCGATGCTGCGTGCCGCCAGAGTGACTTCGGCGCCATGGCTGGCAAGGGCGGTCGCGCAGGCCAGACCGATCCCAGAGGATGCGCCCGCAACGAGCGCGCGCTTGCCATCTAGGCGGAACGAGGGGGCAGGGGGCAGCGTCATCAGGGGTCTCCAACCGGGAAAGGCACGCGGCCCGGCACGCGGGCTTTGTTGAACTCGCGTAAACGCCGGAAAACGTCCACCCCCAATTGCCGATAGGCGTCCAATATGTCGACCATGACCCAGTTCTCGCGGATGCGCCCATCGTTCACACGCCAGAAGTCCAGGCTGCGCATGGTGATCTTCGTGCCTGATGGCGCAATCCCCAGCCAGCCATCATGGGTAACGGTTTGAACCATATCCGGCCAGCCGGTGACGGCGACATAGGGACCATCGCCAAAGAAGTGATAAGTGATCTCGTCAAGATACTGTCCGCGATCCGGCATGCCGGACAAAAAGGGAATCTGATGCCAGTTGCGAAACCCGCGAATACCCCGGCAGGTGCCAATCCCTGCCGGACCGTACCAGTTCATGTTCTCGTGCCAGAACCGCGACATCTCCATCACCTCCGGTCCGCCTTGTGATGGATGCCGTTTCATGTGGTCCAGCATATCAACGATCAGATCACGGCTGGCTTTGCCCACCGCCGCGTCATGAGGTCCGTGCGAAAGGCCGTCACCCGTTGCGGGGCCGGGTATCAGAACCTCGGCCCCGAGTGACGGGGCCATGGGCCATGCGCCGACCTGCATCATCACTTCGGGCAGATCCCAAATCATCTGCATCTCGACAATCTGGCCTTCGACGATCCGATAGTACTCGTGAAACCGCATATGGGCCAAATGACCCGTGGGCGGGATGTCCAGCAAAGGACCGGCAAAGGTTCCCAGATAGTGTCCCCCACAGCCAACCCAGTCTTTGCCGTGCTCGTCCTCACCCGCCATGATCAGCCAATCGCGTCTCTCCAAGTCCGGCCATGCCTCGCGCAGCGGGCTCAGAACATTTTCGAAGAACGCTTGTGGTCCGATCTGATCGCCGAACGGATGACAGCACCGAAACAGAGCATCCGGCGCGCACAACTTTTCCAGTGTGCGTCGCACGGCTGCTTCGTCCCAATCGTACAAAGCGGTACGCAGCGGGGTCAGCAGCTGTCGGTTTGCGGCGTGGTCGGGCATCGCTTACTCGGCCGCTTCAACAGGGACCACAGGCGCACCATAGGGCACATTGCGACCACCATAGCGGCGCACCCGAAGGTTGCACTGTTCGGCATGCCCCACAAAGCCTTCCAGCATGCATAGCCGAGAGCCATACTCGCCAATCATCGCCGCCGCTTCGTCGGTTGTCACTTTTTGGTAGCTGTGCGTTTTCAGGAATTTGCCAACCCAAAGGCCGCCCGTATAGCGCCCCGCCTTTTTCGTCGGCAGGGTGTGGTTGGTGCCGATCACCTTGTCGCCGTTGGCCACGTTTGTGCGCGGCCCGAGGAACAGCGCGCCGTAGGAATGCATGTTGTCCAGATACCAGTCATCGCGATCCGTCATGATCTGCACGTGTTCATAGGCCATGTCGTTGGCAACCTGCAGCATCTCCTCATGCGTGTCGCAAAGGATCACATCGCCATAGTCCTCCCACGAGGTCGAGGCGGTTTCCCGGGTCGGCAGGATTTTGAGCAGCCGCTCGATCTCGGACAGGGTATCCTCAGCCAGGCCGCGGGAATTGGTGATCAGGCAAGCGGGCGAGTTATAGCCGTGCTCGGCCTGACCCAGCAGGTCAGTCGCGCACATCTCGGCGTCGACCGTTTCATCGGCGATAACCATGGTTTCCGTCGGGCCTGCAAACAGGTCGATGCCAACGCGCCCAAACAGCTGCCGCTTGGCTTCGGCGACAAAGGCGTTACCGGGGCCAACGATCATGTGAACCGGGTCGATGGTCTCGGTTCCGATAGCCATGGCGCCGACGGCCTGGATGCCGCCCAGAGCGTAGATTTCATGCGCACCGCCCAGATGCATCGCCGCCACAATTGCCGGATGCGGAGCCCCGTCAACAGGTGGGGCCGAGGCAATAATGCGCGGCACCCCCGCAACCTGCGCAGTCAGCACGGACATATGCGCAGATGCCACCATCGGAAATTTACCGCCCGGGACATAGCAGCCAACCGATTGTACAGGGATGTTGCGATGGCCCAGGATAACGCCGGGCAGGGTTTCGACCTCAACATCGGTCATTGACGCTCGCTGCGCCTCCGCAAAGCGGCGGATCTGTGTCTGGGCGAAACGGATATCCTCCATGTCGCGGGTCGACACTTTCTGCATCGCGGCCTCAATCTCGGACGGGCTCAGGCGGAACGAAGCCGGGCTGTAGCCATCGAACTTTTCGCTCAGTTCGCGCACAGCCGCGTCGCCGCGGTTTTCGATGTCGGACAACGTGCCTTCGACAACTTTCCGAACTTTGGCGTCATCTTCGGCGCGCGCTTCGGCGGGTTTGCTGGTTTTTAGATATTGGATTGTCATATCAGCCTCCTAAGCCGCAGTGTCTACGCAAAAATCATAAGGTTGTTCCGGGCCCCAGCCTTTGCCAAGGAACACATCGCCCCCCAACTGTTCGACGATGCTGGCAAAATCGACCCGCACGATGTTTTCGGCGATTTTGGTACCTTCGATGCGCCAAAAGTCGATGTAAGGGATACGGATTTTCTGCCCTTCGGCCTTGATGCCCATAAAGTCCCGCTCAAGCGTCGCATGGCAGGCCCCGAAGCATGCAGCCCAGTCGCCGTCCTGCATGAAATGGGGGGTGACGAAATCCCTGTTTCCGAAAAACTCTCGGAACGGCAGGTACCAACCGGTCTCAAATTCGCCGAGACCGTGCTTCAGGCCGCACCCATAGTTGGCGTCCCAAACAAAGTCTTCATGGAAAAATTCTGAGACATCCACATCCGATCGCTGCAGGGCTGCTTCCATCGCCTGAACAATATCCAGAGGCCGGGCAGCTGCACCCTGGCCCTGTTGGCCGCGCCACAGTCGTGTAACCGGTACGTCCAGACGATCCCAGCCGCAGCCTTCGAACACATCCCAACCTAACTGAGCGGCAACGCCAGCCAGATCGACATGCACTTTGTTATAGGCAATGCGCCCGTTTCGCACCTGCCAGAAGTCGACATATGATATGTGCAGCGGGCGGCCGGTTGCCGGGATGCCCATAAAATCGCCGGAATGGATGGCATGACAGGTTCCAACGCATGCGACCCAATCGCCATCTTCAAGCCACAGCGCCGTGTCAAAGCGCCGATCCGCGAACGCAGCACGGAACGGGGTTTGCCAATGGCTCCTGAACTCTGCCAAGCCGGCCTTGCGACCGCAGCCCGCGTTGCCGTCCCAGACGAAATCCTCGTGAAACCAGTGTGATAAGTCAGTTTCGGCGCGCCCAAGTGCGCGTTCCATATCCTGAACCAGATCAAGCGCAGCGCCCATTACGCCTGCCTTTCCGGACTGGGTGGCACGGCTTCCCCGCGATCATACGTTTCCCATCCCTTGCCGCCAAAGACATCGTGCCCCAATTGCGAAAGCACATGCGGAAAATCGACCATCACCCAGTTGTCGACGATCTTGCCATCCACGACTTTCCAGAAATCCATATAACGTATTTCCACGCGTTTACCTGTTGCCGGAAGTCCCATGAATTCGCCGGAATGTACCGCCTCTTGACGGCCAAACGCGGCGGCCCACTCACCCATGTAGAGGCGGGCCTCATCAATGCAGGTTTTGTCAGAGAACGCCGCCTGAAACGGGCGCTGCCAGTTGTCCTGAAACTCTCGCAGGCCGTTCTTGGTGCCGCAGCCACAGTTTCCAAGCCAACGGAAGCTTTCGGCGAAAAACTCGCCGATGTCGCCGATCCGGTGGTCGTTGAGGCCATCCACCATCCCCTCGATCACAGCGCGGGTTTCGGCGGTTTTGCTCATGTCTGTATCGCGGCTGAGTACCGCTTGTTCGGGTCGGGAACCCTTCATGCTTAATCCCTTTCAAATGCGCAGAAGCAAGCTGGCCTGGTTGGCAAAGCTCGAATGCGCAGTTTCCTGATATTTCAGTCCAAACGTTCGCCTGTTTCGGCATCGAACAGGTGACAGATCTCTGCGGGTATGCTGACCGAGGTCTGGCTGCCGATCTCGGCGCGATAGTCCTTGCCGGCGCGCACAGAGGCGATGGTGCCGCCAAGGCGCAGCGTCACGATGGTCGCATCACCCAGCAATTCGAGTGAATAGAGAGGTGCCGATGAAGTGGCGTTGGGATCTATCTGTGCGTCCTCTGCACGGAAACCCAATGTGATTTTCCCACTTGGCCCGCTGGGCAGACCCTCGATGCGAACATTCTCGCCCACAAAGACACCATCCGAGATTTCGCCGTCCAGCAGGTTCATCGCGGGGCTGCCGATGAAGCTGGCAACGAATGTATTAGCGGGCGCATCGTAGATGTCTGTCGGGGTACCAACCTGCTGCACGATGCCCTTGTTCATGACGACAACCCGATCCGCCAGCGTCATTGCCTCGATCTGGTCGTGTGTCACATAAATTGTAGTGACCTGAAGTTCGTGGCTCAGGTTCTTGATCTGATGACGGGTCGACACCCGAAGCTTGGCATCAAGGTTCGAAAGCGGCTCGTCCATCAGGAAAACGTTCGGCTCACGCACGATCGCGCGGGCCAAGGCGACACGCTGCCGTTGCCCGCCGGAAAGTTCCGCAGGACGTCGGTGCATGAAATCCGTCAGTTCAACCATTTCAGCCGCGCGCCTGACGCGCGCATCATGAGTCGAAGGATCGGTTTTCCGCACTTTCAGCGGGAAGCGAATATTCTCGTAAACGTCGAGGTTGGGGTAAAGCGCGTAGCTTTGGAAAACCATGGCCACATCGCGGTCCTTGGGGTCCAGATCGTTGACGACCCGACCGTCAATAGTGATTTCCCCCTCAGAGATATCCTCGAGCCCTGCAATCATCCGCATCGTTGTTGTCTTGCCGCAGCCAGACGGGCCAAGCAGGACCAGAAATTCTTTGTCTGCGATCGTAAGGTCGAAATTATGGACCCCGATAAATGATCCCCAACGCTTGGAGATGTTCTTTAGCTGAATCTCGGCCATGACCGCTCCACGTAGTTTGCATTCGTGCCCAAAAAACTGCCAGCGAATCTAAAGTTATGCAAGCAGAACTTCTGCAAGGGATCGTTTGATGGGCATATTTAGGCGCTTACAGGTCGTTATATAATCATAAAATTGAGTGAATTGCGAGATGTGAAGGAAATTCTTGTCACATTGAAAATTGTGGGCATAATGATGCATGCGAATGCACAAACTTGACTAGAGTTAGGTCAAGGTAGGGAAAAACGGGCGTCCGCCCGGATAACAGGGTCCAACCGGAGGAAATGAGTTATGTCTCTTATCAAGAGTTTTGCAGTCGGCGCTGTCGCTGCGATGATGGCGACGGCAGCTTACGCCGAATGCGAGATCAGCAGCGGCAACGTTAATGTGTTGGCCAACGACTTCCCGGCGCTGCGTGCGGTGACATCGACCGCAGCCGAATGCGCAACCGGCGATGCCACTGTTGCGGCTAACCACAACAAGGACTTCAGAAACTTTCAGGTCCAGGCTTTGACCGCGAACCCGGCCGAGTATACGTCGGTGATCGTTGCGAACTCTTCCATCGTTCCGCTGCTGAATGAGGGACTGGTGCGGCCGCTGGATGACCTGGTTGCCAAGCATGGTCAGAGCCTCAGCAAGAACCAGTTGATTACAATTGACGGACAGATCATGGCGATTGCCTTCATGGCAAATGCGCAGCACCTGTTCCTGCGTCAGGATATTCTCGATCAGGTGGGCAAGCCCGTTCCGACCACATGGGAGGAAGTGGTGGAAACCGGCAAAGCGATTCGCGACGCTGGCATCATGGAGCACCCCTTTGCGATCCTGAGCATGTCCGACTGGAACCTGGGTGAAGAGTTCGTGAACATGTATCTCGGCCACGGGGGCGAGTTCTTCAAGCCGGGCACGGCTGAACCTGCGGTGAATAATGAAACCGGTGTGGCCACTCTGAACATGCTCAAAGAACTGGTGTCGCTGTCGAACCCTGATTTCCTGACCTACAATACTGCGACGGTGGTTCCGATCTGGAAGTCGGGTGATCTGGCGATGGCTCAGCTTTGGGGCTCCAGCGGGGGTGAAATCCTCAGCGGTGACGGGGCCGAGCCGGGTGTGGCAGAAAACACCGTTCTGGTGAGCGCGCCCAGCGTTGCTGGCGGGTCGGTGCCAGCGTCGACCCTGTGGTGGGACGGTTTCACAATCGCGAAAAATATCTCGGATGAAGATGCCGAGGCGACCTTCATTGCCATGGTCCACGGCATCTCGGAAAAGATGGTCGAAGCCAATAATGACGCCGCGGTATGGCTGATGGATTCCTACAAGCCGGGCCCGGCCGCTGCCGGTGTTGCGGCGACGGCGTCTGCCGGGGCCAAGCCATATCCGATGCTGCCCTATATGGGGCTTCTGCATCAGGCCTTCTACGAAGAACTGCCCGATTTCCTGCAAGGCAACGAGAGTGCCGAGCAGACCCTTGCTGATATCGAGGCGGCCTATATCGCAGCGGCAAAAGAAGCCGGATACCTCTGACGCATCTGTCCGGGGCTGCTGATGCGGCCCCGGTCATCCTGTCCTGCATTTCCAGCTGACACTATGGGTATGGTCTTATGAAACACCGCGCCTTCTTCTGGTTCATTCTGCCATCTCTGGCTGCGATGCTGCTGTTCATTGCGTTGCCGATTGTCTCGGTTACCGTTCAATCGCTCTTTGTCGAACATGAACAGGTTATGGTCGAGGTTGAAAACTGCGGTCCCTTCAACTGCGATACAGTCCTGCAAGTCGATCAGGAGGCGACGAATGCCCTGCGGGAAGAGGCACCGTTGGGGCGTTTCAACGGCCTGGGCACCTATACCAATCGCAAGCATCTGGCGTTTGAAGAGGTTGGGGTGGCGTGGAACACCACCGAGACATTCGGTGATTTTGTTGGCGAGTTGATGAACCTGCCCTTCTATAAGGCGCTATTCTTTACGCTGACCTATACTGCGGTTGTGACACCGTTTGTGATTTTCCTGGGTCTGGGTGTTGCATTGGCCGTGAATACGCTGCCTCGGATGCTCAAAGGCCCGACAATCTTCGTCTCATTGCTGCCGATGATTGTTACTCCGCTGATCGGCGCATTGATCTTGTTCTGGATGGTTGATGCGGATGGCATCATAGGTGCCACCCTTCAGCGGATATTTGACGATCCGAACCTGTCGCTGAAGGCATCTACCCCGCTGACCTGGATGATGCTGATCGTCTATGGAATCTGGAGTTCGACTCCTTTCAGCTTCATTGTTTTCTATGCAGGGCTTCAAACTGTTCCCAGTGAAACGCTGGAGGCCGCCAAGATTGACGGAGCCTCGCGCTGGCAGGCGATCCGATATGTGGTTGTGCCCTACATGATGCCGTTGGTTGTGTTCATCACGCTGATGCAGCTGATGGACAACTTTCGGGTGTTTGAACCAATCGTCGCCTTCTCGGCTTCGGCCAAAGCGACATCGCTATCCTGGATTATCTACAACGACTTGCGTGGTGGCGATGTACAACTGTTCGGTTCGGCCGGGGCGACTTCGATCCTGACAATCATCGGGGTGTCGATCCTGCTGACCCCTGTGCTTATCCGCACCTGGCGCGACTTTAACCGGAAGAGGACCTGACCATGGCATCATCTGTTGCAAACAGACGCTCGAGCGGGCTGATCTGGTTTACCACCAGTTTCGTTGTCCTGTGGATCTTAATCGCCGCCGGTCCGTTTCTCTGGACGGTTTGGGGGTCGTTCAAAGTTCAGGCTGATTTCTTCTCGAAAACAGACTGGCGCAACGCGATTTATGGCGTCATGACCACAGCTGAGACCGGCAGTGCGTTCACGGGTGCGGGCTACTACGGAGCCTGGGTTGAACAGGAGTTCTGGCGGAACACGATCAACACCGCGATTGTGGTCTTTTTTACGGTCATAATCTCGCTCACCTTCGGCACGCTCGGGGGATACGCGCTGGCGCGCTCTGGGTTCCGCTACGCGTTCTGGCTGCTTATGATCGCACTCGTCTTTCGCGCGATGCCACACATAACGCTGGTGTCGGGTTATCTGTTGCCGTTCTTCGAATGGAACCTTTGGGGTAAGCTGGGGACGACCATTGTGGTTCTGGTCGCGATTAACCAGCCGTTTACGCTTTGGATGCTGCATTCGTTCTTTCTGAACATACCCAAGGACATGGATGAAAGTGCCATGGTAGACGGCTGCACCCGCTTTCAGGCTTTCCGGTATGTGATCATTCCTGTGATGTGGCCTGGCGTGATTACCACTGGGCTATTCAGCTTTCTGCTGGCCTATAACGACTTTGCAATTGGTGCGGTGCTGCTGAGTTCCGAAAATCAGACTATGGTTCCAAAAATCAACAGCTTCCTCGGAACTGTGCGTGAAACGGGCGACGTCATGTTCGCTGTCGCCGCCGCCGTTAGTGCATTGGTTCCTCTGTTTTTCCTCATTCTCTTCTTCCAGAGGCAGATCGTAAGCGGCCTGACGGCAGGCGCCGTGAAAGGCTAACATCCGACACCCCGGCCCGGTCGCAGAGATCGGGCCGGGGGTCAGCCGAAGAAATGTCTTTACTTTGTTGGGACCACTCTGAATGACCGACCTCCAGAGCGCAAAATCACTGGTGCGCGATTACTACGCCGCGATTGAAGCGGACCCCGCCAAGGCACTTGAAGCCTACTGCGCTCCCGGGGCCATCTGGCGAGGGTATCATCCGTTCAACGAAATCCACGATCCCGCTGAGGTGGCGGAGCAGTTCTGGATTCCGCTGCAGCGCTCTCTGACTCGAATGCAGCGCAGGCTGGACTTGTTCATGGCGGGCGAAAATCATCTGAAGGATGGGGGCATCTGGGTCGCGTCCATGGGACACCTGATGGGCCTGTTCGATGCGCCCTGGCTTTGCATTCCGCCGACGAACAAAATTGCAATGTTGCGCTACGCCGAGTTCATGCGGATCGAAGGGGATCGCATCACCGATACCGCGATGTTCTTTGATATTCCGCATTTGATGGTACAGGCGGGACTACAGCCGTTTCCGCCGCAGACCGGCGCGCAGCTGGTTCAGCCGGGCCCGATGACCCATGATGGGGTCATGTTCGACCCGCAGGATCCGGACGAAGGCCGCAAGACGCTGGCTGCTATCGAATTTATGATCAACGATATTCGCGACTGGAAGGGCAGGGAAGAACAGGGCCTGCTGACGGAACTGCCGCGCAGCTGGAACGACGATATGATCTGGTGGGGTCCTACGGGGATCGGCGCAACCTACACCATCGAACGCTATGCGCAGCAGCATGCGGGGCCGTTTCGTGATGGTTTTGCGGATCGCATCTTTAACGGGCATGTTGCCCGGATCGCCGAGGGCAGCTTTGGCGGTTTCTTTGGGTGGCCAAACCTGACGCTGACCCCGACCGGAGGGTTTATGGGCATGCCTGCGACCGGCAAACCGGCCGATATGCGGGTTATCGATATGTATCGCAGGTCGGGCGATAAGCTGACCGAAAACTGGATATTCATAGACCTGCTGCATTTCTGGAAGCAGCAGGGGCTGGATGTGTTGGCGCGTATTCCGCACATGCGCGGCTGCTAAAATTTGATGAAACCAGAAAGCCCCCTCCCGGGGGTCTTTTGTGTGCTTTGGCAGGACTCCGGGGCGCTAAGCGCTCAGAATTTGCATCAAGATGCCGAACTCATTGAATACGGTCCATTCTTTGACGACTTTGTTGTCTTTGATCTGCCACTGGGTAATGCCCCAGATATGTGCCTCTTTTCCGGTTGGTGCGCCATAGGCGCCGTTTCCGCGATGCGCACCCACACCGCCCCAGCGTACGGCAACCAAATAGCCGTCTTTGGCGTTGCCCATCCAATAGATATCGTCAACCGATATCCGGATGTTCGGGAACATTGCGATCATCGACATGATGTGCGACCGGAGTTGACCAACGCCACGATAAACACGGCTGGTTGAGCCTTCGAAGACAACGTCCGGTGCATAAACGCGGTCCATTGCGCTGAAGTTGCGCCGGTTCCAGATGCTTTCGAACGCAGCATCTACGAACTCGCGCACATTGCCATCTACAACATCAGGAATAGTCGGGCGTTTGGGAAAAGCTTGCCCGGCCAGACGGTTGGTGTCGCTGGCCGCATAATTGGGTGCAAACGGGCCTTGCGTGCGCTCAGAGGCTATGCGACGGGCGGTTTCGGCCACATCGTACCCCATTTGCTGAACAAGCGCCGCGGTGTCATAGGCCACGTGCTCGTCATAGATTTCGTTTTCGCGGGCGACGCAGTTGGCAATACACAGCAGTCGCAACGGCCTGTTCGTGGGAGGACCAAATCGAGAGTAGCCGGTGTTCGTGCCCAGTATCATCGTGCGATGCGAGGTGTGAAAGCTGACATCGTCGTTGCCCGCCCAGATTACCTCATCCGCCACAAGGCGGACATCGGGGATTGCATTATTGGTGTGAACCGTGTCGGCGACGATCTGATCGCGCCCGTATTGAAGGCCGATATCGTCCCAGACGCGGCAATCGTGGCTGTAGGTATCGTAGATATAGCCGATGTCCTTTTCCTCCCAGATCTGGTGGGTGATGCGGACGATATAGTCTACGATGTTCTTGAACCGGGGTTCAAAGCCGCGCATCGGCTGGCTGGCAATGTGTTCAGGTTCTTTGTCAAGAAACTCCCGCGTGCCGCCCCGCCGATAATCCTCGAGCGAAATCGAAAAATCTTGCGGCATATGCTCGTCACCCAATGGGCGAAAGCGAATGTGGGTGGCGCTGCTGGACGATTGTGCCGCGATGGTCTTGGCTGCTGGGGATGCATCTTTCGTCATGAGAACCTCGAATCAATTGATCGCATACGTATGCTGGTTATTTTTTATGATGAACGTCAATTCTCTTGGTTGATTGAGCGTTTCGATCAAAAGCTGAACTTGAACAGCGCCAAATAAGGCTAACTGGGCCCATCCGGCGCTGCCTTTTAAAATCGCATACGAATGCAAATCGTTCAAGGCCAGTGCAGCTGCCCGTTTTGCGCGACCCAACCGTTTTGCGCCCGACAGATACTATCTGTCGCTTGAAGCGACCGATTGGACGAACGCGATCCTGGGTCGCGGTCCGGTCTGCGTCGCCCAACAGCTAGAGGGTAGGCCCAAACGGCCTCCGCGGTGGAGGAGGCCGACGCGTCATGCCCCACTCCAAACTATCGGCCTCTGACGCTCGGGGTGATCGGCCTCGGACAGCCAGTCAAACAGCACGCGCGCGCGATCCGAGGCCTGGTTGTGCAGAATAACATAGAAATCCAGCGGCGAGGAAACGGTTTCGGGTATCAGCTTTACCAGCTTGCCCGCTGTGACCAATTCAGCCGTTAACCCTTCCCATCCCAGCACTGCCCCCATGTCGTCCTGCGCCGCCTGCAACGCGATGACATAATTGTTGACTCGATGTGCGGCGTTCAACTGTGCTGTGTGACCGAGTGCGCGCAGCCATTCCTGCCAGTCGGTCCAGCCGCTGTCCGTCGCTTCCAGATAGATCAGGGGGATGTGCGCAATATCTGCGGCGGTCTTGATCTGGTGCTGTTCGGCAAAACGTGGACTGCCAAGAGCCATGATCTGGTCGTGAAACAAGGCACGACAGAGGCCGACATCCTGATCCATGTGCCCGTAATGGATACTCAGGTCGCAATCCGTTGGGCTGATATCCTGATCACTGACAATTTGCGCCACTGAGATATGGGGATGGCGTTTCCAGAACTGCGCCAGCCGCGGGGTTAGCCAAAGCGAACTGACCGCCGTCGTCGATCGGATTGTGACGGACGAGCGGCCGTGATGCGCTCGCAATTGGCCTATCGCCTCATTGATCCCTTCAAAGCCGCGCTGTAGCGCAACCAGCAGATAAGCGCCGCTCTCAGAAAGTTCGACCCCGCGATGAAATCGGTGGAACAGGTCGCACTGCAGCTCCTGCTCAAGACCTTTGACCTGATGGCTGACCGCTGCAGGGGTGACGTTCAACTCTTTTGCTGCTGCTTTAAAGCTGACATGACGTGCGGCGGCCTCAAAGCTGACCAGTGAGGTCATGGGGGGCATGTTGTAAGGCCGTTTGGGCAATTTCACCTCGCATGGCAAGCATCACAGCATCTTGATTTTCAATTGCGGTGCGGCGTTCAGCATTACTTGAGTTAATGCAAGATGAGATTTTTGCAATTGCGTAAAGTGCCGTATCACTCAGAATAATCCGCATTCACAAACGGCGTTGTGATAAGGTGCCGGTCGACCTCCGTGCAAATATGAAACCAGTGGTGACGTGGGTGTTGCCAATGAGCTTTTGAAGGAAAACAAGATGAAGTCGCATGCGAAAGTTGTGGTTGTCGGCGGCGGGTGCGTCGGGGCCTCGATCTTGTATGGGTTGACCGAGCATGGATGTTCGGACGCAGTGATGCTTGAGCGCACGACCCTGACATCGGGCTCGACCTGGCATGCGGCGGGGTTGTTGGTGACGTTTGTACGCTCGCACAACGTGTCGAAGATGACGATGGAAACCATCCGCATCTATACCGAGGTCGAAGAGAAGATGGGCAGTTCGGTCGGGCTGCGAAAGGTGGGCCAGCTGCGGGTCGCCAATACGCAGAAACGCTGGGATGAGTTCCAGTCTTATATCTCGATCGCCGAAGCCGCAGGTGTGCCCTGCAAACTGCTGACGCCCGAGGAAATCGCTGAGGTTCACCCTCTGCTGAACCAGAGCCCCGATATTCGCGGTGGCATCCTGCACACCGAAGACGGCTATGTGAACCCGGCCGATATCACCATGGCGCTCGCCAAGCTGGCCCGCGATGCAGGCGCCAAGGTTTATCAGAACACTGAGGCGCAGGCCTATGAGAAGCTGGACAATGGTCATTGGAAAGTCACCACCAATCAGGGCGATATCACTTGTGAACACCTGATCTTTGCCACCGGGAACTATGCCCGTGAAAACGCGCGCAGGGTGGGGCTGGACCTACCTTGTATCCCGATCGTGCACCAATACTGGACCACCGAGACGGTGCCGCTGCTGAAAGAGCGCAAGGCGCAGGGACTGCCCGAATTTCCGATCTTGCGGGATGAGGATTACGGCGCCTATCTGCGCGAGGACGTGGGCGGCATCCAATTCGGGCCTTATGAGTTTACCAAAGACCTCAAACTGTTTGCCGAAGATCGCGTGCCGCCCGATTTCGGGGCGGATCTGCTGCCCGAGGATTTCGACGCGGTGGAAACCCAGTGGGAGCGCGCCATCGAACGGGTGCCGACCCTGGGCGAGGTTGGCATCAAGGCCAACACCCGCGGCCCATTCCAGATGACCCCGGATGAACTGCCTCTGGCCGGCCCCGCGCCGGGGCACGAGAACCTTTGGCTGGCCGAAGGCATGCCCGGAGGCATCCTCTGGGGCGGCACCGTGGGCAACCGTCTGGCCAAATGGATCGTGGATGGCGATCCGGGTATGGACATGTCCGAGCTCGACCCGCGCCGGTTCTCGGACTATGCCTCCAAGCGCTGGACCATGGACAAGGTGCGCGAGACATGGGGCACCCATATGGATGCGCATGTCCCGGGCGAGGACTTTCCTGATGCGCGCCCCATGAAGACTGTAGGCTCATACGATCTGCTGACCGCCCATGGTGCGGTCTGGACCAGCTTTAACGGCTATGAATTCCCGCGCTGGTTCGCTGAAACGCCGGAACAAGCTATCCCGGAACACAGCTTCCGCCGCACCAACCACATGGAACGGGTGCAGGAAGAGGTGCGCCGCACACGGGAAGAGGCCGGGTTCATCGAAATGTCCCCGATGACCAAATTCACCGTCCGCGGGCCGGGGGCGGCCAAGTGGCTGGATGGTCTAATGGCCAACAAGCTGCCAAAGGTGGGGCGGATGACCCTGTCGCTCATGCTGAACGACAAGGGCGGAATGGATGCGGAATACACCATCGTGCGCTACGCCGAGGATGATTTCTATCTCATCTCCACCCCGAACTGGCGCGCCTACAACTGGGATCAGCTGCAGCGCGTGCTGCCGCGCGATGGCTCGGTCGTGGTCGAGGATGTTTCGGAACAGCTGGGCGTGATCGCTCTGGCCGGACCCAAGGCGCGGGATATTCTGCAGCCGCTGACCGATAATGACCTGTCGAACGAGGCCTTTCCGTGGCTCTCGGCGCAAATGGGCGAGGTGGGCTATGCCAAGGGCGTACACCTGCTGCGCGTGTCCTACACTGGTGAGCTGGGCTGGGAGCTGCACCATCCGGTCGGCTATAACCGTCACCTTGTCGATTTGCTGTTGAAGGCGGGTGTGAAACCCTTCGGCCTAGAAGCGCTTGACTCCATGCGGCTCGAGAAATCCTACCGTGCCATCAATCGCGAGATCTGCAAGGACCTGACCCCGTATGAAGCCGATCTGGGCCGGTTCGTGGCTATGACCGAGAAGATCGGCGGGCAGGTGGTCGAGCGGGACTTCATCGGTAAAGCCGCGCTGCTAAAGCAGCAGGAGCAGGGCGGATACAACACACTGGTCACGCTGAAACTGCCGTTTTGCGATACCTCGGTGATGTTTGACGAAGGCGTTTATGCCGATGGCAACCTGATCGGGCGCGTCACCTCGGGGGGGTTCTCGTATTACTGCAACCACGACATCGCGATGGCGCTGGTGCCGCAGGGCATGACAGCGCCGGGCACCAGAATGCAGGTGCTGGTTCACAATGAAATGCGCGACGCCGAGGTGATCGACACCTGTGCCGTCGACCCAACCAGCGCCCGTGCGCGCGCCTGATCCGGAGGATTTGATATGGCAGAAGTCAGAGCTCGCTCGGGCCGCGGTGGTGGACGTGCGGCGCGGGTTCAGGCCCGTACCAACCCGCCCCCGGTTTATCTGTCGACGCTGAACCGGAAGGTCGGTCCGATCGATCTGCTTGGCCCGGAAGGGGTCGAGAAAATCCACAATGCCGCGATGACCATTCTTGAAACCACGGGCATTGAATTTCGTGATCCCGTCGCTCTCGCTGACTGGAAGAAATACGGTGCAGATGTCGAGGGCGAACGGGTCCGTATCGGGCGCGAGATGCTGATGGACCTGATCTCGGCGGTTCCGTCCGAATGGGGCTATGCGGCGCGCAATTCCAAACGCTCGTTGCGGGTAGGGAACCAGTATTCAGTGTTCGCCAATGCTTATGGTGCGCCGTTTGTCTACGGTCTCGACGGGGTGCGACGGCCCTCTGTGCTGGAGGATGCGCATAACTTCTTCAAGCTCAGCCAGATGAGTCAGTCGATGATGGTGCCCGGTATTCTGCCGGTCGAGCCACAGGACGTCCCGGTTCCGCAGCGTCATCTGGCACTGGTTCACGCCGCACTGACGCTGACCGACAAACCAATCATGGGCTCGGTCCTGTCAGAACAGGCCGCGCGGGATTCGGTTGAGATGACGCGCATCGTGTTTGGTGAGGAGTTTGTCGACGACAATGTCGTGATGGCCGCGCTGCTGAACTGCAACACGCCATTGGTCTGGGATGAGACCATGTTGCAAAGCTTGCGGGTCTACGCGGCTGCCAATCAGCCTTGTCTGCTATCCCCGTTCGTTTTGGCCGGGGCCAGCACTCCGGCCAGCCCTCAGGGCGGTGTGGCGCTTCTGATCGCAGAGTCGTTGGCGGGGATGGCTTATAGCCAGATCATCCGACGCGGAGCACCGATGGTACTGGGCGTGGCGATCATGGGTGTGTCGATGAAAACCGGCGCGCCGATGATGGGTTCACCCGAACCGGGTCTGATGAACCTGCTGGTGGGTCAGATGGCACGCTTCTACGGCGTGCCATGGCGAACCTGCACCATGTGGACGGGATCGAAATCCCCGGATATGCAGGCCGCGTTTGACACAGCCAACACCATGTGGCCAGTGTTGTTGGGGGGTGCGAACTATATCGTGCATTCGGCTGGTTTTCTTGAGGGTGCATTGGGCGTCAGCTATTCGAAATGGGTACAGGATGCGCTGCAGCTGGAGAACTTCCACCGCTTCTTTAGCGGGTTGCAGGATGAAAATCTGGACGCGCTGCTGGGCGACATCGATCAGATCGGCCCCGGCGGGCACTTCCTGGGCACAGATCATACACGCGAAAATCCGATGCACATGAACCACTTGCAAAACAACGACAGTTTTGAACAGTGGGAGGCTGAGGGCTCAAAAACCGCGGAAACCGTGGGCACGCAAGAGGCCGAGCGGATGCTGCGAACCTATGTTCAGCCGCCGATGCCCGACGATCAGCGCGGCGCGCTGGACGCGTTCGTCGCGAAAAAACGCGCGGAATACAGCGCCTGACACGATAGAAGGGGCATCTAGGTGCCCCTTTTGACCACGCAAGGACAGGATAACAAGATGACCGAAGGCTCGACGAAAACGCTCTCACTCGAAGAGGTCAAGGAACTGGCCAAATCTGTGCTTTTGAAGGCGGGTCTGGATGCGCATAGCGCGGAGGTTATTGCAGAGCTTGTACAGATGTCTGAACGCGATGGCCCACGCAGTCACGGGCTGCGGTTGTTGCCGGTCTATGTGCAATACCTATCATCGGGCTATGCCAACCCGGCGGCCGCGCCGACGATCAGCCGCATTGCGCCTGGCGTGCTGCGCGGCGATGGCGATAACGGGTTCTATCAGGTTGCTGCATTGGCGGCGCAAAACGAGCTGATCGCACTGGCGCGCGAAAATGGGATCGCGGCCTTTACCTGCGCCAATTGCCACCATCTGGGCGCGCTGCGCTTTGATACTGGTCCACTGGCCGAGGCGGGTCTGGTCGCTTTGGGCGTCGTTAACTCGCTGTCCATGGTCGTGCCGCAGGGCGGCGTGCGTCCCGTCTTCGGGACCAACCCGATGTCCTTCGCCTGTCCGCGCGAGGGCGCTGAACCGGTGGTTTGGGATCAAGCCTCATCAATGGTGGCGCTGATGGATATCAAACTGGCTGCTGCCGAAGGGCATGACCTTCCGCGTGCTGCCGGTCTTGATGCCGAGGGTCAACCCAGCACCGACCCAGACGCCATTCTTGAGACCCGCAGCCTATTACCGTTTGGCGAGCATAAGGGGGCGGCGATCGCTTTCCTGATCGAGGTCCTCGGCGCGGCGCTGGCTGGTGGTACCCTTTCGGTGGACAACGCGGATCGCGAAGCACATGGCGCGCTGAACATCAAAGGCGGCGCAACTCTGATCGCGATTGATCCCAAGCGCTTCGGCAATGCGGCGTTCGATGACTATGTCAGGCGCATCTGCGCCGAGATTGACGGTAACGGAGCCGCCCGTGTGCCCGGCGACGGTCGATTGAAAAACCGTGCGCATTCAACCGCGCAGGGTGTTGGCGTCAGCTCTGAATTGTTGATGCAGTTAGAGGCGCTTCGGTAATCATCCATGAACCCCACGTCGAGCGGCCACTTCACGCGGCAGGCACCGGTGTGCATTTTCTGGCTGATTGATTCAGAGACGCGAAGATCTGGGCAAGCTCAACTGGGCCATCCGCCCCCCGTCGATCGTGTAGATCTGCCCAGTGATAAAGCCGCTTTCCTCGGCGGCCAGAAACGCCGCCAATGCGGCCACTTCTTCGGGCCTACCGGTGCGCGCGACCGGGTGAATCTGACCTATATCCCGGCGAAACGCATCCGGGTCTGGCATTGAGTCGACAAAGTCGAGGTTCAACTCGGTGTCGATCCAGCCCGGAGCAATCGCGTTACAGCGGATACCTTCGGCCCCGTGATCCACCGCCACGGCGCGGGTCAGCCCGTGCAGCCCGGCTTTGGAAGCGCAATAGGCCGCGTGGCCGGGATTGCTGCCCAGCCCCTCGATCGAGCCGGTATTGACGATACTGCCCTTTGTCTTGCGCAGATGGGGCAAAGCGGCCTGGATCATCAGGAAGGGCGCAGTCAGGTTGACGGTCAGGTTTTTCTGCCAGTCATCCAACGTCATCTCTTCGACGCGGGCCTCCTGCATCATCCCGGCATTGTTGACCAGAACGTCCAACTGCCCGGCGCGGGCGATGACCTCGGCCACCACCTGTGCCGGCGCGTTTGGGTCGGTGAAATCCGCTGCGATCCCTTCGAAGTGATCATCGCCACCACGCTGGGCGGTAAAGACGCGCGCGCCCTCCTCCGTCAGCCGTGCCGCGATGGCCTGCCCGATCCCGGAGCGCCCGCCTGTAACCAGCGCAACCTTGCCCTTAAACCGCCTCATGCGACCGGCTTCCCGCCATTGACCTCAACCAGCGTGCCGCACATATAGCGCGCCGCATCCGAGGCGAGGAACAGGACTACATCGGCAATATCCTCAGGCTCGGCGATCCGCCCAAGAGGCACGGTCTTACCCAGTTCAGTCACGGCCTCGTCTGGATCAAACCCGCGCTTGGCAAAGCCCGAGCGCAGCATCGGCGTGTCGACCTCATTCGGGCAGACAGCGTTGATGCGGATGCCCTGATGCGCGTGATCCATCCCCATGCATTCGGTCAGCGAGGCAATCGCCGCCTTGGTCATGCAATAAAGCGCATGGTTCGGCCCCGGCGCCTTGCCGCCCCAACACGAAGCGGTGTTGACGATGGCTCCACCGCCCGCCTCGGCCATCAGTGGAATGGCAGCGCGGCAAATCCGAAACGGAGCCTCGACATTTACTCCTAAGGACAGGGTCCAGTCGGCGTCCGAGGTCTCGGTCACCGGGCCGCGCGTGATGACGCCGGCATTGTTGATGACGATATCGAGGCCGCCCAAAGCCTGCTGCGCACTGGCAGCCAGTTGGTCGCAATAGGCCGGGTCCAGTAGATCGCCGGGCAGATGCGCCTCGGCCGCGATGCCGTCGGTCGAGCGATCCGCAACCGCGACCCGAGCGCCCTGCGCGCGTAGCTGTTTGACGATGGCCTGCCCGATCCCTCCGGCCGCACCAGTGACGAGGGCGTTTTTGTCCTGAAACATGCCTTAGTCTTCCCAGATTGCGACGGCCTGCCCCAGCAGGTCCCTGTTCATTGTCACGCCAAGGCCCGGCGCATCGGGCGGCAGAACGCCACCGTTTTCGATTGGGGCGTCAAACGCCCCGGTCTGGATCGTCACCATGTCGCGCGGGTCCAGAACGCAGCGCAGCAGCCGTTCGGGCACAGTCGCACCCATATGGAAGATCGACGCGGCAGACAGGGTCGACCCCACCGTGTCCTGCACACTGATCGTCAGCCCCGCAGCGCGGCAGATATCGCGGTGACGGCGGGCATGGGTCAGCCCCCCGGCTTTCGAGATTTTCAGCCCGATGCCATCGGCCACGTCCAGCGCCACCAGCTTGGCGATATCGCCATCCTCTTGCGCCAACTCGTCCAGAATGATCGGCACGTCGCAACGCTGGCGCAGGGAAAGCGTCTCACGCCATGTGGCACAGGGGGCCTCCAGCACGAAATCCAGCCCGTTCGGCAGGGCGCGGAGCATACGCAGCGCGGTTTCCGGGATCAGGCCGCCATTGGCGTCAACGATGAAGTACTCACCCGGTTGCCGATCCGCCAATGAGGCCGCGATGCGTTCGGCGTCCAGCGCCGGGCCGCCTTCGGAATCCAGCGCGCCGACCTTGATCGAATGACCCATATACCCCATCGCGCGGTGGTGCGCGACGCGGGCGCGCATGTCCTCGGGCGTGCCCGCGTAGATCGAGCTGATCGCGGGCAGGCGATTGCCCGTCGCGCCGCCCAGCAGTTTATAGACCGGCAGGTCAACCGATTTGCCGAACAGGTCCCAACAGGCCAGATCAAGGGCCGATTTCGCGTGGTTATGGCCCAGCAGCGCCTCATCCATGGCATCATTGATCCGGTCCGCATCGCGCGGGTCACGACCGATCAGATAGGGCGCGATTTCCTCGACCCCGGCACGGGCACCCCGCGCATGGGCGGCGATGTAGTTCGGGCCGAAGGGCGTGGATTCACCCCACCCCTCGGTCCCGTCATCGGCAGTGATACAGACGATGACGCTGTCAAACCCGGTGTAAATGCGCCCGCCGGACAGCTCGTAAGAGCCGCCCGCATAGGGCAGATGCAGTTCAAAAAGCTCGATCTTACGGATTTTCATGAGGCCACCTGCGGCGGGATCAGCACCAGCTGCCCGGTATGTGTTTTGGTCAGAAACTCTTCCTGCGCTGTCGCGATCTCGCTGAGCGGGTAAGTCTTGGCGACGACGGGGCGGATTTCCCCTGCCTCGATGTATTTCACGAGGTTTTCGAACACGATGTCCTCCTGAAAGGTACAGCCAAACAAGGTGAGGTCTTTGAGGTAGAGCGTCCGCACGTCGATTTCACAGATCGGCCCGGCAATGGCCCCGGCGGTCGCATACCGCCCGCCCCGGCGCAGCACGTCCAGCAGGCTGGGCCATTGCGGACCGGCCACCAGATCGACCACCACGTCGATCGAGCCCTCACCCAGTTCAGCCACCAGATCGGCGTTGCGGTCCAGCGCGCGATCGGCGCCCAAAGCCCGAACGGCCTCGGCCTTTGCGGGTGAGCACAGCGCGATCACATGCGCGCCGCGCCGTTTCGCCAGTTGTACCGCAGCCGAACCAACACCGCCCGAGGCACCGGTGACCAGCACGGTCTCGGCCCCGACGCTGGCGCGGTGCAGCATGCCTTCGGCTGTTGAATAGGCGCAGGGGATGGCGGCCAGTTCTACATCCTCCCAGTCGCAATTCACCGCGTGGGTTTCCTGCGAAGGTGCGACGCAGAATTGCGCAAAACCCCCGTCGCATTCACTGCCGATGGTCCAGCATTCATAGGGGCGGTAGTCGACGTAAGTCCGCAGCATGTTGCGCACGATCACACGCTCACCA
Organism: Ruegeria sp. G7; assembly: GCF_056535465.1. NCBI lineage: Bacteria > Pseudomonadati > Pseudomonadota > Alphaproteobacteria > Rhodobacterales > Roseobacteraceae > Ruegeria > Ruegeria sp. G7. Next base: position 229,946 of record NZ_JBQFIL010000002.1, on the reverse strand, counting down.
ATGCGTGCCGGGTCGACCCCATCACCTATGGCGGTAACATAGCCACAGACATCGGCGCCCTGAATGCGAGGGAAGGTCAAGGGCGTACCCGACCAGCTGGCATCGTCATCGTCCACCGTCTCAAAACCCGAGGCACCGCCGGTATTGGTGTCTTCGGTGACAGCCTTAGAGTACCAGCCGATCCGCGTGTTGATGTCGGTGTTGTTCACTCCCGCGGCAGCGACCCGGATCAGAACTTCTCCGCGCCCCGGCTTCGGGACCGGGACGTCCGAGCGGTAGTCCAGCATCTCGATACCGCCATGGCCGGTCAGTTGGACCGCGTGCATGGTTTCGGGGATCATGGGGGCTTTCCTTAGAAAGAGGCGACGGGCGCGCCGAATAAGCTCTCATCCGGGGCGATACCTAAGCCTGGACCGGTTGGGCGCCGAATGTGGCCGCCCTCGATCCTGATGCCGTTTTCGGGGTCATAGTTGCCCTCGATGTACGGAGCAGCAAGCCATGCGCCCTCCATCAGCGTCGGACGTACGGTGGATGCGATCTGCGTGCAGGCGGCGGCGATGATGTCCCCGCCCCAGCTGTCATCGCAGGTATGCGGTAGATTACGCGCCTCGCAGATGTCGCGGAAGGTGCGCATGTTCTGAAGGCCGCCGATCCGGGTGATTTTCATGCCAAACCCATCCACCAGCCCGGTCCCGGCGGCCGAGATCACGGTGTTCAGGTCGACGCTGTTTTCGTCCATGTAGATGCCATGCGTCACCTGGGGGCGGATCTTTTGCAGGTCCTGATATGTGTTGCAGGGCTGCTCCATGATGAACGGCACATCCGGGCATTCGCGGCTGACGCGCAGCGCATCGCGCGTGGTCCACCCTCGATTGCCATCGACCGCGAGGCGCGTGCCAGTTCCGCCGATGACGTCCCAAACCTTGCGGATGGTCTCGATATCGATTTCGACAGGGCGTCCGCCAACCTTGATCTGCAGGCGTGGATAGCCCTCGGTTAGCTTTTCCCGCGCAAGACGCGCGATGTCGTCCGGGGCTCCGACGCCGGTGGCGTAATAGGACGGCACCCGATCCGTCTGCGCCCCGCCCAGAAGGTCAGCCACGTTGACGCCCAGCCTTTTGCCGATCAGGTCATGGGCGGCAATGTCGATGGCCGCCTTGGCATAGTTATGCCCGTTCAGCAGCCCGTTCATCTTATGATGCAACGCGACCGGCCAGAGGTCGGCCCCAACCAAACCCTTGCCCATCTCAGTCAGTGCGGCGCGGGCCCCGCCTGCGTGCGCCTCTGCATAAGTGGGCCCAACCGGGCAAGTCTCGCCCCAGCCCTCGATGCCATCGTCAGACACCAGCTTCACCAGCGTGGTGTCCAGCGCCCAGACCTCGGCATTGGCCATGGTGTAGGGGCCGTTCTTGACCGGCAGATCATGTGCGTAGATGTGGATTTCCTTGATCTTCATGTCGGTACCTTTGTCGTTCGCCGGATGGAGCGCCGGCCTATGGAATATTGGCGTCGGCCAACAGCGCGCGGGCGCAGCGCATCGTTGCGGTGGTTGCAGCTTCAACGCCAAGTAGCCGGGCGCTTTCGGTCAGCCCTTCGTGCAGGATGAACAGAGCCTCGGACAGCGCTTCGATATCGCTGTCGGGGGCGACACGGGTCAGCCGTGCGCGGAACATGTCGCGGACATGTGCCTTGTGCGTCTCGACCGCCGCGCGGATGGGCTGGCTTTCGGGATAGGCCGCCAGTGCGTTCCGAAACAGGCAGCCGGTGTTGGACACATCGCGCAGCCAATCGGACAGGCGCACCAGCACATGCATAACATGATCCGCACCCTTGGCCTGATCCTGACCGATCCATTCGGAATACGCCGCATCCCGATGGTTCAGCGCTCCAATCACCATTGCCTCGCGGCTGGGAAAATACTTGTAAAGCGTCCGCAATGAGACATTTGCCCCCTCGCGCAACGCCTCGACCCCCTGCGTCGCAAAGCCCATTTCCGAAAATTGGCGGTCCAGAGTCCGCGCGATCTGAAGTTGAGTGTTCGTCATGCCTCAGGGTAGAGCGATCATTCTACCCTGAACTTGAAGATTTACGACATTAGCGTTCATCTGGCCGACAAAATGGGCTATCGCGACTGCCAGCCCCCGGTAAAACGCGGGCCAAAACAGACGTCCGGCAGAACCGGTTTCCTTAACCCGTCACCGCGCAACGAGATTTAACTCTGGTCTTTGCTCAACTGACCGGGCAGATCGGTGATTTCATTTTCTCGGATGACGTCCGGATCATAGGCTGTGCGTCCGAACACTTCGCGTACCATCGGTTCAAAGGTCTCTAACGGCTCCATGGCGTAGTCGGGGTCGAAGCTGGACTGGTCCCAATGCTCGCAAAAGGCAGCGCAGGTGTCGAACAGCGGGTGATCACGATACCGTTCGCGTGCGTTGCGATCCCATCCATAGTGGTGCCCATAGTAGAGCGTCTGGAAGATACCGTGATGTTCGACGGTCCACGAGACCTCCCATCGAACGAAAGGTCGGATCACCTCGGCGGACATACGGTCATGGTTCTGTGGGGCCAGACCGTCGCCGATATCATGCAGCAGCGCACCCACAACCCAATCGATATCAACGCCGTCTCTGAGCGCGCGGGTTCCCGATTGCAAACCGTGCTGCAGGCGGGTGATCGGGTAGCCCTCCAGCGTGACCTCGCCCGCACGGCGCAGTTCGTCCAGCACCCGGTCTGCCGTCAGCGCAAGGAAGGGTTTTTCGAGCCGCTCTAGCAGCTCGTAGTCTTCTTTGGTGCCGTCTTTCATTGCTGTGAAACTGACCGTTTCGCTCATGTGTTGTCTCCAGTTGCATATAGGCCGACTGCCTGCTCGGCACCTGCGGCAAGGGTTGACGCCTGACCCGCGAGAATCTTTTGATAGAGTGCCAGATCGGCTGGATGAAACAACCCGCGGGGGCCTGCGATACATTCCCAGCCACCCGCCGGGGTTTCGCCACGCACGGGCATCGCCCAGTCCCGCCCCGGTGCATGTTCGCGCACCGCCGGTGTCACATAGCGGATGGCCAGGCCGATCCGACGATCATCGCTGGCATTTGCGCCCGAGGCATGAAAGCAGCGCCCGTGATGCAGCGACATCTCGCCAGGCTTCAAGGGACCATGTTCGGCTCTGCTTTCATCGACGCTTGTGATGGATTGTCCGCGCGATAGCAGATTGTCTTTGGCAAAGGTGTCCTCATGCTCGGCGATCCCGCCTTTGTGGCTGCCGGGAATAAAGCGCATGCATCCTGCCTGTACGGAAACGTCGGACAGCGCGACCCAAGCGGTCACCTCGTCATCGGTTTCGCCCATCCCCCAATACGTGATGTCCTGATGCCACGAAACTGTCTGAGCGCTATGGGGCTCTTTGATGAACAATTCGACCGACCAGGCCAACAGGTCTGGCCCAAGAACACCTTCAACCGCATCCAGAATGGCCGGTGTTCGGGCAAGCCCGGCCAGAAGGGGGATCACCACGTGACCATTGACGCGAAAGAACTGCGTCAGATCATAGCCGCCGGCCCCATCAGCATGGTCTGCTTCAAGCGCTTCGATCTGGCGGCGCAGTTCTGCGACTTCGCTTTCTGAGAACACCGGCAACCCAGCCACGAACCCGTTTGTACGATAGCTGTCGACATAGTCTGGCATCGAATCTCGCATCCTGTCCTCCCTTGGTGCTGGATTCAGCCTATTCGGCCCATGTTGTGAGAGAAGACGTTTCTCTTGTCTCACAGCATAAGCTGAACTTACCCTATAAACATGGGCAAACGGGTTCCCTCTCTTAACTGGTTGCGTGTTTTCGAAGCCGCCGCGCGCACGGGCAGTTTCGCGCGCGCGGCAGAGCGTCTGGCCATGTCGCCCCCGGCGGTCAGTCAGCAAATTCGCGCACTCGAACAGCATCTGGGGCGCCCGCTGTTCGAGCGCAAAGCCGCCGGAGTGACGTTGACCGAGGACGGCCGCAGCCTGCTGGTTGTTGTCAGCGAGTCGCTGGGCCGGATGGAAGCGGCCGCCGCCAACCTCGCGTCGCCCCGATCCGAGCCTCTGGTGGTCGGGGTGTCGCTGCTGTTATCTGTCGGTTGGCTTGCGCCGCGCCTGCCGCAGTTTCTAGCGGCGAATCCGGCTATCTCGCTGGAGGTGAACTCGCTGTCGGGCCGTCCTGAAACGCCGCCCCGCGGGGCCGAGGTCTGGATTGCGTTTGGTCAACCGCCGCCGGGTACGCAGGCCGACCGCTTATTCGGAGAGACGTTAATCCCTGTGGCGCATCCTGATCTGATCGCGGGCATCCGAAGTGTTGATGATATGCGTGATCACATGCTGATAGAAGTTGCGGATCATCGCAAGAACTGGGCGCAGGTGCTGGGCACCGATGTGTTGCCAGAGCGGGTTAAAGTAACGCATGTCGATACCACGCTGACTGCGCTGGCGCTCGCCGCCGCGGGTGGGGGGATCGCGCTGGCCCGACCTCCGGCCAGTGATGCGCTGATCGGGAAATTCGGACTCAAGCGCTGTTTGCCCGATTTTGCTGTTGCGGGCGTTGAGGATTACCATCTGTTGTCGACGATCGGCACCCGGCTCAGCGCGGATGCCGAAGCTTTCCGCGCCTGGGTTTTGCAAGAAGCGCGCGCGCTCTAGTCATTTGGCTTGATCGCGTTGGGGGGTCGGGCGCGCAGATTGGTCGGGGACTCAGCATTTGGTGGTTCGCGGAAACTGGTGTAGGCTGCCGGAATTTAGAATTGCCATTTGTTCGGCCCACTTAGCCCAAGTCAGCCGGGATTGGTTTGTGAAGTAGGTTGATTTCAAGAAATGTCCGCAAACTCTGTACCTTCCGATCTTGTTCAGGATGTTATCGATCAGAACCTCGAAGCCGTGCCGCTTTGGAATGGACGACGGTTGAGGGCGCAACACGGGCGCAGCCAAGGCTGTGTCAGCGCCCGGTTCCAAGTTAGGGACGACTTACCCCAGCATCTGCGCCACGGCCTTTTTGCACAACCCGGCGTCTATCAGGCGGCGCTGCGGTTTTCGAATGGGGCTCATTTGGATGACCGTGAACCTGACGCACATGGCATGGCTGTCAAACTGTTCGATGTCCCCGGAGCCAAACTGATCGATGCCGCTGCGCTAGACCATCTGGGTATTTCGCAGATCAGCGAAGACTTCGATTTTGTTCTGACCGACAATGACACATTTCCCAGCTACCAGCCGGAAGATTACGAGAGCCTGAATCGTTTGGTCGCTGCAGGGCAGGCGATCAAACATGCGCTGAGCGGACGTCGCGGGTGGAGCTTGCGCCTGATCCGCGAAGGCGCGCGCGCGGCTTTGCGTGTCTTGCTGACCAAAGAGGGCAAGCGACACCGTAAAGTCGCAGCCAACTTCGCCTCGAACCTGATGCATTCCCCGTTCGCCTCGCATTTTTGGTCCACCACGCCCTATCAGCTGGGGCCGGATCTGACGGTGCGATATCTTGCGCGCAGCGTGCGGCCTGACACGCCGACAGAGCCGGTCAAAGACCCAGATGGTATCAAACAGAATTTGCGGCGGGACGTGGAGCACGCCGAGAACCGGTTCGAGTTTTGCATCATTGAACCTCCTCAAACCGGAGAGGGGTTCGATCCGCTCGACAATCGTATCCGCTGGGCCCGCGACCCCCAACCCGATGCGCCGCTCGATCCCTACCATTGGACTGTGACGCCGGTGGCGGACATCACCATCGCCCGCGGTGCTGCTTTTGACCCGCATGACGGCGACACGCTCAGCTTTTCGCCGTGGCGTGTGACTGCAGAGCATGCCCCGCTTGGGCCGATCAATGCCATCCGGCTCGGGACCTATCTAAGCCTAGCGCGCGCGCTTTCCAAATCGATAACTGAACGGAGGTCGGGTATGTTGGATGTTGATACGCTGCTTGATCATCTGTTCGTCGTGCACCGCGGCCTGGCCAGTCGGCTGGTTGCGTTGCGGCTGGCGCGTGCTGCACGCGTGCATCGGCCGCGCCCGCTGACACTTGGGGCGGACTACACCACATGGTCCGGGGTTTATTCCCACAAGTGGATCGGTCGCCATCTGCCGCCGCAGGACCCTTCACCGGTCCTGCCGCCCGAAGATGAGGTGGCCGATCTGTTCCGCCGACGCCGGCAGATGGATGGCAGCCCGCTGACACTGCTGTGCCCACAGGGCTCGACGATCCTGTTCATATCGGCGGCGCAATGGTTCACCGACAGCTTTTTGCGCACATTTGGCCCCAATGGCCCGGTCGGCCAAACGGATTCAAATCACGAAGTTGATCTGTGCCAGATATATGGCCTGGATGATTATCAGACCGACATGCTGCGTGAACGCGACCCCGATACCGGTGCGCTGACGCATCGTATGGCCGTCCGGACGGATGAGAAGGGCGAGACATGGTCGCCGAAGCTTTTCCAGCGGACCCCTTCCGGCGGGATCGAGTTTGCACCGCCGTTCGATGGCAGCCTTGCCACGGGCAAAGATGCCGGTCGCCCGCTACACAACAGGAAAAAGCTGCAAGATGCGCTTATCCGGGCGCGACCTGATCTTGATAGCGAGCAGATCAACGAACGCTTGTTGGATTTTCACGCCACGGGGCTGGACAATGGCAACGGTACCATCGGGTATATGGTGATGAACACCCTGATGCTACGCGCGCATAACCAGCTTGCCGACATCTTTTGGCTACAACACCGCAATACGCCTGGGTGGGATCAGGAAAGGGTCTTTCAAACCACGCGCTGCGCGCTGATCGCGGTTCTGATCAAAGTCGTGATGGAAGACTATATGGGCTATATCGCCAACATGCCCTTTAAGCTTCCTGTGGGCGTGAACAGACGGGAACACTGGCAGCATTCGAACCAGATCGCGATCGAGTTCAATCTGCTTTATCGCTGGCATTCCATGATCCCGGACCGGTTCCTGATTGATGGGGTTCAGGTTGGAACGGAAGGGTTCCGCTTTAATCCCCGGCTGGTCGAAGAGACGGGGCTTGAGAAAATGATCGAGTCGCTGTCACATCAGCCTGCCGCCCGAATGTCCCTGCGCAATACGCCCGATTTCATGTTCGAAAAACCTGCGGCAGACGTTCCTGCGCCGGTCGAAGCCACAATTGCGCTGACCCGCAAGGCCCGGCTGCCATCGCTGAATGCCTATCGTCACCATTTCCGCCGCAAACCCCACGCCAGTTTTGCCGAACTGGTCGGGGATCAGCCTTTCGCAGATGAACTGGTGGCCGATCTCAGCCGTCTCTACTGCAATGTGGATCGAGTGGAATTGTTCCCGGGTCTCTTTGCCGAACAGCATAAAGGGACGGTGATCATGGGCGATCTGATGACCTCGATGGTGGGGTATGACGCGATCACGCAACTGATGAACAATCCAATGGTGTCGAAAAATCTCTACAACGAAGAAACGTTTACAGCGCGTGGATTTGACGTGGTAAAGCGAACGTCAACTTTTGCGGATGTGGCGGCGCTGGTGGGCCTCAACCCAGACGATTGCGTACTGGGGCGCAGGGGCTAAGCGCTGGCGTAAGAGATCAGATCATCTGATCCAAGCTCTGTGATGCGGGCGGCCAGATCGGCGTCCTCTGGCTGAATACAGGCCAGATCAGTCAGGGCGCGTAGCTCGTACAAGCGTGCGCCTTGTGCGCGGGCAAGCGTGATGGCGGCACGCAATGTGGACTCGGCGGTTTCAACCGGCATGCCTTTTTCGAGCATCAGCGCGGCTTGTATCCGGCGCAGTTCGGGTTCGTAGTTGCGTTCGTCGGTGGATGCCGCGCAGGCCAGACCGGCGTCGACCGCCGACAATCCCTTGTCAATTTGTCCAATGGCCAGATTGCCACGGGCCAGTTCCGTATTGATCAATACCCCGGCCGCCTCGGCACCCGTCTCGCGCATCTTTTGCCAGGCTGCTTCAAGAAGCCGGACGCCATGTTCGGCATTGCCGGTGCGGATGGCTGATCCAGCCAAATGTGCGATGGCAACGGCACGATAATAGGGGCCTCCGTTTTCCCGAACGGCAGTGTCCAGCGTTTTGGCGACCTGCGCATAATCGGCGTGATCCAGCTGCATGTGGATTTCGGTCATCCAGTGAAGCGCGTTGGCCAGCATCAGCGGCTGGTCCAGTGATTTGGCAGCGTCTACAGCGGATTTTGCTGCCGCAAGCGCTGCTTCGGTCTGGCCTTGAAAACACCGGACCAACGCGGTCATGGCCTCGATCTGTACCATTGCAGCCATATCCGGCGCATTGCCTGCTTCTGCCGCATGTGCCTTTGCATGGCTTGATGCGCGCGCCAGTGCGGCGGCGGCTTCTGCAAATTTCCCGCGTGGAGACAGGGCCGCGCCGCGAATATAGTGGCCGACCATCTGGGTGTGATGGTCCTCGTAGGCCTCCACGATCTCGGCACCCCAGCGTTCAGCGCCGCGATAATCGCCTTTCACCATGGACGCCGTAAACAGACCACGCCCGGCGCGTACCAACGTGCGGCGGTCGTCAAGTTCTTTGGCAAGTTCAAAGCTGCGGGTGAAAGCATCAATGGCGGGTTGTGCGCCATATCCGAACCGGACGCGCTCGGCTGCGGCCAACAGGAACTGAAGGCTCAACTCGGCCTCATCGCGCTGTTCGGGGGGCAGGGCGCTTAGCAGTTGCAAGCCATTGCGGGCCTGCTGCGCACCTTCGCTGTTGGCGTGGCGGCGCAGGTTTTGGCGCGCGGCCTCGATCCATGCGGCTACCGCTCGGGGGTTGCGCGCGCGTTCCCAATGGCGGGCAATCAATTCGGGCTGTCGCGCGGCTTCGCTCTGTGCGCTCAGCGCTTCGGCGGCGCGCTGGTGCAGGTGGACACGGCGATCGCGAACAAGGCTTTGGTAGGCAGCTTCGCGCACCAGTTCGTGGCGGAACCGCCAGCTCTGATTGTGGCGCGGTCCGGGCTTTGGCAGGGGTTGCAGCATTCCGTCGGCCGCAAGCTGGGTGATCGCTTCTTCGGCATCAGCGACACTGATGTCACTGATATGCGACAGCATCGTTGCGTCGAAGGCACCACCGATCACGGATGCATCAACAGCCGCGCGCCGCACGTCACCGGTGGCGTCGATTTGCTGAGCCAAAAGATCATGCAGTGTACTGGGAATGTCGCCCGCAGCCCGACGCGGAGAGGCCGCAACCGCAACGGCGCATTCCTCGATGAAAAGCGGAACCCCATTACTTCGCGCTATGATCTGTGCCGTCGTATCTTGATCCAGCGCCGCGCCAGCCGCGGCCTGAGCCAGCGCGGTGGCGTCTGACCTGTCCAAAGGTTCAAGATGCAGTTTGCGCAGCGACGGAACCTGCTCTGCAAACGCGTCTGGAACGGCCTCACGCGAGGCGATGAGCATCAGGACGGGCAGCGTGGTCAGTTGTTCTGCGACGTTGCCCAGGATCCAGACGGTCGAGGGATCGGCCCATTGCAGGTCTTCGACCACGACCATAACCGGCCCATCTGCACTGAGCCGTTGATAGACCCGCAGAAAAATTTGCGAGAGCTTCGCGCGCAGTTCATCTTCGCTTGTTGCCCCGCAATCGCCAGGGCCGGGCGCAAGGATGAAAAAGAGCGTCTCGAGCTGGGGTTGATCAAGAATATCGGTCAGATGATGCAACAATCGGTTGCGCCTTGCATCCGTATCGTCGCCGCTTTGAATACCGCACCATTGCTCAAGCTGAAGCGTGAAAGGGTGAAACGGTGTATTCTGATGAAACGGGCTGCAATGATAGGTCACCCACGCCCGAGGCGCCGCTGCTTTTCGGAAGTCGCGGATTAACCGCGATTTTCCGATACCCGCTTCGCCCGATATCTGGATAACCCTGCCATGCCCGTCCTGTGCATGGGACCAGGCGCTGGATAACTCGGCGCGCTCGGTGTCGCGCCCGATCAGGACTGTCCGATCCCGCCGATATGTGGTCTCTTTTGCGGGGCCTGCCAGACGATAGACCGGCACCGGCTGATCGAAACCGGCCAGTGCCTGAGTGCCCAAAGGCTCGAACTCCAGCTGCCCTGCGCCCAGCGTGCGTGCGGCGCCCGATACCATCGTTTCGCCCGGTGCCGCCAGCGACTGCAGCCGTGCGGCAAGGTTCAGTGTCGTGCCGAAGATGGCATCAGGCTGAATGTCAGAGCCAAGCGCGATATCGCCAACCAACACCATTCCAGATGCGATTCCGATGCGACAGCTCAGATCAACGGGGCCTGGCAGCGCTTCCAGATCGCTATGGATACGCAGTGCCGTGCGCAATGCGCGCTCTGCGTTGTTCTCAGCGGCGGCGGGCCAGCCAAAGGCGACGAGGATTCCGTCACCAACGATTTGCAGAACCTTTCCGCCATAGGCTGCCGCAGCTTGTTCCACCAGTTTCTGATAGCGTAATGTGGTCGATAGCAGGTCCTCGGGCTCAAGCGTCTGGGCAAGCACCGTCGAACCGACGAGATCCGCCAACATCACCGTAAGGTGCCTGTGCTCCATCCCGCCAAGGTCGGTATCTGGGCCTGTTGCTTTTACGACCATCGACAGTCTCTGCAACCGTCATCGGCACCGCAATCATGCGCGGCGCACCCAATCGGTATTGAACCTGGAACGGACGAAATGCCCCCCATTTCCGTGCCCCACAACAAACTATCCCCCGCTCCGCGTCCCGGGTCAGAGTCGCGAAGGTGGGGCCGAGACTATAGGATCATACGCCATATGGCTATGTCTGGTGCTGTATTGCGGCGATATCAAAATAAATTGCCGATACTGAGCCTCCGGGGTTGGGATGTCAGCCCAACCGCATCCGTACGAATGCAGCGAGCAGATCGGCCTCTGGGTCAACTGCTCAGCAAAAGCAGATTGCGCTTCAATACTTCGGCGACCTGAGCCCCGATGTCGGGCGCTTCCGATGCGCGCGGACCGGCAATATTCAGGATGCTGACCGGATGAGCAAGCAACCAGGTTTCAATTTGTTGCGCGCAAGGCTCTATCCCGGCCCTGAGGTCAACCATAAGATGTGGTTTGCCTGTGCCAGAGGCCAGTGCAATCGTCTCTTGTGTGCCCGGACTAATTGAACCATCGACAAACACGACGGTTGCGTCGCTTGAGGTCACATTCAATCGCGTGCGAACGTTAACATCTGTCGAGTGGGCTTCAGTCAGCCCGCTGAACTCTTCGGGTATGCGCCCCAGTTCATTGGTACGGCCTTTTGGCACCCACCCTCCGTAGGGCAAGCCGTGGACGCGGGCGAATTCAAGCGCCGCCATGTCCACACCGGTCTGTCCGCCTGATATGATTTTCACTGTCCTATCCTGAAAGGTGCCGATAACGTCAGGTTAGGCGCAGCTGAGCGATTCCGTAAACCACTGATTTAATTGATAGGGTCACATGGGGGATCACACCTGACCGGGGGCGCAGGTGTGATCGGGATTTCACGACTGGTTATGCGGCAGCTATCTGGCGTGCCTTTTCGACCATCACTTCGGCCTGACGGATCGAGGCATAGTCGATCAGGCGACCGTCCAGTGAAACCGCCCCTTTGCCAGCGGCCTCGGCCTCGGCCATTGCTTCCAGTATCCGCTGCGCCTTGGTGACTTCAGCCTCGCCGGGCGACATGACCTCGTTCGCCAGCGCGATCTGGCTGGGGTGGATGGCCCATTTGCCCTCGCAGCCCAGAACAGCAGCGCGTTTTGCTGCGGCCTTATAGCCCTCGGGGTCTTGAAAATCACCGAACGGACCGTCAATCGGGCGCAGGCCATTGGCGCGGGCCGCAACCACCATACGGGCTAGCGCGTAGTGCCACATATCGCCCCAATGGGTCGCGCGGGCCGCGTCACCATCCGGGTCGGTAAGCACCGAGTAATCGGGGTTCACGCCACCGATGATCGTGGTCCGCGCGCGGGTCGAGGCGGCATAGTCCGCCACGCCGAAATGCAGGCTTTCATTGCGTTTCGAGGCGGCGGCGATTTCGCTGACATTCTGCATACCTAGGGCGGTCTCGATGATGTGTTCGAATCCGATACGCTTCTTGTAGCCCATTGCGTCTTCGATCTGGGTCACCATCATATCGATGGCATAGACATCCGCAGCGGTACCGACCTTGGGGATCATGATCAGGTCCAGTCGCTCTCCGGCCTGTTCCACAACATCCACCACGTCGCGATACATGTAATGAGTGTCCAGCCCGTTGATGCGCACGGACATGGTCTTGCTGCCCCAGTCGATATCGTTCAGGGCCGCGATGATGTTCTTGCGGGCCTGTTCTTTTTCGTCCGGCGCAACCGCGTCTTCGAGGTCGAGGAAGATCACGTCCACATCCGATTTGGCGGCTTTTTCGAACATACCGGGCTGGCTGCCCGGTACGGCGAGTTCGCTGCGGTTCAGGCGCGCAGGCGCTTGTTCGATGGCGTAAAAGCTCATGAGTTTGAGTCCTTTGAAAGAAGTGTGCGTCAGATCACGCGGTCACGGGGTGGGCGGCCTGCGAAAAAGTCACCCAGATTGTCCAGCACGCGAAAGCCCTTAGCCTCGCGCGATTCCTTTGTGGCGCTGCCCAGATGCGGCAGCATTACCAGATTGTCGCATTGCAGCAGGTCGGGGCTGATGCGCGGCTCGCTGTCAAAAACATCCAGCGCTGCGCCGCCGATCGTGTCGAACATCAACGACTGTACCAGTGCGTGCTCATCCACCACCTCGCCGCGCGCAGTGTTGATCAGGAAGGCACCGGCTTTCATCAGGTCCAGCCTGCGCCCGTTGATCAGATGTCGGTTCGCGGCCCCGCCGGGGCAGTGCAGTGAGACGAAATCGCACTGCGGCAGCAGCTCGTCCACCGTCTCGACCTGCGTGGCGTTGAATTGCTTCAGCAGGTCGGGAGACACAGCGCTGCGGTTCTGCACGAGGATTTTCATGCCGAACCCATGATGAGCACGGCGGGCCATTTCCTGACCGATGCGGCCAAAGCCGATGATGCCCAGCGTCTTGCCGCTGACTTTGGTGCCGACCAGATGGGTCGGGCGCCAGCCAGTCCAGCCACCTGCGCGCAGCTCACGCTCGCCCTCACCCGTGCGACGGGCGGCCATCAGCAACAGCGTCATGGCCAGATCGGCGGTGCATTCGGACAATACGTCCGGTGTATTGGTGACGGTCATGCCCAGATCACGGGCCGCCGGTTCGCAGATATGGCTGTAGCCGACACCGTAGTTGGCCAGAATTCTGGTCTGAGCGGCGGGCACGTCCAGTGCCTCTGCGCTGAGCGTGTCGGTTACGGTGGGCAAAACCGCGTCATATCTCTTGAATGCTTCGCGGAGATCGGCCGGGGACATTGGTTTGTCCCCGGTATTCAGCACGGTGTTATAGTTCTCGGCCAGTTGCGCCTCGACGGCGGCAGGCCAGCGACGGGTGACAAGGACCGAAGGTTTGACCATCACGCAGCCTTTCCCATGACACGGGCGATGGTCTCGCCGATCACTGCAGGGTTTTCGGCCACGGTCACGCCCGCCGCCGACAGGATTTCGACCTTCTCGCTGGCGCTTTCACCAAAGGCCGAGATGATGGCACCCGCATGACCCATGGTCCGGCCCTTGGGCGCGGTCAGACCCGCGACATACGCGACAACGGGCTTGGTGATGTGATCGCGGATATATTCCGCGGCCTCGGCTTCCTGAGGGCCGCCGATCTCACCGATCATAGCAATAACCTCGGTGTCTTCGTCCTGTTCGAACCGCTCAAGGATATCGCGGAAGGACGAGCCGTTGATCGGGTCGCCGCCGATGCCGACGCTGGTGGACACACCGATGCCACGTTCTTTCAACTGTGCTGCAGCCTCATACCCCAGCGTGCCCGAGCGCCCAATGATGCCCACATTGCCCGGCAGGTAGATGTGACCCGGCATGATCCCTAACAGCGCCTTGCCGGGGCTGATGGTTCCTGCGCAGTTTGGGCCGGTCAGCACCATGCGCTTGTCCTTGGGATAGCGGTACATGTAGCGTTTTACGCGGATCATATCCTGCGCGGGGATGCCGTCGGTGATGCAGACGCAATAGCGGATACCGGCATCTGCGGCCTCCATGATCGAATCCGCCGCGAACGGAGGGGGCACGAAGACAAGGCTGGCGTCGGCGCCTGTGGCCTCGACCGCCTGTTTGACGGTGTCGAAAACCGGAACGCCTTCGACGGTCTCGCCGCCCTTGCCGGGGACGACGCCGCCGACGACATTGGTGCCGTACTGCACCATGTCCTTGGTGTGCAGGCGCGCCATGCGTCCGGTGATGCCCTGAACGATAACGCGGGTGTCGCGGTCCAGAAGAATGCTCATTACACGGCCCTCATCTTGGTGTTTTGGGACAGATCGTTGCGCCATGCGCCCACGGCGCGTTCGGCGGCTTCCATCAGGGTTGTGGCGCGGATGATCGGCAGGCCCGATTTGGCGAGGATTTTCTGACCTTCCTCGACATTGGTGCCTGCCAGACGGACGATCACTGGCAGGTCGATCTCCAACTCGCGCAGAGCCTGAACGACACCCTCGGCCACCCAGTCACAGCGGTTGATCCCTGCGAAGATGTTGACCAGCACCGCCTGCACGTTGTCATCGGACAGCACCAGACGGAAGGCCTTGGCCACCCGCTCGGGCGAGGCCCCGCCGCCGATATCCAGAAAGTTGGCAGGCTCGCCACCGGCCAGCTTGATCGTGTCCATCGTGGCCATCGCCAGACCGGCCCCGTTCACGATGCAGCCGATATTGCCGTCCAGACCGACATAAGACAGGCCACGATCTGCGGCGCGGCTTTCGCGCGGGTCTTCCTGGCTTTTGTCGCGCAATTCGGCGATTTGCGGGCGGCGGAACAGGGCGTTGTCGTCAAAGCTCATCTTCGCATCCAACGCGAGAACACGATCATCGCCGGTGACGACCAGCGGGTTGATCTCGACCATGGTCGCGTCCAGCTCGCTGAACGCGGCATAGCAGCCCTGCAACGTACGGACCATGTGCTGGGTCAACTTCGGCTCAAGCCCCAGTTTGAACGCGATCTCGCGGGCCTGGAACTCCTGCAGCCCAACCGCAGGTTCAACAATCGAGCGTACGATGCTGTCGGGACGATCTGCGGAAATCTCTTCGATCTCCATCCCGCCTTCGGAGGAGGCCACGATCATCACCCGCTGGCTCGAGCGGTCCAGCACAAAACCCAAATAGATCTCTCGATCAATCGGCACGGCGGATTCGACATAAACGCGGTAGATACCCTTGCCCTCGGGCCCGGTCTGATGCGTGACCAGCTTGCGACCGAACATCTCATCACAAGCCTCGTGAATCTCGCTTTCCGAGTTGCAAAGTTTCACACCGCCAGCCTTGCCGCGCCCACCGGCATGGACCTGTGCCTTGACGATCCACTTGTCGCCACCCAGCTCGCGTGCGCGATAGGCTGCCTGCTCGGGGCTGTAGGCCAACGCCCCCGAAGGGACCTCGACACCGAACTTCGAAAGAAGTTCTTTCGCCTGATATTCGTGAATATCCATCTGCATTCCCTCCCGTTTATGCAGCGATAGATGTGCCGTAGCGGCTTTCCAGCAGCGCTTCGATGGCTTCAAAATCGACCGAACCGCCCATTTCACGGATCGCCTCGGCGAACAGTCGGACGATGCGGCTGATCGACTGGTGGTTCAGCTGGTTCAGAATGCCGATGCGGACCTGAACCGGAGCGCTCAGCGTTGGCCAGATGCCAAAGCCGCGGGCGCGGCAGTTCTGCACCAGCTCCATCTCGCGCCCTTCCAGCTCTGCTGGCAAGTTCAGCACCACAAGGCTGGGCATGTCCGAGGTGACCTCGCAGCCCATGGCGGTGACGGCATCGCGCAGAACAGTCTCATGCGTGCGGTAGGAATGTGCGCGTTTGGCCAGCCCTTCCTGCAGGGTCAGGCGCAGGGATTCATGGAAAGCGGCGACGGCGTAGCCGGAATGGGTGCGATGATAGGTGCCCTTTTCTACATCCTGACCGTCAACGATACCCCAGTGGCGGGCCTCGAAGATGGGGTTGTGGACGTAGGTATAAGCGCCCGAGGTTTTCAGCGCGTCGATATAGGCGTCAGTAAAGCTAACAGGCGCGTAGGTCAGCGGCAGGCAGCACAGGCCTTTCTGCGGGCACGAGGCCCAACCGGCGACGCCCGGGAAGTCATCGATACGGAAATCCGCGACACCCAGCGACGATACTGCGTCGATCAGGCCCATCGCGCCATGACGTTCGCATGCATCCGAAAAGCCCTGAATGTCGTTCACGCGGCCCGAGCCGGTTTCCCAATGCGCCATGAAGGCCCATTTGGGTTTGTGCCGCGCCAAAACCTCATCAACCATCTCGCCAGTAACCGGCTGGCCATGAGGCACTTCGATCACAGTCACGCTGGCGGCTTGCGGGTCCAGCGGACTCGCGGCGTGCTCAGCGGGCGTTGCTGCCTTGATCCGCAGGGTCAGCGCGTCGATGCCCGAGAAGGTGCCGTTGGTGAACGCCACAACGCTGTCACCGGGCATCACGGCTGAGAACATGGTATCCAGCCCGCTCCAGCCGGTACCCGCAACCGCGAAGGTATAGGTATTGGCGGTGCCCCAGATCTGACGCAGCATATGCTTGCATTCGATCATGCCGCGCAGAACGTCGTCCTGCATGTGATCGGCAACGCCAGCGCTGGTGAAGGCCTGCAGAACGCGGGCGTCGGTATTGCCCGGCCCGGGGCCTGCGGCCAGTGTCTCGGGGATTTCGAGCGTGGGGTAGATTTGATAAGTCATGTAATCCTCCTCAGCGTCAGGGGCTCTGGCCCCGTCGGTCGCGTTGACGCAAAGGAAAACCGAAACTTGCGCCACCGCGCAACGTAACTTACTACTGCTTTGGGATATCTAATTGGGTGGTAAATAACCTACCCATATAGGTAAATATACGGATGTATACCAAAAATGTACCTACCCAAACGGATGGGACAGGGTGGAAAACAGGCAGGAAAACAATGGCCAACACATCTCAGCGTCCGGTCGATGTCATGCTCGCGAACAACAACCCGCTCGTGTTGTCGGCCATGTCCGAGATTTTTGAACGCGACCCGCGATTCTCTTTGGTTGCAACCTCGGCCACCGCCGAGGGATTTCTGGGCACGGTGATGCGGGTGCCGGTTCAGGTCGGGATCGTATCGTGGGAACTGCCTGCTTTGGGCGCAGCCAAATTGATCGAGGTCCTGCGCGAACAGGCCAACGCGCCGCGCTTTGTCGTCTATGGGGATGAGGCCGGAGATGTGCCGCGACAGGCGATGCAGGCCGGGGCCGCCGGGTTCGCGCCGCGTTCGGGTGAGGTTGAGGGTTTGCTGGAAACCTGCGTCGATGTGGCAAAAGGCAAGATGGTGTTTCCGTTCATCGACGTGCGCAAAATGCAACAGAACCCCCTGCAAACCTTGTCACGCAAGGAAGTTGCTATTCTTGAAGCGCTGGCCCGGGGCATGTCGAACCGCGAATTGTCGAAAGAGATGCAAATCTCAACCAATACGGTGAAGTTTCACCTGTCGAACATCTATGAAAAGCTGTCGATCAAGAACCGGGCGCAGGCGATCGCATATTATTATTCGTCAAAGGCCGAGAACGGCTGACCGGGCTGGCGCTTAGCCATTCTGATAATAGAAGGACAGTTTGCGGCTGACACCGCCCGGTGGGGGCGGGAACGGGGCGGCCCGGCGAATTTGCTCTCGGGCGGCGCGGTCGATCTGGTTCGAGCCCGAACTGTCGGTGATTTCGACCCATGCAAGCGAGCCATCGGGGTCGATCTGGAAGAAGACACGCGCGAAGCCCCGGACCGGGACAAACACAGCAGGCGTTCGGTTCAGATGCACCAGCACCTGACCAGCATAGTTCGTCGTATTTGAATTGCCCGGTCCGCGCCCGCCTGACTGACGCTCTTGATCGCCTCGGGTGAAGGCATCGGTCCCCTGACGCTGAAACGTCTGCAAGGGAGATTCGATCAATTGTTGTGGAAAGCGCAATTGGGCGAACTGGTCGTTGCTGTCGGTCGCCCCATCCGGGGCATCGGTCGGTTTGCGGTCCGGCAGGCGTGGGCGGACGGATTCCGTCACGGCCTGCTCTGACACTGCGATGTCTGCGTCTTCCGCGGGCTCGATGGCTTCGATCACGGCGGGCGCTGGCGTCTCGGCCTCGACAGGGTCGGCTTCCGCAACCGGTTCCCCTTGCGGGATTTCGGCCGTTTCATCGACCGAGGTCGGCTCTACCGTCTCGGTATCGGCGCGTGCTGGGTCGTCGCTATCGGACGGGTCGGCGGGCTCTGCGTCCTGCGGCTCGACCACGTCAGGCTGAACCCTTTCGGCCTCACCAAAATCGGGGGAGAAGACCCGTTGCGGATCGTCCGAGGCTACCAGAGCTTCGCTGGTCGGGATCTCTGCCTCTTGCGGCTCCGGGGTCTCGGCGGCTTCGGGTTCTTCCGGGTCGGTCGGCGTCTCTGCCAGATCTTCGAAACTGTTACTCAGGTCCACCGCGTCGCTATTGCCCTGTGTGGATGGCGCATCCGCGACGGGCGCTGCGGTCATGCTCAAGCCAAAGATATGCAGGATCAGCGACAACAGAATGGCCAATACGGCAACTATGACCGACCCGCGGATCATTGCAGCGTCCGCTTTGTTACAAGAAACACGGATGGCGCGCCATTGCGGCGCAGCAGGCCGGTGACTTCGATCAGGCGCGCGCCGGGTGCTTCGCGATCCGGGACGATCCGGACCGGGCCTTCAATGTGATTGGCCATGAATGTTTCTGCGTCAGTTGGCACGCCACGGAAGCTGAGCGTGCCATCCTTGTGCAGCACCAGCGCGTCGGGCGGCTCACGCCCGTCCAGTTCGGTTGTGTCTACAAGATCCAGATCGGGGTCCAGCGGTGGTGCTATGGTCCCTGCGATCAGAAAGAAGATCAGCATCAGGAACACGACATTGATCAGGGCAATGGTCGAGTCGCGCTTGCGGCGGGGGGTGGACGGTTGGATCATCCGCTCACTCCAGCACCAACACGCTGAGCCCGTCGCGTCCGCGCAGACGGACCAGCAAATCCGCAAGGCGCTGTGCGGTCACGTCGTCGTCAAGGCTGACAAGAAGCTGCCCGGTCTCGACCTGCGTCACGAGATCGTCCAGCGTGGTTGATGTCCCGTTCAATACCAGACGGTCGGCTCCGAGCTGCAGAAAAGTCCGCTCTGACGGTTCGCTGGTTTGCGCGTTGCCTCCGATTGAGCTCGTTAGTTCAATCTCGCCGAATTTCGAAAAGGTCGAGGTGAGCATGAAGAAGAGCAACAGCAAGAATATTACATCGATGAGCGGTGTCATCGACAACGTGCGCCTGACAAATGGCGCCCGGTTACGCATGTTCCGGCACGGCGGATAAGGTTTCTTCTTCGGTGGCCAACTGTCCGGGCACCAGCACGGTGCGCAGCGCCTTGTCGGCGAAGACGCGCTCGCGTGCCGTCCGGCTTTCGAACCAGGACAGTATCATCGACGTCGGCATGGCAACCGCAAGCCCTACCGCAGTGGTGATCAGCGCCACCCAGATGCCGCCTGCCAGCAGGGATGGATCAACCGAACTGCCGGCCTGCTGCAAGCTTTGGAACGCTTCGATCATCCCCAGAACCGTGCCGAAAAGCCCCAGTAGGGGCGCAAGCTGGGCGACCGTATCGAGCAGCCGAAAGCCGCGCTCCAACCCGGCCAAGGCCAGACCGGCCTCGGCGTCAAGGCGATCATCCAGTCCGGGCAAGTCCGGCGCATCCATGGCGGCGCCAACCAACGGGGCCAGATAGCTGTGGCTTTTGGCTAGACGGGCCCGGGCTGTCTGATGATCACCTGCATCCCATGCGTTCAGCGCCTGCGTGAGAACGCGATGCCGCCCAACACCGGTCACCGTGAATTGCCACAGCTTGTAAAGCGTCACAGCCAGCGCCAGCACGGACATGACGATCAGAATGGCCACAACCGGCCCTCCGAGGGCTACGATCTGGCGCAGGGCCTCAAGTGCATTCATCCTAAGAGCTCCACATCGATCCGGCTGGTCAGGTTCAACTCTGTTGCACAGATATCGCTTTCCGAGCCGCTGACAACGCAGCTGTTTGCGCCATTGATCAGGACACGACGGATCGAGGTGCAATCGAGATCAGGCAGGCTGAACTGACGCACCCGCGGCCGGTCGCGCGGCAGGTCGCGAAAGTCAAACAGCGACAGCGTGACCACGCCGCCGGACTTGTCGAAAATGACGGTTTCGAACGCAGCTTTCTCGATTTCGCTTTCGGTTTGATTGTGCACAACAAAGGTCAGACGGCAGGCGCCGTTCACCTCCTGCACCGTATTCAACTCGAGCGATAAGGGCGCGGCGCGCTCATCAGCAGCTTGCGCAAGGGTCGGAACGGGTGACGCGATGGCGATGGCTGCGGCCAGAGCGAGGCGGGAAAAAGGCATGGGCTGGCTCCTGATTGGATGGAAACCCTGTCCTGCGCATCATGCAGGGGTTGATCCCTCTTATCCAATCCAGCTGGGACACGAAAGGGCGGGCAAGGGGATTGTGCGCGTTCGACCGCTCACGCCCGGTAACTTTCATATTGACCCATCCATTGTTCTAAGGCACTGAGTCCTGCGATGGTTCCCAAGGCTATGGCCGCGGGATGAAAAGGGAATACGGTGCGGCCCGCTTCGGTCAAACCCGTAACTGCCCCCGCAACTGTAAGCGGCGAGCAAAGCCAAGCAACCACTGGCCTTTTCGGCCGGGAAGGATGGCCAAGCCGAGACCCGCGAGTCAGGAGACCTGCCATCAGATGTTCAACCAACCCGGGACGGGGCGTCCTGGAAGGAGGCTTTGATGGCACGTCTGACACGTGTTGACATATTTGGCACCTTCCCGATGCATCTGGGCAGAGGCAGAGGGCGCGTGTGTGAAGACTCCTGATCATTTTGTGCTGATCTGCGCCACCTGTTCCGGCGCGCAGACCTTGTCGGCAATACAAGAGTCCCTTGCACCCCGATTGCCCGAGGGCTTTGCGATCCGCGGCGTTGATTGCATGGCCGGGTGTGCGCACCCGACGACTGTGGGCTTTCAGGCTGTAGGCAAGGCGCAATATCTGTTTGGTGATATCCAGACCCCGGCCGAGATTGACGCATTGGCCGAGTTTGCCCTTCAGTACCAACAAAGCGCGAATGGCTGGACCAAAGCGACCGAGCGGCCCGGTGCACTATCCGCTAAGACCCTATCGCGGATGCCGCCGATTGGTCAGCAGGTACCGCTATGACACCCCAGCCGTTCCTTGTTGCCTCGAACCTCGAATACTATGCGCTAAATGGCGATGTGCTGCTGCAGAATGTCAGTTTTGAGCTGACCGAAGGCTCGATTCTGGCGATTGCTGGCCCGAACGGCGCGGGTAAAACCACCTTGCTCAATCTGCTTTGCGGTGCCGAAGGGCTGTCTCTGGGCGATGTTCAGATCAATGGGCGAAGCCTCAAGCAGTTCTCAGCCAACGAACGGGCGCGTGTTATCGCCGTGGTCGGCCAGCAAGAGATGCCAGATGGGCGTCTGTCGCTTCGCGATTACGTGGCTCTGGGCCAGATACCGATCCTTACCGACCGCTCCGCACGTGCGCACCAGCAAGAGCTGGACCGGATTCTGAATCTGACTGGCCTCGCGCCTCTTGCGCAAAAGCGGATGGCGCAGCTTTCCGGTGGTGAGCGACAGCGGGCTCACATCGCGCGCGCTGGCCCAGAACCCGTCGCTTCTGTTTCTGGACGAGCCGACGAACCATCTGGACCCCGATGCGAAAGGGCGCATGCTGTCTCTGGTTGCGGATCTGGGGATTACGGTGGTCATGATCGTGCATGATCTGGTCATGATCCCCGAATTCGCGACCCATGTCGCGTTGATGAAATCCACGCGGCTGACGGGATTTGG
Source organism: Ruegeria sp. G7 (assembly GCF_056535465.1). NCBI lineage: Bacteria > Pseudomonadati > Pseudomonadota > Alphaproteobacteria > Rhodobacterales > Roseobacteraceae > Ruegeria > Ruegeria sp. G7. The sequence goes on along the minus strand of NZ_JBQFIL010000002.1, from coordinate 207,983 downwards.
CCCGGTTGATGAGGTGCTGACCGGAGAGCGGGTACGCGAAACCTTTGGTGTCGACTATCTGTGTTTTCACCACGAAGGGCGCGTCATTCCGGTACTGGACATCCGAAGAACAACAGTTCCCACTTAAACTCAGGAGATTATTCGTGAAACCAATCTGGCCCGCGGTGTTTATTGCTGCCATGGCAAGCGGCGCTGCCGCGCAAGGGATAACCGTCGACAATTGCGGCGAACCGCTGGTCTTTGATGCGCCCCCCGAGCGTCTGGTTGTGCATGACATGAACATGACCGACATGGCTTTCGCCCTGGGTTTGCAGGACAGGATCGTCGGCCTGACCGGCATCACCGGCTGGTACAAGACAAGCCCCGAGTTCGATAAATTACGCGGCGACATCCCCGAGCTTGCACCGAAATACCCGACCGTCGAGACCCTTGTAGCGGTCGAGCCGGATTTGTATTTCGCGGGTTGGTATTATGGCATGAAGCCCGGCGGTGATGTCACGCCTGACACGCTGGAACCGTTCGGGATCAAGACCATGATCCTGACCGAAAGCTGCGTGCATCTGGATAAAGACCGCCCCGAAGCCAGCATGAACCTGCTGTTCGACGACGTCCTGCGACTTGGCAAGGTCATGCAGGTCGAAGACAAAGCCGAGGCACTGGTTTCTGGCTGGAAAGATGAGCTCTCGTCGATCAAAGCCAAGACTGCCGATCTGGCCAAGCCGCGTGTCTTCCTGCTGGATGGTCCGGCGGATGCTCCGTTTACGGCGGGTAAATTCGCGATCCCCGACGCGATGATTGCGGCGGCAGGCGGTCAGAATGTCACCCATGACATGGACACGAGCTGGGGTCGTACCTCGTGGGAGACGGTTGCCGCTTCGAACCCCGAATTCCTTGTGCTGCTCGACTATCAGACCGGCAATGGCGCGGCGGATACCTTCAAATTCCTGCAGGAACATCCGGTGATGTCGCAAACCGACGCGGTCAAGGACCAGCGCTGGATTGGTCTTCGCTATGAGGAGCTGACCCCCGGACCCGCTAATATCGCGGCAATTTCGAAAATGGCCGAGGCCATGCATCCAGGCCTCAACTGATATGGGCCGATTGGGCCTCACGCTGTTGCTGGGGGCGGTCGTTCTGACCGCCCTTTTGCTGGTGTCGACCATCTATGGCACGACTTCGATTCCGGTCTCCGAAACGGTCGAGGCTGTGCTGCTTGGCACCGGGTTGGTGGGTGGCGAGATGTCTCCGATGCACCGCATCGTCTTTGACCTGCGCCTGCCACGCGCCTTGTTTGCGGCAGTGATTGGTGCAGGGCTTGGGATAGTTGGCGTGGTACTGCAAACGACAACGCGCAACGATCTGGCCGACCCCTTCCTGTTTGGTCTGTCCTCGGGCGCGGCAGCAGGCGCGGTATTCGTGATTACCGTTACCGGAGATATTCTGGGGTTCTGGACGTTGCCGCTCGCCGCGTTCTGCGGCGGTCTTGTCGCCTCGGGGATCGTTTTGGCGCTGGTGCATGGGTTGAAAACCAGTGCACCAGAAAAGCTGATTTTGGCGGGGCTTGCGGTATCCTTTCTGTTTTCGGCCATCACCAATTACCTGATCTTTGCCGGCGACAACCGGGCCGCGCATTCGGTGATCTTCTGGATGCTCGGTGGGCTGGGCCTGGCCCGATGGGAAACCTTCCCATTGGTGTGTGTGGGCCTGCTTTTGATCTTAAGCTATTCGCTTTATCGCAGCCGTTGGCTTGATGCATTGCTGACTGGAGATCTGACAGCAAGCACTCTGGGTGTCCCGGTGCAGGGTCTGCGATTCAGCATGTTCTTCGTTGCGGCGCTTGCGACGGCTGTTTTTGTCTCGGTCGCCGGGGTGATCGGTTTTGTCGGCTTGATGGTGCCCCACATCGCACGCGGCATTGCCGGGCCTTTGCATCGCCATTTGCTGCCGACTGCCGCGATCGTGGGAGCAGCCTTGCTGACAGGGTCAGATATCCTGAGCAGATTGCTGCTGGCGCCACAGGAATTGCCGGTGGGCATTGTCACCACCTCAATCGGATCGGTTTTCGTGTTTCTGCTGCTATTCAGAACCGCGCGCACCCGGCGTTAAACGGTTCAGCACCTAAGACCTGTCGTGCGGCGACCAGACGCCCGCAACAGCCCAGCAGGCAATTCGCACGGTCCGACGCATTGAGACGCCGCCACGCTAAGGTGGACTGATTGCACCCCAATTCGCGCAGATGTTCGAACTTGTGTTCAAGGCCATATAGGCGGGGTTCCGGAACAAGAGGGGACGCAACGGCTCAGGCGGCATTTGCCATTCCACATCTCCGGCGCGAACCGGATGCCCTGAACCTTCGGCAATTCTACACTATGCTGTGATCCAGACTTGGCCAGCATGATGAAGCTTCGGTGTTACTACACTTGCCAGCCTGAGGGTTGCCAGAGAAGGGTTCATCGGGTTTCTTTCCCCTGAAAATCAAGTGGAAGCTACTGCTATGAAACTCGAATTCCATCACATCAACTATGTCTCGGACGATATCGAACGATTGCATCGTTTTTATACAGACGTGCTGGGCCTGGATAACATTCCTATCGAGAACTTTCCACGCCCGGAGGCCACGGATGAGAAGGGTTATGATGGCAAAATTCGTTTCGCCACGGATGGTGCGATGCAGATGCACCTAGCCGAGCGGAATCTGGATCTGGCCTTTAAACATGGTGAAGCGATCAACCCGGTCGAGCGCGGCCATATCGCGTTTCGGACAGATGATATCGCAGCCTTCAAGACTGTGCTCGAAGCCAATGGAATTCCGTATTCCGATTATGGGACCGCCTTTGCCAAAGAATGGCATCAGATCTTTTTTCATGACCCTGAAGGTAACATTATCGAGGTCCATCAGGCTGTATAGCGATCCTGCTTCGGGCTGATTTAAACGCCGCACCGACCGCGAACATACCCGCAAGCAAGGCTTGCCTCAGGACATTTGATAGCCGGGGGTCGAGTTCGAGATTGCGATTTCTTCCTCGGTCATTTCTTCGGCTATTCCTTCGAACAACGGCGTGCTCAGGTATCGTTCGCCGGTATCGGGCAACATGCACAGAATATGCGCACCGGGTTCGGCCCGTTCAGCAATCTCGATGGCGATGGCAAAGGTGGAACCCCCGGAAATACCGGTCAGGATACCTTCTTTGCTGGCCAGTGCTCTGGCCCATTCAACACCTTTTGAACCAGCCACCGGGATCAGTTCGTCGAAATAGGCATTGTCGATTGCTTCCTGCAAAACGGCGGGGATGAAATCTGGAGTCCAGCCTTGGATCGGGTGGGGTTCAAATGCCGGGTGGCTGGCAAGTGGCGCGCCGTCCGCCCCGCGTTCCGTGGCAATTTTGCTGCCGATCAACTGCGCATTCGCAGGCTCTGAGAGGATGATTTTCGTCTCAGGCCGCTCTTTGCGCAGGACACGGGCAACGCCGGTCACGGTGCCGCCGGTACCGTAACCAGTCACTAGGTAATCCAGTCGCTGACCGCTAAAGTCGCTTAGAATCTCCTGCGCGGTGGTGGCGGCGTGGATATCTGCGTTTGCCTCTGTTTCGAATTGCCGTGCCAGCAACCAGCCATGCGCTTCGGCCAGTTCGGCGGCTTTGCGGTACATGCCAAACCCTTTTTCCGAACGCGGCGTAAGGATCACCTTCGCCCCAAGCATCCGCATAAGACGCCGACGCTCGACCGAAAAACTGTCGGCCATGGTCACAACCAGAGGATAGCCTTTCTGGGCGCAAACCATGGCGAGCCCGATGCCGGTATTCCCACTGGTTGCCTCGACCACGGTTTGCCCCGGTTTCAGCGCGCCGCTGCGTTCTGCAGCCTCAATGATATTGACCGCCAGCCGGTCCTTGACCGAGCCCGCCGGGTTGAAGGCTTCGAATTTCACAAAAAGGGTGACGCCTTTGGGCCCCAGATTATTGATACGAATAACCGGCGTGTTTCCGATCGTATCCAGAACATTATCGAATAGACGTCCGTTGCCTTGGGTCGTTCTAAGCTTTGGGTCTGCCATAGGTTCCTCCTGTATCGTCCTTCAGGCGGTGTGGAATACTGGACCGAGTTATAATCACCCTAGTCGATACTGTGCTGTCCGGCAAAACAATGCCCGCGCGGCATTGCCAGCAAACGCCCGAAGCCTTCTACGGGCTCGGGATGCTCTAGCGCACAAAGCGCCGCAAACAGGAGAGCTTGATTCGAGCTTATCACCGGCTTCCCGACAGTTGCCTCCAGCCGGTCCAGCGTTTCGACACTGCGCATATCGGTGCACGATAAGACAATCGCCTCGGCCTCTGGATGGTCGGCATTCAGGCCAAGTTCAAAGACCGCGTCCGGGCTTAGCGCACCTTGCCCTTGGTTTCCAAGCGTCTCTGACACCTCTGACCTTCGAACGGTTTCGACGCCCTCTGCCGCGAGGAACGCAACCGCCATGTCGTTGATGGCGGGCACATAGGGCGAAGCAAAGCCGATCCGCGTCACGCCAAGCGCGGTCAGGGCCCTCGTGATCGCTCCCGCAGCGGTCACCGTGCGGGCACCGCAGCTGGTGCTGATCCGCGTGGACAGGGCGCGGTCGAACTCTGGCCCGTGGGTCAATGTCGCTGAGGTGCAGCCATAGATAACTACATCGGGCCGGACGCCCATCAAAAGCTGGAGAGGCCCTTCGAGGTCCGTGTCGCCAAGGCCCTGCATCTGGCTTTCATCTGGGATTTCGTGTTCGTCATAACCGCCCATCCGGGCGAAGTGCATCGATACGCCATCAGGGCGCATCAGGGCCATGTCGGGTTCAAGGTTGGTATTGGTAAACGGCACCAGAATCCCGAACCGGGCGCGTCCGCGAGAGGTCTTCATTCCGGGTTCTCCTGCTTCCAGTGGATGAGCGCCTTAACAGCGGCCTGAAGGTCCGGCGACGGACCGATTGTCATGCGCAAGGCATGCGGCAACCCGGCCCCGGTCTGAGGACGCAGAAAGATGCCCTGTTGCTTAAGGTGTTTGTCTACACGCTGCGCAAGGTCCGGGCGGTCCATATCGATCAGAAGGAAGTTGGTGAAGCTTGGGAAGATACTCCAACCGGCTTGAGTCAGTTCGGTTGCGGCCCAATGACGCAAACGCACCGTCTGCGCGCAGGTCTCGCGCATATAGGCGTCATCGGCGACGGCTGCGGTTGCTGCCGCCTGCGCCGGGGCCGAAACGCCGTTGGGGTTCAGTACTTTGCGCAGTTCGGTCGTGACTGCGCTCGGAAAATAGCCCCAGCCGACGCGAAACCCCGCCAGACCGTAGGCTTTCGAGAAGGTGCGCAGGACGGCTGTGTTACCGGGGTCGACCATGTCGAAACACCGCTCGTTCAGGTGGTCGGCAAATTCGCCATAGGCTTCATCGATGATCAACAGAATGTCAGCGCGCAGCCCCTCCCTCAGGCGTAGCAGCTCAGACATACCGATCCGGGTTCCGGTCGGATTTCCGGGGTTTGCCAGAAAGACAAGTCCCGTATCGGGTTGTACGGCGTCCAGCAAGGCATCGACGCTGACGACTGCATTCGCCTCGGGCGCGGTGTCGAACCGCGCGTTGGCCATCTGCGCGGCGGTGCGGAAGAACGGATAGGCATGGGCCGGGGCCAGGACGGCGCGGTCCGGGCTCGCATAGACCCGCGCGATGCAGTTGATCAGGTCAAGAGACCCGCTACCGCAGAGGATATTCTGGGCCTCCAATCCGTGTCGGTCTGCCAATGCATGACGCAGGTCCATCCAGTCTGGATCGGGATAGAGCATGCTGTGCCCCAGAACCCCGGCTGCCGCAGCAACGGCCTTTGGGCTCGGTGGACGCAGGCTTTCATTCTGGGACAGCGAGACCAGCCGTTGCCCATCCGGGACATCCAGACTGGCCAGGGCATAAGGTGCCATGCGAGCGATATGGGGGTTCGGATAACTCATGTCGGCCCCCGGTAGAGGGTCTGTGCTGCGTCTTCGCTGACAAGCCCGGCCTGCACATCGCGCTGCAGATCTTCGTCGTAGCGCTGGGACGGTGGGCCAAACCCACCCCCGCCGGGGGTTTCGAAGATCAGCGTTTCCGAGGGTCTTATCCGATATTCGCCCTTGCCCGAAAGGTCCTGCCCTTCGGCTCCGATACGAATGCGCCCCGGCGCGCCGCTGTGCCCGCCTGCGCGCCCTTTGGCGGGGTTCAGGACCCTCTCGACCGACAGAAACAGCATCAGGTCCTGATCTTTTGATGCGCTGAGTTCGATGCGTTGCCCCAACCCGCCCCGGAACCGGCCCGGGCCGCCTGAGTCGGGCCGCAACTCGCGGCGATGGAACAGGACCGGGGCAACCGCCTCGGTTGTCTCGATCTGGCTGCCCCAAACGCCGCTGGGGAATGCGGTGGCTGACAGCCCATCCAGCGCAGGCCGCGCGCCTGTGCCGCCGTTGAAGACCAGCTCCAGTGCGAACAGGTCGTCGCCCTTGTCCTGCGCCTCGGCCGCGTGGCGCAGCGGAAGGTCGTACATACAGGACGCGCCCTCGGCCGGGACCTGATCGGGCAAAGCTTGTGACAGGCAGCCATAGACAAGATCAGGCGTCATTTGCCCCAGCGTATGCCGCATCGCCACCGGGGCAGGGGCTTGGGCGTTCAGTATGCATCCCGCGGGAGCTGTCACACGGAAGGGCCCAAGCGAGCCTGCATTGTTCGGGATATCCGCACCGATCACGCACCGCAGGGCGAAGACCGAATAGGCGGTGGCATAGTTCAGTGGCACGTTGATCCCTTTGCCCACGCAACCGGCGGTGCCGTCGAAATCCAGCAGCAGATGGTCGTCCGCGATAGTCAGTGCCGCGTGCAGTTCGATCTGCTCGTCATAGCCGTCAACCTTCAGCATATGCCGCCAAGTGCCTTTGGGCAGGGCCGTGATGGCCTCGACTGTTCCGCGGCGCGAGGTCTCGACGATGTAGTCTGAGAGCGCGTGCAGATCGGTGAGGCCGAACTCATCCATCATCTGCACCAACCGCGTCGCCCCTGCCTCGCAACAGGCGATCAGGGCATAGATATCGCCTTCGTTGGCAATAGGTTCGCGTGAATTGGCTTTGACGATCTCCAGCAAAAGCGCGTTGACCGCGCCCCCGCTGACCAGTTTGCAGGGCGGGAGCAGCAGCCCCTCGTCATAGATGTCGCTGCCTTCTGGTCCCATGCCCAGCCCACCCAGATCGACCAGATGCGAAGTGCAGGAGGTAAAGCCGATCACCTCATCGCGATAAAAGACCGGCATCATCAGAAGGAAATCATTCAGATGCCCCGAGGCGATCCAAGGGTCATTGGTCATGTAGATATCGCCGGGCCGCATCTGCGCCAACGGAAAACGGCTGCGCAGGGTTTTTACCGCTTCGGCCATGGTGTTGATATGCCCCGGCGTCCCGGTCACGGCCTGTGCCAGCATGCGACCCTTTGCGTCGAAAATCCCGGCTGAGATATCCCCGCATTCGCGGACAATCGGGCTGAAGGCGGCGCGGATCAGGGCCTGTCCTTGTTCCTCGACCACGGCCAGCAGCCGGTTCCACATGACTTGAAGGCGGGTATCTGCGGGTGTCATGAGCGTGCCTCTTTCTTGCGGGTCAGCCAAATGTTGCCATGTGCGTCGATCATGGCGCTGAAATCGGCGCTGACGAAGGTTGCGGTCTGGGCCTCGATGATCAGGGCGGGGCCGTCGATGGTGTCTCCGGCGGACAGATCGTTGCGGTCGAACACCCCCGCCTTGCGCCAGTCAGAGGTGACGTCGCACAGGATATTTCGCGCGCTCTGCGCATGTTTTCGCGTGCTGGCAGGTGCCTCTGCGCCGGATCGCAACGCCGGTGCGACCGAACTGACAGAAAGGCCCCAGTTGAGGATTTCGATCTCCATCCCCGGGACGGTGCGGCTGAACTGACGACTGTATTCGACCTCGAACGCAGCCCTCAGGGTGGGCAAGTCTTCGATGGTCAAAGCCTTGTCTGGCAGATCGATTTCGATCTCATGCCCCTGACCGTGGTAGCGCATGAACGCCACGCGCCGTCCGGTTAACGCCCCGGTCGGAGCGCCGGCGCGCACAACGGTTTCCGCCTCTTGCTGCATCGCATCGAGAAAGCTGTTCAGCCCGTCTAGGTCCAGTGTCTCGAACCGTGCATAGCGGGACCGAATGATCTCATACGAGACCGGCGCGAACAGGAACCCGACCGCCGATCCTACGCCGGGATCGCGTGGGATCAGAATGCGCTCCATCCCTGCCCGGCGTGCCAAGCGGGTCGCGTGCAGGGGGCCGTTTCCACCAAAGGCGATCATCACGCGCGGCTTCAGGTCCTTGCCGGATTCAACCGCATGCATACGCCCGGCGCTGGCCATGCTTTCATCGACGATCTCGCTCACGGCAAATGCCGCCCTGTAGGCCTCAAGCGCCAGCGGCTGCCCGACATCGCGGGCCAGAGCCGCCAAAGCGGCGTCTGCGTCGACAGTCAGCCGTCCTTCCGCAAAGCGCGCGGGGTCGATCAGGCCCTGTGCAATATCGGCATCGGTCACAGTAGGATACTGGCCGCCTTGGCCAAACGCGGCAGGGCCGGGATCAGAGCCCGCGCTTTCTGGGCCGATCTGCACGCGACCCAGCCGGTCGACACGAGCGATGGAACCGCCACCCGCGCCGATCTCGATCATCTCTATGACCGGGATGCGGACGGGCATGCCCGAACCTTTGATAAACCTCTCGGCCCGCGCGATTTCGAACTTTCGCGCAGTTTGTGGGCGGAAATCGTCGATCAGGCACAGCTTGGCCGTGGTACCGCCCATATCAAAGGATAACACCTGAGACTCTCCCACCTCCTGCGCGATGCGCGCGGCCAGAATGGCCCCTCCGGCGGGCCCGGACTCAACCAGGCGGATGGGCAGGCGGGCGGCGGTTTCCAGCGTAGTCATCCCGCCACCTGCGGTCATCATCAGGATAGGGCAGGTAAGACCCATCCGGGTAAAGCGGGCCTCGAAATCCGTCAGATACCCGGCCATCAGTGGTTGGATATAGGCATTTGCGATGGTGGTGCAGAGCCGGTCAAATTCGCGCGCTTCGGGGCTGACCTCGTGGCTGAGAGAGATGACAAGTTCGGGCAGCTGCGCGGCCAATAGCGCCTTCAGGCGTAGCTCGTGTGCGGGGTTGGCATATGCATGCAGCAGGCAAATCGCGACCGCTTCGACCTGCAGCTTCCTCAGCGCCTGTGCCAGATCTGTGACCTGCGCCTCGTCCAGCGGCTGCAACTCGCGACCCTGCGCATCCATGCGTCCGCCAATGGTCAGGGCATGGGTGCGCGGGACGATCAGGTCTGGTTTGACCAGATTCAACTGATACTGGCTATAGCGCCGCTCGTAAGCGATCTCGAGGATATCGCGAAATCCTCGGGTCGTGATCGTTGCGGTGGCCGCGCCGCGCCGCTCGATCAGGGCGTTGGTGGCCAGTGTGGTGCCATGGATAAAGCCACCGATCTGATCCCAGCCCGCACCGGCTTTGGCCAGCACCCGCTGTGCCCCGTCGGCAGCGCCGATGGCTGGTTGCTGCGGGGTGGTGGGTGTTTTCGTGGTCGCAATGATCTCAGAGGCTTCATTCACCAACACGGTGTCGGTGAAGGTGCCACCGATGTCGGTGGCCATGCGCAATCCGCAGGTTTGAGGCATTGGGTTAACAGTCAGGGAAGGTTTGTCTGGCCCGAAGGCGGCTCAGGCGCGTGCCGCGCAAAGCGGGGTCAGACGACCAGATCACATCCGGTCTGGCGGCGCGTCATTGCCTGGATCGGTTCGATCAGCACACCCGTTGCCTTTCTCTGCTGGCTGCCCGGAATACTGAGACACCGAACCCGCCTGCGTCAATCATTCTTTTCGCGTCTAGGGCGCCTGCTCGGCCAACAGCCTCTCAGCGATGGCCGAGGTATCGTCCAGATGATCCTCGACCGCTTTTGCAGCCAGCGCCGCATCGCCCGATGCTATGGCATCGCAGATCGCCTGCATGTGTTCCGGCCCCGGTCGGCTGCGCCGGGTCGAGGACAGGGTCATCATGCGCAACCGGCTGATCCGACCGTTGAGGCGTTGCACGATTTCCCATGCTACATGATCGCCCGCACCTTCGAATATCTCAGAGTAGAAACCGGCGGTTGCGCGAAACAGCCCGCCGGGAGTTTTCTGGGCAAACTCCTGCTTGAGCTGCGCCAGAGCCGCGCGCAACCGGTCGGCGCGCGCAGGCGTAATGTTCTGTGCACATTTACGGGCAGCAGCAGTTTCCAGCATCCGGCGGATTTCATAGATTTGCCGCGCATCATCCCAGCTCATGCGCGCCACAATCGGTCCGCGCCCGGGCAGGATTTCCACCAGCCCCTCGGCCTCAAGATAGCGGATCGTCTCGCGCACCACCGTGCGGCTGACCCCAAGCTGGTCACACAAGGGTCGCTCGACCAGCCGCTCTCCGGGCTTGAAATGCCCTTCGATGATCGCGTCCCGCATGCGGTCCTGCACCATGTCCCGCAGGGTCATGGGCGGTTGTTCAATTCTGGACAGCGGGGGCGTCGTCATGGTTGCGGTCATAACAATGCGGGCGTTCCGGTGCAACGGGATTGACTTATGATATTATGGTATACCATAAATCAGACAGAGAATCGAGCCGTCAGGTGCAGCCATGCCAGCCGAAATCCGCAAAACGCTTCTTCATGTTGAGGATACCCTGATCGAAGGTGGCAAGGCGGCCCCACAGCCGCTGAGGATGATTGCCGCCGTGGCCGTGATCGGAAACCCTTGGGCAGGGCGGGGCTTTGTCGAGGACCTCGGGCCAGAAATCCGCGATTGTGCGCCCGGACTCGGGCAGTTGTTAACTGGCATGGTTCTGGACGCCGCAGGTGGCGGTGACAAAGTCGAAGGCTATGGCAAATCCGCCATCGTGGGTGTGAATGGTGAGGTCGAGCATGCCTCGGCCCTGATCCACACGCTGCGGTTCGGCAACTATTACCGCGAGGCGGTGGGTGCGAAATCCTATCTCGCCTTCACCAATACGCGCGGTCCTGCGAATGCACCGCTGCAGATACCGCTGATGGACAAGAATGATGGCGGGCGGCGCAGCCATTATCTGACCATTCAGCTGTCAATCGCCGACGCGCCCGCTCCGGATGAGATCGTGATCGCCCTCGGCGCTTCGGTTGGGGGCCGCCCGCACCACCGGATCGGTGATCGCTATCAGGACCTGAAAGAGCTGGGCCATGACGTTGACAACCCTGCAGCTGTCTGAACCCTTCGGCACGCTTAGCTATCGCGTTGCGGGGCAGGGTGAGCCGGTGGTGCTGATCCATGGGGTCGGGATGCAATCCGCTGCATGGGGTCCGCAGCTTGAGGCGCTGTCTGCGGCGCATCGCGTCATCGCGTTGGACATGCCCGGGCATGGCGGATCATCGCCCTTGCCCGAGGGCGCGCAGCTTCCGGTCTTTGTCGATTGGTTTCACGCTGCTTTAGAGGCTTTGGAGTTGGGACGCGTCAGCCTTGTGGGCCATTCCATGGGTGCGCTTGTGGCGACGGGTTTTGCGGTCACCTATCCTGAGGCTGTCATCCGAGTTGCTTTGCTTAATGGGGTATATTGCCGCCGACCCGCGGCGCGCGCCGCGGTCGAAGCGCGTGCCGATGAAATAAAGTGCGGGAGTTTTGATCTGGAGACCCCGTTGAACCGCTGGTTTGGCGATAATCCAACCGAAAAGGCCGCCCGCCGAGCAGTCGAAGGCTGGCTGTCTGAGATCAATCTGGCGGGTTACGCAACCGCCTATGGGGCTTTCGCGCGCGGAGATCGCACCTATGCCGACCAGTTGTCTGCGATCACTTGCCCGTTTCTTGCGATCACTGGGGATGGGGATCTGAATTCGACCCCCGCGATGGCGCAGCAGATGGCGGCAGCCGTCGTACACGGGCAATCGGTGATCATCGAAGGGCACCGGCATCTGGTCAATCTGACCGCGTCCGATCAGGTAAACGTGGCCTTGCAAGATTGGCTAACGTGGGATGCAGGCCATGACCCAGTTTGATCCACGCGAGTTGCGCAGCGCGTTCGGAGCTTTCATGACCGGTGTCACCGTGGTGACGACGCATGACGACGAAGGCGCGCCGCTGGGCTTTACGGCCAATTCGTTCACATCCGTGTCGCTCGATCCGCCTTTGGTGTTGGTCTGCCTTGCCAACAGCTCGCGCAACTATGCGGCCTTCGCCGCCACGCAGGGGTTTGCCATCAACGTGCTGTCCGAAGCGCAAACCGAGGTCTCCACCACGTTCGCGCGCCCGGTCGACGACCGGTTCGCAGTGGTCAACTGGCGGCCGGGGCCACATGGCGCGCCGATCTTCGAAGGCGTGTCGGCATGGTTTGATTGTTCGATGTTCAGGACCGTCGAGGCAGGCGATCACCTGATCCTGATGGGCAAGGTCGAAGCGTTTGAAAATAGCACACATCCCGGTCTCGGCTACGCCCGCGGTGCATATGTCACCCCAGCGGCCGAAGCAGAGGCGCTGAACAGCCGGGCAAACCTGATCGTCTCGGCCCTGATCACGCATCAGGGCAGGGTGCTGTTGGTCAGGGAGGCAAATGGCACACTGATGCTGCCCGAGGCCAAGGTTGGCAAAGATGGTGCATCAACCGCATTGCGGAGGTTGATCAAAGCCAGCGGGGCCGAGGCTGATCCGGGCTTTATCTACTCTGTCTACGAGGATGAGATGCGCGAAACCCAGCATATCTCATTCCTGTGTCAGGCCAGCTGCGATGAGCCCGAACAGGGCGCGTTCTACGATCTCAACGCGCAGACGCTGGACGATCTGGCCGATCCCGTGGTGCGCGTGATGCTGCAGCGTTTCGCGTCGGAAAGCCGGATGGGGAACTTCGGGACGTATTTTGGCAATCGGGACAGCGGCACAATACGCCCTGTCCATCAGGGGGTTGAGCGATGAAGTTCTCGCTGTTTGCACATATGGAGCGAATTTCTGCGGATGAGGATCAGAAGCAGATTTATGACGAGTTCATCGAGCTGTGCAAAATCGCTGATCATGGCGGCATGCACGCGATCTGGACGGGCGAACACCACGGTATGAACTTCACCATCGCCCCGAACCCGTTTCTAAGCCTTGTAGACGTGGCGCGCCATACCAGCCATGTCAGGCTGGGGACCGGAACAGTGATCGCGCCGTTCTGGCACCCGATCCGGCTGGCGGGTGAAGCCGCGATGACCGATATCATCACCGACGGGCGGCTTGAGGTCGGCATCGCCCGCGGCGCCTATTCCTTTGAATATGAGCGTCTGATGCCCGGTATGGATGCCTGGGAAGCCGGTCAGCGCATGCGCGAGATCGTGCCGGCGGTGAAGGCGCTGTGGCAGGGGGATTACGAACATGAAGGTGAGTTCTTTCAGTTCCCCAAAACCACCTCGGCCCCGCTTGCGTTGCGGCCCGAGGGTCCGCCGATCTGGATCGCGGCGCGTGATCCCAACAGCCACGAATTTGCGGTGGCCGAGGGGTGCAACGTGCAGGTGACGCCCCTGTGGAAGGGTGATGCAGAAATCTCGGATCTGATGGACAAATTCAACGCGGCATGCGCGAAATACGCTGACAAACCGCGCCCGAAGATCATGTTGCTGCAGCATACTTACGTCGCCGACAGCGAAGAAGACGCCCGACTGGGTGCCGAGGAACTCAACCGATTTTATTGCTATTTCGGGGCATGGTTCATGAACCAGCGTGACATTTCGCAAGGCCTGATCGAACCACTCAGCGACGACGAAATCGCCGCCCACCCGTTCTACAGCCCCGAAGCCATGGCGCGGGACCTCGTGATCGGCACCTCTGATCAGGTGATACGGCGGCTGCAAGGGTATGAGGCATTGGGCTATGATGAATATGCGTTCTGGATCGACAGCTCTATGTCGTTTGATCGCAAGAAAGCCTCGCTTGAGCGTTTCATAAACGAGGTGATGCCCGCGTTTGCCTGATCACCCGGAGGGACGAAACATGCAAAGCTTTCAGCACTATATCGGCGGTCAGTTCGAAGACCCTGTTCGGTACTTTGAGAGCGTCGACCCGGCGACGGGCGCCCCATGGGCGCGAATGCCCCAGGCAACACCGGACGATGTGAACCGCGCTGTAGACGCCGCCCAGCATGCTTTTGTCTCGGCTGACTGGGTCTCGATGACCGCCAGTGCGCGCGGCAAGTTGCTATTGCGCCTTGCCGACCTGATTGCCGAGGCCGCCCCGCGTCTGGCTGAGCTTGAGACCCGTGATACCGGCAAGATCATTCGCGAAACCACCGCTCAGATCGCTTATGTGGCAGAATATTATCGTTATTATGCAGGGCTGGCGGATAAGATCGAAGGCGCGCATCTGCCCATCGACAAACCGGACATGGAAGTTTGGCTGCGGCGCGAGCCGGTAGGGGTTGTGGCGGCGGTTGTGCCGTGGAACTCGCAACTGTTTCTGTCTGCGGTCAAGATCGGGCCTGCGCTGGCGGCTGGCTGCACTGTGGTGCTCAAGGCCAGCGAGGACGGCCCCGCGCCGATGCTGGAATTCGCCCGTATCTTCGATCAGGCCGGTTTCCCGAAAGGCGTGCTGAGCGTCATCACAGGTGGTCCCGAGGTTGGTGCCACTCTGACAAGTCATCCGAAAGTGGCGCATGTGGCCTTTACCGGTGGGCCTGAAACCGCCCGCCATATCTTACGCAACTCGGCCGAGAATCTCGCCTCAACCTCGCTGGAGCTGGGTGGCAAATCCCCCTTTATCGTGTTCGACGACGCCGATCTGGAAAGCGCGGTGAATGCGCAGGTCTCGGGCGTTTTTGCCGCGACCGGGCAAAGCTGCGTGTCCGGGTCGCGCCTTTTGGTGCAGGCGGGGATCAAGGATGCGTTCCTCGCCCGGTTGAAAGAAAAGGCCGAAGCGATTGTCATCGGTGCACCGGATCGCATGGAGACCGAGATCGGCCCACTGTGTACCGTGCGCCAGCGCGACCGGGCTGAGGCTTTGGTTGCGCAATCCATCGAGCAGGGGGCGCAACTGGTCACGGGCGGGCAGGCCTTGGACCGCGACGGCTACTACTTTGCACCGACCATTCTGGATTGCGACACCGCCCCGAACGCCGCCTGTTTAAGCAACGAGTTCTTTGGCCCTGTGCTTTCGGTCGTCAGTTTCACCGATGAGGCCGAGGCCATTGCCATCGCAAACGACACGCAATACGGGCTGGCCTCGGGCCTGTTTACCCGCGACCTGACCCGCGCCCATCGCATGATCCGCGCCATTCGGGCGGGAATTGTCTGGGTGAACACCTACCGCGCGGTCAGCCCGATTGCACCCTTTGGCGGCCATGGTCTGTCGGGTCACGGGCGCGAAGGCGGGATCGAGGCCGCGCTGGACTATACAACCGTCAAAGCCGTCTGGCTGCGCACCAGCGATGATCCGATCCCGGACCCGTTTGTGATGCGTTAAGGCGGGTTATTTGCCTTTCCAGACGGGATCGCGCTTTTCGGCAAAGGCCTTGGCCCCTTCCAGCTGGTCTTCGCTGGCATACAGCACATCGACGGTGCGCAGTTGGCGTTTGGTGATGCGGTTCATGGTGTCCTGAAACTTGGCGTCCTCGGCATCGCGCACAATCTCCTTTATTGCGGCATAGACCAGCGGCGGCCCCGAGGCGAGCAGGCGCGCCAATTCCCACGCGCGATCCATCAGCTGATCGGCCGGAACGATCTCATTCACCAAACCCCAGCGGTTGGCCTCTTCGGCATCGAACCAGCGCCCGGTCAGCAGTAATTCCATTGCGATGTGATAGGGGATACGCTTGGGCAGCTTGACACTGGCGGCATCGGCCACGGTGCCCGAGCGGATTTCGGGGAGCGCAAAACTGGCGTGATCGGCGGCAAGGATCATGTCGGCCGACAGTGCAAGCTCGAGCCCGCCACCGCAGGCGATGCCATTCACGGCAGCAATGACGGGCTTGTTCATGTCGCGCAGTTCCTGCAAGCCGCCGAACCCCCCGACGCCATAGTCACCATCGACCGCATCACCATCGGCCGCGGCTTTCAGGTCCCAACCGGGACAAAAGAACTTCTCGCCCGCACCTGTCAGGATCGCGACGCGTAGGTCCGGGTCTTCGCGAAACTCGGCAAAGACGTCGCCCATGATGCGGCTGGTGGCCAGATCGATGGCGTTGGCCTTCGGCCGGTCCAATGTGACCTGAAGGATCGCCCCTTCGCGACGGGTTTTGATCGGGTCCATATCTCAGGCCTTTCTGATAAGGGCATCCACGGCGACCGCCCGATCGGGCGTGCACAGGAGCGGGTTGATCTCGACCTCGCCAATCGTGTCGGCGTTCTGCATCACATAGGCCTGTAAGGCTTCGACTGCGGCCACGATGGCATCCATATCAGCCGCTGGTTGGCCGCGATAGCCTGTCAGCAGCGGCGCGATCTTCAGCCTTCCAAGGGCGGCGCGGATGTCATCAGGTGTGCAGGGCAGCAATAACGATGCGGTGTCGCGCAGCACCTCGGTCAGCACGCCGCCCGCGCCCAGTGTCAGCACAAAGCCATGGGCCGGGTCGCGGATGACGCCAACCAGCAGTTCGGCGACAGTGCCGGTGATCATCTCTTCGATCAGAATCTCATCGGTGCCGATCCCGGAGGCGACCTGTGCCACATCGCATGCCCGAACATTCAGTCGCACTGCCGAATGCTCGGATTTATGTGCCAGCCCCACGCCTTTGATGGCGAAAGGCTCGGCCATCTCTTGCGCCGTCGCATGGGCCTGATCCGGGCCGCTGACCGTGCGGTTCTGCGGGATATGTAGCCCACAGGCGGCCAGCGCCTGTTTTGAGTCGCCCTCGGTCAGAGTCCGATGCGCCTCGGCGATACCGGGCAAACAGACGGGAAGCGCTGAAGGCGCGGCCACCTCTCCCGCCGCACGAATGGCAGCGAGCGTTTCGCGCAATCCCATGAACGGCACGACGCCCCCAGCTATGAGGTCGCGGGCGACGTCCTCGGGCAGAAGCTCGGGCAGAGTTGCGGCTATTGCGAAGCGCGCGCCGGTTGTCGCGCGCACCTTCTGGGCCGCGCGCGTGGCGCAGGTCCAGTCTGTGGGGTCGGTGGTTGGATAGTCGACGATCGAGACGGTCAGGTCGATGTTCTTACCGGTCATGCCGGACCATGCCTGTGCCATCGCCTCTTCGTCACGCCAGATGTAAGTGTGGTAGTCCAGCGGGTTATTCAGCGCGACCATCGGCCCCAACGCCCCGCGCAGATGCGCCTTTTGATGGCCGGTCAGAGGTGGAAAGGTTAGCCCTGTGCCAACGGCCATGTCCGCGATCAGACTGGCCTCACCCCCCGAACAGCTGATCGAGGCGATGTCGCTGCCCGGCAGAGGCCCATAGCAATGCAGCAGTTTCAGCGCCTCAAGAAAATCGGGCAGGGTGGACAGGCGCGGGATGCCAAGACGATCCAGCAGCGCCTGCGCCCCCGCATCACTACCCGCCAGCGAAGCCGTGTGCGAAACCGTTGCCGCCTGCGCCTGTTCCGACGCCCCAACCTTGAGCGCAACCAACGGGACGCCTTTCGCATGGGCCTTGGCTGCCAGCGCCTCCCATTCGCGCAGATCCCCGAACCCTTCGATATGAAGGCCAACAGCCGTAACACGCGGGTCGTCGATCAGGGCCGAGGCGATCTGCGCCTGACTGGTCTGCGCCATGTTCCCACAGGTCACCATATAAGCAATCGGCAGGCCGCGTTTCTGCATGGTCAGGTTGATCGAGATATTCGAGCTTTGCGTCAGGATCGCAACACCGGTATCCACCGGGGTCGCCCCGTGCTGGTCCGGCCACAGCAATGCACCGTCCAAGGCGTTGATGAACCCATAACAGTTGGGCCCCAGAATGGGCATGTCGCCCGCCGCTGCGATCAACTGCGCCTGAAGATCATGGCCGGTGTCATCCTCGGCCGCTGCCTCGGAAAAGCCCGAGGCGAAGCACACCGCTCCGCCCGCGCCCATGCGGGCCAGCACCTGAACTGCCTCAATCGTGGCATGGCGGTTTACGCCGATGAACACTGCGTCGGGGGGCTGGGGCAGGCCCTTAAGATGGCCATAAGCCATGTGACCTGCGATGTCCGTGGCCTTGGGATGCACGGGCCAGATGTGGCCCGCATAGCCCATACGTTGGGATTGCAGGATGACCTGCTGGCACCACGCGCCGCCGCCCACGACGGCGATGGATTTGGGGCGCAGCAGCCGGCTGAGGTCCTTGGTGATCATCAGGCACCCAGCGGACGCAATAGATCGCGGCTGATGATATGGCGCTGGATTTCACTGGTGCCGTCCCAGATGCGTTCAACGCGGGCATCGCGCCAGAAGCGCTCGATCGGGAAGTCATCCATCAGGCCCATGCCGCCGAAGATTTGTAGCGTCGTGTCGGTGACCCGCGCTAGCATCTCGGACGCATAGAGCTTGGCCGAGGCGATCTCGCGATTAGAGGGCAGGTTTTCATCCAGACGCCACGCAGCCGACAGGGTCAGCCAGTCGGCGGCATCAATCTCGGTGATCATGTCGGCGATCTGGAAGCCCACGCCCTGAAACTTTCCGATCGGCTGACCGAACTGCTTGCGTTCTGCGGCATAGTTCAGCGCGTAGTCGAAACACCGCCGTGCCCGCCCGACCGAGAAGGCAGCGACCGTCAAGCGGGTGGCGTAAAGCCAATCGTTCATGACCGCAAAGCCGCCATCGACCTCGCCCAGAACCTGCGCATCGGGCAGGCGGCAATTGTCGAAATAGAGGATGTAGTTCTTATAGCCTTTGTGGCTGACCGAGTTATACCCCTCGCGCACCTCAAACCCCGGCGTGCCGCGATCCACGAGGAAGGTAGTGATGCGCTTTTTCGGCCCTTTCGGAGTCTCATCCACGCCGGTGGCGATGAAGACGATAAAGAAATCCGCATGCTCGGCCCCCGAGATGAAGTGTTTCGAGCCGTTGATGACCCAGTCCCCGCCATCGCGGGTTGCCTGACATTTCATGCCTCGCACATCCGAGCCCGCATCCGGCTCGGTCATCGCCAGCGCGTCCATCTTTTCGCCGCGCACGGCGGGCAGCAGGTAGCGTTCGCGCTGTTCGTCGTTGCAGGCCATCAGGATGTTCTGGGGGCGACCAAAGAAATGCGTCAAAGCCATCGAGCCACGACCCAGTTCACGCTCGACCAGGGTGAAATCAAGATGTGACAGCCCTGCGCCGCCGACCTCTTCAGGGAAGTTGCAGGCATAAAAACCCAGATCGATGCATTTCTGTTTGATCTGCTCACCCAGCTCATGCGGGACCTGACCTGTGCGTTCGACCTCGGCCTCATGCGGGTAGATTTCGTTCTCGACAAAGCTGCGAACGGTCGAGACGATCATTTCCTGTTCTTCGGACAAACCAAATTGCATGGCATGTGATCCCTTGCTGTCTGGTTTCCGATGAAACGTGATTGTTTGATCTTATGATATGCAGTAATCGCCAGATATCATGCAGAAATAGAAAAAGATGACACAGAGATATAACATTCTGCTATTTGACGGGTTCTCGAACCATTGTCTGGCCAGCCTTGTCGAGCCGCTGCGCGCCGCGAACACACTGGCGGGACAGGCGCTTTATGCGTGGCGATTCTATGCGCTGGATGGCGCACCTGTGCAAAGCTCCAGCGGGTTGCGGGTGACGCCGGATGGGGCGCTGGGGGTCGAAACGGGCGATGTGCTGGTTGTCATGCCGTCCTATGGGTTTCTTGATCTGGCGGTCCCCGAGACACTGCGCGCGTTGCGCCGTGGCGCGACGCGGCATGCCAAGCTGGCCGGGCTGGATACCGGTAGCTGGCTGCTTGCCTGCGCCGGTCTGTTAGAGGGTTGCCAAGCGACCATTCACTGGGATGAGCTGTCGCGCTTTGAAGAGGCTTTCCCCGAGGTCGACGCCGTGCAGGAGCGCTTTGTGATTGACCGTAACCGGATCACCTGCTCCGGCGCGATGGCGGCTTATGATCTGGCCACCGCGTTGATCCTTGCCGATCACGGGCCGCTTTTGTCCATGGAGGTTGCGCATCTGCTGATGAACCGTAGCGAGCCGGGCGCGGCTGCCCTGCCGATGAACTCGGGCGACAGTCTGGTGAACCGGGTGCTGAGCGTCATGCAGAACACGCTGGAGGCTCCGTTACGGATCAAGGATATTGCCCGGCAGCTGGGTTGCTCGCAGAAGAAGATCGAAACCCGCGTACAGGCGGAATTGGGAACGACACCGCAGGCGCTTTATCGTCGCTTGCGGTTGAATCTTGCGCGCAAACTTGCGGCCGAGACCCGGCAATCGGTGGCCGAGATCGCCGGTCGTTGCGGGTATGAGAGTGCCAGCGCCATGACCCGAGCATTCAGGGTCGAGTTCGGGCGGACCCCGACCGCCTACCGCAAAGACGGCTCGGCTCACGCGCGCATGCGCGAGAACTCCGGGTCGTAGGGCGAAGGGGCAATCACTTCGGCCCCGACCATGTCCCCGCACAGATCAAGCTGCATCAGACTGCCAGGGGCCGCGAAGGCCGGTTCGACAAAAGCATAGGCAAGGTTCAGCCCGACGCGGTGGCCCCAATCCCCCGAGGTGATCGTACCCACAACCTTGCCGTCCAACATCAGCGACGCGCCGCCATGCGCAGGCGCGCTTGTGGTGTCGAGCTTCAGGCTGACCAGCCGCTTGCGCGGACCTTCCGACTGGCGTTTCAGCAGCGCCTCACGACCAATGAAATCGCCTTTGTTCAGCTTCACAAACCGATCCAGCCCGGTCTCAAAGGGGTCGAATTCGGTCAACAGATCGGCTTTCCAATGCAGGAACCCCTTCTCCATCCGCATCGAGTCGACCGCTCGCGCGCCGAACAGCTTCAGCCCGTGCGCTTTTCCGGCCTGGTGCAGCGCAAGATAGGCAGCGTACAGCGAGGCGTTGGGGACGTGGATCTCATAGGCCAGCTCACCCGAGAAACTGATATTCAACACCGTGGCCGGGGCGATGCCGACAAAGCATTCGCGCACCGAAAGCCATGGGAACGCGTCGCGGGACCAGTCGCCGCGCGCGCAGGCAGACAGCACATCGCGCGCCTTGGGGCCAGCCAGAACCAGAATGGTCTGGTCATTGGTCAGGGATCGCAGTCGCACATCCTCACCGTCGCGCAGATGTGCTTGTAGCCAGTCCATATCGTGATACTCGCTGGCCGCTGCCGAGCCGTACCAGACCCGCGCCGGGCCGCGATCGCTGGCGGGCAGGTTCGCGATGGTCGCCTCGGCTTTCACCATGCCGTGGCGGTTCAGCAGATAGCCCAGCCCCACGCGCCCGTCGCGCTTCATTACGGCACCGCACATCATCCGGTCGAGAAAGCTGTGCCGGTCTGCGCCGGTGATCTCGATCCGGTTGAAGCCGTTCACCTCGGTCAGGCCGACATTGGTCTGGATATTCTGAACCTCGGCGGCGACCAGATCGAAGGCCTCGTCAAAATTGAAGCCTAGTGTGGGGTGAAAGTCGGGCGACGGCTTGATGTAATCGACCCGCTCCCACCCGTTCACGACGGTGAACTCGGCCCCTTTGGCGGCCAGCACGGGTGTCAGCGGGGTGGTCTTGGCGGGTCGGCCCGCAGGGCGGTGTTCATGGGGGAAGTGGAACCGGAATTCGTTCTGATAATCCTCGATGGCTTTCAGCGCGGTCAGTTCCACATTCGCATGGCCGGTAAAGCGGCGCGGGTCGAGGCACCATGTATCATAACACGCCTCGCCATGCACGATCTGTTGCGCCAGCAGCCAGCCGTGGCCGCCGCCTTCGCCCAGACCTGCCCGCAGGCCGATGATGCAGAAGGCGTTGCGCTTGCCGGGGATCGGACCGACCAGAGGCGCGCCGTCGATTGTGTAGGTGATCGGGCCGTTGACGACGGTGTGGATGCCGACCTCCATCAGCGCGGGCATCCGGGCAAAGGCTCCTTCCAGAACATCGGTCACACGGTCCAGATCATCGGGGCAGAGCGCGTTGACAAAGTTCGGATCGATCCCGTCCATGCCCCAAGTCTTGCAATCCTGTTCGTAGAACCCCACCAACAACCCATCCTTTTCCTGACGGCAATAATAGTCGCTGATCGGGCAACGCAGCAGGGGCATCCGATGACCCGCCTCGCGGATCGCGGGGATTTCTTCGGTCAGGAAATATTGATGCTCCATCGAGGCGACGGGGTGATGCACGCCCATCATGGCGCCCACCTCGTTCACGCGGTAACCGCAGGCGTTCACCACGATATCGCAGTCAATGTCGCCATGTTCTGTGTGCACGGTCCATGTATCATCCTTGTGCTGGGTCAGCGCAGTAACAGGTGTATTCCGATAAACCTCGGCCCCGGCCTTGCGCGCACGTCGCGCCAGCGCCTGACAAAGCTGCGCCGGGTCAATGTCGCCATCCAGTGGGTCCCAAAGCCCGCCCAGCAGGTTCTCGGTCGAAATCAGCGGGTGGCGGCGGGCACATTCATCGGCGTCGATCACCTCAAAATGCACATCCATACCACGGGCCATGGATGCGAAATGGTGATAGCCCTGCATTTGCTCTGGCGTGTTGGCCAGACGGATACCGCCGTCGCCATGATGGTAGTTGATCGGATAATCCGGGTCCTCGGCCAGTTCCTTGTACAGGTTGATCGAGTGTGTCTTGAGGCCAACCATCGTCTGGTTCATGCCGAAATTGGTCACCTGCGCGGCGGAATGCCATGTGGTGCCGCTGGTCAATTCGTTGCGCTCGACCAGCACCACATCGGTCCACCCTTCGCGGGTCAGGTGGTACAGCGTTGAGCAACCGGCGATGCCGCCGCCAATGACGACCACCTTGGTGCGCGATTTCATGCAGGGACCCTCCGCCACGTTTTCCGGGATTAGGGCGGTTTGGGCTGGGGTTCTCAAGAGGAGGTATAGGTGCGCGCAAAATATCGAAAACTAATCCATAATATTTCGTACTAAAACGGTTTCCGTTGAACGCGGGGCGGCGGCTCCTTTGAATATCCGCAGCAAGCGGGTCGAAAGGATGGTCATGTCAGCACGGCAAGGAAAGCGGGCCGGTCGAAAGGGCCGTCTGGCGCAGCGGGCTGAAAAACCTGCGTTGGATCCGTGTCCTCCCGGGCAGCCGGGGGGCAGCTACAAGCCGCTGACCGAGGCCGAGCTGGAGCGGATCTATTCGACCGCACTTGATCTGCTCGACCGGCTGGGCATGGGTGAGGTGCCGCCGAGGCTGCATGCCGATCTGTTGGCTGCTGGCGCGCGCGACACCGGCGAGGGCCGGGTGACCTTCCCGCCGCAGCTTGTCGAACAGGCCATCGATCAGGCGGCCAAGACCTTTGTCCTGCATGGCCGCGACGAGGCCCGCTCGATCGAGGTCGGTGGCAACCGCGTGCATTTCGGCACCGGAGGGGCGGCGGTTCAGACGCTGGACATGGAGAGCGGCGTCTATCGCCCGTCGACCCTGAAGGACTTGCATGATTTCACGCGGCTTCAGGATGTGCTGGCCAATGTCAGCTGGTTCACGCGCTGCTGCGTCGCGACCGATGTGCCCGAGATCTATGATCTGGATGTGAACACAGTCTATGCGCTGCTGAAGAACACCACCAAACCCACCGCGACCTCATTCACGGTGGCCGAGCATGTCGCCCCGATTGTCGAAATGCTGGATATAGCGGCGGGCGGGCCTGGTGAGTTTTCCAAACGCCCCTTCATGAAGGCGCATATCAGCCCGATCATCTCGCCGATGCGCTTTGGCGAGGATGCCGTGGACGTCGTCTACGCCTGCATCGAACATAACATTCCGATGTCCTGCATCACCGCTGCGCAGGCGGGGGCGACCGCGCCCGCGACGCTGGCGGGGTTTCTGGCCCAATCGCTGGCTGAGACGCTGGCCAGTCTGGTGATGGTCCATGCCATTCAGCCCGGATTTCCCATGGTGTTCTCGAACTGGCCGCTGGTCATCGACCTGCGCACCGGCGCGTTTTCCGGCGGCAGCGGTGAGACGGCGGTGCTGAACGCGGCATCGGCGCAGCTGTCGAACTGGCTGGGTCTGCCTTCGGGCGTGGCCTGTTCCATGAGCGACGCCAAGGCTATTGATGCGCAATACGGGATGGAAAAGGGGCTGACCTCGATGGCGGCGGCGCTGGCGGGGGGGAACCTGATCTATGAAAGCTCGGGCATGACGGCGTCTTTGCTGGGGGTGAGTTTTGAGGGGTTCGTGCTGGATGACGAGATGCACTCGAACACCTACCGCACCCTGCGCGGCATCGAAGTGACCGAGGAAAACCTTGGCTTTGATGCGATTTGCGAGGCGGTTCTGGGCGAGGGGCATTTTCTGGGCGGTCAGCACACCTTTGCTGCAATGGAGCGGGATTATTTCTATCCCAGCCTCGCCGACCGGGATGAGCCCCGGACTTGGGCCGAAAACGGTGCACAAGATGCGTGGAGCCGCGCGCGCCAGAGGGCGCAAGAGATTTTGCGTGATCACCAGCCCACTTATCTGACGCCCGAGCAAGACAAGGCGATCCGGGCACGGTTCAACATTCTCTGAGCGGTTGGCCTACTGGATTAGTCCGAACCGGTCGTCCAGCCATGGGTTGTCTGCGTGCAGGGGCGCCAGGATGCGGTCGCGGATCAGAGTGCGCGTCTTGGTATCGACCAGTTCGATCACCGACCGCGAACAATCCGGGGTCGCAACCAGCGCCAGCGTGCGAGAGAAGCTTTTGCCCGGAAAGGGATGCATCTTCAGCTTTGGCTGAAACCGTTTGGCCCGCGAAAACAGCAGAGGGGTGGTGATGGTCCATCCGGCACCGGCGGCGACCATGGACATCAGCGTCTGGTTATTGCTGCACTCGAACCGATGGGGCGATGAAAACCCCATCCGGCGCAGTTGCGATTCAATCTGCCGCGCAATGATCAAAGAGCTGGAGAAACGCAGGAAAGGCAATTTCGTGCGGCCCTCGACGATATCGGTCAACGATTCGTCATTGACCTTTGGCAGCACGATCACAAACGGGTCGCGCAGCAATGGGCGATCCTGAAGGTCGCGCATCTTTTCCGTGGGCGTGGTGGAGATACCCAAATCGAGCTGCCGGTCGCGCAGCATCTCGATGATCGTATGGCTGGTGTCGGTGTGATACAGAAAATCGCAGGCGGGCATATTGGCCGACAGGTACACGGCCAGTTCGGGGATGATGTCGCTGTCAAAATCCTCGATCGTGCCAAAGCGCAGATAGCTGGCCTCGGCAATGCTGCCCGCCGACGCTTCGGCCTTGGCCTTGCGGATCAGATGCAGCGCGTCATCGATATTACGCAGGAATACATGCCCCTTGGGCGTCAGCACCATGGGGCGGCGCGCGTGATTGAACAGCTCGACGCCCAGATGATCCTCGAGG
This sequence comes from Ruegeria sp. G7, assembly GCF_056535465.1. Classification (NCBI taxonomy): domain Bacteria; kingdom Pseudomonadati; phylum Pseudomonadota; class Alphaproteobacteria; order Rhodobacterales; family Roseobacteraceae; genus Ruegeria; species Ruegeria sp. G7. The sequence goes on along the minus strand of NZ_JBQFIL010000002.1, from coordinate 182,506 downwards.
TTGCGCAGATGATGCGAGATCGTGCTGATCGTCAGGCCGGTTTCCTTCGCGGCCGCTTGCAGCGACCCCTTCTGCGCACAAATCTGAAACAATTCCAGCCATTTGAGGCTGAGGTCCTTGGGGGCGGTTTGGCGAGGCATAAGGGGTGTCTCGTTCAGCTTGGGCGCGTTTTGGTCATGGCATTGGGGTCTTGATATCAGAAGCTTGAAATCCGGGCGCGATATTCTGCAACGGCTTTGTTCGGAATCATCCGGGCAGCATTGGCAGCGTGCGGAACTCCTGTTTCAGCCATGGGAATCTGGTGGTCATTGGTGCGACGACATGTTGGCGGATGAGATCGTTCAGCGCATTGTGGATCAACCGCGTGGTGGTTGGCGGGTAAACGCTGGTTGTGAACAGGGAAACAGTGCGGGCAAAGCTTTTGCCCGGAAAGGGCAGCGCGCGGGTATCCTCGTGGAACCGGCGTGCGCGATAATAGCTTGCTGCGGTACTGATCGCCCAACCGCTGCCTTCTGCCACCAGCCCGATGATGGATTGATTGCATTCCAGTTCAAAACGATTGGGCAAGTTGATCTTACTGCGCGTCAACTGGCTTTCGATCAGTTTGCCAATATTATGGTCCCGAGAATACCGCAGCAAAGGCAGAGCGGCGTCTGGTTCGAGCAGCTCGTCGAATGAGCCATGAAAAGAAGGCGGCAGAATCAAAATGAACGGATCCCGAAGCACCGGAAACTCGACCAATCCCTCGACATGATCGGCAGGTCTGGCGGCGACCCCCGCATCCAGCTTCTGCGATTGGAGTTTGTCGATGATTTCGTGGCTGGGGCGGTTGAAATGGCGGAAGTTGCATCGGGGTAATGAAACTGAAAGATGCCGAAAAAGCTCTGGTACAACGCGGATGTCGAGATCGTCGAACAATCCCAGCCGCAGATCGGTCGCATGCTGCCAGCTGCCCGAACGCAGCTCGGCCTCGCCTCTTCTCAGGGCGGTCAGCCCGTCTCTTACGTGTCGCAGGAAAACCGTTCCGGCGGGGGTCAGGCCCATCGGGCGGCGGCTGTGATCGACCAGATCGACCTCCAACGCTTTCTCAAGGCTGCGCAGATGGTTTGAAACAGTGCTTATGGACAGCCCGGTCTCAACCGATACTTTTTGGATCGACCCAAGCTTGGCAATAAGCTGGAACACCTCCAGCCATCTTAAACTGAGCGATTTTTTAGGCATTCCGGCGGTCCGATCCCACAGTTCATCGATCCAAAGCGAAACAAAGTTTCGCTTTTACCGCAACAAGTTTTTTATTTCACGATTCCATCTGTCGGCGATTATGGTTTTTCCACTGATCCAGAGTTCGAGATCTAAGAACAGTCGAACAGACGGAACCAGCAGGGAGAACATAGACAAAATGATCAAAAGAAAACTGTTAACCACCACCTTTGCCAGCATTGCTGCGCTGACCGCTTCGCAGGCGGCGGCGTTGGATGAGCTTACCGTTGCGTATTTCCTCGAGTGGCCGATGCCGTTCCAATACGCCAAGGCAAATGGCACCTACGAAGAAGAGCTTGGTGTAAAGATCAACTGGGTGTCCTTCGACACAGGTACGGCAATGTCGGCGGCGATGGCGTCGGGCGATGTGCAGATCGCAGTCAGCCAGGGTGTGCCACCCTTTGTTGTCACCACTTCGGCAGGTCAGGACATCCAGATTGTTGACGTCGCCGTCAGCTATTCTGAAAACGACAACTGCGTCGTAGCCGAGGCGCTGGAGATTGACAAAGACAACGCGACCGAGCTGAACGGCAAGAAAGTTGGCGTCCCGATCGGTACGGCAGCGCATTATGGCTTCCTGTCGCAGATGGGCCATTTCGGCGTTGATGTCGGCTCGATGGAGATTGTGGATATGGCCCCGGCTGACGGCGCGGCGGCCTTTGCACAAGGCAACCTGGATATGGTCTGTGGCTGGGGCGGCGCACTGCGTCGCATGGTCGAGCATGGCAACATCCTGCTGACCGGAGCCGAGAAGGAAGAACTGGGCATTCTGGTCTTTGATGTGACCAGCGCTCCGTCCAGCTTCATCGAGGAAGAGCCCGAGCTTCTCTCGAAGTTCCTGAAAGTGACCGCAGACGCCAACGCGAAGTGGAATGCCGGTGACAGCAAGGATGAGATGCTACCGGTGATCGCCAAGGATGCGGGTATGGATCCGGCAGATGCCGAGGCGACTATCGCGACCTTCACCTTCCCGTCGGTCGACGAACAGCTGTCCGAGAAGTGGCTGGGCGGAGGCGCACAGGACTTCATGAAGGGTGTGGCTAACGTCTTTGTTTCGGCCGGCAGCATCGAGTCCGCACTGGACTCCTATGAAGGTGCTGTGAATACCGCGCCGCTGGCGGCTGCAAGTAACTAAGACCGCAAAACGCGATATCCGACCGGCCCCGCAGACGGGCCGGTCGAACGCTATGCACGCAGGAAGGATACAGGATGCCTGAACTGGACATTGTTGATTTGTCCATGCGCTTCGACCTACCCAATGGTTCATCAGTACAGGCGTTGCAGGATGTCTCGCTGAGCCTGAAAGAAGGTGAGCTGATGTCGGTGCTTGGCCCCTCTGGCTGTGGCAAGACCACATTGCTGAACATCGTCGCGGGATTTCTGGCCCCTACATCGGGCAAGATCGAACTGAACGGCCATCTGGTCAAAGGCCCGGACGCGGAGCGGGGGATGGTATTCCAGAAAGGCGCGTTGTTCGAATGGATGAACGTGCGCGAAAATGTCGAGTTCGGTCCGCGCATGAAAGGTATGCCCAAGGCCGAGCGCGACAAGATCTCGGATCATCTGCTTGAGGTCGTTGGCCTGCAGGATTTCAAGGACAAGGCAGTTTACGAACTGTCGGGCGGGATGCAGCAACGCGTGGCGTTGGCGCGCTGTCTGGCCAACGAGCCGGACGTGATCCTGATGGATGAACCCCTTGGCGCTCTGGACGCGCTGACGCGGGAAAAGATGCAGGGTCTGGTTCTGAAGCTATGGAAAGAGACCGGCAAGACCATCATCCTGATCACCCACTCGGTCGAAGAGGCGCTGTTGCTGGGCGAGCGCCTGATCGTGATGGCCCCCAGACCGGGCCGGATTCACCGCGAATACAACCTGCCCTTTGCCGAACGTGGCGTGAATGCGGATCTGCGCGACGTGAAAAAATCCGAAGGGTTCGCGGAAAAACGCGATGAGATCCTGTCGATGATCTGGGAGATGGAAGAAGAGATTATGGGTCGTACGGAGCAGGCATCATGATTGTACTTCTGTTTTACATTGGCCTGTTCGGAGGCGCGTTCTTCGTCGTTTACGCGATGCGCCGTGGCTTGCAGTCGCGGCAGGACTTTACCAGCCTGAAAACCGTGACCTTCGGTGACGAAAGCGCGGTGCGGGCGGATCGGGCGGCTTCGATCATTTCCGTCCTCGTGATTTTTGTGATTTGGGCCGCGTTTACCGGATCGAAACTGTTTCCGATCCATGTGCCCGGTCCCTTCGTCGGCGAGACCCAATTCACCTACACCTTGGAAAACGCCGATGGGACCACGGATGAGGCGACCGTCTTCGTTCGCGTGCCTGCATTCGGCGAAGAGGTCGACGATTTCGAGGTTGAACCCGGAGCAGGCTTTGCCAAGGATGATGCTTTTGCAGCACCAGCGGGCCGCTCCTCGACCATTCTGTTCGACAAGAATGATGACGCCAAGCGCAAGGATGGGGCAAAGATCATTGCCATCAACGGCACACCGATTGGCCCGGATGATGCGGTGAATACGGGCGACGGAAAGGTTACCCTGACCGGCAAAGGCGCAATCAGCTTCACGCCCAATCAGGGTCTTCAGATGAATCCGATCTGGCTGCCTGCACCGGAAACCGTCGTGGCACGTTTCTTTGAAATCGCCAGCGAAGGGTATCAGAACTTCTCACTCTGGCAGCACTTGGGCTGGTCCTTGCTGCGTGTCATCGCCGGGTTTGTGGCGGGCGCGCTGGTGGGTATTCCGCTGGGATATGCCATGGGTCTTTCGGGCTGGTTCCGCGGGTGGTTCGACCCAATCGTCGAATTCATGCGACCGGTGCCTCCGCTGGCGCTGATCCCGCTGGTGATCATCTGGTTTGGAATCTGGGAGACAGGCAAGATCGTGTTGCTGTTCCTCGCGGCGTTGTGGATCATGACTATCGCGGCACGGGCAGGAGTTTCGGGAGTGAACATCTCGAAAATCCATGCGGCCTACTCTCTGGGTGCCTCAAAATGGCAGATCATGCGCTATGTGATCGTGCCCAACTCGCTACCCGAGATATTCACGGGTGCACGGGTCGCGATGGGCGTTTGCTGGGGCACGGTTGTTGCTGCGGAACTGGTGGCCGCACAGAAAGGCGCTGGCATGATGATCATCGCCGCTTCGAAGTTCCAGCTAACCGATATCGTCATAATGGGCATCGTCCTGATCGGCGTGATCGGCTATGGGATCGACATCCTGATGCGCAAAGCGGAAAACTGGCTCGTGCCCTGGAAAGGCCGCAGCTGATCGTTCGGATCGCCGTCCAAAAGCGGCTCCCGACTGTCTTCGGGGGTCGCTTAGTAGTCGGATACCAGTAGAAAATCTGGTGCTGTATCTTCCTCGATGGTCGCAAAGCGCGGGATCGGGTCTTCGAACACGTTGTCCGTGCGATCGTCATTCACCGTCGAGACTTCGCCAATTAGACAATCGCCCTGTTCCGCCCAGAATGCGTGCCAGATGCCGGGCATGAGGGTCACGCTCTGACCGGGTTTCAGGCGTAATAGCTCGCCGGGTTGAATGGTGACCGGGCAAGCATCGCTTGGGACCACAACCGGGGTTTCGCGATCAATGCCACCTTCGGGGTCCGACGCGTAAATCTCCATAACAAGGTCGCCACCGCCACGATTGATAATATCCTCGGCCTTCAGGATATGGCGGTGCATGGGCGACAGCTGTTTATCACGCGAGATCAAGAGTTTTTCGGCGTAAAGCATGCCACGACCCTGGCTCAGGTCACTGAAATCACCGTTGCGCAGCGTAAAGAGGAACAGCCCCAATTCGTCGAAGCGGCCCTGGCCATAGTCGGTGATATCCCAACCGAGGCCACGGCCGCGGATGCCTGCGGCTTTGTCGCTGCGCATCTCGTCCGGTGTCCAATCGGCAAAGGGGGGCAGCACAGCCCCAAAGGACTGGACAAAGAGTTGAGCTTCGGCCTTGATGTTGTTGATATCAGATCGTTTCATTGTCTTTTGCCCATCAAAGTTCATGCGCCCAGGGCGGGTTTGCCCCAGCGCGGGATACAGTTACGGCGGCGACCTGAGCGCCCAGTTCCAATGCAGCCTTCAAGTCGTCTGAAGAGAGAGCCCGCAGCGCCGATTTCTTCATCTGTCCGGCTTGCTCAAGCTGCGCAAGAACGCCGGCGTTGAACGTATCGCCCGCACCAACAGTATCGACGACATCGACCTTTTGAACCGGAACCGAGACGGCCGAGCCGTTGGCAAGATAGCCCGTTGCGCCATCTCGCCCTTGGGTGACGATCACGACTGAAGGCCCGGCTTGTAGCAGCAGCGGTATTTTCTCGGCATGGGACTCCGGGCCCGGAATGATCCAGTCGAGGTCTTCGTCAGAAACCTTGACGATGTCAGACTGTGCGATCATCCGATTGACGCGTGTGCGATAGCGCGTCTGATCCTTGATGAACCCCGGTCGGATATTGGGATCCAGCATCACCGCACGCTCTGAACCATGCCGTTCCAGCAGCGCTGCATAGGCATCGGCGCAGGGTTCGCAGGCCAGGCTGATCCCGCCGAAATATAATGCTGAGACCCCGGCCAGTTGATCCGGCATATCGTCGGGACGCAGCATGCGGCCCGCTGAATTCTCATCGACAAAGCTGTAGGTCGCGTGGCCGTCCTTAAGCTGGACAAAGGCCAGCGTCGTAGGGCGATCCGCGCGGATAATGTGGCTGGTCGAGACATGGCTGATCTGAAGCGTCGCAGTCAGTTGTTCGCCAAACATATCGGTCGAGAGGCCGCTGAGCAGCCCGGTCTGGATACCCAGACGCCCCAGCGCAATCGCGGTATTGAAGATTGCCCCGCCGGAATGCGGCACAAACCCCTGTTCGCCCGTAATCGTGGGGGCCGCTATCATGTCGATCAGGGCTTCTCCGCAACACAGGATCATCCCGTTATCCTTCTTTTGGACAGGTTCTTACCGCGCCAGCGCATTCTGGCAGAAATTGTTAGCGCCAACAATCCCGAACTCATCCTGTTCCGACACATAGAGGTTCATACCCTGGCGCAACGTATCGAACCGCCCGCCTGCATTGAAGGCTCGCAGGAAATCCTGCCCAAAAAGCCAGCGGTTCTTTTCAGCGACGCCACCCACCAGAAACACCCCGCCAGTTGGGACCAGCGCCGTTGCCAGATCGCCCATGATTGCGCCGAGATGTTCCGTAAACATGCGCGCGGTCTTCACGGCACAGGGATCATTGCCGTCCAGCGCGTCCTGTAGGATTTCTTTGGCAGATCTGGTTACTGCCTGTGTCTGGCCACTGGCCATACTCACCGCTTGATACAGAATGGGCAGGCCCGTTCCGCTCAGAAACATCTCGGCCTCGATCACCAGGCTATCTTCGAAAAAGCACTCGGGCGCTATGCGCCGGGCGGCGTCGAAGACCTCGACCTCATCACGATGCCGGGGCGAGAGGCCCATATGCCCGCCCTCGCCGGATGCTGTGTGGAAATGACCTTCGGACCAGAGCAGAGCCCCGACGCCCAGCCCTGTTCCCGGGCCTACAACCAAACGGGTTCCGAGCGGGGGCGTGGGCTTGCCCTGAAGAACCTCAACCTGATCTCCGGTGATCTCGGCAACGGACCAGGCGGCTGCGGTGAAATCGTTGATCACAAAGGTATGGTGTGCACCGGTGGAACGGGCAAGCGCGTCTTCGGACAGAACCAGATTTGCGTTGGTCAGCCGGATCGCGCCATCCCGCACCGGCCCGGCCCCGGCGGCCACCACGGCGCGCGGGTCGGTGCCGACCTCGTCGCGCAGGTCGTGCAGCGCGGTGTGTAGATCTGCCAGAGTTCCGGTTGGATATTTGCGCAGGTCGGACAACTCTCCGTTGGTGACCACTCCCAGCCGGGTGTTGGTGCCACCGATATCCGCAACAAGGTTCCAATGGGCGTGCAGGTGCCGCTCGGGCAGGATCCATGGGGTGCGAAGGGGGTGGTCGGACAGAAATGCAGGGATCTCTGGTTGATTCACGTCTAGAAACACGCCGCGCACCGGGATATGCTGTTCAACCGCCTCTAGCACGGGATCAAGGTTCGCCATGTCCTCAGCGGAGAGCGTCAAGTACAACGGCCGGTCTTTGGTGTAACCGTGCACAACCTCAAGCGCGTGCACGGCCTCTGCTGACAAGCCATACCAGTCCACCGGCTCGGCAATTGTCGATAGGTCCTGCTGCCAGGTCCCAGGCAGACCGTCGCCCATCTGGTCGAGGATCGCGGCGGGATAGCGCCCGGTGATCACCGCCTCAAGCTCGGCGGGGTCGGCGCGGCCAAGCTCGGCACCGATGTTGGTCATGCCATAGCTGCGCATCGCCTGAACCGCCTGACCATGGGCCAGAAACTGGTGATGAAGACTGCGCGCGGTGCCACGTTGGTCAGTTTCATCAATCGGAGTACGTCCGCCATGCGCGATGCTAAACAGGCGCGCGCCCATGCGGGCCACGACTGCCTCGGCAAAATCGGCAAAACGCGGGGCAATGTCCCGGTTCCGCCAGCCACCGATATCGGTCAGCGGCGCGGGCAGGGTGTTATGGTCAAGCGTGATGCAAGGTCGTAACCCGTGATGCAAGATCTGGTCGATCTGCTGCTCATAGGTATCCAGCGCTTTTGGATCGGGGTTGTACCCATCAGGCAGGATGTGATCCCATTCAAGTCGCAGGCGAAAACAGTCGGGCCCCGCCATGATCGGCGCAGGCGCGCTGGTGCCAAACAGAAAACCTGCGGGAAAGTCTGAACGGGTGTATTTCATCGCTGCAACCTGCTGGGCGTGACCTGCGCCCTGCCACCTAGCAGGTTATGTTAGCGTTATCTAGCCTTATGCTCTGGCCGGTTTACGCGGTCGGAACACAACATCGCAGCCATCGATGCTGATACCCTCCCAACTGACCGGACCCGCATTATAGTTAATCAGTACCTCGTGTTGCGCCGTCTCGCGTCGGCGCAGACCCGGGGGCATGTGATATACCGTCAGACCAGTTTGACGGGCGGCCATAGCAATGATCCTGTCCCAAAGGGCTTCATCGGGGAAACCGCTCAGATACCACAAGGTCTGCGTTCCCTTAAGCAAGGCGTTGCCGCTGGCAAAGCACAGCAGATCGGGGGCCTCTCCGGACAGATGCTCGGCCCAGTGAACCACCGCGCCGCCACCCTGAACCGGGCGTTCAGTGCCGGGAGGCAAGGTTTCGATCAGGTCGACCGAGCAGTTCAGCGCCGACAGGCCGGGGCGTCCCCGATCAGGGATGCGGAATTCGGGCGTGATGGCCCCACTGCGCGGGCCAAGGATCGCGAGCTTGGCCTTTGACAGGTCGTGCCGCAGCCGGTCGTCAATGCTGGCCAGCCCCGGCGCAAGGATCAGGTCGTAGCCGTCCGGCACCGGGTCCGAGGCTGACAGGATATCCACCGACAACCCGGCTCGTCGCAGCGCCCGATAGACTGAAAATACCAAGCGGAAATAGCCAAAGCCCGCACCCTGCGGCTGCGTCTCCCACGCCCAATCCGAGGCATAGTCGAACAGGATCGCCACCGGCGCGCGGGCGGGGGCGATCTGTCCCAGATCGGCCAGTTCGTCCGCCGTTTGCCGGGCCTCGGCCAGTCCGGGGGCGTCGTCGCCCCACGGGGTCAAAAGGCCCGCATGCATTTGCTCTTGCCCGAACGGAGCCTGCCGCCAGCGGAAATAGCTGACCACCTCGGCCCCATGCGCGACGGCCTCAAGCGACCAGAGGCGTACCATGCCGGGCAGCGGGGCAGGGTTGTAGGGGGCCCAGTTCACCGGGCCGGGCTGTTGTTCCATAACCCACCAACGCCCACGGCCAACGGCGCGATAAAGGTCGTGATGAAACGCCTGCATGTCCGGATCGCCCTGCTGTAGGAAGGTCGATTTATGCGCCTCATCGGCCTCGAGCCGGTCGGACAGGAAGCCGATCGGATAGCTGTCCCATGTGGCGATATCGAGGTCTTTCCCGACCTCAAAATGATCGAATTCCAGCACGCGCCCCATGTAATTGTGCAACAGCGGCGCGTCGGTCAGCGGGCGCAGCGCGGCGACCTGCGCGGCATTGAAAGCCACAACCTGGTCCGAGCTGAACCGGCGGAAGGCCAGAACATGCGCCGGATTGGGTTCGGTCACCGTCAGATTGGGCAGGTCGATCTGGTCAAAGCTGGAATACTCCATCGACCAGAACACATTGCCCCAGGCTGCGTTCAGGGCCTCAATGGTCCCGTACCGGTCGGCAAGCCAGAGGCGAAACGCCTGCAGCGCGACGGGGCTGTAGCTGAGCGTTGTGTCATGGCAGCCATATTCATTGTCGATCTGCCATGCTGCCACATGCGGATTTCGCCCATAGCGTTCGCCCATGATGCGCGCGATGCGGGTGCAATCGTCGATATACCCCTGATGGCTAAAGCAATAGTGCCTGCGCGATCCGAACTTGCGCGGCTGACCCTGCGCATCAAAGGCCAGCATGTCCGGGTGCTTGTCCAGCATCCAGCGGGGCGGGGTGGCCGTTGGGGTGCCCATGACCACCTTCAGCCCTGCTGCGCCCAGCGTCTCAACGGCGCGATCGAGCCATTCAAACTGCAGATCGCCCGGCGCAGGCTCCAGCCGGCTCCATGCAAACTCGCCAATGCGGACCCATGTAAGGCCCGCCTGGACCATACGATCCGCGTCGTGGGCCCACTGCGTCTCGGGCCAGTGTTCCGGGTAATAGCATACGCCAAGTTCGGGTTTCATAAGATGACTCTGTGTTCCATCTGCCCTTGGCCGATATCGGGTGCGGCAAGGGTCATGCCGTTGGTTGGGTTCGCGTTCACTATGGCCGCCTCCAGCCCCTGACGGGCGGTGGTGCAGAACAGGGTGGTCAAGTCATCGCCGCCAAAAGCAGGGCACGACGTATGCAGGGCTTCGAAATCCACCGCGCGCAGGAACTGCCCATCCGGGTCATAGGCGGCGACCCGGCTGGCACCCCATTGAGCGATCCAGATGTTGCCTTGTGTGTCCACGACTGCGCCATCTGGGTTCAGGCCCTCTTGCGAGAGGTCAATGAAGACCGAGGCATCACCCTCGGGCCAGCCGGTCTGTGCGTCCAGCTGCCAGCGCATGACCTGTTTGGTAACGGTATCACAGAAGTAGGCGCAGGACCGGTCCGGGGCAAAACAGATCGCGTTCGAGATCGTGACACCCCCGACCAGCCGCCTCAGGTCCCCCCGCCAATAGCGATAGATCGAGCCAGCCCCGGGCTCGGCCTGTTTGCCCATGGTCCCAATCCAGAACCCGCCCCAAGGATCAGCGCGCCCGTCATTTGAACGGGTCACGCTATTGTCCGCCTCAAGCGCCACAATCAGATCTTGCGCGCCGGTTTCCAACCCAAACCGCCAGAGCCCGGTTTCCGAAGCCACCAGCAGCGTGTCGCGGTCAACCCATCCGGCAGCCGAGACATGCTCGTTGAACTGCCAGACACGCGGCCTGTCGCCCTCGCGGGACAAGATGCGTTTGTTGATGATGTCGAACCAGAACAATTGCCGCCGTTCCGGGTGCCACAACGGGCCTTCGCCCAATTCGCAGGGGCGGTCGTCATAGACCTGAGTCATGCTGCCGCCTCATCATAGGCCGCGACGATGTGACGGGCGCGATCGGCGATCTCATCGACTGACAGGCCGGGCTTGTAGAGCGCCGAGCCAATGCCAAACCCGTCCGCGCTGGCCTTGATCCACTCGCCGAAGTTCTCAGGCCCCGCGCCGCCAACAGCAAAGACCTGCGTCCCGGCGGGCAAAATCGCCCGCATTGCCGCAAGGCCCGAGGGTCCGGCCATGGACCCAGGAAACAGCTTGAGCCCGCTTGCCCCTGCTTTCAGCGCTGCAAACGCCTCGGTCGGGGTGAAGACGCCCGGCCAGCTTTCCAGACCAAGCCGATGGGTGCGTGCGATCACATCCACGTCGCAATTGGGCGACACGATCAGTCGGCCACCGACGGCGGCTACGGCATCCACCTCATCCGGTGTCAGAACGGTGCCTGCGCCGATCATGGCGTCGTTGCCAAATTCACGCGCCAGAATGCCGATGCTGTCCAACGGTTCGGGTGAGTTTAGCGGCACCTCTATCCGGTCAATGCCGGCGGCAATCAGAGCGCGCCCGACGGATGCGGCCTCGGGCGGGCTCAAACCGCGCAGAATAGCTATGATCGGACGGCTCATGCGGTTTCCTTTGTCAGTGCGCGGGCCTGCATCAGCCCGGCAAGCGTCGCGGTTGTGGCATCTACGGTTTCGATCATCGCGCCTTGCTGCCCAAGCGCCGAGGCATAGGCGCGCGACAACCCCTCCGACCCGAGGATTGCCAACTGCTGACCCAGCCAGTAGGGCCGCGTCGCAGCAAGTTCCGCCCCGATCAACAACCCTGACAGCCGAGCCTGCGCCACGGCCTTGCTTTGCCCGTGCAACAGATCAGCGGCCCGCAGGCCAAACAGCCGGGCGGCCAGTTGCTCGGGTTTCGACAAGGCATCCGCAACCGCGTCGCCGAAACTCTCATCGTCCCAGCCTTCACCCACCGAGTGACGCAGCACCGATTGCCCGCGCAGCAGATCGAACATCTCGCCCGTCATGAACGTGCGGAAACTGATGACCTCTCCGGCACTGATCTGCACCCATTTGGTGTGGGTGCCAGGCAGGCAGATTACCCCGTCCCAATGAGGGCGGTTGGCCAAATAACCCGCGATCTGGGTTTCCTCACCCCGCATCACATCCGCTGGGTCGGCTTGTTTCAGACCGGGCACGACAAAGGCGCGGATGCGAGGATCGGTGTTGGGCACCCGAATTGGCGCAGCGGGCAACGGGGCCGAGGGCACGGCGGCATATGGCGCTTCGACCCAGCCCTGCCGCGCACCGACCATGCCGCAGGCTATGACATCTACGGGGGCGGAAGGCAGCCATGGTTCGATCAGGGCAAGCAGCGCAGCCTGAAAATCGCCACCAGCGGTTTTCGACATGCCGTCCTGCGATTGTGCCTGCTGCAAGACCGTTTCGCCCTGCATGGCCCAAGCTCTTAGGCAGGATGTTCCCCAGTCCAATGCGATCCAGTCTGTGTTCATCATCTCACCCCGTTGCCACCACGCCGCCATCGACCACCATGCACTGGCCAGTCATCGCATGGCTGGCCTTTGACGCAAGAAACAGCGTCGGGGCAACCATGTCTTCGGGTTTGAGGTGTTCTTTCAGGCATTGCCGCTCCAGATGCGCGGCCAGATCCTCGGGCGTGGCCCACATATCCAGCTGTTTCTGCGTCAACACCCAGCCCGGCGCCAGCGCATTGACACGGATGCCCGCAGGCCCCAGCTCGCGCGCAAGCGACCGGGTCATACCCGTGATCCCGGCATTTGAAGTGGTGTAGATCGGATAGCCCGAGTTGCCCATCAGATAGCTGATCGAGCTGAAGTTGATGATCGAGCCACCGTCTTTCATCTGGCGCGCGGCCTCCTGGCAGGCAAAGAAATAGGCTTTGAGGTTGACCTCGACCATCCAGTCCCAGAACTCGGGTGTGGTTTCTGCAAGCGAGTGGCGTTTGTCATTCGCCGCGTTGTTGACCAGCACCTGAATGGGCCCGTGCGCCTCGGCTGCTTTGGCCATGGTGGCATGCAGAAGTTCTGTGTCGGTCATGTCACCCTGCAGAAACAGCGGCGCGCGGCCATGTTTATCGCGCATCTCTTCAACAAATGCGTTGGCGTCTGACCGACCGATGAAGGCGACATGCGCCCCTTGGGCCATGAATCCGTCCGTCAGCGCAGCCCCAAGCCCCGCCCCGCCGCCGGTGATGTAAACCGAAGCCCCATTCAGATCGTGGAAAGTGGCGGGTTGGGTCATCAGTGGCTCTCTCTGGTCACAAGACGAGTGTCTTTGCCGACGAGGAAATCGAGGTCGGCCCCCTGATCGGCTTGTAGAACGTGGTCGATGTAAAGCTTGGCATAGCCTCGGGTATAATGTGGATCGTCCGGCTGCCATGCGGCGCGGCGACTCGCAAGCTCAGCCTCGTCCACCAGTAGTTCCAACTCGCCCTTGCTGGCCGAAACGCGGATGCGGTCTCCGGTTTTCACAAGCGCCAGCGTGCCGCCGGCTTGCGCCTCGGGGCTCACATGCAGGATGACGGTGCCAAAGGCGGTGCCCGACATGCGGGCATCCGAGATGCGGATCATGTCGCGCACGCCCTCTTTCACCAGTTTGCCGGGGATCGGCATATTCCCGACCTCGGGCATCCCGGGATATCCCTTGGGGCCGCAGCCCTTGAGCACCAGAATGGTGTCGGCTGTGACGGGCAGATCATCGCGGTCGATATTGGCTTTGAGGTCCTCGATGCTTTCAAAGACAAAGGCCTCACCTTCGGTTTCCAGCAACTCATCCGTCGCCGCCGAGGGCTTCACGATGGCCCCGTTGGGCGCAAGGTTGCCGCGCAGAACGCGCAGGCCCGCGGCGGGTTTGACCGGATCGGCGAAGGGGCGGATCACGTCGGTGTTATAGCACTCGGCCCCCTCGTAATGCGCCGAAATGTCTTTGTTGAGAACCGTCTTGGCCGGGCGCAGGAACGGTTTGAGTTCGTTCAGAACAACCGGCACGCCGCCTGCGTAGCAGAAGTCTTCCATCAGGTATGTGCCCGAGGGCATGCAGTTGACCAGCAGCGGGATTTCGGACCCGATTTCAAAGTCTTTCAGGGTCAGGTCCACGCCGACGCGACCCGCCAGCGCCAGCAGATGCACGACCGCATTGGTCGAGCCGCCGACAGCTGCGTTTGCCAGAATTGCGTTTTCGAACGCCTCTTTGGTCAGGATATCCGAGGGCTTGAGGTCTTCGTCCACCATCTCGACGATGCGTTTGCCGGTCAGATGTGCCAACGCCATGCGGCGGGCATCGACAGCGGGAAGGGCAGCGTTGGTGGGCAGGGACATGCCCATCGCCTCGACCAGCGAGGCCATGGTGGAGGCGGTGCCCATGGTCATGCAGACCCCGGCGCTGCGGGACATGCCGGATTCCGCGTTCATGAAGTCCTGCAGGGTCATCTCGCCCGCGCGGACCTCTTCCGAGAATTTCCAGACATCCGTGCCCGAGCCGATATCCTTGCCTTTGAACTTGCCGTTCAGCATCGGGCCGGAACTGACCACGATAGATGGCAAATCGACCGAGGCTGCACCCATCAACTGCCCCGGCGTGGTCTTGTCACACCCGCCCAGCAGCACGACGCCATCGATGCCATAGGCACGGATGGATTCCTCGACATCCATGGCCAGCAGGTTGCGGAACAGCATTGCGGTGGGCTTCATCTGGGTCTCGCCCAGCGACATGACGGGGAATTCGACGGGGAAGCCCCCGGCCTCCCACACGCCGCGTTTGACGCCCTCGGCCAGATCACGCAGGCCCGAGTTGCATGGGGTCAGCTCTGACCATGTGTTGCAGATGCCGATGATGGGGCGACCGTCAAAGGCGTGGTCCGGAAAGCCCTGGTTCTTCATCCACGAGCGGTGAATGAACCCGTCCTTATCGAGTTTTCCGTACCAGTGCTGTGAGCGGCGTTTTGTCATGTCGGGCGATGCTTTTCGTGGCTGGGGTGGGATTTGAGTATTTGTGAAAAGATGAAGATCAGGCGGCGCGCGCCGGGCGGCACCAGTCGGGTAGCCAATCGGCATGGGCGGTCAGCAGGTCGGTGACGAGGCTGCGGATCTGGCGCAGGTCCAGTTCGGCGGCGGTGTGCGGGTCCATCATCGCGGCGTGGTAGATGTATTCGGGGTTTTCCTCGGTCAGGGCGCGGACGGTCAGTTCCTGCACGTTGATCTGCGTACGCATCAGCGCGACCAACTGCGGTGGGATGTCGGTGACGACGGAAGGCTGCACCCCATTGGCATCCACCAGACAGGGGGTCTCGACCGCGGCACCCAGCGGCAGTTGGGGAATCTGGCCGGTGTTGGGCAGGTTGCCATAGGCCGTATAAGGGGTATCGGTGACGATCGCGTTCATCAGATCGGCGGCAAACTCGTGGCTACGGGTCACTTCGATGTCGCGACCATCGGTCAGGGTTTTGGCTTGTTCTTTCCAGCTTGCAACCTGCTCGATGCAGCGGGTGGGGTATTCGTCGAGCGGGATGCAGAACTGTTCGATCAGGTCCTCGCGTCCGTCCTTGATGAACCACGGCACGTATTCGGCCAGATGCTCTGAGCTTTCAGTGCAGAAATAGCCCAGATGGTCCATCACCTCATACCGCACCTTGTTGGGGCAGCGGGGCATGAGCAAGGGCGGTTTGGGCAGCGCACCGCTGGCATAGCCCTGCCGCAGCACCGGGTAAAGGTCGCGGTCCTGGTGTTCCAGTCGCAGGAAGAATGCGACGTGGTTGACGCCTGCGACCTTATAGCGGAACTCGTCTTTGGGCAGGTCGAGGTCGTGGGCCAGTTCTTCGACCGTGTTCTGCACCGAATGGCACAGGCCGACCTGTTTCAGCGCCGGGAACCGTTCGGCCAAAGCCCAGGTGTTGATCGCCATCGGGTTGACGTATTGCAGCAGCGTCGCATCGGGGCACAGCTGCATCATGTCCCGCGCTACATCCCAAAGGACGGGAACGGTGCGCAGGCCGCGCATGATGCCGCCAACGCCCAGCGTGTCGGCGATGGTCTGGCGCAGACCGTATTGCTTGGGGATTTCGAAATCGGTCACCGTGCAGGGCTGGTACCCGCCGACCTGGAACGCGGTAATGACGAAATCGGCACCATCAAGCGCCGCGCGCCGATCCGTGTGGGTCGAGACGCTCGCGCCCGTTCCGACCGAACGGATCATGGCGCGGGCCACCGTTTCGCTCTCAGTCAGGCGCTGCGGATCGATGTCCATCAACGCAAAATGGCTGTCGGCCAGAGCTGGGGTCAGCAGGGCATCGCCCACGATGTTCTGCATGAAGATCGTGGATCCGGCCCCGATAAAGGTGATTTTTGTCATGAGACAAGCCTTTGGTTTGTCGTTATTTTACAGCACCGAGGGTCAGGCCCGCGATGAAGTGTTTCTGCATCAGGAAGAACATGGCCACCGGCGGCAGGGCCGCCACGATGGAACCGGCACTCATCAATTGATAGGCAGCGCGGAACTGCGCGTTAAAGCTGGTGATGCCTGCCGTGACGGGTTGGCTTTCGGCGCCTTGGGTCAGCACGACGGCCCAGAAATAGTCGTTCCAGATGAAGGTGAAGATCAGCACGCTGAGGGCCGCAATCGCGGGCTTCATCAGGGGCAGGACCACGTACCAAAAGATGCGGACCTCGCTGATGCCTTCGACACGGGCAGCTTCGATCAGTTCAAACGGCAGGGCGCGGATGAAGTTGCGCATGAAAAGGGTACAGAACCCGGTCTGGAACGCGATGTGGAACAGGACGAGGCCGGTTTTGGTATTGTAGAGCCCAAGTTCCAACGTCAGGTCGCGCACCGGGACCATCAGGATCTGGAACGGCACGAAGTTGCCCGCGACGAACATGAAGAAAATCCAGAGGTTCGATTTGAACTTGTAGATGCCAAGCGCAAAGCCGGTCATGCAGCTGAGGGCCACGGCTCCGATCACAGTCGGAACGGTGATCATGAACGAGTTCAGCAGATAGCGCGGCATGTCCGAATTGAAGAACACCTGCCCGTAGTTGAAGGCACCTTCAAAGCTGGAGGGCAGCCCCCAATAGTTGGCATTGGTGAAATCCGCCGCTGGTTTGACCGAGAACAGGGCAACCGCCAGCAGCGGGCCGAGCCACAGCAACAGCGCAATGGGCAACATAGCCTGATAGGTGATCTGCGCCGCACGGGGTTGTTTTTCGATGGGTTTGGGAAACATCTCAGTGCCCCTTTTCTTCGCGATACATCGACCACAGGAAGTAGGCGATGAAGCACAGCATGATCAGGAACAGGATCACGGCAATGGCCGCGCCATATCCCATGCGAAAACCATATTCTGACAGCGCGACCTCAAACATGTAATAGGCCAGCACGCGGGATGATCCGAACGGGCCGCCCTGGGTCATGATCGAGATCAGGTCAAAGGACCGCAGCGCACCGATGATGGTCACGACGAAGGCGATGAAGGTGGCGGGGCGCAGTTGGGGCAGGATGATGTGCCACAGCATCCGCGCGCCCTTTGCGCCGTCCAGACGTCCGGCCTCGATCTGTTCGGGGTCCACGGCGTTCAGGCCGGTCAGATACAGGATCATGCAATAGGCGGTTTGCGGCCACAGACCGGCGAAGATGATGCCATAGGTGACGAAACGCTCATCCCCCAGCACGTTCAGCGGGCCGAGGCCGAAAAAGCCCAGGAATTCGTTCAGGAGACCAAAGGTCGGGTCATAGAACCACGTAAAGACAAGACCCACGACCACCTGAGAAATGACGAAGGGAAAGAAAAACAGGGATTTATAAAGCCGGATGCCCCAGACGGTCTGGTTCAGGAACAGCGCGATGAACAGCCCTGCCGGGATCGCGGCAAGATACAGGATCAGCCAGATCAGGTTGTTCTTGAGCGAGATATAAAACGCGTCGCGGTCGACCCATTCCCAGTACAGGTCCTCGTAATTGCGAAAACCTACATATTCTGCGGCCCCCAGCCCATCCCATTCGTAAAGTGACAGGTTGAAGGACTGAAAGACCGGAATGATCACATAGACCATGAAGAACAGCAGACCCGGAGCCAGAAACAGCCACGGCGCGATGCGTTGTTGGTTTCGGTGGAACCAGCTTTCCTGTTCGGGGGCGTCTGCGACGGACATGGGACTCTCGGGATTTAGGTCGAAGGAGTAAGGCGGGCTGCACCCGCCTTACGCAGTTTTGAGGTGCAGGCCGGGCTTGGGTCCGGCCTGACCGGATCAGTTGTCGTAGATGCGCTCGCGCGCGCGTTCCAGCTTGGCCAGGATGCGATCGGCATTGTCAGGCTTGACCATGAATTCCTGGAAGCCTTCCATCGACACCTTTGCCATCTCAGCCGGTGCGTCACGGTCCCAGAACTGGGCAACGCCGCCAGGGCTGTTCGATGACAGCATGGCAAAGCCCTGCTGCAGGAATTTGTCGTCATCCACCTTGGACTGTGCATTCACCGGCAGTTGGCCGAGATTTGCGCCATTGTTGATCTCGGTCTGCTCGTCTGCCGAGACCACAAAGCGCAGAAATTCGCGGGCCGCTTCTTTGTTGGATGCGTTGGCCGGGATATGGAACGTGTCCGTAGGGGCGTCTTCGGCCAGTTCAACATCGGGGTTGATGGCAACGAACTGGTAGAAGTCCAGTTGATCATCGGTCAGACCCGCCTCGCGCAGCGGTGCAACGGCGAAGTTGCCCATCAGATACGCGGCGGCTTCACCATTGACCATGAAGGGCAGCGCTTCCTGCCAGCTATAGGTCTGGTGGTTGTCGATGAACGCGCCCATGTCGATCAACTGCTTCCAGTTGGCGAAGGTCTGTTTGACGCGGTCGTCCTCCCAGCTGATTTCACCATTGGCGAGTTGGTTGTGGAAGTCGAACCCGTTGGTGCGCATGTTCAGATAATCGAACCAGCCGCCTGCGGTCCACAGGAACTTGGTGCCGATGGTATAGCAGGCGCGACCGGAATCGACGATCTTCTGACAGTTTGCCAGTTCTTCTTCCCAAGTGGTCGGCTCGGTCAGGCCCAGCTCATCGAAGATGTCTTTGCGGTAGTAAACGCCCCACTGATAGTATGTGTAAGGCACGCCCCACTGCTTGCCATCGATGGTCATCGCCCCCTTGGTCGAAGCCAGATTCTCTGCGATCTCGGGTTCGGCCCAAAGGTCCGAGACATCCTCGAACAGACCGGCCTCGACATACGGTTTCATCCGGTTCGCAGCGTACCAAGTCGCAACGTCCGGTGTATCCGCGGTTAGAAAGTTGCGGATCTGGGTCTTGTAGGCTTCGCGGTCGATCACGGTGGTTTCGATCTCCAGACCGGGATGCTGCGCCGCAAACCGTTCGATCATCGCTTCCATCGTCGCGCGCGGCGCCGGGTTCGATGTGTCGAGGAAAATGCGCAGCTCACCGGAAAGCTCTGCGGCAGCCGGAGCGGCGAGTGCAACGCTCATGGTCAGCGCAGCCGCTGTGCGCTTGAAGATGGAATGCATGGTTTCCTCCCTTTTGCTTCCATTCTGGTCTTTTAAAGTTCCAAATAATGGAACCGTGTTTTATATATTGAAAACTACACATCGACTCGGCTAGTCTTGTCAAGACCCTCGTGGCACCGCCGCAGGGAAAACCGGAGGAGAACCCCCACCCGTGGCAGGTGACGGAACAATAGGAAAAGCATGTGATGTGCTGGATCAGGTGGCGTCGTTTCAGCGACCGGTGCGATTCGCGGAATTGCTGGACAGCAGCGACTTTCCCAAGGCGACGCTGTATCGGTTCCTGCAATCGCTGACCAATCAGGGCATGCTGCACTACGACCCGGAACGACAGACCTATTCCCCAGGCATGCGGCTGGTGCGATTGGCGCATTCGGCCTGGACCCAAAGCTCACTCGCTCCGATTGCGCGACCTTTTCTGGATGTGCTCAGTCAGGAAACCGGCGAAACGGTGCATCTGGCGCAACTCGATTCCGGGCAGGTGCTGTATGTGGACAAACGCAACGCGCAGCGGCCCATTGAGATGTATTCCGAAGCGGGCAAGGTGGGCCCGGCCTATTGCACCGGCGTTGGCAAGGCGATGATGGCTTTTCTGGACGAAGACCTGCTGCAGAAAACGATCTCGCAGCAGAGCTTTCACCGTTTCACTGAAAAGACGCTGGCTTCGGAAGAAGCGTTGCGCACCGATCTGGCGGTGATCCGCGGCCGGGGCTATGCGGTGGATGACGAGGAACACGAACCCGGCATCATCTGCATTGCCTGCCCGATTCTGACACCCAAAGGCCGCGTGCTGGGCGCGCTGTCGGTGACCGGATCGACCGGGCGGATGAATTTCGAGCAGTTGGAATCATGGGTTCCCCGTGTACGGCGCGTGGCCGAACAGATCGGAACCGAAGCACAGGCGTGGCGGTTCCCCGAGAGCCAGAAGGACAGGATGCAAGCAACATGACAGGTGTAACCCTGAAGGGCGCGATCAAGCGCTATGGCCAGACTCAGGTCATCCACGGAATCGATCTGCAGATCGAAGATGGTGAGTTCTGCGTGTTCGTCGGCCCCTCGGGCTGTGGCAAGTCCACGTTGCTGCGGATGATTGCAGGGCTTGAGGAGACCTCGGACGGGGAGATCCACATCGGCGCGCGTGATGTCACGCATATGGACCCGGCCAAGCGTGGGGTTGCGATGGTGTTCCAGACCTATGCGCTCTATCCGCACATGACGGTGGCCGAGAACATGGGCTTTGGCCTGCGAATGAATGGCGTTGCGAAGGCCGAAATCGACCGCAAGGTTCAGGAAGCGTCGAACATTCTCAAGCTGGATCAGTATCTCAAGCGCAAGCCCAAGGCCCTGTCTGGGGGCCAGCGTCAGCGGGTTGCCATCGGACGCGCCATTGTACGCGGGCCCGAGGTGTTTTTGTTCGATGAGCCGCTGTCCAATCTGGATGCAGAGCTGCGGGTCGAGATGCGGGTCGAGATCGCGCGGCTGCATCAGGAAATCGGCGCCACGATGATCTATGTGACCCACGATCAGGTTGAGGCCATGACCATGGCCGACAAGATCGTCGTGCTGCGCGATGGCAGGATCGAACAGGTGGGTGCGCCGATGGATCTTTATCGCGACCCAGACAACAGGTTTGTCGCCGGGTTCATCGGGTCGCCCGCGATGAACTTTCTGGACTGCGAAGTGGTCGACGGCATGGTTCGGCACCCGGCTTTGACCGATGATGTTCCAGTCACCGCAAGCGTACCGTCGGGCGCATCAAAAGTGACACTGGGCATCCGACCCGAGCACATTGAGGTGGATCGCGGCGGTGACACATGCTCGGTCGATCTGACCGAAGCGCTGGGTGGGGTTTCGTATTCCTATCTGCTGACCCCGAATGGTGACAAGCTGATCGTGGAAGAGCGCGACGATCAGCGCAGCGACACCGGCGATCGGATTGGCATCTCGGTCCGCCCGGAACGCGCCATGCTGTTTGACCCGGAAACCGGGCAACGCCTGCGCTGAAGGCTGCTTTATTCCATGAAATTGCCCCGGAAATCTGCGTAGGTTCCGGGCTTTAATGCGCGGGCACTCTGTGATGGATTTTGTATCCAATATCCGCTAGAGACGAGTCGAACACCCGCTCAACGGAGACCCCCGATGTCCGCAAATATCTTCACCGGCACTATGCCTGCCCTGATGACCCCTTGCACCCCTGACCGAGAACCTGATTTCGATGCGCTGGTCCGTAAAGGACAGGACATGATCGCGGCGGGCATGTCGGCCGTGGTCTATTGCGGCTCGATGGGAGATTGGCCGCTGCTGACCGACGCGCAGCGGATGGAGGGGGTCGAGCGCCTGATTGATGCAGGTCTGCCCGTTGTGGTCGGTACCGGCGCGATCAACACGAAATCAGCCGTCGCGCATGCTGCCCATGCGCAGAAGATGGGGGCGGCGGGGTTGATGGTGATCCCGCGGGTATTGTCGCGGGGCAGCTCTCCGACCGCGCAGAAGAATCATTTCAAGGCGATTCTCGAGGCCGCGCCGGACGTGCCCGCGATCATCTACAATAGCCCGTATTATGGTTTTGCAACACGGGCCGACCTGTTCTTTGCCCTGCGTGCCGAGCATGCCAATCTGGTCGGGTTTAAAGAATTCGGCGGCAAGGATGATCTGCGATACGCAGCCGAGACTATCACAAGTCAGGATGATCAGGTCACCCTGATGGTCGGAGTAGATACCGAGGTCTACCACGGTTTCGTCAACTGCGGTGCAACCGGCTCGATCACGGGCATCGGCACCGCGTTGCCGCGCGAGGCGCTTTTGCTGGCCGCGCTGTCCCAGAAAGCCGCCGCCGGTCATGCCGAGGCCCGCCAGCGTGCGCAGGAACTGACCGAGGCATTCCATGTTTTGTCCAGCTTTGACGAAGGCCCCGATCTGGTGCTGTATTACAAACACCTTCTGGTGCTGAACGGCGAAGAGGAATACCGCTTGCATTTCAACGAAACCGACGCCCTGACGGATGCTCAGCGCAATTATTGCGAACAGCAATATTCCCTGTTCCGCAACTGGTTTGCAGATTGGTCGAAACAGGGCGGGGTGATCGCCGAATGCATGTGATCGACAGCCATACCGGAGGCGAACCCACGCGGGTCATCCTGAACGGCGCGCCCGATCTGGGCGCGGGGCCGTTGGCCGAGCGCGCCCGGCGGTTGGCGACCGAGCATGAAGCCTTCTATCGCTCGATCATGTTAGAACCGCGCGGACAGCCCGCGATGGTGGGCGCACTGCTGGTCGAGCCTGTGGACCCCTCCTGTATCACCGGCGTGATCTATTTCGACGTGGATGCGGTCTTGGGTATGTGCGGTCATGGTACCATCGGTCTGACCGTGACACTGGCGCATCTGGGGCGGATTGATGTCGGAACGCATCGCATCGAAACACCCGCCGGGGTGGTAACGGTCGAGCTTCATGATGCAAATACGGTCACCGTCACCAACATAGAAAGCCG
The DNA here is from genome assembly GCF_056535465.1 of Ruegeria sp. G7. Lineage (NCBI taxonomy): Bacteria > Pseudomonadati > Pseudomonadota > Alphaproteobacteria > Rhodobacterales > Roseobacteraceae > Ruegeria > Ruegeria sp. G7. The sequence continues at coordinate 159,613 of NZ_JBQFIL010000002.1, read as the reverse complement.
CCGGGTGCATCAGGGTGTATCGCTGACGGTGCCCAACCATGGCACAGTGACCGGCGATATCGCCTATGGCGGCAATTGGTTCTTCATTGTCGATCCCAGTCCGATCCCGGTCACGCCCGACAATATTGGCGCGATGACCGATTTGAACATCGCGATCCGGGAAGCCTCGATTGCATCGGGGGCCGGCGGAGAGCAGGGCGAGCCCGTGGATCATGTGATCTTGCAAGATCGTTCGCCTGACGGCGCGCATGGCCGAAATTTTGTACTGTGTCCGGACGACAATTACGATCGCTCACCTTGTGGCACCGGCAGTTCAGCGCGGCTGGCCTGTCTGGCCGCGGATGGTACGCTCATGCCGGGAGAAGAGATTGAACAGGAAAGCGTCATCGGCAGTTCCTATCGGATGTCCTATCAGCGCGGTCCGAATGGTGGGATTATCCCGCAGATCACCGGGCAGGCCTATGTCATGGCCGAGGCCACTTTGATCTTCAACCCGCAAGACCCGTTCCGCGCAGGGATCGAAATATGACCCAAGTCACAGTTATCGGCGCTGGCGTGATCGGTATCACCACTGCTCTGGAATTGCAGCGCCGGGGGCATCAGGTCCGCGTTTTGGATCGCAAGGGCGTCGCAGCCGAGACCTCGGCAGGCAACGCTGGGGCCTTTGCATTTACCGAGATCGAACCTCTGGCCACGCCGGGGATCATGCGGAAGGCGCCGCGGTGGTTGCTGGATCCTCTTGGGCCACTTTCGATTCCGCCTGCGTATGCTCTGAAGATCGCACCTTGGATGTATCGGTTTTGGCGCGCCAGTAGCCGACGCCGTTATGAAAACTTACTGAGCGCACAGGCGCAGCTGATGGGTTTGTCCTCGGCGGCGCTGGAACGGCTGATCCCTTCGGTAGATGGCGAAGCGCTGATGCAACGCGACGGACAGTTGCAGTTGTATGAAAGCGAGGCGGATTACCGCGCCAGCTTGCCCACCTGGGAACTTCGCCGCCGCCATGGGATTGAGTTCGAACTGTTGGAGAGCCCGGGCGCGATTGCCGAAAAACAACCCGGTTTGAGCCCGCGGTTCACCCATGCCGGGTTCACGCCCGCTTGGCTGAACACGGTCGACCCTAAGGCGTGGGTTGAGCTTTTGGCGCGCACATTCAGGGATCGGGGCGGTCAGATCGAGTATTGCGACATTCGTGCTCTGACGACGGGAGCCGACGGCATCGACATCCTGCATGCCGAAGGCACAATCACGACACCCCGTGCAGTTGTAGCCGCAGGCGCATGGTCTCATCATCTTGCAAAAACGCTGGGCGATCGCATACCGCTTGAGACAGAGCGCGGTTACAATACGACCCTGCCACAGGGTGCGTTCGATTTGCGCATGCACCTGACCTTTTCGCGCCACGGCTTTGTCGCCAGCCGGATCAATGGCGGTGTCCGTATCGGCGGCGCGGTAGAGCTTGGCGGGCTGAAACTGCCTCCGAACTACAGGCGCTCGGAGATTCTGTTGCAAAAAGCGACCCAGTTTCTGCCCGGACTCAAGACCGAGGGCGGCACACAATGGATGGGCTTCCGGCCTTCGCTGCCCGACAGCATACCCGTTATCGGCCCCTCGCCGAGCGCGGCCGGCGTGATCTATGCTTTCGGTCACGGGCACCTTGGCCTGACCCAGTCGGCGGGAACGGCGGAACTGGTCGGCGCGTTGATCGATGGCCAGACACCTCCGATTTCGCCGCAGCCATACTCGGCCAACCGTTTCTAAAAGAGGTCCTATGCGCAGCAGCAAAACCATACACGTCGTCTCGGCCCATGCCGAAGGTGAGGTCGGAGATGTGATTGTGGGGGGCGTTGCCCCTCCGCCCGGTGATACGGTTTGGGATCAGCGCAACTTTATAGACACCGACCAGACCCTGCGCCGGTTCATGTTGAACGAACCGCGCGGCGGTGTGTTCCGGCATTTCAATCTGCTGGTGCCGCCCAAGCACCCCGAGGCGGATGCGGGGTTTATCATCATGGAGCCCGAAGACACGCCGCCCATGTCCGGTTCGAACGCGATCTGTGTCTCGACCGTGCTGCTGGACAGCGGCATACTTCCCATGCAGGAGCCCGAGACGCACCTGACGCTGGAGGCCCCCGGAGGATTGGTTCGGGTGCGCGCCGAGTGTCGCAATGGCAAGGCCGAACGCATCTATGTGCAGAATGTTCCCAGCTTTGCAGACAAGCTGGACGCGCGGATTGAGGTAGAGGGGCTTGGAACCCTGCGCGTCGACACCGCCTTTGGCGGCGACAGTTTTGTTATTGTCGAAGCCGCCGATCTGGGCTTTGCACTGACACCGGATGAGGGCGCTGATCTGGCCCGTACCGGTGCGCGGATCACTGATGCAGCGAATGAACAGCTGGGGTTTAGCCATCCCGCAAAGGACTGGAATCATATCTCTTTCTGCCAGATCGCAGGACCCCTGCACCGCGAGGGTGATATCCTGACCGGTCGCAACACTGTGGCGATCAAACCGGGTAAGCTCGACCGATCGCCCTGTGGCACTGGCGCTTCGGCCCGGATGGCGGTGCTGCTGGCCAAGGGGCAAATGTCGGCGACTGACCGGTACCACGCACGCTCGGTGATCGATAGCGAGTTCCGCTGCCGTATCGTCGATCAGCAAGACCTGAACGGCCGCGCGGCTATTACCCCGGAAATCTCAGGCCGGGGCTGGATCACCGGGACCCATCAGCACATGCTGGACCCCGATGATCCATGGCCTGGCGGCTATCGGTTGAGCGATACGTGGGGGGCCTGACATGGGACCGAAACGCGCCATAACCCGGCAAAGCCTGCCGGATGTGATCGCCAGCGACCTGCGTGAACGCATCCTGAGCGGAGATCTGGCAGAAGGTGAAACCATCCGCCAAGAGGCGCTGGCCGAAGAATACGACGTCTCGCGCATGCCCGTCCGCGAAGCGCTCAAGCAGCTGGATGCCGAGGGGTTGGTGGTTCTGACCAACAATCGGGGGGCCTCGGTCACCGAGCACTCACTGGACGAGATTGCCGAGATTTTCGATCTGCGCGTGTTGCTTGAGGTTGATCTGTTCCGACGTGCCATCCCCGCGATGACCACTGTGGAGTTTGCCGAATGCAAGGACATTCTGCAGCAGATGGAAGCCTCATATGATGCCAATGATGTTGGCCAGTGGGGTGCGCTGAACCATCGTTTTCACGCAGCGCTTTATGCGGCAGCGGGGCGGGGTTTGACCAATGATCTGCTGTACCGCGTCTCGCTGCAATCTGATCGCTATATCCGCATGCACCTGAGCGTGATGCAGCAGCGCGGGGCGGCCAGAAAGGAACATCGGGAGTTGTTGAAGCTGGCGCAGGCCGGTCAGACGGACGCGGCCTGCGCGTTGCTTGCGACGCATATCGGGCGAACTAAAGAGGAACTGATAACACTGATGACAGCCCGTCGCGCCGCAAGACCTTAGCCGTCCTGAGTGAACATCAGGCGGGCTGTGACAGGAACGGTTCGGGTGATGCTGGGCAATTGCGCCAGTTCCAGCAGCTTGTCGACACCGGGGGTGACCCCCGCGTCTTCCGCACTGATGAACACCATGTCATTGGTCGACACCAGAACGGTATCCTCACCCACGCGAAGGACGAACATGTCGGTATAGAACTCTATGTCCGTGCCGACGAATGACAGTTTCGCATCCACCTCCATCACGGTGGTCTGTCCAACCGCAAGTTTCGAAACTTCGTCCATGTCGATCTGCGCGGTCAGCGTTGCGCTTGGGGCTTTGCGGAAGACATGCTCGATCATGCGCTCATTGCGGATATCGATATTGGTCTCGACCGATGACAGATCGATATCGATCTCGACCGCGCCGTTTTTACCGACATGACCTGACAGCTTACTAAAGGAATTGACCTCGCCCACATCCTCGATTTTAACCGTGCCATAGGCCAGATGCGAAGCCTCGGGGTCCAACGTCCAGTCGGCCGCAAAGGCAGGAGCTGCAATAATTGCCGACGCAATCGTGAATGTTTTCAGCAGAAGTTTCATTTCTTTCCTCCAGAGTCTATGTCAGTTCAGACCAAGCGGGCCCGGTCCCATATCAGAGCAAACACACATAAGTCGCGATTTATTCGATGAGCGTTGAAATGAGTTCCGAACAGGCCGTGCGCGGCGCGATCCAGACACATTCAAAACGGGTCTGGCGATTTGGGCTTGCTCTGTCCGGCGCATCCGATATGGCAGATGACCTTTTGCAGGCCACCGCGCTGCGGGCGTTGGAAAAGCACCATCAGGTTACATCTTTCGAACGGCTGGACAGTTGGCTGATGACCATCTGCCGCTCGATCTGGCTCAACGAAATCCGTGCGCGCTCGGTTCGCAAGGCGCAAGCACTGTCGGTGACGCCTGAATCCGAATTAATTGCAATCGGACCCGATTCAGAAACGAATATTTTCGCCGCTCAGGTGTTTACTCAAGTGATGCAGCTGCCAGAAGCGCAGCGAGAAACGGTTATGCTTGTGTTCGTAGAAGGATACAGTTACCGCGAAGCTGCTGCTATGCTGGACGTTCCCATCGGTACCATCATGAGCCGGTTGTCCAATGCCCGGCAGAAATTGAAATCCGTGATGCAGCACGACAGTGCCGACATCGGTCAACGGAGTGACAAATGAAGTTTTCAGATAAGACGCTTCTGGCGTATCTGGAAGGCAGTCTTGAGGAACCCGAAGCCCGCGCGATTGAGGATGCAATTGCGGATGATCCGGCGCTGGAAACGCGCCTGATGGCGCTCGACCCGTTCGCTGCAGTTGTGCAAGAGGCCTTTGCAGAGGTCCCGGCGCAGACACCACATGTCGAGCTGCCAGCGCCTGTCGCAGCGCAGAGCATGGCAGGGTCGCTGCGTCTGCTTGCGGTTGCCGCCTCTGTCGCGGTGATTGCCGTTTCGGCAACGTTCTGGGCCACCCGCCCGACCGAATTGGGCTGGGCTGCGCAGGCCGCAATCTACCAGTCGCTTTATGTGCCCGAGACCATAGCCTCGCTAGATGATTCCCCCGAGGCGCTGGATGCGCAATTTGCCCGCGCCGAGGCAGAGCTGGGGCGGTCATTGAACCGTGATGTTCTTGAGGATCTTCCTGGTCTGGATCTGAAGCGCGCGCAGGTGCTGTCTTTCAACGGCAAACCTCTGGTGCAGATTGTTTTTGCGGACGCACAAGGTCAGCCTTTCGCCTTCTGTATTATTCGGCAGGGTGAAGGCGCGCCAGCCAAGGACGTGAACCTGGCCGTTCTTAGTGGTCTGTCGACCGCGACCTGGGCCGGTGGTGGTTATGGCTATATGCTGCTGGGCAGTGATCCGCAGACGGATCTGGATCGAGAACTCAGCGTGCTGACGGGTGCTTTCACCGGCTAATCGCGCAGAAACCGCTTGTGGGCGGGGCCAAATGGCCGAAGAATATCGACCATGACGCCCAGACCTGTGAAACCGGATACGGATGACGACGCCACCGAAGAGTGGCCACGCAGCATATACGACACAGATCCACCCGAGGACGAGGATCTTTGGTTTCTTCCGCCGGAAGACGAAGAGAGCCCCGAGGATTTTCTGACCCCGGGCCCTCGGCCTCAGTCCAACCTGTTGTTCGACCCGCGCGACTGGCGTGCGGCGCAATCTGAGCTGTCCGCAGAACTCGCTGATCTTGCCCTGACATTCGGTGCACTGGACGAACGGCTGCGCGCGGGCCCTGCGGGTTGGGGACACCGGTTGGCGTTGATGGAAGTCTCGGATTTGGGTTGGTGGACCGGTGATCGGATCGGGGTTGACCGGCTGGCGTTGTGGACCGGGTTGCGGCTCGGCTCTACTGGCGATGATGTGCAGGCGCTGTATCGTGCAGGTTGGGCGGTACGGCGGCTGACGGCGGGTGCGGGACCTTCTGACGGCGGATGGGAGGGCGGTTTGACAGCCTTTCTCGACCGTCAGGCGCAAGGGATCGAAGACGTACCCGAAGCGGTTGCCGATCTGGCTGAGGTCATGCGCAGCGCCCAAGGGCTGCATCCGGTCACGCAGGCTGCAATCGGATTTCACGCCTGGAGGGCATTCTCGCCGGGGATCGGGCAAGATACCGAAGCCGCCGTCGTCGCGAACCGGCACGCGGCGACCATGGGACGAGGCGGGGCAGTGTTTTTGCCGCTGGCGCTGTCTGGGCCCGGTGCGCTGCGCGGGGTTGGGTCAGTCGATGAAAAGTTTGCGGCTTGGATAAGAGGGGCAGGACAGGCCGCCCTTGCTGCTTTGCTGCATCTGGATCGGATCAGCGCGTGGGAGGCGCGCGCGCGCGAGGCCACTTCGGACCTCAGCGGGCGCACGCCACCCGTTCTGATTGATGTGCTGACCGCCTGGCCGATGGTTTCGGCTCCGTTGGCCGAAGAGTTGACCCGTTCCTCACGCGCAGCTGTTCAGCGAAATCTGGACAAGTTCACGCGCCGGGGTCTGATCCGGGAGGTCACAGGGCAGGGGCGTTACCGCGTCTGGACTGCAGATTTGTGACCATCCGCCATCAGTTCTGGGCCGCCCGATACCTCAGAACCAACGCCCAACCGCCGTCAAAGCTGGCGGCAAGGCGGTTGGGTCCGAGGTAACGGACATCACCTGAGCGCTGACTTCCACCTCGGATGCGGCATCAAACCCCACAAATCGTGTGAGCGCCCCGCCATTGCCTGCCAACACCGGAGTGGTACCTGGTGCAAACGCAATCGGGAAATCCCAGTCCACTGCACCGCTGGCGAACACGGGACCAGTTGCCGCGGTGCAGGCGACCGGATCCAGCGTGGCGGTGCAAATCTGTGTGCCATCGGCAAAGCGCACATATGCGCCGTTAGCATTTTCGCTGCGTTCAATCACTGCACCGCTGGGCGTGCCCGCGGTTTCGGACACTGCGCCCAACAGATTGCCGGGGCCATAGCCGTAATCCGCGCGCATTAGGCGCCCGGGGGTGACGTCCTGAGCGCTGTTTTGGACCGAACTCCCTCCAACCGTACCTGTGGCTGCATCAATCCGCAGCGCTTCGGACCAGCTGCTGCCATCCGGTGACACCTTGATCGAAAATTCGGTACTGCCCGACAGGCCCATTTCGGCATAGCCGGTCCAGTTCGACTGAAACAGCAACGAAGCCGTCTCGCCCGCGTCCGCCTTGTTGATCTTCAGCTGATGCCCGCCCCCTTCATGTGTCAGCAACGTGGCAGGGCTGCGCACGGACAGGCGGTTGATTGCATCGGACCCGGTGGCGATACCCACGCCGGGGAGGTTCTGAGCGTTGACCGGTGGATCGATCCATGCGGCCCCATCCCACACCCGGATCTGACCTGCACCCTGATCCCAGGCGCGCCACCCTGTGCCGGGCGTCAGAAAATGCCAGGCATTGTCGATCCATGCCGCCAGCTTGTTGGCCTGTCCGCTCCAGTCGCCGCTGGGCGTTGCGCCCAAGGCGTGCGTTTCGCCCTGCTCGGGCGCGGCCGGAGGCGTGGTGGCGTTGACAGAGGCGACGCTCAGTTGGACGATAAGGTCGAGTGCGCGCAGCGCCTCGTTATGGGTGACGTGTTTCTGGGCTTGCGCGGGTTGCAAATAGGGCAGGTCCAGTCGGGGTGAGTTCTGTGGCACGGGCGTCCTCCTGAGGCTATCGGTCCGGTGATGATTGCGCGCCACCCTGCCGTGATCCGCGTGAATCCCACCTGACCGGGCCGAACGCCCGTCTGGTAATCTGTTAAGAAATGAGGCCCCTAATCGCGGGCGTAGATATCCTCGTAGCGGATGATATCGTCTTCGCCCAGATAGGTCCCGGTCTGCACCTCGATCAGAACCATCGGCACTTTGCCGGGGTTTGTCATCCGGTGCACCGCGCCCAGCGGCACGTAGACCGACTGGTTTTCCGAGACCAGTTGAACCGTATCGTCGATGGTGACCTCGGCGGTCCCCTCGACCACAATCCAATGCTCGGACCGGTGGTGATGCGACTGAAGGCTCAGCGAAGCGCCCGGATGAACGTGGATGCGTTTCACCTGAAACCGGTCGCCTATCACGAGGCTTTCAAACCAGCCCCAGGGGCGGTGGTCGACCGGCAGCGATTCAGCCTGTTTTGCCCCCTTGGCCCTCAGCGCCGCAACCGCCTGTTTGACGTCCTGCGCCCTGTCCATGCTGGCGACAAGAACCGCGTCGGGCATGGCCACGGTGATCACATTCTCAAGCCCCATAGCGACGACCTCCTGCGCAGGGGATTCCGAGCGGACCAGCACGTTTCGGCAATCGATGGCCGTGACCTCGCCCGCCGTGGCAACACCATTCGCGTCGGGGTTGCTGAGCTCCTGCACCGCAGACCAGCTGCCCACGTCGGACCACCCGGCGGCATAAGGCACAACGCTGAGGTTGTCGGCCTTCTCCATCACCGCGTAGTCGATCGAGATATCCTGAACCCCGCCCCAGGCCTCAGCATCCAGTCTGAGAAAGCCAAGATCGGATTGCGCCTGGTCAACCGCCTTGCGAACCGGAGCCATAAGGTCAGGCGCGTGCTGTTCAAAGGCTTTCAGGATGTCGCGTACGGCAAACAGGAAGATGCCCGAATTCCAGAGATAGCTGCCATCAGCGACCATTGCTTTGGCGTTGTCCAGATCGGGTTTTTCTACAAACCGATCCAGCGGAACCGCCGAACCGGACGTATCTGGCGCATGGCGCAGTTTGAGGTAACCATACCCGGTCTCGGGCCGGTCCGGTGTGATGCCGAAGGTCACCAGATCGCCACGTTCGGCGATCGTGCGCGCCCCTTCGGCCACGGCGGTTTGAAAGGCGGTGGTGTCGGGGATCACGTGATCCGACGCTGCCACCAGCATCACAGCCTCCACATCGACCGAGGCCAGATGCAGTGCCGCGGCCAGAACGGCCGGGGCGGTATTGCGCCCTTCGGGCTCGATCAGGATAGGGCCCGGATCGACCCCGATCTCCATCAGCTGTTCTGGCACAACAAAGCGAAAGGCCTCGTTGGTCAGGATCAAGGGCTTGGCATAAGGCGCACTATCCGGCCCTTGCAGACGCTCGGCGCATTGCTGCAGCAGGCTGGTCTCGCCGATCAGGGGCACGAATTGCTTGGGATAGCTTTTGCGCGACAGCGGCCAAAGCCGCGTACCGGAGCCGCCGCACAGGATGACCGGATAGATCTTGCTCATGTAACCTGCTCCCTCAGAGGGCCGTTATTGGGCGGCGCGATCCGAGGCGACGATGTCGTGCAGATAGCGGCTCAGGTCATCGCGCAGATCGTCGCGATCCAGAGCGAAAGAGACGGTCGCCTGCAGGAACCCGGCCTTTGAACCGCAATCGAACCGCTGGCCGTCGAACTTGTAGCCAAAGACCGGGACACCGTTGGTGATGTCCTCGGCGATCGCGTCGGTCAGCTGAATCTCACCGCCGCTGCCTGTCTTCATCTGGTTCAGATTATACAGCACCGACGGACCCAGAATGTAGCGACCGATTGCGGCCAGATTCGAGGGCGCCTCGGCAGGTTTGGGCTTTTCGACCATCCCCCTTGCCCGAACCACGGTGCCGACATTCTCACCGGTATCCAGAATCCCGTACGAGCTTGTCTTCTCGTTGGGAACCTCCATCGCAGCAACCATGTTGCCGCCGGTTTCCTCATAGGCCTCGACCATCTGCTGCAGACAGGGCTTGTCGGCTGCGATGACATCGTCGGGCAGCATGACGGCAAAGGGTTCATCCCCGATCAGGCGGCGCGCGCACCAGACCGCATGGCCCAGCCCCAGCGCCTTGTGCTGGCGGATATAGGCGATTGCACCACTTTCCATATTGGTGGCATTCAGAATCTCCAGCAGCTCATCCTTGCCCTTGGACTTCAGATCCTGCTCCAGCACCAGATTGTGGTCGAAGTAATCCTCGAGCGCGGATTTCCCGCGCGAGGTCACAAAAATGAATTCCTTGATCCCAGCCGCGCGCGCCTCGTCGATTGCGTATTGGACCAGCGGACGGTCAACCAATGTCATAATTTCTTTTGGCACCGATTTGGTCGCCGGCAGAAACCGTGTTCCCATCCCTGCAACGGGAAAAATCGCCTTGGTGACCTTGCGTGTCATGTTACCTCTCAAATTCGATGCACAACCGGCGGGGCGTCTTTATAGCCGGCGCTTTCACATAAGATGTAAATCCGTATCAATCAATTGCACCAGGCACAGTTCCCCTGGACCGGTTGGAATCTGCCATTAACCAAGGGTCAGAGTCAAAACGAAACCGCGCCCCCGCACCGTTCTGCGGCACTGGGGCGCAAGTGTTCAGCCATTGGCCATAATAGCATCAAGCGGGTCGTGCTCGGCCACGAAATGGTCCGGTGCAACTTCGCTCAGCTGCGGGACATAGTCTACCTGACCCGCCGACAACCGGCTGGGCAGGAACCGCAGTGCCGCCTTTGGATCCATGGGCGAGGGTAATTCTCCCGGCAGCTTAAGCCTTTGGCGGCTGCGCTCGACATCCGGGTCCGGGATCGGAACGGCCGAGATCAGCGACTTGGTGTACGGGTGAATGGGGTCGGAACAGATCACCTCACCATCGCCAAGTTCAACGATGCGACCCAGGTACAGCACCATAATCCGGTTCGACACAGCCCGCACCACCGACAAATCATGGCTGATGAAGATCATCGACAGGCCGAATTCTTGTTGCAATTCACGCAACAATTCAACGATTTGGGCCTGAATGGACACATCAAGCGCCGAAACAGCCTCGTCACAGATGATCAGTTTCGGTTTGTTGATCATGGCCCGCGCGATTCCCACGCGCTGGTTCTGCCCGCCGGACAGCTCATGTGGGTAACGGTTGATCATGTTGGCGTTCAGACCCACCCGCTCCATCATCTCGGCGACCATTTCCTTGCGCTCACGATCGGTCAGATCAGGACGATAGGTTTTCAGCGGCTCGGCAATAGAGGCCGAGATTGTCATCCGCGGATCAAGGCTCGCCAAAGGGTCCTGAAACACGATCTGCAGGTCTTTGCGGTATTTGTTCAGCTCGGCGCGTTTCAGCCCGACAATCGGGCTGCCCAGCCAGCTGACATTGCCGGCGCTCGGTTCGATCAGTTGCAGAACAGCCCGAGCCAGCGTGGATTTGCCACAGCCCGACTCACCCACAACGCCCAGAGTTTCACCCTTGCGAATGTCGAAGCTGACACCGTCGACCGCCTTCAGCGGCACTTTGCGCCCGAACAATCCGCCCGAGACATGGATCGGGAAATGAACCTTGACGTCATCGACCTTAAGCAACGGCTCATCGACCGCAGGCAGCGCTTTGGGCGCGTCGCCCGCATCGATGCGCGGCATCGCCTCAAGAAGGGTGCGGGTATAGGCATGCTGCGGAGCGCGGAAGATTTCGCGCGCATCACCCTCCTCGACAAACTCACCCATGCGCATGACCTGAATCCGGTCGCACATGCGCGCTACGACGCCCATGTCGTGCGTGATCAGGGCAATCGCGGTGCCTTCATCCTTTTGCAGATGAACCATCAGGTCCAGAATGTCGGCCTGAACGGTAACATCCAGCGCCGTCGTCGGCTCGTCCGCGATCAGCAGCTTGGGGTTACACAGCATCGACATAGCGATCATCACCCGCTGGCGCATCCCGCCAGAAAGCTCGTGCGGGTACTGATCCAGACGGCGCGCAGCTTCGGGGATACGCACTCGGTTCAGCCAGTCCAGACAGCGTTGGCGCGCGGCAGAGCCTTGTAGGCCCTCGTGAATTTGCAGAACCTCGCGCATCTGTTGGCCAACCCGCAGATGCGGTGTCAGGGCTGTCAACGGATCCTGAAAGATCATGCCCACATCCGATCCGCGGATCTTGTTCAACGTGTTGACGGGCAGGTTCAGGATTTCATTGCCGTTCAGCATGGCCGACCCCATGGCCCGGCCTGCAGGCGGCAAAAGCCCCATCGCGGCCATGAAGGTCTGGCTTTTACCCGATCCGCTTTCACCCACGATGCCAAGGCATTCGCCGGGATTGATGTCGAAACTGATGCCTTTGACAGCCTCGACCACGCCATCAGGGGTGTCGAACTGGACGCTCAGGTCCTTGACGGAGAACAAACTCATATCAGCGATCCTTCGGGTCCAGAGCGTCGCGCAAACCATCGCCGATGAAGAACATCGTGATGATGATGGTGACGTAGAATGTCAGCGGGTACATCAGTTGCCACAGCGTGCCATAGCTCATCGTCCCAGCCCCTTCGGCGATCAAGCGGCCCAACGAGGTGTAGGGTTCCGAGATACCCAGACCCAGAAACGAGATAAAGCTCTCGGTCAGGATCATCTCGGGCACCAGCAGCGAGGCATAGACGATCACCACGCCCAACAGGTTGGGCAGGATGTGGCGGTACATGATGGTGAACTCGCTGACACCGGCGGCACGGGCGGCCTCGATGAATTCACGGTTCTTCAGGGTCAGGGTCTGTCCCCGCACGATCCGCGCCATCGTTAGCCAGCCCACCGCACCCAGCGCGATGAACAACATGAAGAAGGATCGCCCGGCTACAACAAGCAGCAGGATGATAACCAGCGTGGCCGGGATCGCCAGCAGGATATCGACAAAGCGCATCATCACGCTGTCGGTGCGCCCGCCGATATAGCCAGCGGCGATACCATAGCAGGTGCCCACAATCAGCGCGGTTGCGGCCCCGATCAGACCCACCAGCAGCGACGTGGTGGTCGCCTGAATGACGCGGCTGTAGAGGTCGCGCCCCAGATCATCGACACCGAAATAGTGGCCTGTTTCGATCGATGGCATCCCCATGCCACGCACGTCACCCATGACATTCCAATCGATCTCTTCGTTGTTCCAGACCGCAAAATAGGGTCCGAAGATCGTGAAGAGCACGATCACGCTCAGGATGATGACACTCGCCATCGCAGCTTTGTTGCGGACAAACCGCATCCGCGCGTCTTGCCACAGCGAACGACCCTGAATGACCGTATAGTCGGTGACGTCGTCGGCCAGCTGGGCGGCTTTTTGTGATTTTCCAAGCATTGCCAGCCCCTCAGTAGCGGATTTTCGGATCGAACCAGGCATAGGCCAGGTCGGTCAGCAGGTTCACGATGACGGTTAGCGTGCCATAGAGGATCGTGACCCCCAGCAGCACCGCATAGTCCCGCGCCAGCGCCGAGTTCACATAGGCCTGACCCAGACCACCGGTCGAAAAGTAGATGTCGACAAAGACAGAACCGGTCAGCACGTAGACGAAGACCGGCCCCAGATAGGACACGACCGGCAGCAGCGTCGGTTTCAGTGCGTGACGCCAGATCACGGTTCTGGTCGGGAGACCCTTGGCCCGTGCGGTGCGGATGAAGTTCGAGTTCAGAACCTCGAGCATCGACGACCGGGTGATCCGCGCGATCGAGCCCATATACGAGGTCGCCAGCGCGATAACCGGCATGACCAGATATTGCCACTGGCCGCCATGCCAGCCACCGCCCGGCAGCCAACCCAGCCACAGGGTGAAGGTCAGGATCAAGATCGGGCCCATGATGAAGTTCGGCAGCGCCTGCGCGGCAATGCCCAGACCGACGGCGAAATAGTCGATCCAGCTATTGTGCTTGATCGCAGCGGCGATCCCCAGCGCGACACCGATGGATGTGGCCACCAGAAACGACAGCGAGCCATAGGTCAGCGAGATCGGGAAACCCTGCGCGATGATGTCATTGACGTCCCGGTCCTTGAACTTGAAGGACGGGCCAAAGTCGAAATGCACAACGATATTATACAGATAGTCCCAAAGCTGTTTCCACAGCGGCTGGTCCAGCCCGTAGCGCGCCTCGATATTGGCCAGCACCTGCGGCGGCAGGGGCCGTTCCGAGGTGAAGGGTCCACCGGGCGCGACGTGCATCAGGAAGAAACAGGCGATGACCAGCAAAAGGATCGTGGGAATGGCGACCAGCAGCCGCCGGAAACTATAGGCAAGCATTTCATGCCCCCGTGTTTATTGGCTCTGCCCCGGGCGATCCCGGGACAGAGCGTGGTTCAAAGACGATTATTCAGCGATCTTGTACAGGTTCTTCGAGTACCAGTTCTGCTCGACATTGTTCACCGGCCAGTTCCCGACATCGCTGTCCATCATGTAAACACCGGCATAATGGTAGATCGGGATCACTGGGGTCTCTTGTGCGATGATACGCTCAACCTCGGTATAGAGCGGCGCGGGATCGTTCGAGGTTTTGGCCTCTGCCAGCAGCTCGTCAACGCGGGCGTTGTTGAACTTGCCGTCGTTGTACCCCGAATCCGACTGCAGCAGGTCGAGGAAGGTCGAGGCTTCGTTGTAATCGCCACACCATGCACCACGGGCCAGTTCAAAGTTCTGGTTACCGCGCTCTTCCAGGAACACTTTCCATTCCATATTGGCCAGTTCAACCTGAACGCCCAGCTTCTGTTTCCACATCTGGCTTAGCGCCACGGCGACCTTCTTGTGGTCTTCTGAGGTGTTGTAGACCATCTCGAAGCTTAGCGGATTGTCGGGTCCATAACCTGCTTCGGCCAACAGCTCCTTGGCCAGTTCGTCGCGCTCGGCCTGGCTCATGGACGCCATTTCGACCGCCGGAACAGTGAAGCCCGCAGTGGCTTCGGGTGCGAAAGTGTAAGCCTGCGGCTGACCACCGGCCATGACCTTTTCGGTGATGATCGCGCGGTCGACTGCCAGAGACAGCGCTTGGCGGACATTGGGGTCTTTGAACGCCTCAGGGCCACCTTCGGACAGGTTGAAGGTGTAGTAGTAGTTACACAGACGCGGGAAGCTGATGGCTTCTTCGGGGTGTTCCTGGCTCAGGCGCGGATACTGTCCAGCCGGAATTTCGGTGCGGTCCAGTTCGCCTGCCAGATAGCGGGTCAGGGCGACGTTTTCGTCGTTGATGACCAGTGCGACAACCTTGTCGATGATTGTGTTGTCGTTGTCCCAGTACATTTCGTTGCGCTCACGCACCGAACGTTCCTGCGGCAGATGCTCGGTCAGGACATAGGCACCGTTCGAGACGATGTTTTCAGGCTTGGTCCAAGCGTCGCCAAACTCTTCGATCACTTTCTGGGGGGCCGGGAAGGTGGTCGAGTGCGTGGTCATCTGCGGGAAATAGGGCAGGGGCGCACTCAGGCGGACTTCCAGCGTCTTGTCGTCGATGGCCTTGACGCCCAGATCGTCGACGGATGCGTTGCCTGCGATGATCTCGGCAGCGTTCTCGATCGACATCAGTTCCATGAACCATGCATAGGGCGAAGACAGCTCGGGATCGACGGCACGTTTCCAGGCGAAGACGAAATCGCCCGCAGTCACCGGATCGCCGTTCGACCACTTGGCATCGTCGCGCAGGGTAAAGGTGTAGACGTCCTTGGTGTCATTGACCTCAAAACCGGTGGCAACGCCCGGAACCAAATTGCCTTCTTCGTCCTGGTTCATCAGTCCTTCGAACAGGTCCCGAACGATCTCGGCACCCGAGACGTCTTCGACAACCTGCGGATCAACCGAGCTGTGTTCGTCCAAGATGCGGTAGGTAAAGGTCTGGTCCTCCGCCAGCGCTTCGCCGGTTTCCGGGTGCGTCCCGGCGGCCATGGCTGCGCCGGTGATGATGGTTGAGGACAACAGCCCCGCTAACGAGGTTCGGATCATTCTGTTCATGTGTTTACTCCCGTTTATTGGTGTCGGAGCCGCGCCAATACGGCTGGGGCTCGTCTACCGATCTGTTTCCGGCATCTGCTGTGGCTGCGCTTTGATCTAGATCGCCAAAAGGCCACATCTTGGGCGCTCAGCGGCAGGGGATGTCAGAAAATCAATTGTGAAAGTGGTCTTTCACTGCGCAGGAAGGTGCCGGTTTTTGGTCAAAGGTAAAGGGTTTTGACGGTATTTGTGTGCTGAAAGGTCGATTGAAACCGTAACCGGTAAGGCAGTCGAAATAATATTTTGAAACGCTTTGTCGATATGACACTTTCGTGAAGCGAGACATATTGGTTTAGGGGAATACGTTGGCGCGGATACCCGCCAATGGCGAATCACCTGCGATTCTATGGCACCAGCTGCGCCTTCATTACGGCCTCGGGAAAGCATGTCGGTATGCGACCGGTTCGTTCTTGCCAGCGCCCGATCGACCGCCGGGTTTTGTAACCGGGTAATCCATCGACACCCCCAACATCATGCCCTCGTTGAACGAGGACCTGTTGCATGGCGGCGATGTCCGAGCGCAACAGGCCACTGACCTCGCCCCAAGAGGCGCGAAAATCGCCAACGCCATATTCAATGCGATCCCCGACATGACCAACAAACAGGGCGTATAGATCACTGGTGTTATAGTCTTTCAAAACATAAAAATTGGGCGTCACGATAAACGCCGGGCCGTTCCGTCCCGCGGGCAACATCAGGTAGCCCTCGGCGGCTAACTCATGATCGGGAAAGGGCCGACCCGAGATGCGATTGATACCCAGTGCGACCCAATCACGGATCGGACGCCCTTGATCCGGTCCTTCAAGCGTGCACGAGACATCCTGTGGCACCGAGACCTCAAATCCCCAATCGCGGCCTTTCACCCAACCATGCCGCCAGAGATAATTCCCAATCGAGGCAATTGTATCCGCCTCTGAGTCCCAGATATCAGCGCGGCCATCTGCGTTCCCATCAATCGCGTATTCCAGAAAACTGCTTGGCATGAATTGAGGCTGTCCAAGCGCACCTGCCCAACTGCTTTTGAGAACACGCACATGTCCGGCCTCGGCAATTTGAAGCGCCGCAATCAATTCCGAAGTGAAATAATCGGCCCGTGTGCTCATGAACCCCTTGGTGCCCAGAACCTGAAACGCGCTGTGGCGGATCGGAACCTTGCCATAACCGCTCTCGCGCCCCCAAATCGCCAGTATGATGTGGGAAGGCACGCCGGTTTTTGCCTCGACCTCTGCCAAAACATCTGCATGTCGCCTGGCCATCTGTCGGCCGACATGGGTGGCGCCTTGAACCGAGCCTGCGTTGAAGTAACGCGACGGCGCGCCGAATTCAGCCTGTCGTTGGATTTTGGGCGTTCGGTTCGAGCTTCCGGGCGGCACCAAATCGGGCAAATCCCAGTTCAAACTGACCCCTTCGAACGCCTTTTGAAACGTCCCACGGGAAACCCCGCGCGCCTTTGCCTGCGGCCAAATCACCTGTTGCAGCCAGTTCTGAAACTGTTGTTCGACCACCACCCGATCCTGCGCAAACGCAGTGCTTGCAGTTATGATCAGCCAAAAGAGGGCAATAAGCGAACGCATGTCAAACGGTGTCGCCCGGTCGAACCTGCAAGTCAACCGCCGGGGTAGCGCAGCTTTCGGGAAAAGGTCTTGAGAAATCTTCTGACTCTGCTGATAGTTGCCGAGAACCCGGTCATGAAAGGATCAGCAGGCGTGACCATTTCTCGGATACTCGCTGTCTCACTGGCCACTATGACGACGCTGCTTGTGTCCGGCCAGATCGCCTGGGCGAGCGACAGTTTCATGGACCCGCAGGGCCCGATCGCAACCGCACAGAAACAGCATCTGTTTCGTGCAACAGCGCTGATATTGGTCGCCGTGGTTCCGGTGCTGGTCCTGGTCCCCCTGATCGCCCTGCGGTATCGCCGCCGAAAAGGCGGAGCCGCCGCCTATAGACCGCATTGGGATTTCTCGGCCCGGCTTGAGGTTCTGATGTGGGGTATCCCTGTTCTTATCGTGGCGATCCTGTCCTTCTATCTGTGGAAGGCCACTCACCGCCTTGATCCTTATGCTGCCCCGTTCGGAGAAGAGCCCGCCCTGCAGGTGCAAGTGGTAGGATTGGATTGGAAATGGCTGTTCATTTACCCCGAGCTCGGCATCGCGAGTGTGGGAGAGCTGGGCATTCCGATCAAGCAGCAAATAGCGATGACGCTGACCACTGATACGGTGATGCAGTCCTTTATGATCCCCGCTTTGGCGGGTCAGATCTATGCGATGCCGGGGATGACCACCAAACTGCATCTGGTGGCGGATGCGCCAAAGACCATGCAGGGCGAAAACACGCAGTATAACGGGCGCGGTTTCACCAAACAGAAATTCTTGACACAAGCGATGAACCCGCAGGATTTCGATGCCTGGGTCACCAGCGTTCGGGCCAACGGCATACCATTGACCGAAGATACCTATCGCATCCTCGCCATGCGCACGGATCGGGACGAAGTCCAGGCAGCGCTAGGCACGCCGCTTATGCCACTCAATGCGCTCTATTTTACCCTGGATGACAAGGATATCTTCCAGTCAATCCTGCACCGCTATCACAGCGGAACGGCTCTGCCCCGAGACCTGCAGCCGGGGACGGCGACATTCGGGCAGGAGGCGCAGCAATGACATCAGCCGAAACCGGTTTCCTTGGCCGTCTGAATTGGGACGCATTTCCTGTTGTCGGCCTGATCCAGACTCCGAACGCGAATGAGATTGTGGCCAATGCCGCCGCGGGGATTGTCATCATCGGGGTAATCGCTGTGGTGGGAGTGCTGACGTGGTTCCGCCTGTGGGGGCCGCTTTGGCGCGACTGGCTCACCAGCGTCGATCACAAAAAGATCGGGATCATGTACATCGTTTTTGCCATTGTCATGCTGGCACGCGGTGTCCTGGAGGGGGTCGTCATGCGCGCCCAACAGGCTGCCGGGCCGGGGGACGGTTTCCTGGAAGCCGAACACTTTGCCGAGCTGTTCAGCACCCATGGCACGATCATGGTGTTCTTCGTCGCAGTACCCTTCGTCTTTGGGGTCGCCAATTATGTGATCCCGCTGATGATCGGCGCGCGAGATGTGGCCTTTCCCGTAATGAACCAGATAGGGCTAGGTTTGACCGTATCCTCGGGCATGATGTTGATGGTCTCGCTGGTGGTCGGAGAGTTCTCGACCGGTGGATGGACAGCCTATCCGCCCTACACCGGGGCTGCATTCAATCCGGGCGTTGGACCCGATTACTGGATTTGGGCCATTGTTGTTTCTGGCATCGGCACCACGCTGACGGGCATCAACTTTGCCGTCACGATCTATAAGCTACGCGCGCCGGGGATGAAGTTCATGCGGCTGCCGATGTATTGCTGGACGATCATCTGCAGTTCGATCCTGATCATCTTTGCCATGCCTCCTCTGGGTGTCGCCGCACTGCTGCTAGCCGCCGACCGGTATCTGGATTTCCACTTCTTCACCAATGACCTTGGCGGCAACATGATGAACTATGCCAACCTGTTCTGGCTGTTCGGCCACCCCGAGGTTTATCTGCTGGTCCTGCCCGCCTACGGCATTTATTCCGAGGTTTTTGCGACCTTCTCGGCCAAGCGGCTCTATGGCTATAACTCGCTGGTCATCGCGACCATGTCGATCGCCATCATGTCCTTCACGGTTTGGCTGCACCATTTCTTCACGATGGGTCAAAGCGCACTGATAAATGCGGTTTTTGGTATTGCCACGATGTTAATCGCGATCCCAACCGGGGTGAAGGTCTATGACTGGATGGCCACGCTTTATCGAGGCCGCATCCGGTTCTCGGTTCCCATGCTATACGGTCTGGCGTTTCTGATGCTTTTTGTAATCGGCGGGCTAAGCGGCGTCATCCTTGCCAACCCGACTGTCGATTATCAGGTTCACAACACGTTGTTTCTGGTCGCGCACTTTCACAACGCTCTGCTGCCCGGCGTACTGTTCGGCTTGCTTGCCGCGTATAACTACTGGTTCCCCAAGGCTTTCGGGTTCCGCCTGAACGAGTTCTGGGGCCGTGTATCGGTCTTTTGCTGGACCGTTGGCTTCCTGCTGACTTTCATGCCGCTTTACTTCGTTGGGCTGATGGGAATGCCGCGCCGGTCATTCAGTTGGGAAGACCCTAGTTTTCATCCCTATATGATCACCGCCGTGATTGGCGCGGTGGTGATCACCTGCGGCCTGTTCTCGGTGCTGATCCAGCTTTGGGTCAGCATCCGCGATCGCGAACAAGCCCGCGCGCCGGTCGGTGATCCATGGGATGGGCGCACTCTGGAATGGTCAATTCCGTCGCCGCCGCCGCCCTATAATTTCGCTGTCATCCCGCAAGTGACCGACCGCGATGACTTCGCCGCTGCCAAGGAACGGGGTCAGGCCTATCCCGAACCCGACGCGTATGAGGATATCGAAATGCCCCGCAACACCGGCATTGGCTTTATCCTGTGTGTGCTCAGCGGCATCTGGATGTTTGCACTGGTCTGGTGGATATGGTGGCTGGCCGCGTTGGTAACGATCGCGATGCTTCTGGCCTTCATCGTCTGGAGCTTCGATACCAGCACCGAAATCATCATCCCCGCCGAAGAGGTCCGCAAAGAGCACGAAGCCTGGTTATCTCTGGTCCATAGCACGCAGGCAGTGGACCGCGACTTTGAAACCGCGCCCGAAAACCATGGCCTTGCGCGTCCGGATATGGAGGCCTCGACATGACCGGCACACCCAAGCACAGCTATCCCGGCATCAACCTCGGAGAAGATCACGCCAGCGCGCACAAGGCCTCCGAAGTTGTCACCTTCGGATTTTGGGTCTTTCTGATGAGTGATCTGGTCTATTTCGGCCTGATGTTCGCAATCTACATCACGATGATCGACGCGCAGGCGGGCGGGCCAGGACCACATGAACTGTTTGATCTGAAGAGTATTTTCGCCCAAACCCTGATCTTGCTCACAAGCAGCCTGACGGTCGGTTTGGCGATGCTGGCATTGAAGTACAATCTGCCACGGGCACGTGTGGTGCTTTGGTTCGGGGTGACTTTGGTACTTGGGCTCAGCTTTCTGGTACTGGAAATTCGCGACTTCATGAACATGGCTGCGCAAGGGGGTGTCCCCCAACGCAGCGGTTTTTTGTCGGCTTTTTATGGCCTTGTGCCTCTGCACGGGCTGCATGTCGCGGCAGGGTGCATCTGGCTGGTCGTGTTGGGCATCCAGCTGCGCGTGATGGGGATGACCGATCTGGTAATCTCGCGTGCCGTAAGACTGGCGTTGTTCTGGCACTTCCTCGATCTGATCTGGATCGGCATCATCACCATCGTGTATTTCGGAGGGCTGGCCTATGGATAACCGAACCGAACTCCATCGCCGCGAGCGGCGGCGCTATGTGATCGGCTATGGCGGCTCGCTGCTGCTTACACTTGTCGTGTTTGTCATTGCATACCGGTTCGGCATCGAAACGCCCGGGGTGTACCTGACGATTGGCCTGCTGGGCTTGGCGCAACTGGTCGTGCAACTGGTCTATTTCCTGCATATCGACCGCCGCCGCAGCAGTCGCGAAGATCTGGACCTGATCTTGTTTTCAACTCTTGTCTTGCTGATCATCATCGGCGGCACGGTCTGGATTCTTGGCAACCTGGCCATTCGGATGCACACCCATATGATGTAGCACAGCACGCTTGGCTGAACGCGGATACTGGGAAAGCCAAAAGGTCATCGCTCGGCCCTGACAGGATCGAAATCGAAGCCTTAGGCGTGATACCCCGATGTCAACTCATCAAGAACAGCCCGAACCATAGCGCAAACCAGCAAAGAAACAGGCTCAGCGCGATGTTTCCGGCCGCCAGCGCGATGGTGCGTTCACGATGCAACCCGAGGGTCTGATAGGCAAAGCTTGAGAAGGTCGTGAAACCACCGCAGAAGCCAAACACCAGGCGTTTTTGTTCTTCGCCCATCTCCACCGGGCCACCCAAATAACCGATCCAAAGGCCAAGCAACAGGCTGCCCAGCACATTCACGAGCAATGTTGAAAAGGGCAGATCGTGCTCCAATCGCACCGCCAGCCAGTGGCGCAGCACGGCACCTAACCCTCCGCCCAATGCAAACACAGCGTGTAGATATAACCCAGTCATTCTGCTGTCTCAGATGGCGCGAAGCGGCGACCCAGGGCCTCGCCTGCAATGGCGGCACCCAAGCCAAAGACAATCTCGAACGCGGATGCGCTGAACACAAGCGCATAGCTTTTTTCGGCAATCCGATCCAGCTCGGCCACGAAGGAAGAAAAGGTGGACAATCCGCCACAAAAGCCAATCGCCCCCAGATGCAAAACATGGGCATGGATACGATGACGTATTGCATAAAGCCAACCGAGGATGAAACAGGCCGCAATATTGATGCCAAAGGTCGCAGTTAAAAAGGGGCCCCGGGAATTTCCAGCGCAAAGACCTCGCGCAGCAGCGATCCTGCCGCGCCGCCGACAAAAACCGCCAGATACATCAGGGCCCGATGCCTAAGTTGCGAGTCTGGTCGTGGCACTGCGGTTGATCCTGAATTCACCTCTGTTCATCTGGCATACAGATTGCGCCAATATGCTTCAAGCAACCGTGGTGAAGCATTCGTGACAGATGACAGCCGCACAAGGGCTTGCACAGAATGGTCAATCTGATCCACGGTCGTCATGAACAAAAAGGCCACGCCCGGCAGGCCTAACCCAAGGGAGATCGTATATGATTGTTCGCAGGCTCTACTACATCCTCAGCTATGTCTGCCTGCCGTTGACCTTGCTGTGGGGCTATTTCTGGCCACCCGCCTACTGGCTGCTGGTTATTCTTGTTCCATATGCGGTGATCGGCCTCTACGATATGCTGACAACCAAGCATAACGTGCTCAACAACTATCCGGTTCTGGGGCATTTTCGATATATGCTGGAGTTCGTCAGCCCCGAAATTCGACAGTATTTCGTGGAAACGAATGAAAGCGGGCGGCCTTACAATCGCATTATCCGCAGCCTTGTCTATTCTCGCGCCAAAGGGCAGGTCGACACTCAGGCTTTTGGCACGCAGTACGACATCAACACCGTCGGATACCATCGGGCAAACCATTCGCTTGCACCCAAGCATGTCGCCGAAAGCGAAGAGCGGGTGATCCTGGGCGGGCCGCAGTGCGACAAACCCTATAACGCTTCGCGTCTGAACGTCTCGGCCATGAGTTTCGGGGCCCTCAGCGCGAACGCGATCCGGGCGCTGAACGGAGGCGCCAAGGACGGTGGCTTTGCGCACAATACGGGCGAGGGCGGTTTGTCACCCCATCATTTGGCAGAGGGCGGGGACATCATCTGGCAGATCGGCACTGGCTATTTTGGTTGCCGCACCCCGGACGGGGGGTTTGATAAAGACAAGTTCGCCGAAAAAGCCCAAAAAGACGTTGTGAAAGCGATAGAGATCAAGCTGTCTCAGGGTGCAAAACCGTCGCATGGCGGGGTATTGCCCGCTGCAAAGGTTGACGCGGAAATTGCCGAAATACGGGGGTTCCGCTGCATCAGGACGTTATCTCTCCGCCGACCCATTCGGCTTTCGACGGTCCGACGGGGCTGATGGAGTTCGTGCAACACCTGCGCGAGATGTCCGGTGGCAAACCCATCGGTTTCAAGCTGTGCATTGGCAACCCGACCGAATTCATGGCGATCTGCAAAGCCATGTTAGAAACCGGTATTCTGCCTGATTTCATTACCATCGACGGCGCAGAGGGTGGCACCGGTGCAGCACCGGTCGAATTCACCAACCGCCTGGGCATGCCGTTGAACGAGGCCCTGATATTCGTGAACAACTGTTTGCGGGGAATTGGAGTGCGCGACAAGGTTCGTGTCATTTGCTCGGGCAAGGTCGCAACCGGGTTTGATATGGTCGAGAAGTTCGCGCTGGGGGCTGATATCTGCAACGCAGCGCGGGCCATGATGTTTGCCGTGGGTTGTATTCAGGCACTGCATTGCAACACCAACCGCTGCCCGTCCGGCGTCGCGACGCAGGATCCGATCCGAGGCCGGGCAGTGAATGTACCGCAGAAACGTCAGCGCGTGCATAGGTTCCATGATGCGACACTCGAAAGCTTCCGCGAAATTCTGGGCGCGATGGGCAAAGAACACGTGTCAGAGCTGACGCCCGCGGATATCCGCCGCCGGACGGCGGATGAGCGAGAGCGGAGTTACGCCGAATTGTACAGCTTGCTGGATGACGGCGCTTTGTTGGGCGAAACGATTCCGGCAGAGTTCGCATCTGACTGGCATGCCGCTTCAGCGCGCCACTTTTAGCCTTGTTTAACGCGGATTAGATCGCGGATTGTTCTGCACATGCGTGTTGATCCTGCGGATACTCCATTCGACGGCATCGCGCATGGTTCTGCCAAGCGCGATATCGAACGCATCAACCAGATCAGAGGTCTGATCGCTGGCTGCCAACACGTTCTCCTGGAATGAACTGGACGCGATAATCTTGTCGTCGTACTCGTCAATAATCTTGATGTTAATGCGCACTTCAATGCGCACCGACGTCGCGTCTTCAGTTTCGCTGATCACGATGCCCTGAAACTCTCGCAGGTCAGGGGCAATAACATAGTCTGCACGCAGGCCAACAGTCGAACGACCAACCGCGGCGACTTTCCCCGAGTTCTCGTAGCTTTCCACCATCAGAGCCTGCACAATCAACGGCGCACGATCTACCCAGCGTGCCCGTGGCAGGTATTGGACCTGCAGCAATGTGGGTTGAATAGCGATCTGGTCGGTGTTGACGGCGGCGGTTGCTGTGGGTTCTTGGACGACGATTTGCTTCTGGATGCTCGGCAGTGAAGACGAGAAGGTGCTTTTGGGCGTCAAGAGATACAGGTCGTTGGGTTTTGACGCTTGCCGCAAAGTACCCAAACCAGTGCAACCCACCAGCGCGGCCAAGGCCAGAGTAAGAATAAGGGGCCGTATCATTATTGACGAAACTCCGATGCTTGGGTGCCCAACAAGAAGCGCGCCGGGTCGCGTTCGACTTTATCGACAAGGCGGTCGAGGCTTATGACCAGACGTTGGGATTCTTCGATGAAGCGGACAAATTGTGGCAGGCCAACCCGCAGAAAGTCTGAGACCTGACGCCGATTGTCCTGCACGATCCCGTCGATTGTCCCCAGCAGGTCCGAAGCGGATTTCGAGGCGCTGAGAATATCGTCCGAGATGTTGTCGATCTTCTCGGTGATGTTCGACACGGTGGCAGCCACCTGATTTGCGGCCTTTCGCACATCCGCCGCAACCGAGGCGATATCTTCGTCCATCACCCGGTTGGCCGAGTCAAACGCGCGTTCGGCCGAAGCAAGCGCTGCCTTGGCGGTGTCCATGGCGGAATTGATCGAACCAAGTGTCGTGTTCGCATTTGCAAAGGTTTCTGTCACCGTGCCCAGGGTGATGCTGCCTTCTTCGGACAAGACAATCAGGTGATCGGCCAACCGCGAGCCTCGTTCGATAAAGGGTCGGATATCGTCGGCCATCACGGTCTGCGCGGTTTGCAGGGTGCCGTTGGCTGTCTCCAACGCGGTCTTTGCGGATTCCGACGCGTCCTTGATGCTGTTCAGCGTCTCCGTGCCGGTGGTCAGCGTTGTCTCGGCAGTGTCGGCCAGCGAATCCAGGCGTTTGGTAAATTCCCCGATTTCCTTGGCCGCGCCGCCAAGATCGCTCGACAGGCTTTCGAAGTCCGACAGCGTCTTGTCCAACCGCCCCGAGGCTGAGGCCAGGTTGTCGAGAATCTCGGACACAGCATTGCGGTTCTTTTCGTCCACGACAGAATTCAGGTCTTCAAGCAAGGTTAACGCCTTGTCCAGAACCTTGGGCGCACCTTCCAGCAGGGACTGGATCGAGCTGCGCTGGCTTTGGATAACGCTGTTTTGCGGCAACCTTTCGGCTGTTGGCGATCCGCCCGACAGCTCGACATAGGCCACGCCCGTCACACCCAGTGATTGCAACTGCGCGATGGTTTCCTTCGTCACCGGGATATCGGCATCCACCTCAAGGCGCACACGGACTTTGGACGGATCATCGTCGTCCAGCTGCAACGATATCACCTGACCCACGGGCAGGCCGTTATAGTTCACGCCCCCGGCAGCGGACAGGCCCGAGACGTTGTCGAACAGCACATCATAATAGGAGTATTGCCGCGTGACCTCGAACTTCGCGAGCCATAGGAAAAAGCCGAAGGCCCCCAGAATACCGGCAAGGGTGAACGCACCGATCAGGATATAATTCGCTCGGGTCTCCATCGCCTCTACCTGTCCTGCCCCTTCTCTTGCGCGGCGCGCGCGCGGGGGCCTGTGAAATATTCCTGAACCCAAGGATGATCGACCTTGGTCATGTCTTCAATCGGACCTTCAACCAGCACGCGTTTTTCCGCAAGTACCGCGATGCGGTCGCAAATCGCATAAAGACTGTCCAGATCATGCGTGACCATGAACACAGTCAGACCTAATGCCTGCTGCAACTCTCCGATCAGGTCATCATAGGCGGCGGCCCCGATGGGGTCCAACCCGGCGGTGGGTTCGTCCAGAAACACGATTTCGGGGTCCAGCGACAGGGCGCGCGCCAGCGCCGCGCGCTTGCGCATCCCGCCCGACAGTTCCGAGGGGAACTTGCTGCAACTCAACTGCGGCAGACCCACAAGGCTGATCTTGAGGCCCCCAAGTGCCGCCATCAGGCTTTCGCTGATGCCGGTATGTTCGCGCAGCGGGGCCATGACGTTTTGCAGCACGGTCAGCGATGAAAACAGCGCGCCGTCCTGAAACGCCACGCCCCAGCTTCTCTCAATCCGCTGGCGGTCGGCCTCGGGGCCGTTCAGGACGTCGACGCCCAGAACCTCGATGCTGCCCGCCTTGGGTTTGTTCAGCCCGACAATGGTGCGCAACAGCACCGATTTTCCCGTGCCCGAACCGCCCACCACGCCCAAAACCTCGCCGCGCCAGACGTCGAGGCTCAGGTTGTCATGCACCACCTGCTCACCGAACTGGTTGGTCAGGTTGCGCACGCGGATGACCGCTTCGCGCTGGGTATCGCTTTGGGGTTGATCCTGCAGGGCCGTGCCGTCCATCTCAGACCCCCAGTTCCGAGAAGAAGATCGAAAACAGCGCGTCGATGGCGATGACCATGAAGATCGATTGCACGACCGAGGCGGTGGTGCGTTGGCCCACGCTTTCGGACGAGCCCTTGACCTGCATCGCCTGCCAGCAGGCAATCGTGCCAATTACCAGTGCAAAGAACGGGGCCTTGATCAGGCCAATGGCCAGCTGCCAGACACCCGTGTTTTCCTTCAGCCGCGTCAAGAACATACCAGGGCTGACGCCCAGATCGATCCAGCTCATCAATGCGCCGCCGATCAGGCCCGCGATATCTGCCACAAACCCAAGGATTGGCAGCATGATCAACAGCGCCAGAACGCGCGGGATAACCAACACCTCGATCGGGTCGAGGCCCAGCGTGCGCATCGCATCAATTTCTTCCTGCACCTTCATTGAACCGATTGAGGCGGTGAAGGCCGATCCTGATCGGCCTGCAACGATAATTGCGGTCAAAAGAACACCCAACTCGCGCAGTATCGAGATCGAGATCAGCTCGACCACGAAAATCTCGGCGCCGAACTGTTTCAGCTGGGTCGCGCCCTGAAAGGCAAGAACCACACCGATCAGAAAGCCCATCAGCATCACGATGGGCAGCGCTTTGAAGCCGACCTGCTCCATCTGTGACACCAGTGCGGCACGGCGCAGCCGCCAGGGCATGATCAGTGTGCGCACCAGACGGTGCAGCGTCAGGCCCAGAAAGCCAAGGATCGACAGTGTGTCCTGCCACGCGCCCGCCGTACGCTCTCCGATCCGGCTTACCCAGTTCAAGAACCCGCGGGGCGGGGCCTGATCGCCCAGTTTCTCGGGGATATTGTGCGACACCGTTTCGATGAGCGATGAATGCGCGGGCGCCAACCCTTCGAACCGCACTTGTGCCCCCATCGTACTCAAGCGTTGCACCAGACTGGCGACCATCCAGGCGCCGCCCGTATCCAGCGCCTGTAGCTGGGACATATCCACGGTAATGTCCTGACCGTCGGGCCGGATGGCGGCAAAGTCACGCTCGACTGTGTCCAGTTGCTGCGTGCGCAGGTCACCCGAAATCCGAATGCAAACGCCGGTTGCGTCGGTGTCAGAGGTGATCGTGGGCCGAGTCATAGCGGTATGTGATGTGAAACCGGGCGCGGCTGCAACGGGTTTGTGCAACCGGACCGGGATTTCGCGGCGAGCAATTGCGATGGTGTTACAGCGGCTTCCGGTGCTGTGGGGGGCTGAAACCGGTTGCGCGGCGCGCTAAAGCCGGACACAGTCCGCCGCAAATCACTGGATCAGCGGAGGACGCAATGGCTCAGGCCGGGAATGTTCTGTTCATCACCATCGATCAACTGCGCGCAGATTGTCTAAGCGGTGCGCTGGCCGATCACGTGGACATGCCCAACCTGCGGGCCTTCATGGCCGAGGCGACCACGTTCGACCGGCATTTCTCGGTCACCAATCCTTGCGGCCCGTCGCGTGCCTCGATGCTGACGGGACGTTATGCGATGAACCACCGGTCGATCCGCAATGGTACGCCGATGCGGCAGGATACGCCCAATATCGCGACCGAGATGCGCAAGGCCGGGTATCTGCCCATGCTCTACGGCTATACCGATACTTCCGCCGACCCGCGCGCCCATCACCCCAACGACCCTGCTGCAAAAAGCTATGAACAGCCGATGAATGGCTTTCACGAAATCCTCGAAATGCGGCTTGAGGAATCCTATCCCTGGCGGGCGCATCTGTTGCAGCAGGGCTATGAATTCGAAGACTATTTCGATGTCTACAAACCCGTCTCGCCCGACGGCAGAGCGCCCAAACTGGACGACCCCGCGCTGTATCGGGCCGAGGACAGCGACACGGCGTTCCTGACTGACTGCTTTCTGCAGAGCATTGCGGCATATCATCAGGCGGATTGGTTCGCTCATCTGACTTATATCCGGCCACACCCGCCTCTGGTCGCGCCCGCGCCCTATAACAGGATGTATGACCCCGCCAAGCTGCCGCTGCCCGAGACCTTGCCCTCGGAAGAGGCCGAGCGCGCGGTACATCCGTTCTTTGGCCCCTTGATTGACAAGAGCCATCTAAAAAACGCCGTTCTTGGATTTGATGAGGTCGCGCCCACCGAAGAGAACCTGCAGACCCTGCGCGCAATCTATCTGGGACTGGCGACCGAGGTGGATCATCATATCGGACGGGTTATTCAGTACCTGAAAGACAGCGACCTTTACGACAAAACCCTTGTAGTAATCACTGCGGATCATGGTGAAATGCTGGGGGACCGGCATTCATGGGGCAAGATGTCGGTCTATGAGGCCGCCTACAAAACTCCACTGATGATCCGCGTGCCCGGGCATGGGGCGGGTAGGGAGGTCTCTGATCCAACCGAGTCCATCGATATCTCACCCACGATTCTGGATTGGGTGGGGCAGACCGCGCCCAATTCGATGGATGGCCGGTCGCTGCTGCCGCTGGTGCGTGGAGAAACGCCGTCAGATTGGCGCAGCTATACATTCAGTGAGCTGGATTTCTCAGAGCCCGAGGCCCCGACGCTTTGGCAACAAAGGCTGGGGACCGGTAACAGCGACTCGTGCCTTGGGATTCTGCGGGATGATCGGTTCACTCTGGTCGAGTTCGCCGCCGATCTGCCACCGCTGCTGTTTGACCATCAGGGCCGG
This sequence comes from Ruegeria sp. G7, assembly GCF_056535465.1. Classification (NCBI taxonomy): domain Bacteria; kingdom Pseudomonadati; phylum Pseudomonadota; class Alphaproteobacteria; order Rhodobacterales; family Roseobacteraceae; genus Ruegeria; species Ruegeria sp. G7. The sequence goes on along the minus strand of NZ_JBQFIL010000002.1, from coordinate 130,076 downwards.
GGCGAGCTTGAGGATGTCGCGGGCAGGCCGGAGTTTGCGGCGGACCTTGCGCGTTTGTGCCGTCAGATGCTGCGTCACCGGATGCGCAACACCGATCACACCCTGTCGCTTGATTCGATCACCGCTGACGGTCCGAAATCCCAAACTCGCTATCCGTAGATTCGCCAACGGAAGGCGGGTCTTGGTGGTCGCTTTCTCAGCGAGGGTGATTAAAATTCAGGCAAAACAAGCCGTTGGGACGCGACGTTTCAGCCCCGTTTATAGGGGCTGTTGCCCGTTCTGTGCGGGTATGTAGGGCAAATGACCGGATTATTGGGTTTTTGACCGGAAAAGAATTTAGGTGACAAAAACATTAAAAAACTGTCACATCTTTATGGTCTTTTGCTGAATTGAAGAAAGACCTGAACTTGCGGGCATCATGACGAAGACCAAAGTGAACGACAGCTTTGCCAACACTCTGGCGCTGGGTGGGACAATAGAAATGAGCAGCACGGCTCGGCTTTGGCAGCCGGGTTTCGCAATCGTTGATTCCACGCAGCGTACAAACGATCCGCACCACAATTCAGCCCAAGTATCGCGCCCGGTGCCTGTCGCCCGGCGTGCATCGACGTTTCAAAGACTCAAAACCAAGAGGGTTCCAAGATGAAAAGACTTCTCCTATCCGGGGTTGCAGCGATTGTGCTGCCCGGTGCCGCCTTTGCGGCGTGTCCGGCGATAACGGTTGCGGATTCACAAGGCATTGCCGCTGGCGCACATCCGCAGCAATATGAGTTGGCAGAGTTCCAATCCGCTGCGAATTGCGAGCTGAGCTTCTCGGAAAACCCCGCAATTGCCGATCTCAATGCGCGCATCGCAGGGAACGGGGACTTGCCAGCCGTTGCAGACCGGCTGCCCAGCGAACCACTGGTGGTGGTGCCGTATGAGGCGATTGGTCAATATGGCGGTCAGTTCAACGCGCTGTCGAACGCAACCGAATCTGGAACCTCGGACTTTCTGTCGACCCGCCACACGGGTCTTGTCCGCTATGCCGACGACCTGCAAACCATCGTGCCGCATGTTGCAAAGTCATACGAGTGGAACGACGATTTTACGCAACTGACGGTAACGCTGCGTGAAGGTCACAAATGGTCGGATGGCGCGCCGTTCACCTCGGCAGATATCGTGTTCTGGTACAACAACCTGATGATGGACACGAATGTGATCCCTGAGGCCAAAGCCTATGCTCTGGCCGGTGGCGAGCCCATGGAGGTCGTCGCACTGGACGAGCAAACCGTGCAATTCAACCTCAAGGCGCCCAAAGCGGGCCTGATCGAGACTTTTGCCACGCAGTACATCCAGCCTTATCAGCCGGTCCACTTCCTGGGCCAATACCACCCGGAAATCAGTGAAGATGCTGATGCGAAAGCGCAAGCATTGGGGTACGAAAATGGCTACGATCTGATCAAAGCCTATTACGGGAATTCGGACTGGACCGATACGCCCTCACCGATGCTGACTGCGGGCGACCGCCTTGGGAACCTGCCCAAACACACGGTTCCGACGCTGGAAAGCCATATCATTGTCGAAGAAAGCGCTGAAGGCAGAAGCCTGGTGGCGAACCCCTATTTCTTTGCAGTTGATACGGCGGGGAACCAGCTGCCCTATATCAACACGCAGGACGAAGTTTACATCAGCGACGAAGAAGTCCGCGTGCTGAAGCTTCTGAACGGTGAAGTAACGTACAAAGCACAGTCGGTTGGCCTGCCATCGGCGCCGGTGTTGCTGGAAGGACAGGAAGCGGGCGACTACCGCATCGACGTGCGTCCCGGTATCGCGATGCCTGCTGTTGCGTTCAACCTGACGCACGAGGATGAGGCCGTTCGTGAGATCTTCAACGACCTCCGCTTCCGCACTGCGATGTCGGTTGCCATTAACCGCGACGAGATCAATGAGACGGTCTATTTTGGTCTGGGCACGCCGCAGCAATATGTCGGCTTCTCGCCTGTTCCGGATTTCCTTGATCCAAAATGGACCAATCACGAGATCGCTTTCGACCCTGATCGCGCGGGTGCTTTGCTGGACGAGATCGGACTTGTTGATGCCAATGGTGATGGAAACCGGGATCTGCCGAATGGCGATCCATTCGTTCTGGATTGGCAGTTCTCAACCCAAGAGGTTTCTTCCCCGCTCGTCGAATTGATTGCACAGAACTGGAAGGACGCCGGTGTCAACACCACCATCAAAGAGGTGACGCCGGACGAATATCGCTCGGCCCAGTCGGCGAACACGCTTGATGTGTTGATGTGGACTGTGGGTACGCCTGTGGGCACTACTCTGGGTGACAACCAGCTTTGGGTTCCGCCCTATTCGGACTATTTCGGCCTGCGCCCGGCAATGGGTTGGGCTGAATGGCTTAGTTCCGACGGAGCAGCCGGTACAGAGCCGCCGCAATTCGCGAAAGATATGCTGGGCGATATCGAGGTGTTCCAGACTGCGGCGCCGGGGTCACAGGAACAGGCCGATGCCGGCAACCGTCTGGTTGCGGCGAAGACCGGAAACCTTGTTTTCATCGGCATCATCGCGGCACCATCGCCGATCTATTTCAGCAACAAGCTGAGCAACGTGCCAGAGTTCAAGACCGCGTCTTATGAATTCTACCGCACCTATCCTTACCGCGCGTATCAGTGGTCGCTGAGCGAATAAACGCGGCATAATGCAATTCGAAGGCGGGCGGTCACGCCCGTCTTCACGCTGTTTCTGAAGGATACCCATGCTACAATTCGCCCGATTTGCCGCGACCCGGGCGGTCATGGCACTGATCACTCTGGTGATAGTTTCGCTGATTGTGTTCTCTTTGATGGAGCTTGTGCCGGGCGACTGTGCCGAGCGCTACCTTGCCTACAAGAACACTCAAGGGCAGGCGATTACACTGGCTGATATCGAAAGCGAGCGCATACGCCTCGGTCTGGATCGCCCATTTTTGGAACGTTGGGCCAGCTGGCTTGCCGGTGCCTTCCGTGGCGATTTTGGTGATAGCTGCATCCTGCGGGTCGATATCGCGCAGTTGCTGGGTGACAAATTCTGGGTCTCACTTTGGATTTGCCTTGGCTCGCTGACGCTGGCTTATGCGATTGCGATTCCGGTCGGGATCATCTCGGCGGCGTCACGCAACGCTGTCCTGAACAACACGCTGCGCATCGTCAGCTATCTTGGGCTCGCGATGCCGAACTTCCTGCTGGCCCTCATGGTGATGCTGTTTTCGACCATCTATTTTGGCGAAACGCTTACCGGGTTGTTCTCTCCGGAATACAAGAACGCGCCCTGGTCATGGGCGAAGTTCGTGGATTTGCTGAAACATGCGTGGCTGCCTGTTTTCATCCTCGGCTGGTCCGCAACCGCGTTTGCTTTGCAAACCGTGCGCGCGCTGATGTCGGACGAGATCGGCAAGCTTTATGTAACGGCAGCAGCGGCCCGGGGCATTTATGGCCGCCGCCTTCTTTGGCGGTACCCGGCCCGTCACGCGCTTGGGCCCATCGTGAATTCGCTGGGGTTCGATCTGAACCGCATTTTCAATGAACTGCCCATTGTGGCCCTGATCCTGACACTGACCGAAGCGGGTTCGTTGCTGCTGGATGCGCTTGCCCGATCAAATGACCAACAACTTGCAGGGGCGATCATCTTTCTTCTGACCGCATCCATCGTGACCCTGAACTTTGCCACCGACATTCTGCTGGCGGTGCTCGACCCGCGCGTCCGCAAAAGTATCCTGAGGTAAGCCGATGACCGCGATGACAAAACAACAGGCGAAAGAGGCCTATTTCACCGCTTCTCAGCGGCAACTGATCTGGGCGCGGTTCAAGAAACAACGCTCGGCCATGATTGCCGCGTCGGTTTTGGTTGTACTGATCCTGTCCGGAATTTTCGCGCCTTTCCTGTCGCCCTACGACCCCACCGCTGCTGGTCGTGACAAAGACTATCTGAACGGCGCACCGCAGATCCCGCAATTCTGTGACAAGAATGGATGCTCATTGCGCCCATTCCTGCACGAGGTCACACGCGAACGCTCTTTGGCGACGAACTTTCGCTGGGTGGAGAAGGTGAATGAAGACGAACGGCGCTATGTCCAGTTCTTCGTGAAGGGTGATCCCTACAAGCTGTTCGGCTTTATTCCCGGCGACATTCATCTGTTTGGCACTGATACAGGTTACATTCACCTGTTTGGAACCGACGCCGCCGGCAAGGACATTTTCAGCCGGACACTTCATGCGGTCTGGACCTCACTGCAGGTCGGTACCTTGGGCGTTTTGATCTCGTTTGTTCTGGCTTTGGCGATCGGCGGGATCGCCGGGTATTATGGAGGCATGATCGACAGCGTGATCCAGATGATCACCGACGCCGTGCGCACCATCCCCTCAATCCCGCTATTTATGGCCATTGCTGCCTTTATCCCGCCGGAATGGTCCGCAGAAACCAGATTTTTTGTCATTACCGCGATCCTGGGACTTGTTGGCTGGCCTACGCTGGCAAGGCGCGTGCGCACCCACCTGTTGACCGAACGGAATCAGGAATATGTACTGGCCGCCCAGCTCAGCGGAGCATCCCCCAGCCACATCATCCGCAAACACCTGCTCCCCAGCTTCACAAGCTATATCATCGTCGATCTGGTGATTACATTTCCCTATGTGGTGCTCAGTGAGACCGCGCTCAGCTTTATTGGCCTCGGCCTGAAAGATCCGGTCAACAGCCTTGGAGTGATGTTGCAGAATGTGACCAATGCTGACGTCTTGCTGAACTACCAGTGGTACTTCATACCAGTGTTCTTCTTCATCGCTCTGGTGATGGCGTTTGTATTCGTTGGCGATGGATTACGTGATGCGGCAGACCCTTATTCGGAGACCCGAAAATGAGCCTGCTCGACGTTGAAAATCTGACCGTTCAGTTCAAAACCGACGAGGGTCTGATCACCGCCGTAGATGACGTATCTTTTTCCGTTTCACCGGGTGAGGTGCTGGGGCTCGTTGGCGAAAGCGGTTCGGGCAAGTCGGTGACGGCCAAGTCGCTGATGAAGCTCAACGCCAACAATACCGTCTATGCACCTGAATCCCGGATCAACCTGCATCTTGAATCGGGCGAGGTGGATGTAATGTCATTGCGCCGCCCTCGCGACATGCAAATCGTGCGGGGCGGGGCCATCAGCATGATTTTTCAGGAACCGATGGCCAGTTTCGCTCCGGCTATGACGATTGGCCATCAGATGGTCGAACAATTGCTGATCCATACAGACCTGAAAAAGAAACAAGCCAAAGAGCTGTCGATCGAGATGTTGGATCGAGTCGGCATTGTTGAACCTGCCGCCCGCTTTGATCAATACGCGTTCGAACTGTCTGGCGGCATGCGGCAGCGCGCCATGATTGCGATGGCGCTTTCCACCAAACCGAAACTTTTGATCGCTGATGAGCCGACGACCGCTCTGGACGTGACCATTCAGGCGCAGGTGCTTGAACTGATGAAGGATCTTGTGGCCGAGTTTGGCATGGGAATCATCTTCATCACCCATGATCTGAGCGTCGTCGCCCAGACAGCGGATCGGGTCGCGGTGATGTATCTGGGAAGGATCATGGAAAGCGGACCGGTCCGCGAGGTCATTAAACACCCTGCGCATGCCTATACGCGCGGTTTGCTGAATGCGTTGCCCCGGCTCGACGATCTGGATGCCCCCCTGACCCCGATTCCCGGAGATATTCCGTCACCGCTTGAACGACCCGAAGGGTGCGTCTTCCACCCGCGAAACCCCGAGCTTGAGCCCGGATCACGTTATGAAACAGAGCGCCCTCCGTTGACCGAGGTCGCTCCGGGTCATTTCGCTGCAATTTTCCCCGAAGATGTGCCGGACCAGCTATGATACACAACCTGATCAAAACAGAAAACCTGTCCGTCGAATTTCCTTTGGGCGGGTCGATATTCAATAAGCGATCCATCAAGGCAGTCGACAATGTGTCGATCGAAATACCGAAAGGCGCCTTCGTCGGCGTGGTTGGAGAGTCGGGCTCAGGTAAGACCACGCTGGGGCGCGCGCTGCTCAACGCGGTGCCGATCACCAGCGGCAGCGCGCATTATGATGACGGCGAAAAACAGTTCGATTTGAACCGCATCTCTGCTGCGGATTTGAAAGAATATCGCAAACGGGCGCAGCTGATTTTTCAGGATCCATATGCCGCGCTGAGCCCGCGCATGACCGTCCGCGACATCATTGCAGAACCGCTTGAGGTCATGGGTCTGACCAAGTCACGCGAGGAAACCGACGAGCGCGTGCGGACGATTGCCGCCAAGTGCCGCTTGAACCTTGAGCACCTGCGTCGCTATCCGCATGCGTTTTCGGGCGGACAAAGGCAGCGGATTTCCATCGCGCGCGCGCTTGCCTGTAACCCGCGGTTTGTCATCGCCGATGAATGTGTGGCGGCGCTTGATGTGTCAATTCAGGCGGATATCCTGAATCTGCTCAAATCATTGCAGAATGATCTGGGCCTGACATTCATGTTCATAAGCCACGACCTGTCCGTCGTTGCGCATACCTGCGATTTCGTTGTTGTGATGCATCATGGCAAAATCGTTGAAACGGCACCCACGCGCGAATTGTTCGCGGCCCCCAAACAGGACTACACGAAGCGCTTATTGGCCGCGATCCCGTCGTTGGATCCAGATCACCGCCTGCAGGTCTGACCGTCATCAGCGTGCAGGCTCGCTAATACTCAGATAAATATAGACAAGCACCGGACTTGGGGTATCGTGGCAGCAGGTTTATCTGCTGCAACACCCTTTATTTGCACAGGCGAGTTGGCCGGCACGCAAGAACGTTCGACGACGAACGCCTGAGCCGGGTCACCGATCCGCGCCTGTTATGCTCATTGGTCAATGATTATGAGGTGGAATATGATCGACTGGCTGGTGAATATCCTTCAAACCTACCCGGAACTGGCCGTATTTCTGTCGATCGGTATAGGTTTCCTTGTCGGTCCCTGGAAGCTGATGGGCTTCAGCCTTGGCACTGTAACGGCGACACTGTTGGCAGCCGTGGTGATAGGGCAGGCGCAGATCGAGATCGACTCGGCGGTCAAATCGACCTTCTTCATTCTGTTTATTTTTGCGGTTGGCTACGGCGTTGGTCCGCAATTCATGAGGGGCCTGAAGGTGGATGGCGCGCGCGAGGTTTTCTTTGCCCTGAGCGTCCTCGCGCTTTGTCTTGTAGTGCCCGTCATTGCCGCCAAGGTCGCTGGGTTGGAACTGGGTTATGCCGCAGGGCTTTATGCCGGGTCTCAGACAATCTCGGCGGCGATCGGTGTTGCCACGGATCAAATTGGACAGTTGGGCTTGTCGGCAGAACAAGCCAAGACCTATGCCAACCAGATCCCCGTCGCATACGCGGTGACTTACATATACGGCACCATCGGCTCGGCTATTATTTTGGCCAAGATCGGTCCACGCCTGATCGGTGTCGATCTGGTCGCGGCTTGCAAGGAATATGAGGTGCAACTCGGTGGCGGCGCATCGGTTGAAACAGGCGATGGCATGGTTTCGGCCTATCGCGCAATCGAAGCACGGGCGTTCGAAATCCCCGAGGGCAGCGATCTTCTGGGGCAACCGGTGAAAGAGCTGATGCCCGGCGTTCGCATCTATGCCGAACGGTTGCGCCGGGGTGACCAGATTATCGAGGTGGACGACGACACCGTATTACAGGCGGGTGATGTGGTCATGTTCTCTGGCCGTCGGGCCGATCTGGTGACCCTGCTTGAAACCAGTTTGAAAGAGGCTGACGCGCCCGATCTGCTGAGTATCCCTTCGGAAAAGCTAGACGTACTAATCACCAGCAAAGCTGTACACAACAAGACGCTGGAAGAGCTTGGGAAGATGGCGATTGCGCGCGGCGTGTATGTCTCCAAGCTGACCCGCAATATGTTAGAGCTTCCGCTATTGCCCGGCACAGCAGTCCATCGCGGGGATATTGTGACCCTGCAAGGCAGCAAGCGCCATGTCGAGGCTGCCATTGAAAAAATCGGATATGCGGATCGACCCGTCGACACAACCGATCTTGCGTTTGTGGGCTGGGGCATCTTCATCGGTGGCATCATCGGTACACTCGCGATCATGATCGGCGGTTTCCCCATCAGCCTGTCCACGACCGGCGGCGCGCTGCTCGCGGGTCTGGTGCTGGGCTGGCTGCGCACGGTGCACCCCACATTTGGCCGCATTCCGGGGCCTGCATTGTGGTTGATGAACACACTGGGTCTGAATGTCTTCATCGCTGTAATCGGGATCACGGCGGGACCAGGATTTGTCGCCGGCCTACAGCAGGCTGGTATCGCGTTGTTGTTATGGGGCATCGTCGCCACGTCGCTGCCAATGATCTTTTCGGTTTATGTCGGGCACTACGTATTCAAGTTCCACCCCGCCATCCTGTTCGGAGCCTGTGCAGGCGCACGCACGACCACCGCAGCCTTGGGCATGATCCAGGAAGCTGCCCAAAGCCGCATTCCCGCGCTTGGCTATGGCATGCCCTATGCCATCGGCAACACATTGCTGACCATCTTCGGGATGGTCGTCGTCTTGATCCTAAGCTGATTTTGAAAGGTTCGATCCATGGATAGAGTCACGCTGCACGATTACGAAGCGCTCAGCCCGTTTCAGATCAAGGATGAGCTGATCCAGCTGGCCTCAGCCGAAGCGCGCAAGGCCAACAGCGCCTTTCTGAACGCTGGTCGCGGCAACCCCAACTGGGTCGCCACACGCCCGCGCGAAGCGTTTTTTGCCCTAGGCCAGTTTGCTGTGACCGAGTCCAAACGCGTGATGAATCATCCCGCCGGACTAGGCGGTATGCCCGCCATGAACGGTGCCCATGATCGGTTACAGGATTGGGCCGCAAAAAATGCCGACATGCCGGGCGTCGACACGTTGGTAGATGTTGTGGCACATGCCATTTCGGCCTTTGAGTTCGAAGCGGACGAGTTTGTTCACGAGCTGACGGATTCCATTATCGGCGACAACTATCCGGTTCCCGATCGCATCCTGAAACACAACGCGATTATCGCGCATGAATACCTGATGTGGGCCATGTGCGCAGGCCAGCGGCCGGACGCGCAGTTCGACCTCTTCGCGGTTGAAGGCGGGACAGCCGCGATGTGCTATATCTTCAAAACGCTGAAAGCGAACCGTTTGCTGAATGCCGGGGACACCATTGCGCTCTGCACTCCGATCTTCACGCCCTATCTTGAGATGCCAGATTTGGAAGACTACGCGCTGGAATCCGTGCATGTCGAAACCGACGAAGAAGACGGCTTTCAGCTGACGGACGCCGCCCTGGAGAAGCTGAAAGACCCTAAGGTGAAGGCCTTTTTCCTCGTTAATCCCGGCAACCCTTCTTCGGTCGCCCTTAGCACGGGGTCGCTGCGCAAGCTGGCTGATCTGGTCGAAAACCATCGACCCGACCTGATTGTTCTAACTGACGATGTTTATGGCACGTTCGTGCATGACTTCACCTCTGTTATGGGTCATTTGCCGCGCAATACGATCGGAGTTTACTCTTATTCAAAATACTTCGGCTGCACCGGCTGGCGTCTAGGTGTCATCGCCGTTGCGCAAGACAACATCTTTGACCTTAAGCTGGCCGACCACCCCGATGACATCAAACAGAAGCTGGATAAACGCTATGGCACGCTCAGTCTGACGCCACGCGATATTCGTTTCATTGACCGTTTGGTCGCGGACAGCCGCGATGTGGCGCTGAATCACACGGCCGGGCTGTCGTTACCACAACAGGTTATGATAACGCTGTTTTCACTGTGCGAGCTTGTTGACACAAAAAAAGCCTACCAGACTGCCTGCATTGAGCTGGTCCACCGCAGATTCAAACTGCTGACCGAAGCGATGGGGATCGAGGTTCAAACCGGCGAACACTATGACGCCTATTATGGCATCATCGATTTCGAATTCTGGTTGCGCAAATACGTGGGCGAGGATGTGGTGGGTTGGATCAAGCAAAATGTCCATCCGCTGGATATCGCGTTCAAACTGGCCGAGGATTACGGGATCGTCCTGTTGAATGGCAGCGGGTTTGATGCCCCCGGCTGGTCGGCCCGCGTGTCTTTCGCAAACCTTCCAGATGAAGCCTATTCACAAATCGGAACTGCGGTCCGCTCAGTCGCGCGCGGTTATGTACAGGCCTATCGCGCCGCGCACAACCAACCGCTACACGGCTCGACATGACCCTACACCTGCGCTTGATCTGGTGATACCCCTAGGCGCAGGGGAGGACGCAATTGGAGATCACCGAACAACGCATAAAGGCGATGACGACTTCTGGCCTGAACCTCATAGGCCAGGCGCTCTCGATCTATGACAGCAAGCTGCGTCTCGTGCTTAGCAATCTTCGCTTTCAAGAGATGTTTGACCTGCCCGAAGAGCTTGTCCAGCCTGGAGCCTTGTTCCACGACACGATCCATTTTCTTGCCAGTCGCGGCGAATATGGCATCGATGGGGACGTTGCCGAGATGGTTGAAACCCGTGTCGCGCAGGCGCTTGCCTTTGAGCCCCACTACATGGAACGCGTTCGTCCCAATGGTCAGGTCATCTCGATCGAGGGTGCGCCGCTGCCCAATGGGGGCTGGGTGGCCGTTTACACCGACATCACCCGAACGCGGCAGGTCGAAGATTTGCTGCGCGCGCGGTCAGAGGAATTGTCAGGACAACTTCTGAGCCACGCCGAAGAGCTTTCGGCCACCAACCGCAAACTGGCGGCCACGATTACCGCTCTGGAAGAGGCCAAGCGCCAGCTGACCGAGATTGAAGCCCGGACCCGCATGACGACCGAGATGATGCCTGCGCATATCGCCCATCTCGATGCAAACCGGCGGTATGACTATTCCAACCGTCGGCTCAGTTCGGTCATGCCAGGTCGGCCATCGGAAATTCTGGGTCGCCATATATCCGAAGCACTCGGTACAACGGCCTATGACCGGGTCAAACCGCACCTGGAAAAGGCCTATGGCGGCCAGCCTTCGGTATTCGAATTCACCGAAGATCAGGATGCCCGGCGCATTCGGGTGTCATTTACGCCGGATCAGGCGGGCGGGGTCTATGTCATGTCAGTGGATATCACCGAGGAAACTCAGGCCCGCGTCGCCCTGCAGCAGACCCGCCGCCGCGCCATGGCGGCGCAGATGACAAGTGGGCTGGCGCATGATTTCTCGAACCTTCTGACGATCATTCTTGGGATGCAATCGCGGCTGGCCAGGATGGACCTGTCCGAAGAGGCCCATAAGCTCGTGGCGGCCACGCAGTCTACCGCGCGCCGCGGTGGCCAACTACTCAACCGGATCGCCGATATGACCGGCAATCGAACGCCGCAGCCCAAGGCCACCGACATGCGCGGGTTGCTTGAAGACCTGCGGGTTTTGGCGACGCCATCCTTGCCGCGTGGCATGGGGCTGTCGGTCGTGAACACACTGCCTGATGCGCCGTTGATGCTTGATCCGGGGATGGTACAGGATGCGTTGCTGAACCTCGTGCTTAATGCGCGTGACGCCTGCGGTAGCTCGGGGCAGATCACCATTAGTGCTCATGCGATTGGAACGATCTGGGCCGAAATCACGGTGTCAGACACGGGGCCTGGCTTTTCGTCAGAGGCGCTGGACAATGCGCTGAACCCGTTTTTTACGACCAAGGGCAGTGATGGATCGGGGCTGGGTCTGCCCATGGTTTACGACACAGTGAAACTCGCCGGTGGAGACTTGAGCCTCCGCAACACGCCTTCCGGTGCATCTGTCGTCATGCGCTTACCCTATCGGCCTGCGGCACCTGCGCGATCCGGTTTTGTGCTTCTGGTCGAGGACAACGACGACCTGCGCGATCAGTGTCGCGACATGCTGGTCGAGCTGGGGTGTTCGGTGATCGAGGCAAGCTCGGTTGATGAGGCGTTTGAGCTGATTGAAGAGATCGACGATATCTCACTTGTGGTAAGCGATATTCGACTCGAGGGGCAGGGCACCGGTATTGATCTTGTGGACCGGATCAATGGCGCGTTACCCTGCATCCTGATGACGTCCCTACCGCATTCTGATCCGCTGCACGATCAGGCATTGACCCGCGCGCCCGTCCTGCGCAAACCATTTACCCAAACTCAATTGTCCGCGCTGATCCGCGCCGAGGCCGCATAGATGACGAACCCTTTGGTCACCATCCTTGATGATGAGCCGGAAATTCGGCGAATCCTAACTGACACGCTGGAAGAAGCAGGGTTCCGCACCCAAAGCTATGCCCGAGCGCGCGAATTTGAGGCGGCACTCAAGCGTGTCACGCCAGATGTTTGTTTGGTGGATTTGTCGCTGCCTGATACCGACGGGCTGGCATTGGTGCATCGGCTGGCACTGGAACAAGGCGCAGCAGTCATTATCATCTCTGGACGTGCGCAAGTTCAGGACCGCGTAACCGGGCTTGAGCTCGGGGCGGATGACTATATCACCAAACCCTTCGATCCCGCCGAGGTGATCGCGCGCATCCGCGCACGCCTGAGGTCTTCGGGCCCCGCGGTTCAGAGCGCAGAGGTCGCAGAGTTCAACGGCTGGACCGCCCAGTTCGACCGATATGTTCTGATTGACGCAAAGGGCGTAGAAACCCCTTTCAGCCATGCTGAAGGCGAAGTTCTGCGCCTGTTCTTGGAGAGCCCGAAGCGCTTGATTAACCGTGCCCGGATGCAAGAGATGCTGGGCGGCGGAGCTGGTGACAGCTTTGATCGTGCAATGGATGTCCGGATTTCGCGCTTGCGGACAAAGCTAGGCGAAGACCCCAAAAAACCGCGACTCATCAAGACAATATACGGTGCCGGATACATCTTTCTGGGCGACGTCAGCTGGCGCTGAATTAGATTTTTAGATCGACGGAACACCCATGTTGTAGATCCGCTGCGCCTTCAGCCTACTCACGCAGAGCTTGCTCTTTCACTTTGAGGACGGGTCGGATCAGATAGTCCAGCACCGATTTCTTGCCTGACAGGATATCAACTTCGGCAACCATACCGGGGATGATTTCGACCGCGACACCTCCGGCATCGAGCATGGTGTCCATGGTTTCAATCTCAACAACGAATACTTCTTCCTCGTTGCGTTCTGATCGGGTGATCGTATCTGCCCCGATGCGCACAATCTCGCCGTTCAGGCCACCGTAGCGCGAAAAATCATACGCGGTAATCTTGATTTTTACCGGCTGACCCGGGTGCAAAAAAGCGATATCACCTGGCTTGACATACGCCTCTACCAATAAACGCTCGTCCAGCGGCACAAGCTCGATCAGTTCTTCGCCGCCTCTTGCCAGCCCACCTATCGTGGTACGATGAATGCGGTTCACGATGCCACGGACCGGAGCGCGTATCTGCGCGCGTGCGACGCGGTCGCGCAAGGCGGGCAACGCTGGTTGTAACGCGGCAAGCTCTGCGGTGACCAGCGCCAGATCAGTCAAAGCAGCGCTTCGGAAGCGGTTGCGCGCAGCTTTCACCTTATCATCCATTTCATCAAGACTGGTCTTCAGTCTACCAATCACTGCTTCGGCCCGAACTTTGCGGCCTTTCCATTCAGCTTCGCTGCGGCGCAAAGCGAGCAGGGTGGTAACCGGTTCCATGCGCTGCTCGACAAGGGGGGCTATCATAGATCGCTCCTCGGCGAGGACAGCCAGGGTTTCCACCGCTGTGATCTGATCAACCAGACCCTCTTCATATTCTCGCTGCCTTTGCTCGCGTTGTCGGTGCAGGATTGCGATTTCAGCTTCGAGCTCGGCTTGTCGCCCCTGATACAACGCGGTTTCCGAACGAACCACACCCGGTGCACCGCTTAGCAGTATTGAATCAAACTCAAGAGCAGTTCCATCGATCTCAGCCTGAAGCCGTTGCGCACGCGCCATCAAACCGTAAGCCCGCTGTTGTTCTTGGCTCAGCTCACGATTGATCTGATTGGTGTCGAGTTCCATCAACAGGGTGCCCGCCTCCACGACGACGCCTTCTTGAACATGCAATGCGTGCATCACACCGGATTCAGTTGCTTCAATCACCTGCACGTCGCTGGAAGGCACGATCCGACCGTCCGCCCGAACAACATCGTCCAGTTCGGTGAAATAGGCCCACGAGATGGCGCTGACCATACACAGCAGAATCAACACCAAGAGAAGCGACCCGCGTAAGGAAGATCTTCCCTGCATCTCGCGTGCAATTTGCTCAAGATCAGGATACCGCGACATTCAGGTGTCTCCCGGTTTTGCTGATATGCTGGGTCAGAATGCTCTTTGGCCCATCCATACCGACCTGCCCATTTTCGATTACGATCACCCTATCGACGAGTTCCAGCAAGCTGGGGCGATGGGTAACAACGATCATCGTTTCTTGCTGAGTTGCAGCCTTCAGACGCCGGATGATTCCAGCCTCGGATTTGACGTCCATCGCACTTGTGGGTTCATCCAGCAGCAGTACGGGCGGACGCCCGACAAGCGCACGGGCAAGTGCGGTGGCCTGTCGCTGCCCGCCTGACAATCCTTCGCCGCGTTCTGTCACTTGCAGATCGTACCCTCTGGAGTGTCGGGACACGAAATCCTCTACGCCTGCCAACTTTCCCGCACGGATCAAATCCTCGTCGCGCGCATGGATGCTGCCGCTGGCAATGTTGTCCCGCAACGAGCCCGAAAATAGCCAGACATCCTGCAAGACCGCCCCAATGTTTCGCCGCAGATCGCCGGGATCAATTTGACGGATATCCAACCCATCCAGCATCACTGAGCCTACCCGCGGCTGATAAAGGCCTAGCATCAATCGCGTAATCGTGCTTTTGCCCGAGCCGACCTGCCCGAGAATGGCGACCTTTTCACCCGCCTCGATCGTGAAAGATACGCCCTTCAACGCGTCTTCCGTTTGGTCGGGATATGCAAAATAGACATTATTGAAACGGATGTGGCCTTTGAACTTGGTCCGGCTGATCCAATTCCTGCCATCTGGCCGTTCGCTTTCAGACCGCATCAACGCATCAAGATTCCGGTATGCAGTACGGGCCTGATTTACCCGTGTCAGCGTTTGCGCGAGTTGTCCCAGCGGCGCGAGAGCACGCCCCGTCAACATGACGGATGCGACAAGTGCGCCCATACTTGTCTGACCATCAGCGATCAGGAACACACCAAAAAATACCACCAAAACTTGCGCCGCCTGTTGCGTGAACCCGGTCAGGTTCAGCGCGAATTGAGTGATCGCGCGACTCCGCGATCCATGGTTTGATTGTCGCTTCAGCGCATCTTGCCAGCGGGATTTCATCTGTCGCGATGCCGCAGTGGTTTTGATGGTTTCAAGACCGGTCAGAGCCTCGACAAGAACAGCTTGTTTCGATTGGCCATCAGAGAAACTCTGCCGCGTGAGCCTCGACAAAAAAGGCTGTATCGCCAACCCTGTCAGCAACACGATCGGGATAGCCAAAGCCGGGATCGCGGCTAACGGACCGCCGACTAAGTATATGGTGAAAATGAAAACCGCAATAAACGGCAGGTCGACGAGCGCCACCAAGGTTGCTGACGTAAAAAACTCCCGCAGCGTTTCGAACTCACGTACCGTGCTGCTGGTGGCGCCAGTTGATCCCGAGCGATCGGCCAACCGCATATTCATCAACTGGTCAAAAATCCTGCACCCCATAAGCAAGTCGGCCCGTTCCCCGGCGCGATCGATGAAGCCTGCGCGTAAGAGCTTCAACGCAAAGTCGAAAAACAATGCCAGCCCCACCCCGCAGGTCAACGCCACCAGCGAAGCCGTTGCCTCGCTTGGCAAGACCCGGTCATAGACGACCATGATGAACACAGATGTAGACAGCCCCAGAATGTTCGCAAGTGCCGCCGCCATCCCGACTTGTGCGTAAGTCCAGCGACTTGCAGAAAGGGCCGACCAGAACCAGTGTTTGCCTTCGATTGCATCGTCGGACGTCTGGCTGCCTGTGTGCTCACGACGCAAAAGAATTGCATAGCCCGAGTAGGTCTCGGCAACGGCGTGCTGGGCAACTTCGCCGACGCCATCGCCCAAGTCCGGGTCAAAAATCAGGATGCCTCCGCTATCCGAACGCCCATGATAGACCACCGTACGATTATCTTCGAGCAACAGTATGGCGGGGCAGAGGGTCGCGTCGAAACGGCGAAGCTGCATTTTTCCAAAACCGACCTGCAATCCCGCCTGGCGCGCGGCTAAGATGGCATCGGGAATTGTCAGGTAACCCTCAGTGCCGGATCGGATTGCGTCCAGATTTGCAGTCGTCATCGTGCATTCAAGCGTCGCGGCGACGTTCAGAAGGCAGGCTTCCAACCCTCGAAAAGGTCTTGTCTGATCGCTCATGGTAGCGCGCTCCGTCCTGCGAGGCCAAGATCGAGAAGATCCAGAATGTCTCCCGTAAGACTCAGCACTGCGTAGTTGGTCAGGAAAAAACTCTGCTCTGCGAAGATCAGCCGTTCCTGCGCATTCACATAATCGCGCTGTGCATCCAGAATTTCGATCAGGCTCCGACGCCCAATGGTGTACTGAGCGCGCGCAGCAGCGACGCTCTCAGCGCTGATTTGCGCGGCGAGCCGTGCCTCGCGTAACCGATCGGCACCGGCCTTTTGATCGGACCGAATGAAGGCCAACTCGCGCCCAACTTCGCGGATCAGGGTTTCTCGCTCCGCCTCGATCTGTGTGACTCTTCCCTGTGCCGCAGTGATGGCAGCGCGGCGTTGACCCGTACTGTCGAGCTCATAGTTGACCGAAACATCGAGGCCGAAATCGGTATCATCAAAATCATCATGATTGGCAAAGGCTGCAAGCCTGACATCCGGCTTGCGTCTTGCTTGAGCGGCCGCCCAGTCAGCGCGTGCAGCAACCAAAGCTGCGTCCACGCGCCGTACCGACGGGCTGTCCATTACAATCTGCGCATCGCTGAGGCCAAGCTGTGGGGCGGGTACGGCAGGCTCAAGCGTCCCGGCGGGCGCCCCAAAAACCTCGCGGAACCGAGCCTCTGCGCGGTCCGTTCTGGATTTGGCTTCGGCAAGCCGTGTGCGGGCGTCGGCCGCACGTGACCTCGCCATCAAGACATCCGCCTGCGATCCGACACCGGTTTGCAGGCGATCGAAAATCTGCTGCTCTACTTCTTCATGTACCTCCACGTTTTGCCGCGCGATCTCCTGGATTTTGCGTTGATCGGCCAGCGCAACATAGACTTCGATCGCGGCCATGGCGGTGGCAGACGTGGTTTGCAGTTGATCTCCCAAGCTTTCCAACACACGTGCCTGCGCGGCTGCCAAGGAATTGGTAGCAACACCTCCGTCGTAGATAAGTTGCGATACGCGAAGATAGGGAGTGAAGTCGTCGGTTCCACTACGATTGTGCTCGGTTCGCGCGTTCAATCCCAGGGACACCTGCGGCAGAAATTCCCCACGGGCGGCGTCCCTATCAGCTTCTGCGATACTTCGGAGCGATGCGCTTTGCGACTGTATGGGGTTGTTTTGTACAGCGCGGCGAACGCGTTTTCCGAAATCACTTTGCATCAGAACAGTCGACGGCGTCCGTGCGCCAGCGCCGACCGATCCGTCGCTGAATGATCTGGAAACCGGCGCCAAGTCAGGCGGCTGGGTGCAAGCCGCAGCGACGAATAGGAAAGCCATTAGGCTGATGTACCTGAAGCCGAACTTATCCCAACGCATATGTCACCTGATCGACCTGTTGCGAACACCTGAGTTGCTGTCCAATTGCAGAAATGAAGCCCCTCAATTCTCCAGAGGCTTCAAGGGTACGTACCTGTTGTTGGCGCTGGAGGCCTGACAACCAGTCACAGTGCGAAAGCGAAATCTGATGGGCATGGATCAGCTTCAGCGCACGATTGGGGATGGCTGCTTTGTGCGGCCCGTCAAAACAATCGCCGAGCTTATCCGGGTCGATCATCAGAAGGTTTGGTGGTGAAATGGAGTTATCTTCAATCGAAAACTCCGCAAACAGGCCGAGAGATTGCATCTGAGCGCATATCTCTCTGGTTTCATCCGCGGCGGCTTCACGTGCGCGGAGAAAAGCTAGCAAGTCATGCAATTCAGGCGACAGATCGGTGTGATTTATGAAGAAAGGTATGTCGTTGGGGTCACTTGTGACCGATCCAGAACCCTCATGCACCAAGAGACGATACTGTTTGTCGTTCACACGCTCAGCCTTGAAGGGAAAACCCCTAAGAGCCGAGGGAATGTAGCGCGCCAACCATCGCCCATCCGCGGCGACAAGGGGTGAACAAAGTTGTGTAGACATAGAAAGCAAAGCCACAGGTTCGACACCGCGCTCCGTTTGCTGAAACAGAATGGGGAATACGGCAGCCACTTCGGTTATCTCGCTGCATACGACTGCGCAGGCGGTCCATTTGGCTGCAAATTCATACGATGCGAAGCGTCGCCAATACCGATTGTGATGCCGTTTCGACGTGACGGGGACGAAGCCATTAGGTGTCATGATTTGCTCATCCGTATGGGTTGGGTAGCGATCAAGCGCTTGCGCCGGTTGGGTCGGTCAGCAGGATATTGTCTGCATCAAACCCGCTCAGGTCGGAGAGGCCCTCAAATTGTGCCAATGATTCAACGGTCGCATCGTTGGAAGCGGTGTAGTCGATTTTGACCAGAAGACTGTCAGCACCATCCGTTGCGAGCATATAGACTTCGTCGCCAGCCTGTGCTCCGAGCAGGGCTTCCGCCGCAGTCGCAATCGTGCCGGTGTCGAGATCCGAAAGCGTGGTCTGCAATCCGATAAATCCTGTGTTTTGCCCGATAACGTCGCCTTGGTTCAGGGCTTCGACACCCGTACCAGCCCCACGCAGATTTGCGGGGTTGAGCCCTGAGAACATGAATGCATCAGCGATTGCGGATGCGGACCCCAGGTTAAAACCGGTGATCGTATCAGTTCCATTGGCTGTTGGATCTGACTCAAAGATCACGACATCACGGCCCGCGCCTGACAGATCGATAGCGTCGTCCCCTGCGCCACCTCTTATGCTGTCATCAAGACTGCTATCGGTGAGCGTGTCTGCGCCATCAGTTCCAAGATGCAATTGGGACGGGCCGCCATCCGGCGTGACCAATGACAAGATGATCGGTTGCGACGGGTCCTGCACGGTCATCGTGAAAGTGATGATGGGCTGCGTCAGGTCACCAAAGCTGGTTGCTGCGCCGGCGAAACTGATTGCGGATGCGCTCTGAGGATTCGATAAGAAAAAGCTAAAATCATCATTCTCGACTTCCGAGTTGACGTCGTATGTGGCGACGGAAGGGTCAAAACCCAGTTCGGCGGTAAATCCCAGTCCGCCTGAAACGTCGCGATCGGGGTCAGCATACACCTCGAAAGTCAACGTCGATCCGCTGCGCCCCGCCGCGGATATCGTGTATGCGGCCGGCACATGTACGATGGCTTGTTCCGTCGCCGGCATTGGATTCTGCCCAGAACCCACCGAAGCCTGCGCTTCAAAATCCAGGCTTTCACCAGCCTCAGCTGCCAAAAACTCCGAGGCTGGGACGTTCAGCGACCAGCTGCCATCGGCAGTTACGGTTGCATTTCCGACCAATGCACCGTTCAGCGTGATATCTACAGCTTGGCCTGCGCTCAAACCAACGGAATGGCCGCTGACGGTGACCCCGCCACTCTGTAAATCAGTTAACGCGACAGCATCGTTGTTTCCAACACTTGAAATAGTCAGTATCGGGCGAAAATCAGTTGTTAGTGTTGTTGAATCTGCTGCAGCGTTACCGGCGGCATCCGCGACTGACGCGGTCACCGGGAAGTCCGTCACATCCGCCAAGGCTGCCAAGTCGGCAGTTGGTATAGTAGCCACCCAAGTACCATTGGCGACAGTGGCAGAATAGTTTTGACCATTCAGGCCGACGGTGACCATTAGACCGTCTTCTGCGTTGGTCGTGCCCGAGACCCGTAGGTCCGCGCCTTGCTCCACTATATCAAGAACGCTTCCAACGGGTAGCGCATCAATCGAGAGCGACGGCGCGCTCAGATCTGTATCAAAACTGGTGTTTGCATCAGCACTGTTGCCAGCCGCATCTGTGACAGTGGCATGAACCTGATAAGTCTCACCGTCCTCCAGACCGCTCAGGTCGTTCGCTGGGACAACAAAGCTCCAGGTGTTGCTATTCACGGTTGCGGTACCGCTGAACTCGACCGAACCATCCGGACGACGGATTTCGAGCGAAACCTGAGAGCCATCAACGGTATCCGAAGTGCCCGAAACCGTTAAGCCAGTCGCCTGTTCTGCAGTGTTCAGCACAGAGCCCGAGGAAAGCGCCGAGATAGAAAGTGAAGGTGCCGAAAAATCCGTGTCAAAACCATCAACCGCGGGAAGCGCGGTGTTGCCCGCCACGTCCGCGACTGTTGCCGTAACATTTATCGTCGCGCCATCCGACAGCGTGACCAGGTCTGCGGCTGGGATCGTAACGTTCCAAGCTCCACCCGATACCGTCGCCGAGTAGGGTTGCCCCTCAAATGTTAGTGTCACGACTTGGCCATCCTCGGCTGAGGTCGTGCCTGTGATTACAAGATCCGAGCCTCGCTCACTGGCATTCATCACGGCACCCGCGGAAAACGTATCGATGCTGATCGTGGGTGACACCGTATCCTTACTCAGCGCGACTTCGGCCTGTGGTGCGTTCAAGCCATCAGCGTCGCTGACATCGGCAGCGACTGCGAAGGTTCCGCCCTCTGACAAATCACCAAGATCGGCGCTGGGGATAGTTACGGACCACGTGCCGCCAGACACGGTTCCGGTATAAGTCTGCCCGTCCAACGTGACGGTGACTGTTTGACCATCCGGGACATTTCCGACAGTACCATTGACCACGAGATCACCACCCATCTCCGACGCGTTCAATACGCCTCCGACGGTTAGTGGATCGATGGCAATGGACGGCCCCGTGAGGTCAACCGGCACTGACGCCAAGACCTGAGATGCCGGATTTCCAGCGCTGTCGCTGACATCGGCCGAGATCGATACCGGTGTACCTGTCGTTAGGTCGCCCAGATCCGCGTTTGGAATTGTCACGCTCCAGAGGCCACCAGATACAGCGCCATAATAGCTTTCGCCATTGAAACTTACCGTCACAAGTTGACCGTCTTCAGCGTTTGACGCACCCGTTAGGATCAAATCGCTACTGACATCAATCAGATCAATCGAACCTCCTGCAACAGGATCCAGCGTCAGTGTAGGTGCATCGAAATCGGTGACAAAACTGCCGTTTGCCTCAGAAGCCGGATTTCCCGCGCGGTCAGAGACATTGGCCGTCACCGATATGGTCGATGCATCTGAAAGGCCGGCCAGATCAGCGGCCGGCACCGAAACGCTCCAACCGCCATTCGCGACCGTACCCAAATAGTCCTGACCATTCACCGAGACTGTTACAAGTTGCCCGTCTTCGGCGGTGGTGGCACCAGAGATGGCCAGGTCCGTCTCTTGTTCTGCCGCATTCAGAACCGCGCCATGTGAAAATGCATCAATCGACAGCGTTGGTGGCACGGTGTCCACGTCGAACCGTGCGGTGCCGCTCGACAACTCGGTTCCAGCAACGTCCAGGTGACGGACGGTTACATCCGTGACCCCTTGCGCCAAACCCTGTGCCTCTGCCTGGGTCAGCGACACGCTCCAACTGCCGTCTGCCGCGGGGATGGCTGTTTTGGTTAGCGAACCGATTATCACCTCTACGGACGCGGTGTCATCCGGAGTGGCGATCTTTGTACTGTTGTTGTTCAGTGCATTTGACTGCAATTCAGCGAGATTGAGGCTTGGGGGACGCGGGCTCGAAGGTGTGTCAGAATCATCATCCTCATCGTCGCCTCCGCCGCCGCCACCCCCTCCGGCAGCGGCAGCCGCACCGGCAAGACCGAGACCGCCCAACGCGAGGCCGGCCCCGCTGATCCCGCCGCCTGCTGCACCAACAGCTGCTATTTCGGCGGCAGCAAACTGCGCAATCTCCATAGCAGCTTGATCGTCGATCATGATCGAACCGTTCTCGAGCACCTGAACGTTCTGGGCATCTACGATAACGGTTCGCCCGTCCGTCATCTTCAGTTGCACATCGCCATTTGGCAGCAGTGCGACCGATCTGACACCTGCAATGGCCTCTGCGAACTGAAACGACGCGAGCATGTCATCTGTTGCTTCGGCGAGTGCGGGCAACGCCATCAGCGCCGTACCAAGCCCCCCTAGCACTCCGCGCCCGGCACTCCGCTTGAGCTTCTTCTCAATCCACGCCAGCGCCTTACTGCGACGCACCCGAGAGGTTTGGAAGTCGGTCGAATCGGTCTCTTTGGTCATCTTACCCTCACAATCGATGGTCCGGTTCTGTCGGGCGACAGATGGCAACCCGCCATGGTTCTTTGAATTCCGGATGACCCGGAAAACTTGCATAAAACTGAAACTGAAGTCCTTGTTTTCACCACATTCCTGTTCTGGTTTTGAACCGGTGCTTCGGGTCATTTTGATCGCAGTGCCAATGCTGGCATTGAGGGCAAATAACGATGATGCTTCAGTTCGACAGAGTGGTTGCAACGGGGACCGCAGCGCTCGATTCAGGTATCGGTGATCTGGCTTTAAAAACGTTTAACGGGGAAACGTATCTCTACAGCACGACCGGATTGCAGGGCGGTGTCGTCTCGTGGCGACTGACAGAAGGTGGTGCCCCGGTTCTACAGGATCAGCACTATTTTGAGCCCTCGATCGCGCAGCAGGTCGGACGCAGCGGCGTTATTGCGACCCTTGGTGCCGAGATACGGTTAGTGCTGGATGTGGACACCGCCGACGGCTTGGTTGGCTATGATCTGAACACTGACGGCACCATCGGGACATTGCAGGAAACAAACGGGCTTTCAGGTGGCGGCGGCATCTCTTCCATTGCGCAATCTGCAATCGGGGATAACCATTTTCTGACCGTTGCTCATACGGACACGGACATGCTGGGCACTTACCTGGTCGCCGCGGACGGTTCTTTAAGCTTAACGAACCTGACCGCAGGGCGCGCCGACGCGATGCAGGCAATCAATTCGGGCGGCAACCGATACGTACTTACAGCTGATACCGCAAGCAGCACGATCAGCAGCTTTGCGCTGGATAAGGACACCGGCGCTTTGACCCTGACCGATGGGGCGACCAACCTGCAAACGCTGGGGATCGGAGCACCGACCGATATCGAAACCGTAGCAGCGTATGGAAAATCTTGGGCGGTCGTCGCGGGCGCAGACAGCAATTCCCTGAGCGTCATGACGGTCACGAGCGATGGAGCGTTGCGCGCAACCGATCATGTTCTGGACACGCTGCACACGCGGTTCCAATCGGTGCAGGATATTTCGCTCATAGAGGTTGGCGGGCGGGTTTTTGTCATCGCCGGGGGTGCTGATGACGGTGTCACCCTGTTCACGATGACACCGGATGGACAGCTCATTCATATGGATAGCTTCGAAGATACAACGGCAAGCGGGCTGCAAAATGTCGAGAAGCTGAGCGTGGCACATATCGGCGATAAGTTGCAGATATTTGCCGCCTCACAACAGGATGCGGGTCTGACGCAACTTGGCGTTTCGGTTGCCGACCTCGGGGTCGTGGCAAAGGGCTTTGGTGTGGTCAGCGGCACGTCAGGCGACGACATGCTGAAAGGGGGTATTCTGGACAGCCAGCTGTTCGGCGGGGCAGGGGACGACATCCTGATTACGGGCACAAGCGCGACAACCATGACTGGCGGAGCGGGTGCTGACGTCTTTGTGCTGCGCGAAAGCAGTGGTGCCACCACAATTACGGACTTCGAGGCGGGAATTGATCGGCTTGACCTGTCCGACTTTCCATTTCTACGCACCCCCGCGCAGCTCGACTTTTCGACAACGGCACAGGGTGCACACATTGCTTACCGGGACGAAACCATCGAGGTCACCTCGGCGCAGGGCACACCGTTGAGCAGTGCAGATATCTTTGGGGTCGGGTTCGGCGGCGCAGATCACATCCCAACCGATCTTGGCGCGGGCCCTGACAATAACGCATCTGACGGCGTCACGGGACCGATCACGATTGGCACTGGCACCGCGAATACCGCTTTGAGTGATGCCGAAATCCGCTTTACACCAGATGGAGGGGCCACGATCGCAGCGCAGGCGGATGGTCTGGGATTGTTTGACCTAGACGTGCCAGATGGATCGTTTTCGGGTCATCTGGATATTGTAAAAACCTACTCAAACGCGAGCACCGAGGTCACCGCGCTGGATGCGCTTCAGGTCCTGCGCATCGCCGTCGGCCTGGATCCGACCTGGGGGGGCGCCACACCAGAAAACCTGATCGCGGCAGATATTACGCAAGACGGGGCTGTCACAGCGCTGGATGCGTTGGCGATCCTTCAAAACGCTGTGGGGCTGCCCACACCGCATGAGGCAAAATGGGTGTTTTTAGACGCAAATGCGGATATGTCCGGGATCACCCGAAATGCTGTCAGCTATGAAACTGGCGCAGACATCACGATTATTGACGGAGACTTCTCTGTCGACATGACATCCATTCTACTGGGCAACATCGAGCCTGCCTGACCCACTATTCTCTGAACGCACGATAGAAGTAATCCGCCAACGGTTTGACCAGATAGGATAGCGGTGTGCGCTCATCAGTTTTGATCATCGCCTCGACCGGCATGCCCGGAAGCAACTCCTGACCGTTCAGACGCTCAAGTTGTCCTTCATCGGGCTCGACCTCGGCACGATAGAACGTAAAGCCTGTGGTCTCGTCCGTGAACGTATCGGCCGAAACGTTGATGACATGCCCATCAAGCTCCGGCGTTTCGCGCTGGTTGAATGCAGGGAAGCGCAGCGCGACCTCCTGTCCTCTGTGCAATTGGTCAACATGCAGAGCATCAACACGTGCCGCCACCAGCAATGGTGTATCTTTCGGAACCACGTACATCATGGGCTCGGCAGGCTGTATGACAGATTGGATGGCAAAGACCTGACTATCGTAGACGCTGCCAGCTACGGGCGCTCGGATATCGAGACGTGAGAGCCGCTCTTTCAGCGACAAACGCCGTTCGGCCAACTCAACGACCCGCGACTGGACATCGCGCAGTTCGGCAATGGCCTCTTCGCGGCGGGTCGCATTCAGCTGAACAATCTGGATTTCGGTCGTGGATATCTGGCCATTCAGGCGCGCGATTGTGGATTCCAGCCGACCGATCTGGCCATTCAGATCAGCCTCCTCCCGCTGGAGGGCCGAGACCCGGCTGGCTTGCGTCAGCCCGCGTTGCAACAGCCCTTCCTGATCCTTCAGTTCCTGCGTTATCAGATCAACCTGAGTCCGCAGCGCCGTCAGCTGTGCTTCGATACCCTTAATCTCATCTTCGATCTGACTTTTTTGTTTGCCAAGTTGCTCGACCTGCTGCGTCAGCGTGTCCAGACGCGCGTCAAACAGGCGCTGCTGACCAGCCAACAGATCATCGGCGATCTGCTCTTCCAAGCGCAGGTCCTGAAGACGCTTCTCTAACTCAGCAGCATCTGCGCCATCCCGCTCTGCTTCCAGCCGCGTTTTGCGGGCCAGAAGCTCAAATAGTTGCGATTCCACAATCGTCTTTTCAGACGCAAGGAACGTATCATCCAGCCGCAACAGCAACTGTCCGCGTGTTACGTCGTCGCCATCGCGAACGAAAATCTCACCCACAACACCACCATCTGGATGCTCGATCACTTGCCGGTTGTTCTGTACTTCAATCACCCCCTGAGAAATGATCGCACCCGCCAGCTCTGTCCGGATGCTCCAAACTCCCAGTCCCAGAACAAGAATTGCCAATGCCGACAAGCCCACCAGCGCCGGTACTGTAATGCTCCATGCGGCGCGTTTACCCTTCTTGAACATCACTCACCCACCTTGTTGAGATGCCGTTTGATGACATTGGCATTTTGCACCATGGTGCTGAGAACCTCGTCTCGCTTGCCCGCTTTCACAATCTGGCCCCGTTCAACCACGACCAGATCATCACATTCCGAAATAGCCTGCGGCCTGTGCGTCATGATGATGACGGACTTTCCAGCGGCTTTGAACTCGCGAACCGCCGTGTTGAGCGCCAGCGTTCCATCTGCATCGAGGGCCGAATTGGGTTCATCCAGAATCAGCAACACCGGGCTGCCATAGAGTGCACGCGCAAGTGCGATCCGTTGTTTCTGGCCACCTGAAAGCTGACTGTCATTGCCCTCCAAAAAGGTATCATAACCTTTCTCGAGACTCAGAATAAGCTCGTGTGCGTTCGCGGTTTTGGCCGCGGCGACGACCGCTTCGGGGTCAGGCGTTTGCGACATCCGCGCAATATTCTCGGCAACCGTGCCATTAAACAGCGTGACTTCCTGGGGCAAATACCCGATGTGACGCCCCAGATCGTCAGGATCATATTGGTCGAGAGTGGCCGATGCCAAGCGGATCTCGCCCGCCGCAGGCGACCACAAGCCCAACAAGGCCTTCGCAAGCGTCGTCTTCCCTGAGCCGCTTTTGCCGATCACACCCAATGCCTTGCCAGGCTCCAGATTCAGCGCCGCGTTGCGCAAAGTGGGGGTCTTGGACCCCGGCGGTATGACCGTCAGGCTCTTCGCCACCAAATGAGCCTTGGGCACCGGCAATTTGGTGCGTGCTGTTTCGGGTGGTGTAGCGTCCAGAAACTTGTTGAGATTGATCCATGCGGTACGCGCGCGCTCGACCATCGACCACTGTCCAACCGCCATCTCAACCGGGGCAAGCGCGCGACCCAGAAGGATCGTGCCCGCAATCATCGCGCCAGGTGTCATCTCATTGCGCAAAACAAGCAATGCCCCAAGCGCCAGCATCGCAGATTGCAGGAACAACCGCAGAGACTTGGTCAAGGACGTGAAGCTGCCCGTCCAGTCGCTTGCCGAGATCGACTGCGACAAAGCCTCGGTGCGCTGTTTCATCCAACGTTGGGCGACGTCCTCCTGCATACCCTGCGAGCGCACGACCTCGGCCGCCTGCCTCGCGTGCTCGGAAAACGCGTTTGCCTTGGCCGAGGCGCTCTGCGCTTCGGCAACTTTTCGATGCGTCAACGCCTGGTTCAGCAGTGCAATCACGACCAAAAGCGTGCCTCCGCCTACGGCCAGCCAACCCAAAAGCGGGTGGAACAGAAAAATTGCTGCGATAAACAGCGGCGTCCAGGGCATGTCCATGACCGCAAGCAGGACGGGTGACGCACACAAGGACCGGATCGCTTCAAGATCGCGCAGGGCGGTTGCCGGGGCCGAACGGAACTGTGGGAACAACGCGCGCCGCATTGTGCCTTCGAAAACGCGCTCATCCAGAGACGACTGAAACCGCGCCCCGAACCGGGCAACGATACGTCCACGTGCATAGTCGAGCATTGCCATCAGGGCGTAAAGCAGCGCAACCAGCAAAAACAACGCAAAAAGAGTTTCGACCGAGCGAGACCCCAAAACCCGATCATAAACCTGCAGCATAAACAGCGGCCCGGTCAGCATCAGGAGGTTGACGAAGATACTAAACAAAAAGGCAAGCGCCAGAAAACTACGGCCTTGCCCCAGAACGTCGCGCAGTTCATGGCGCTGCGCTGCACTGGTCGGATTTCTCAAACTCACGAAAGTCAGTCCCCAATTGCGGATAGTCGGACCATGTGATTCTGCGGTTAAATCAGGTCCGATGTCTTGCTTTAGTGTATAACTATCCCCAAAACCCTGAACAACGCGCGTTTCACTGAAACCGGTGCATTTCGGCGGCGATTGAACGATGCGGCCCGGTTTGACGGCAGATTTACGCCGAGCTTGCGTTAGCACCAGACATTCTGGGTCCGGGAAAAGGCAGCTTCTCGATTACTCTGGAAATCGTTTTTTGGTCGGAGTGAGAGGATTCGAACCTCCGACCCCTGCCTCCCGAAGACAGTGCTCTACCAGGCTGAGCTACACTCCGACCGTGGCGGGTGATCTATACCCGAGGGGTGGATGTGCAAGAGGGTTTTTGCAACGCCCAAAGACGCCGTTCGCTCTGCCTAAATCCAGCGAATTTGTCGGTTCTAACTTGTGCTACGGCAATGGATCAGTGCGGAATAACCGGATCTTGGTACCGCCATGATCAACGACTGGCCCAGGCGGCAACAACGGGAGGCGGGTGGCCCGAGCAAGGCCCGGAGTGGTGGTGATGATACCAATTCGCCAACCTGAAAAGCGGTTCATGAGCACTTTGCCGAGCGTTCCATAGAGTGACCGCAAACGCTTTTCGTCGCCAATCCTCGCGCCGTACGGTGGGTTTACGATCACCAGACCGACAGGCCCCTCGGGCGGAGTGACGTCGCTCATGGCGCGTTGGCGAAAGCGCGCGATGTCGGCAACTTCGGCACGTGCGGCATTTGCGTTTGCAGCCTCGACCGCCCCGGCATTTCGGTCGGACCCGAAACAACAAGGCTGCAGTGTCGGTACCGGTGCCGCCCGCTTCAGCTCTGCCCACACGTCACGGTCGAATGATGCCAGTTCTTCGAACGCGAATGCTCGGGTTCGGCCCGGATGCAGACCCAGTGCGATTTCGGACGCCTCGATCGGGAAGGTGCCCGAGCCGCACATCGGATCCAAGACGGGCTCTGATCCGTCGTATCCACATTCGCGCAGGAACATTGCCGCCATGGTCTCGCGCATCGGAGCCTTCGCGACGGCAGCTTTGTGCCCGCGTTTGTGCAGCGGCTCGCCCGAGCTATCGAGTGAGAACGTGCAGATATCCTTTTCGATTCGCAGCAGCACCCGGACCGGCGCATCTGCAGAAATTGAAGCACCAAGGGTTTCCGCAATCGCTCGCTCGACCCGCTGGCGCGCGGCACCCGCATGATAAATACGCGATTTTCGACTGCTGGCTTCAACTTTGATCGCCACATCTGGCCGCAGATGCTGGGCCCATGGGAACTTTCGGGCGCGTTTGTCCAACTGCGCCAGATGCACCGCAGGAAAGCTGCCCAAGCGGACAAGAACCTTGTTGGCTCCGCGCAGCTGCAGGTTTGCACGCCAAACTTCGCGCCAATCACCGCTGCAGGTGACACCGCCTGGCGTGATCCGCGCTTGCGCAAAGCCCCGTTCGCGCGCTTCCGCGTGCAAAGGTGCCTCAAGACCGGGTGTGGCGACGAGAAAAATCTCGAGTTGGTCATCGGTGTTCATGCCGGTTGATTACACTGGATGTCAGGTTGGTGCGACAGGCAAATTCGCTGGCATTTTGACGCAATTCCAACGAAAGTGTTGCGTGTAAGCTTTTTTGAGCGGTAACAGGTTTGCGTTTATAGCGCTGCTTGCTTAAAGGAGCGGGAATTGAAGTTGCGCCTGCGCGCGCGACGGGTGTCTTGAATGCGTCGCGGCGCATTGCGTCTCTGGATAGGGCGCCGACAGAGCAAAGCAATAGCCCGGATCTCGGGGCGCAGGAAAGAAGGCTTGGAAGACCATAGCAACATGCAAACTTTCAAACTGAAAAAAGGGCTGAATCTGCCGGTCGAAGGCGCGCCCGAACAAAAGATCCAGCCGGGGCCCGAGTTCTCAACGGTCGCTGTTCTGGGGGCGGACTACATTGGCCTGAAACCCAAGATGCTGGTGCAGGAGGGCGACGAGGTTCAGCGCGGCGCTCCTTTGTTCTGTCATAAGGATGCGCCTGACGCGATGATGGTTGCCCCGTTGACGGGTAAGGTCGTCGCGATCAACCGCGGTGCGCGCCGGGTTCTGCAGAGCGTCGTGATTGAGATCACCGACGCCAATGATCGCGGCATTGATTTCTCGGGTGTCGGAGACACTGAAACCGCCGAGGGCGTGACTGCCAAGCTTTGTGCTGCCGGGCTTTGGACCTCTTTCCGCACGCGTCCCTACTCGAAAATGCCTGAACCTGGCACCAAACCCGCGGCGATATTCGTGACGGCGATGGATAGCGATCCATTGGCAGGCGATGCCGCGTTGATCATTTCCGACGCGAGCGAGGCCTTTGTGGCGGGTCTTGCCGCCATTGCGCACCTGACCGACGGCAAAACTTATGTGTGTCAACAAGAAGGGGCATCGATCCCCGGCGCGGATTTGCCCGGTATAGAAGCAGCGGCCTTTTCCGGGCCGCACCCTTCCGGTCTGGCAGGAACGCACATCCACTTCCTCGAGCCGCTGGCCGGCGACAAAAAGGTATGGACCATAGGCTATCAGGATGTGATCGCCGTTGGTCATCTGATGCAAACGGGTCATCTGGATCCAAACATCGTGATCGCGCTGGCCGGGCCCGGCGCACGTCAGCCGCGATTGATCCGCACGGTCATGGGCGCGTCAACAGATGACCTGACCCGCGATGAAATTGTCGTCGACGGCACTGCCCGTATCATTTCGGGCTCAATCCTGTCCGGGCAGCATGCGGCTGGCCCGACTGCCTATCTTGGGCGCTTTGCCCGCCAGATATCCATTATTCGCGAAGATCATGACCAGATTCCAATGGGTTGGATTCGTCCGATGCCGTCCAAATACGCGGCCCAGCCGGTGTTGGGGTCAGCCTTTGCGAAGAAACTCTACGCGTTCACGTCCAACCTGAACGGAGGTCGCCGCGCGATGGTGCCGACCGGCGTGTTCGAGGAACTGATGCCGCAGGACTATCTACCCACGCAATTGTTGCGCGCGCTGCTAGTGATGGACACTGACACGGCACAAGCGCTGGGGGCGCTAGAGCTGGACGAGGAAGATCTGGGCCTTGTGGGCTTTGCCTGCCCGGCGAAATACGAATACGGGCTGGCGCTGCGCGACTGCCTGACCAAGATTGAGAAGGAGGGCTAAGCCGAATGGGTCTGCGCAGCTTCTTTGACCGGATTGAGCCGAACTTTACCAAGGGCGGCAAGTACGAGAAGTATTTCCCCATCTACGAGATGGTCGAAAGCTTCATCTACACTCCGAAAACCGTAACCACCGTAGCGCCGCATGCACGGTCTTACGTGGATATGAAACGGATCATGACCTATGTCGTGATCGCGACGATCCCCTGTATCCTGTGGGGGATGTGGAACACCGGCTATCAAGCCAACTCCGCAATCGCGACACTGGGGCCGGATGCGGCAACAGGCTGGCGGATTGCTCTGATGCAGATGTTTGGCATTTCGCTGAGCCCGGAAAGCCTGTTTGCCAATGTGATGCATGGGTTGCTGTATTTCCTGCCGATCTACATCACGACACTGGTCGCGGGTGGTATTTTCGAGGTCATCTTTGCCACAGTACGCGGGCATGAGGTGAACGAAGGTTTCCTTGTGACCTCAATGCTTTATACACTGATTCTGCCGGCAACCACGCCTCTGTGGCAGGTGGCGCTGGGGATCATCTTTGGTGTTGTGATCGGCAAAGAGGTGTTCGGCGGTACTGGCAAGAATTTTCTCAACCCTGCTCTGGTAGGGCGGGCGTTCCTGTACTTCGCGTATCCGGCCAGTATGTCAGGCGATTCGGTCTGGACACCGGTGGACGGATTTTCCGGCGCGACGGCGCTGGGTGTGACGGCAGCGCAGGGCGTTCAGGCGCTGGCGAGCGAAGGCATCACCTGGGCAAGCGCGTTTTTCGGAACGATTCAGGGCAGCTTTGGGGAAACCTCGACGCTGGCCTGTATGATCGGTCTGGCCTTCCTGTTGACGACCAAGATTGCCAACTTCCGGCTGATTGTGGGTTGTCTGGCGGGAACCATTGGCTTTTCGCTTCTGCTGAATCTGATCGGGTCCGATACCAATCCGATGTTCGCAATGCCCTGGTACTGGCACATCGTGCTGGGTGGCTACGCATTTGGTCTGGCCTTCATGGTGACCGAGCCCGTTTCGGCCAGCCACACCAATATGGGCCGCTATATCTATGGCGCGCTGATCGGTGTGATGGTTGTGATGATCCGCGTCATTAACCCCGCTTTCCCCGAAGGCATGATGCTGGCAATCTTGTTCGGCAACGTCTTTGCACCGCTGATCGACTATTTCGTCGTACAGGCCAACATCAAACGGAGGGCGCGTCGCCATGTCTGATACGCAATCCCCGGATCAAAACGAGGCCCCCAAGGGCGCGTTTGCCAAGTTTCTGGCGGCCTCGCCGGATTCGGTCAGCAAGACCATCATCATCGCTGTTGCTGTTTGCCTGGTGGCCTCGATGGTCGTTTCGGCAGCCGCAGTCAGCCTGCGTCCGGTGCAGGAAGCCAACGCGCTGAAGGACAAGCAGGTTAACGTTCTGCAGGTCGCAGGTGTCTATGAGCCCGGCATCGACGTCACCGAAGCTTTTGCCGCGTTCGAGCCGCATGTGCTTGAGTTGGAAACCGGCAAATTCGTCGATGATCAATTCGATCCGGCCACATTTGACGATCTCGCAGCCGCCAGCGACCCGGACCTCAGCGTCGCGCTCAATGATGACCCGGCCGGGATCGGACGCAAGTCCAGATATCGCGTGATCTATCTGCTGCGTGACGATGCGGGGGAGTTGGACAAGGTGATCCTGCCGCTGCACGGGTACGGCCTTTGGTCCACGCTCTATGGTTTCATTGCGTTGGAAAACAACGGCAACGACATCTACGGCCTGCAATTCTATCAGCACGGCGAAACGCCCGGTCTTGGGGCCGAGGTGGACAACCCGCGCTGGAAGGCGCTGTGGAACGGCAAGCGGCTGCGCGATGACGCGGGTGATCTGCAGATCACCGTTGCCAAGTCGCAGCCTGCGGCAGGTCCTGACTTCTACGTTGATGCGTTGGCCGGTGCGACTTTGACCTCGGTCGGAGTTGATAACCTTGTACGGTTCTGGATGGGCGATGCGGGTTACGCTCCGTTCCTGGCCAATCTGCAAGCAGGAGAGATCTGATGTCCCAGACCAAGAAAGAGATGCTGGTCGACCCGCTTGTCGACAACAACCCGATCACCTTGCAGGTGCTGGGTATCTGTTCTGCGCTGGCGGTGACATCCTCGCTGCAGGTGTCCATGGTGATGGCGCTGGCGGTGATCTTCGTGACTTCGTTCTCGTCCTTCTTTATCTCATGCCTGCGCAACCAGATCCCCGGCTCGATCCGGATCATTGTGCAGATGGTCATCATCGCCTCGCTGGTGATCCTGGTGGACCAGATCCTTAAGGCATACGCGTTTGAGATATCGAAAACCCTGTCGGTCTTTGTCGGCCTTATCATCACCAACTGCATCGTGATGGGCCGGGCCGAGGCATTTGCGATGAAAAACCCACCCGTTGCGTCCTTCATCGACGGGATGGGCAACGGCATGGGCTATGGCCTGATCCTGCTGCTGGTTGGCTTTATTCGCGAGCTGTTCGGTGCCGGCTCGCTGTTTGGCGTGACCATCTTGCAAACGGTCAACAACGGCGGCTGGTATGTCCCGAACGGCATGTTACTGCTGCCGCCCTCGGCGTTCTTCATCATCGGTCTGATCATCTGGGCCTTCCGCACATGGAAGCCGAACCAGGTCGAGGAACGTGAATACAAAATCCAGCAGGTAGAGGCGCACTGATGGAAGCCCTGATTTCACTGGCCGTAAAGGCCATCTTTGTCGAAAACCTCGCGCTCAGCTTCTTTCTGGGGATGTGTACCTTCATCGCCGTGTCCAAGAAGATTTCGACTGCGCTGGGGCTTGGGATTTCGGTCATGGTTGTGCAGGCCATTACCGTACCTGCGAACAATCTGCTGTTGAACTACCTGCTGAAACCGGGCGCGCTGGCCTGGGCGGGTTTTCCGGATGTGGACCTGACTTTCCTCGGCCTGATCTCATATATCGGCGTGATCGCGGCGATGGTGCAGATCCTCGAGATGGTTTTGGATAAGTATTTCCCACCGCTCTACAACGCGCTGGGGATTTTCCTGCCGCTGATTACCGTGAACTGCGCCATCCTCGGAGGTTCTCTGTTCATGGTTGAGCGTGACTACAACTTTGCCGAGGCAACCACCTATGGCCTGTCCTCGGGCTTCGGCTGGGCGCTGGCGATCACCGCAATGGCGGGCGTGCGCGAAAAGCTGAAGTATTCGGACATCCCTGATGGCCTGCAAGGGCTAGGGATCACCTTCATCACCGCAGGACTGATGGCAATGGCCTTCATGTCCTTCTCCGGCGTGAAACTGTAAGGAGGCGTCGATGGAAACTTTCACTCTAGGCGTCGCACTCTTCACCCTGATCGTGATCGGGTTGGTAGCCATCATTATGGCTGCGCGCTCCCGACTGGTCTCAACCGGGAATGTCAACATCACCATCAACGGTGAAAAAACGGTATCTGTGCCCGCAGGCGGCAAACTGTTGCAAACGCTCGCGGCTGAGAAACTGTTCGTGCCTTCGGCTTGTGGCGGTGGCGGCACCTGCGCGCAATGTCGCGTCAAGGTGCATTCTGGCGGCGGTTCGATCCTGCCAACCGAAGAAAGCCATATCACCAAGCGTGAGGCGGCTTGTGGCGACCGCCTTTCCTGTCAGGTGGCGGTCAAGCAGGACATGGACATCGAAGTGCCCGAAGAGGTCTTTGGCGTCAAGAAATGGGAATGCACGGTCCGGTCGAACGAGAACGTCGCAACCTTCATCAAAGCCCTGACACTGGACCTGCCCGAAGGCGAAGACGTAAACTTCCGCGCCGGTGGTTACATCCAGATCGAAGCGCCTGCGCACCAGTTGGCATATACCGATTTCGATGTGGAAGAAGAGTACCGCGAAGACTGGGATCGCTTCAATCTGTGGCAGTACAAATCCGTCGTCAGCGAGCCAATCGAACGGGCCTATTCCATGGCCAACTACCCGGACGAGAAGGGCATGATCATGCTGAACGTCCGCGTGGCCTCGCCGCCTCCGGGGTCCGAAGGCATCCCGCCGGGTCAGATGTCATCGTATATCTTCAACCTGAAACCGGGTGACAAAGTCACGATCTCGGGTCCGTTCGGTGAGTTTTTCGCCCGCGAGACCCAAAAAGAGATGGTCTTCATCGGCGGTGGTGCGGGCATGGCCCCCATGCGTAGCCACATCTTTGACCAGCTCAAGCGACTGGAAAACCGTGATCGGAAGATCAGCTTCTGGTACGGTGCGCGGTCGAAAAAAGAGATGTTCTTTGTCGAGGATTTCGACCAACTGGCCGAAGAATTCGACAATTTCGATTGGCACGTGGCCCTTTCGGACGCGCAGCCCGAGGATGATTGGAAAGGCTATACCGGCTTCATCCACAATGTGCTGTTCGAGGAATACCTCAAGAACCACCCCGCGCCGGAAGATTGCGAATACTATATGTGTGGCCCGCCAATTATGAACCAGTCGGTCATCAACATGCTGCTGGATCTGGGTGTGGATCGCGAAGACATCATGCTGGACGATTTCGGTGGATAACTTAGGTAAAACCGGCGCATCACGCGCCGGTTTTTTTAAAGCCGAAGGTCGCTGTGGTCTCTCGGCAAACAGGATTTGACATCAAAGACGACGCTTTGCGGTTTGCCATAACCACGGATCATGTTCGGGTCGAGCGCCAGATACTCCTGATGCGCGACGGCCAGAACCACGGCGTCATAAGCCCCTTGTTCCGGTGCCGCGGTCAACGAAATACCATATTCGCCAAGCGCCGCCTGCGGGTCCGCATGTGGGTCATGCACATCTACCGCGACGCCGTAGTCCTGCAATTCGGTGATGATATCGACGACTCGCGTGTTGCGAAGATCGGGGCAATTTTCCTTGAAGGTCAGACCCATGATCAGCACCCGTGCCGCGCTGACATCTATGCCACCGCGCGTCATGCGCTTGACCAACTGAGACACGACATAGCTGCCCATACTATCATTTAGCCGCCGCCCGGCGAGAATGATCTGTGGATGGTGCCCGACTGCCTCGGCCTTGTGGGTCAGATAGTATGGGTCAACGCCGATACAGTGCCCGCCAACCAGACCCGGACGGAACGGCAGAAAGTTCCATTTGGTTCCGGCAGCGCGCAGCACGGCGTCGGTATCGATACCAAGCCGCCCAAAGATCATCGCCAGCTCATTCACCAGCGCGATATTCAGGTCCCGCTGTGTGTTCTCGATCACCTTCGCGGCCTCGGCCACGCGAATGCTCTCGGCCTTGTGGGTTCCGGCAGCGATGATCCGAGCATAGAGCGCATCGACAAGATCAGCGATTTCAGGGGTTGAGCCCGAGGTGACCTTGCAGATATCGGCAATCCGATGGGTCTTGTCGCCGGGATTGATCCGTTCGGGGCTGTAGCCCGCAAAGAAATCCCGGTTGAAGGACAGGCCCGAGGCGCGTTCGAGCACCGGAACGCAATCCTCCTCGGTCGCGCCGGGATAGACAGTGGACTCGTAGATCACCAGATCACCCGGTTTCAAAACCGAACCAACCGTTTCTGACGCGCTAAGCAGCGGCCCAAGGTCAGGTTGTTTGCCCGGTGTGATCGGTGTGGGGACCGTCACGATATAGGTGTCGCAGGCGGCGAGATCGGCGGGGTCTGTTGTGAAGCTCAAACCAGTCGCGGCGCTCAACTCAGCTGGTTCGACCTCTAAAGTCGTGTCCTGACCGGCCCGCAAGGCCGCGATCCGGTCGACATTGATGTCGAAACCAAGAACCGGTCCGATCCGACCAAAAGCCACAGCGAGCGGCAGGCCAACATAGCCAAGTCCTATGACAGCGATCTTGCGGGCGTTCGGGTCGGTTTCAAACATGGCGGTCACTTCTGCTTATTTGCCGTGATACTCGCGGAACCATTTGACGAATTGGGCGACACCATCCTTGAAATCGGTCTTCGGGCGGTACCCTGTCAGGCGCTGCAGCAAATCGTTGTCTGCCCATGTGGCCGGGACGTCCCCCATCTGCATGGGCATATAGTTGCGGATTGCTTTCTGGCCGATGGCGTCTTCGATGGCCTCGATGAAATCCATCAACCGCACCTTGTCGCCGTTGCCGATATTGACCACCCGATAGGGCGCGGCGGGGGACAGGCTGTCGCCCTCCTCGATCTCATCCGGACTGGCGGGCCGAACCGGGGGCACATCGATCAACAGTCGGATGCCGCGCACAAGGTCTTCGACATTGGTAAAGTCGCGATACATATCGCCATGATTATAGATATCAATCGGACGGCCATCGAGGATTGCATCGACGAATTTATACAGCGCCAGATCTGGCCGTCCCCACGGCCCATAGACCGTGAAGAACCGGAACATCGTCGTCGGCAGATCCCAGAGGTGCGCATAGGAATGACCCATCGCCTCATTGGCCTTTTTGGTCGCGGCGTAGATCGTCAGTTGGTGATCGGCCTTTTCGACCTCGGTAAACGGCATATCCTCATTTGCGCCGTAAACCGATGAGGTCGAGGCCATCAGCAGGTGATCGACCTTGTGCACCCGCGCGACCTCCATCACGTTAAAGGTCCCCACCACGTTCGAGTCGATATAACTGCGCGGGTTTTCAAGGCTGTAACGCACCCCGGCCTGCGCGGCGAGGTGGACGATGACCTCGGGCTGGAATTCTTCCGCCACCTGCATCAGCTTTTCATGATCTTCCAGCAAGGCCTCGGTCGCGGTGAAGCCCGGGTTCTGCAGCAGCATCTGGTGCCGCCGTTGCTTGAGGGCGACGTCATAGTAATCCGTCATTCCATCATAGCCGTGCACCCGAAACCCCTCGGACAACAGCAGCTTTGCAAGATAATAGCCGATGAACCCAGCCGTGCCCGTAATCAATACCCGCTTCATGCGTTCTGCACCATTGTCCGAAACCTGTCCCTCAGGGATACTTTCCCCGTCCGGTCGTCAAGTGGATTTTTCATGTTTCCCACGGCAAGGCCCGGCTACGCACAGATTTGATCATTGCCGCCCGCAGCGCGCCGGGTTAGGCATCTGGCCAATGCTACCGCAATGGATCAAACGCCTTCTGTCCCCCGAAACAGCGCAGCCGCCCGGTGTCGGATTGTCGACGCTGGCCCCTGCGGGTCGCTTCTATGCGATCGGCGATGTTCACGGCAGGTTTGACCTGTTGCAGGTCCTGCTGGATGCGTTGGACGATACGGTGCCCCTGGTCTTTCTGGGCGATTATGTCGACCGGGGCGACTCCAGCGCTGAGGTCTTGCGCCACCTGCATCGTCTCAGCACCGATGCCCGCAGCCGCGCCATCTGCCTGAGAGGCAATCACGAAGAGATGCTGTTGGGCTTTCTCGACGATCCCGCCGGGATGGAACGTATCTGGATGCACAATGGCGGCATACAGACGCTCGCCTCTTTCGGTGTGACCAACATCCAGAACCTCGATGCCACCGCGCTGGCCGAGCAATTGCGACATGCGATGGATGAACCGCTGCTGGACTGGCTGCGCGACCGGCCCGTGACTTGGACACAAGGCAACATCACCGCCGTTCACGGCGCGCTGGACCCGGCGCAGCCCTTAGACGGGCAACAGGACCGGATCTGCCTGTGGGGGCATCCGAATTTCCCCGGCAAGCCACGCAAAGACGGGCAATGGGTGGTTCACGGGCACTCCATCGTCGATGAGCCTCGCGTGCAAGGCCGCGTCATCTCAATCGACACAGGCGCATTTGCCACCAATCAACTGACTGCCGCCGAGATTACGGACGGGGCCGTGCAGTTCATCTCGACCAGCCGCGACGGGATCATCCGCAGCACGGTCAGCCGCTAGCCGACGATCATCTGCTTCATCTTGAGCGCTTCGTATTCCAGTTCCTTCAGCCGAAAATGCACCACGTCACCAATGGTTATGACGCCGCGCAAATTGCCGTCGCTCAGCACCGGCATGTGGCGGAATCGCCCCTCGGTCATGGTTTTCAGCACGTCGTTCAAAAGGTCATTCGGTGCGCAGGTCTTGACCTCTGTCGTCATCAACTCGGACACCGATTGCGGCAGGGTCTGTCCCGGTGTTTCAGCCATGCGGCGCACAATGTCGCGTTCTGAAAGGATGCCCTGCAGCGCCCCGTTCTGATCGGTCACGACCACGGCCCCGATGCGTTTATCGCGCAGGATATCCACGACCGAGTGAATCGTGTCATTCGGACGCACCGCAAACACCGCGTCGCCCTTACCCTCCATCAGCTTTGCAACCGTGGTATGGGTCTGTGAAAGGTTGGTTTCAACGGACTGGCTACGGGTTGTCGACCCGGCCTTGTCGCCGCGTGTCGGGGGCTGGTAAGAGCTTGGGGCCATGGGCGGTCTCCTCCTTCACCGGAAATGGCTGTTTCCTCTACCTTATCGCAGGCACCGAGACTGTATAGGGTGCAAATTCGAAATCCGGTGCAACCCGGCCCGTTTACAAGGAAATCGAGGCATTTGAGCGATCTCTATCTGACCCCGCCCGTGGCTGCGCTGATCTTTTTTGCAGTTGTCGTCTGTGGCCATAATTTCCGCATGGCGTGGAAACAGCAACCGAAGGGGTGGCAGAAACGCGCCTGGCTGTTTGGCGTGCCCGCCGCGATCGGGCTGTTTGTGCTGGCCTTTCTACCGCTTGAGGTCTGAGGCCGGTTTGACTCTGAACGGGGCCGCTGGCATATGCCGGGCACGTGTTTTCCCGGGGGACCCCAATGCGCCAACTGATTGCACTGGCTTCGCTGCTATTCGTCACCGCCTGCCTGTTCGACAAGGAACCGGATGTGGTGCGCCTGTCGGGTGAAACGATGGGGACGACTTTCAACATCACCGCAATCGGCGAGGATCTGGACGAGGCCGCGCTTGGCAAGGCGGTTCAGGACACCTTGGCCGAGGTCAATGCAAAGATGTCCAACTGGGACCCGAACTCCGAGGTCTCGACCTTCTCGGCCTTGGCCAGCACCGCGCCGGTGCAGGTGTCCGACGAATTCGCACTGGTGGTTGAGGCCGCCAATGACGTGCATGCCAAATCCGGCGGTACCTTTGATGTCACCCTGGGCCCGCTGATCGAGCTTTGGGGGTTTGGTCCCCGCAAACCCGAAGACCCGGTGCCTGCGGATGCCGAGATCGCGGCAGCGCTTCAGCAGGTCGGGCAGGCCCGTTTGCTGACGCTGGACCGTGACGCGGGCACTCTGGCCAAGTCCGAGCCGGGTGTGGGGATCAACCTGTCCGCCATCGCCAAGGGCTATGGGATCGACGCGCTGGCGGCGCAACTGCGCGCGGCAGGCATCGAGAACTACATGGTCGAGATCGGCGGAGACCTCGTGGTCAGGGGCGAGAACGACAGGGGTGAAAGCTGGCGCATCGGGGTCGAGAAACCTGAGGCGGGCGCACAGGCCATTCAACTGATCGTGCCGCTGGACAATCTGGGCATGGCGACCTCGGGCGATTACAAGAATTTCTTTGAACAGGACGGGGTGCGCTATTCGCATATCATTGATCCGACCACGGGGCGTCCGATCACCCACCGGACCACTTCGGTCACGGTTCTGGCCGACAGCGCGATGATGGCCGATGCCTGGGCCACGGCGATGCTGGCGCTGGGGCAGGAGAAGGGGCTGGAGCTGGCCGAAGAGCATAAACTTGCCGTGTTCTTCATCTCGCGGGATGTGACAAGCGGGGAAGAAGCCTATATCACTGTACAAAGCAGCGCCTTCAAGGATGCGCTGGGGACCAACTGACCGGTAGGAACCGCAATGAGCACCTTTATTCTGGCCTTCATCCTGTTGCTGATCATCATGGTCGGCATGTCCTTGGGTGTGATGCTGATGGGCAAGACCATCAAGGGCAGCTGCGGTGGTCTGAATGCGATTTCAGGCGCTGACAAATGCGTGGTCTGCCAGAAGGATATCGACCCCGACAGCCCCCTGCGGGACCAGTTGCAGTGCAAGCGTGCGAAAAAGATGCTGCAACAGATGGAAGGCTAGGATACCCCTCTTGGCATGAGCAAAGCCAAGAACGTCCTTTTCATCATGTTCGACCAACTGCGCTGGGATTACCTCAGCTGTTACGGACATCCGCATCTGCATACACCGAATATCGACCGTCTGGCCTCGATGGGCGTGCGTTTTGACCGCGCCTACATTCAGTCGCCGATCTGCGGCAGTTCCCGTATGTCGACCTATACCGGGCGTTACGTGCATTCGCACGGCGCGTCATGGAACGGCATTCCGCTGAAAGTCGGAGAGATGACGATGGGCGATCACCTGCGCAAGGCGGGGATGGATTGCTGGCTGGTTGGTAAAACCCACATGCGCGCCGATGCCGAAGGGATGGCCCGGCTGGGGCTGGAACCCGACAGCCTGATCGGCGCGCGGGTGGCGGAATGCGGCTTTGACGTCTTTGAGCGCGATGACGGGATGCGTCCTGAAGGGCCAGACGGCTTCTATGACCCGGACGGAGCCAAGAAATACAATGAATACCTCAAAGACAAAGGGTATGAGAGCGACAACCCGTGGCATGACTTTGCCAATTCCGGGCTGGATGCCGATGGCAATGTGCTGTCGGGCTGGTTCCTGAAAAACTCATCTGAGGCGGCGAATATCGCCGAGGAAGATAGTGAGACGCCCTATCTGACCACCCGTGGGATCGAGTTCATGGAAACCCATGAGGGCCCATGGTGCTGCCACCTCAGCTATATCAAGCCGCATTGGCCCTATATCGTGCCCGAGCCTTACGCTTCGATGTACGGTCCCGAGCACGTCTTGCCCGTGGTTCGGTCCGAGGCTGAGAGACAGAACGCGCATCCGGTGCTCAAGGCATTCATGGATACGAAGATCGGCCAGACCTTCTCGCGTCAGGATGTGCGCGAGGCTGTGATCCCCGCCTATATGGGCCTGATCAAACAGGCCGATGACCAGATGGGGCGGCTGTTTGACTGGATGGAACAGACCGGCCGGATGCAGGACACGATGATCGTGCTGACCTCGGACCATGGGGATTTTCTGGGCGATCACTGGATGGGAGAGAAGACCTTCTTCCACGATGCCTCGACCAAAATGCCGCTGATCATCTACGATCCTTCGCCCGAGGCAGACGCCACACGCGGCACCACCTGTGATGCGCTGGTCGAATCCATTGATCTGGCCCCCACCTTTCTGGAGATCGCGGGCGGAGAACCCGCCGGGCACATCCTTGAAGGGCATTCGTTGCTGCCGATCCTGCGGGGTCAGACCAACAGCACCCCGCGCGATGTGGTGATCTGTGAATATGACTATTCCGCCTCGCCCATTGCGCAGGTGCTGAATGTCTCGGTGCGCGATGCGGTCATGTTCATGGTCGCAAACGAGAAATGGAAGCTGGTCCATTGTGAAGGTGAATATCGCCCGCTGTTGTTCGATCTTGAGAATGATCCACATGAA
This sequence comes from Ruegeria sp. G7, assembly GCF_056535465.1. Taxonomy (NCBI): domain Bacteria; kingdom Pseudomonadati; phylum Pseudomonadota; class Alphaproteobacteria; order Rhodobacterales; family Roseobacteraceae; genus Ruegeria; species Ruegeria sp. G7. The sequence goes on along the minus strand of NZ_JBQFIL010000002.1, from coordinate 87,826 downwards.
CTGACGGATCTGGGCGAAAGCACCCAGCACGCTGGGGTCATCACCCAGATGTATGACCACCTGTTCGCCTGGGCGCGGCGTCCTTCGCAGCGCACAACGCGGTCCGAAGAGCAGTTGTTGAACATGCGCGGATCAAGCCGGGGAACCGGCGTGGTGATCGGCATCTATGACGAAAACGATATGCCGCTGGAATTGACGGTGAAGTACCGCAACCGCAAGGCCCGGCCCTTTGGCGACTACAAGCCGGATTAAATCTGTGCCAGCGGCCCGAAAAGACGGTTCAACCTTGCGCGGGCAGGGGGTAGAAGATGGCAACACCGCACTCGGAGAGTTTTCATGACCGCCCCCAAACCCGTTGTTCTGTGCATCCTCGATGGCTGGGGCCTGTCCGATGACACAACCGCCAACGCGCCGCATCTGGCCAACACGCCGACCTTCGATGCGATCATGGCGGAAGGTCCCCATGCGCAGTTGATCACGCACGGGCCGGATGTGGGTCTACCCAGCGGCCAGATGGGCAATTCCGAGGTCGGCCACACCAATATCGGGGCAGGGCGCGTTGTGGCGATGGATCTGGGGCAGATCGATCTGGCCATCGAAGACGGTTCATTCTTTGACAACAACGCGCTGCAGGACTTCATCGCCAAGGTCAAAGCCACGGGCGGCACGGCGCATCTGATGGGGCTGGTCTCGGATGGCGGGGTGCACGGGCATCTGGATCATATCGTGGCCGCCGCCAAAGCCATCACCGATGCGGGCGTTCCGGTGGTGCTGCACGCGATCACCGACGGGCGCGATGTGGCCCCGAAATCGGCGTTCACCTATATCGCAGAGCTGGAAGACCAGCTGCCCGAAGGTGCAAAGATCGCCACCGTCTGCGGGCGTTACTTTGCCATGGACCGCGACAACCGCTGGGACCGCGTGGCCGAAGCCTATAACGCCATGGTCAAAGCGCGGGGCAGGGTGGAAAACACCGCCCATTTTGCGGTGGATCATGCCTATAACCAATCGGAAACCGATGAATTCATCGCGCCTACGGTGCTTGAGGGATACGCAGGTCTGAAAGACGGCGACGGGTTTTTTTGCCTGAACTTCCGCGCCGACCGCGCCCGCGAGCTTCTGCGCGCCATCGGTGAGCCCGGTTTTGCTGATTTCGACACCGGCCCACGCCCGCAATTATCCGGGCTGCTGGGCATGGTCGAGTACTCAGATGGTCACAATGACTATATGACCACAGTCTTCCCCAAGCGGGATATCGTGAACACGCTGGGCGAATGGGTGGCAAAGCAAGGCCTGCGCCAGTTCCGACTGGCCGAGACCGAGAAATACCCTCATGTCACCTTCTTCCTGAACGGCGGTAAAGAGCAGCCAGAGGGAGGCGAGCACCGCCATATGCCGAAATCGCCCAAGGTGGCGACTTATGATCTGCAACCCGAAATGTCCTCGGCCGAGGTGACAGAGGCATTCGTTCGGGCGATCCATGAGGGCTATGATCTGATCGTCACCAACTATGCCAACCCCGATATGGTGGGCCATTCCGGCGATCTGCAGGCCGCGATAAAGGCCTGCGAAGCGGTGGATCAGGGTCTGGCGCAGGTGGTTGAGGCGCTGCGGCACGTCGGTGGCGCGATGATCGTCACCGCCGATCACGGCAATTGCGAGATGATGGTCGATCCCGAAACCGGCGGCCCGCACACGGCACACACCCTGAACCCCGTCCCGGTGGCTCTGGTCGGTGGCCCCAAGGGGGCAGGGCTGCGCGACGGGCGGCTGGCCGATCTGGCACCGACGCTGTTGCAGCTTATGAACCTGCCCGTGCCACCGGAAATGACCGGAGAAAGCCTGCTGACATGAAGGCATTCTGGCTCTGCCTGACCGTACTCTGGCCGTGGTCCGCCATGGCGCAGCAAAGCCCGTCCGAGGCCGCGTTGCAGGCAGCGCAAATGCTGGAGCAAGCCTCGGTCGCCCTGACCGAGGCTGACAGCGCCCGCGATCGGGTGCGCGCCCTGACCGAAACCATACAGGCCTATGAGGCCGGGCTTGCCGCGATGCGCGACGGTCTGCGCCGCGCCACCCTACGCGAGGCACAACTAAGCGCCGAGTTGCAGGCCCGCGAACAGGATGTGGCGCAGCTGCTGGGTGTGTTGCAGACCATCGAAACGACCGCGCCTCCCGTGCTGATGCTGCATCCTTCAGGGCCGCTGGGGGCCGCGCGGACGGGCATGATGCTGTCCGAGGTCACCCCGGGCCTGAATGCACAGGCCCGCGCCCTGGCCGCTGATCTGCAAGAGGTGCAGACGCTGCGGCAACTGCAACAAAGTGCCGCTGACACGCTGACCGAGGGTCTGACTGGCGTGCAGGACGCCCGCACACAACTCAGCGAGGCCATTGCCGACCGCACCGACCTGCCGCGCCGTTTTGTCGAGGACCCGGTGCGCACCGCGATCCTAATTTCCTCGACCGAAACGCTGGACGGGTTCGCCAGCGGTCTGTCTGAAATCTCAGACGGCGAGATTGCCGAGACCAACGCCAGCGTCAGCGACCTCAAGGGCCAGATCGCGCTGCCAACGCAGGGCATCGTGCTGCACCGGGCCGGTGAGACAGATGCGGCGGGGGTCACACGCCCCGGTCTGGTCTTGGGCACCCGCCCACGCGCCCTTGTGGTGTCACCCACCGCCGCGACGATCCGCTATCGCGGGCCGCTGTTGGATTTGGGGAATCTGGTGATCCTTGAACCTCAGCCCGGGCTGCTTTTTGTGTTTTCTGGCCTGCAAGAGGTCTATGGACAGGCCGGGCAGGTGATCCCAGAGGGCACTCCGGTCGGTCTGATGCCGGGCGAAACCCCCGGAATCGGCGCTATTATGTCAACAAGCGGTGATGGCACTGGAACTGATCGGTCAGAAACGCTCTATATAGAGGTAAGACAAGACAACAGCCCCGTGGACCCGGACGACTGGTTCCGCACGGATAAGGATGGATAAACGAGTATGAAGAAATTTGTGATGGCCGGTCTGGCCGGCACCGTGGCAGGGATTATCGCAACCACTCAGATCGCGGGCCCGTTGCTGGCGCAGGAAGCGGAAAGCAAGGCAAGCGTCTACGAGCAGCTGGACCTGTTCGGCGACATCTTCGAACGCATCCGCGCGCAATATGTCGAGGAAGTCGAAACCGAGGAGCTGATCGAGGCGGCGATCGATGGGATGCTGACCTCGCTCGACCCGCATTCCAGCTATCTGTCGCCCGACGATGCCGAACAGATGCGCGTGCAGACGCGTGGTGAGTTCGGCGGGCTGGGAATCGAAGTCACGCAGGAAGACGGGTTTGTAAAAGTTGTCTCGCCCATCGATGACACCCCGGCAGATGATGCGGGGATCGAAGCGGGCGATTTCATTACGCATGTGGATGGCGAGAGTATTCTGGGCCTGACACTGGATAAAGCGGTTGATCTGATGCGCGGTCCGGTCGGTTCGGAAATCGTGATCACTGTGGTGCGCGAGGGCGAGACCGACCCGTTCGATGTCACCATCGTTCGCGATACCATCAAGCTGACGGCCGTGCGCGCCCGGACCGAGGGCACCAGCGTCGTGCTGCGTGTCACCACTTTCAACGACCAGACGTACCCCAATCTCAAGGAAGGGCTGGAAGAGCAGATAGAAGAGGCCGGCGGCATCGAAAACGTCAACGGCATCGTGCTGGACCTGCGTAACAACCCGGGCGGGCTGCTGACCCAAGCCATCAAGGTTTCGGACGCGTTTCTGGACGAAGGTGAGATCGTTTCGACCCGTGGACGAGATCCGCAGGACGGCGAGCGCTTTAACGCGACCCCCGGTGATCTGACGGGCGGCAAGCCGATTGTCGTTCTGATCAACGGAGGCTCCGCTTCGGCATCAGAGATTGTCGCCGGTGCCCTGCAGGATCACCACCGCGCTATTGTTGTGGGCACCAAGAGCTTTGGTAAAGGCTCGGTTCAGACAGTCATGCCGCTACGGGGGGATGGTGCGATGCGTTTGACCACCTCGCGGTACTATACGCCGTCTGGCCGTTCGATTCAGGCACTTGGGGTCAGCCCGGATATCATCGTGGAACAGCCACGCCCAGCCCCCGCGACGGATGAGGAAGAAGACAACGCCCGTACCCGGTCCGAGGCCGATCTGCGCGGCAGCCTGAACAACGATAGCCTCAGCGAGGATGAGGTCCGCCAGATCGAAGAAGATCGCGCCAAGGCCGAAGCGACGGCAGAACTGCGTGAACAGGACTATCAGTTGGCTTACGCCATCGATATTCTCAAAGGCCTGTCGGCGTTCAACCCTTCGGGTCCGTCTCAGTAACAAACATGGGGCCGCATGTCTTGCGGCCCCCCTTAGCTTTCGACCTTATGCAGTTTTTTCTCGTCCAGTATCAGGGCGAGAACTATTCCCATAGAAACCGAAATCGCTGCAAAGACGAAGGCCATGTTCATCCCACTGTCAAAAGCTGCGGCAATCGCGGCTCTTACGGTTTCCGCTTCACCTGACCCCAGTTTTTGCATGACGGCTTTGGCGGAATCGGTCGCCAACGTACCGCCATTGATCGTCTTTTGATCCGCCAATGACATCTTGATGCCCGCTGTGGCAAGCTGATCCCGAAGACTGGACAGACTGACGACGTACATGATCGCCGTGGCGCAAGCGACAGAAATTGCACCATAGACGAGGTGGGTCATGAAGCTTAGCCCGCCCACCAGTCCGGCACGTTCGGGTTTTACAGCACACACCGCAGCCGTACCGGACGGCCCAACCGTCAATGTCGCGCCCAATCCCATGAGAACCATTCCCGGCAGAATCTGAAAATACCCCCAACTGGCAGGCAAAAGCACCACACTTGTCGCGCCCACGCTGGCACATACATACCCCCAGAACAAAAGCCGCTTGGGCCCAAAGTCGTTATAAAGCGTACCCGAAATGATTGAGCCGACCGCCAGCAGAACGGTCAATGGCGCCAATCCCAAAGCCGATTGAAACACCGACCACCCGAGGACTTTCTGCATGTATTGGGGAAAGTAAAGCAGCGCTACGAAGGCCGCCGAAACGTTGAACATATTTAGTCCAAGGGTGATCAGAAACTCTCGGTTCTGCATCAGCTGAGGTAACAGCAACGGTTCCTTGACGCGTTTTTCGACCCTTGGGAACAGAAAGAACAGGGTCGCGCTGACAAAGAAAAGCAGCAGAAGCGGTACCGAAGTCCAGCCCCAATCTGCCCCGACATCCAGCCCATAAAGCAGAAGCAGCACTGCAAAAGACAGGATCCCCATCCCCGCAAAGTCGATATGTTCGCCTTTCTTGTGGTCGGTCTCGCGCTCCATCAACACAATCGCAGTGGTCATCGAAATGCACGAAAACACCACATTGGCGAGGAAGAACAAGCGCCAGTCACCCAGACTTACGACCGCTCCGCTGATCAGCGGGCCAAACACATTGCCCGTTGTCACACCGGCAAGAATAAGGCCCATCACCAATGCCCGGTGTTCTTCCTTTGAGACCTTCGTGGCCCCAAACGCAAGCGTACATGGCCAGACGCAGCCCGCGCCAATCCCCTGTAACGCGCGCGCCAATCAGATAGTCCAGACCGGGCGACACAAAGCACAGCACCGAGGCAAACAGAAAAATTGACAGCCCGATGATCATGACCTTTCGGTGCCCGTACATATCCCCCAGTCGTCCACCCGCGACCATGGTCATCGCAAAGAACAATGCGTAGATGTTCAGAACCCACTGGGTGCTTGTGATATCCGCATCAAAGTTGTTCTCGATCGCCGGGACCAGCATCAGGGCTCCGGTAAAATCGATACCGATACCAAAAGCCGTCACCATCAAAGCCACGACCTTTATGATACTGCTGCGGTCCATGACGTTATCCTATCCATTCGGAACGCTTCCATGATGCACGGATGGCGCTGAAAAGATAGGGAAGTGGCCTGACCGCGCAATCAGGGTGCGTCTTGTGCGGTCCGAGATCGCCGGAATGCCCGTTTCAGCATATCCAGCTCAGCGCGCAGCAAAGCGATTTCTGCGCGCAGGTCATCGGCTGCGGGTGTCCCAGCAATAATCGTAAAATCCCCAAGCTTGCGATCAGTCTCTGCGTCAAAAATAGTCACGCAGTGCACGCCCTCGGACAGGGCCGCCATAGGAACGGGTACGCACAGCCTCCAGCCATCCGCATCGCGGGCCACGGCCACATCCGGCAGAGCTTCGCCAAGATAAACGGCCTTGATCTGAGGCTGCGTCTCGGCGACCAGATGCGCTTCCCAAAGGGCGTTCTCAAAACGGATCGGGGTCAGGGTTGGGTAAGTCATCACGTATCCTTACAGATCGGCCCTATGATGCCGACAGAATGTGAGGTCGCGCAGCACAACCCGGTTCATCGCAGGCTGTTCAAAGATCAGATCGAGCCAGAGCTTTTCAATTCTGCGTTCGTTCAGATGCAGATGCGCCAGATCGAAATCCACGGCCGCCTCGGGCCGCGAAAGATCAAGCGCGCGCAGCACCTGTTCGGTGTTGGGCCCATGCTGAATGTTAAGCCGCGCGAACACAACAATCGGGCGTTCACTTTCGACGACAGTATCGACCCGCATCAGATGCTGGCCGGTCAGATCCGTCGCTGCACCCGTCGGCAGCTCAATCGCCACGGACAGGAAAGTACCCATGAAATCGAAAACTTCAATTGCAAAGCTAAACGGCGCAAGATCCTTGTCGCGACGGTTGCGCACCTGCTGCATCGCGATCTCGGATTGTTCGCAATCATGAAACAGCGTTACCTGCGCATCCATCATTGCCTTGCGCGGAGCGGGGGCAAGGCCTTTGCGACTTGCAGGCTGTTTCCATAAATCGGGCCTCCAGGACCAATCCGTACCCAGTGGGCGCACAAACTGGTTCGAACCGACCAAAGGGCGCGCCAACCGACCATCGGCGGTATGCGAAAGCTGATCAAGATACTTGCGCAATTGACGCGCCTCATCGCGCTGGCGCTTGAGCTCGGGCAAACCGGTCTGATCGGCCCGCTGAGCGGCCTCACGCCAACGGGTCAGCGTCTTGCGCAGTAAATATCGGTCCAGCAGTCTGCCCATCGCCTCATCATCCGAAACTCATCCCTGTTTAGTCAAAGACCCCACGGGGGCAAGCCCGTCTTGCTCGGTTTCGGCATGAAACCCGCATTTTCAGCATGCACCAAACTGCGCGGAAAACTGACTGCTGGCGCGCCGTCATTCTTGCAATAGACCAAGCCGAGGCGTACCGTCATCGCTCTGGTCCCGCAGGTGGTGCGCATGCCCCCCGGTCCATCTAGATTTAAGACGAGGCAGGTGTATGGAACCGACCTTATTTTCATTCATCTGGAAGTATTCGAAAAAGCAGCAAATGGTGCTGCTGGTGCTGACCGTTCTTTCGTTTCCGTTCCTCTATGCGTCGTTGGAATTGCCCAAGCAGATCATCAACGATGCGATCGGCGCGCCCGCAGACACTGTCACGGTGTTCGGAGTGACGGTGACCCAGATACACTACCTGCTGATCCTTTGTTTCGCGTTTTTGGCAACCGTGATCGTCAGCGGGCTGATGAAGATGCGCATCAACACGATGAAAGGCATTCTGGCCGAGCGCATGCTACGCCGGTTGCGATTTACCCTGATCAGCCGGTCCATGCGGTTCCCGAAATCCTACTTTGCGACCACCAGCCAAGGTGAGCTTGTCTCGATGATCACATCCGAGGCCGAACCGATGGGCGGTCTGATGGGTGATGCAATCGCGCAGCCGGTGTTTCAGTTCGGGCAGATGATGACTATCGTCACGTTTCTCTTTATGCAAAGTGTCTGGTTCGGGCTGGCCAGCATTGCACTGATCCCCTTGCAAGCGTGGCTCATCCCCAAGCTGCAGCGGCAGATCAATCTGCTGAACAAGGACCGCATCCAAGAGGTCCGCCGCCTGAGCTCTGAAATCGGAGAAAGCGCCGCCGGTATCAGCGACCTGCGCACGAATGGTGGCTGGCGCTATCGACTGGCGCAGTTCAGCCATCGTCTGGGCACCTTGTTCGAGATCAGGTTCAAGATTTACAACAAGAAATTCTTCATGAAGTTTCTCAACAACCTGATCACTCAGATGACACCGTTCCTGTTCTATTCGGTGGGTGGATATCTGGCGATCACCGGAGAGGTCACGGTCGGGGCGCTGGTCGCGGCGTTGGGGGCGTACAAGGACCTCAGCGGTCCGTGGAAGGATCTGTTGACCTACTACAATCAGGTGCAGGATATGTCCCTGCGATGGGAAATCGTGACCGAGCGTTTTGCCCCCTCGAACATGATCCCCGAACATCTGTTTGAAGGGGTTCCCGAAACCCTTCCGCGCCTGACCGGCGATATCGAGCTGCGAAATGTCACTGTGCGGGACGATGATGGCAAGACAGTTCTTGAAGATATCGACCTGATCATCCCCCGCGGTGCGCGTGTTGCAATCCAGTCGACGCACGCATCCGAGCGTAGCGCACTGGCCCAATTGCTGACCCGCGAGTTACTGCCCGCGCAAGGTGAGGTCGTCGTAGCGGGCCACAATCTCAACGATCTGCATCAGTCTGTGATCGCTGCCCGGATCGGGTATGCTTATTCACGACCCTATCTGTTTGACGGAACACTGGGTGACAACCTTTTGATGCCGTTGCGCACCCATCCGCAAAATGAGGAAAAGACGCTGAAGGCCCCCAGCCGCCGTCAGATAGAAGCTGTCCGCGCGGGCAATCCGCCGGATTCGCTGAGCGATGAATGGATCGATCCGGGCCTTGCGGGGCTCGACGACATCGAAGACATCCGCGACTGGTGGTTCCAGCTGGTTGAGGCGATGGGCATAGATGAATTCATGTTCCGTCGCACGCTGCGCTCGCGCTTTGATCCCGATATGCACCCGGTGCTGGCGCAGGCGATTGTCGGTTTGCGCGACACTGTCGCGACCCGGCTGGCTGAGCGCGGTTTGGACAAATATGTTTATCGCTTTGACCCGGAACGCTTCAACCCTGCGGTACCGCTGGGCGGGAACCTCTTATACGCCTCCCCGTCTCACGACATCTCACCGGAAATTCTGGCTGGCGATGGGCGTTTCATGTCGATGTTGGCAGCGCATGAATTGGATGGGGATGCTCTGAGCATCGCGAATGCGGTGTTGGATACACTGAACCAGACATTCGGTCGGGACGGAGCGGATCACCCGTTGTTCCTGCGGCTTGGCCTATCGAAAGAGATGTATCATCGCCTGCTCGATATTGAGGAGCGGCGCAAAACCAAAGGGGATGAAACCCTTAGCGTGCAGGATCGCGCATTGCTGTTGACCGTGCCCTTCATGCTGACTGCGGAACAGATAGGTCCCAGTTTCCCCGAAGAATACAAGGACAAGATACTCTCGATTCGTCACAGTCAGGCCGAGCGGCTGCGCAGCGCGATGGAAGGGATGTTTGTACCGGTCTCTCCCGATCTCTATGTGCCGCGCCTGACCGCAATGGAAAATGCCCTTTATGGCCGAGTGTCGATCATGGCGGGGGCCCATGCCGAAGAGATCGAGGATCTGGTCGCCGAAGTTCTCAACGAAGCCGGGCTGCGCCGTCGCGCAGCAGCAATCATCTACGACCTGCCCTCGGGGCTGGGAGGAAACAACCTGCCGACGGTGTTTCAGGAACGCGCGGCATTCTCGCGCGCCGGGATCAAGCGCCCTGATATCCTGATCCTCGACAAAGCGCTGGCCAGCCACGATTCGGAAAGCCGCCTGCGCACTCGTCTGAAACTGCGCGAATTGCTGCCCGACTCGATCATGATCTTCATGGAAGATCACTTTGCCCACCCAGAGGCCTATGACCTTTTTGTCGAGGTCAAGGACGGGCGCATCGACGGTGTCTCTCGCGTGCGGCCCGAAACCGAAGACAGTTCCTCTGATGATCTGAGCCGTAAGCTCAAGATCATTTCCTCGACCGAGCTGTTCGCGCGTTTGGACGGTCGCAACCAGCGCCTGTTGGCCTTCTCGGCGCAATGGTATGAGGCAGCGGCGGGCCAGACGATCTTTGCACGCGGTCAGGCCCCGGACGCGGCTTACCTGTGCCTATCCGGCGAGGCCAGCCTGAACTGGCTGGCGCAGAACGGCGAAGTCGAATCGCTCTCGACCGTTGAGCCGGGCCGCCTGATCGGCGACCTTGCCATCATCACCAACGAGCCCCGACAGCTGGACCTGGTAGCAACCACCGACTGTGCCTTTCTGCGGATCGGGGCAGAAGAGTTGCGCGCTGTGATCGAAAGTGATGCCGGAGTCGCGGTCAGGCTTTTGGAAACCGTTGCCGGTTATCTGACATCCGCCGCCGAACGTCTGCGCGCGCCGAACGCATCGGCGCAGGGCGCAGATGGGTCAACGATCGGCACATCTGATGACCCTTGAGCGCCAATATCGGGCCTATGCCCCGCATGAGGCGCTGCTCACCGAAGCGCGCAAGCGCCCTCAAATCTGGCGTCTCATCGTTGGACTTGGCGTCGTTGCTGCGGTTGTTCTTGCGCTGAACACAGCCTTGTTTGCGTTGGTCGCCAGCCTTGGATCCTCGGACAGTGCAACCACGTTTCTGACCGGAACATCCCCCGAGGCGCTGCTGATCGTCCTGGGAAGTTTTGCCTTTGCAACTTTCGGAGTGGCGGTCGCGGCCAGAGTAATCCAGCGCCGGTCGCTTGCGACGGTGATTGGGCCTCAGATGGTCGCCTTATGGCAGTTCTGGCGTGTTCTGCGGGCGCTGGTGTTGCTAGGCGTCGTGGTTTTGATCCTGCCACCTTATGATCTGGGCGCCCCCCTGATCGCAAACCTGCCACTTTCGCAATGGGTCGCACTGTTGCCGTTGTCCATTGCTGCTGTTTTGATTCAGACCAGCGCCGAAGAGATCCTGTTTCGCGGCTATCTGCAGCAAGGGCTGGCGGCTCGGTTCCGCTCTCCAGTAGTGTGGATGGTCCTGCCTTCCCTGCTATTCGCCATGGGACATTACAGCCCGGCCACCGCTGGAGAAAACGCCTTTCTGATCGCTGTCTGGGCGATGTTCTTTGGTCTGCTGACAGCGGATTTGACTGCCCGGTCCGGAACACTGGGGCCGGCCATCGCCCTGCATTTCTTCAATAATTTTGCCGCGCTACTCGTGATTTCTCTGCCTGACAGCCTAAGCGGCCTCGCGCTTTATCACCTACCTTACGAAACGTCTGATTCACAGGCGATCAGGCCCTGGCTGTTGGTGGACTTTGGGCTCATGATCGTAGGATGGCTCGCAGCGCGTCTGGCTCTCAGGCGCTGATTGCAATTCCTTCCGTAGCGTCTTATTTGACGTCAACGCAGTCTCAGCAAGGTTCCGACATGAACTGGATCACAAACTACGTCCGCCCCCGGATCAACTCGATCTTCTCGCGCCGTGAAGTGCCTGAAAACCTTTGGCACAAATGCGACGAGTGCGGAACGATGTTGTTCCATCGCGAGCTGGCGGAAAACCAGAATGTCTGCACCCAATGCGATCACCACATGGCGATCACCCCGCGTGATCGATTCAGCCACCTGTTCGACGGCGGCATTTTCACCGAGGTTGAGGTACCTGCGCCCAAAGATGATCCGCTGCAGTTCCGCGATCAGAAAAAATATCCCGACCGGATGAAAGCCGCGCAGAAAAAGACTGGCGAGAAAGAGGCGATGCTGGTCGCCTCGGGCGAGATCGGGCGCACACCCATCGTGGCCGCTGCGCAGGATTTCTCGTTCATGGGTGGCTCGATGGGCATGTATGTCGGCAATGCGATCATCGCCGCCGCGCAAGAGGCGGTAAAGCTGAAGCGCCCGCTGATCCTGTTCTCGGCGGCGGGCGGTGCGCGGATGCAGGAGGGCATCCTCAGCCTGATGCAGATGCCCCGCACCACGGTAGCAGTTGAGATGCTGAAAGAGGCAAACCTGCCCTATATCGTCGTTCTGACCCACCCGACGACGGGCGGCGTCACGGCGTCTTATGCAATGCTGGGCGATGTGCATATTTCAGAACCAAACGCGTTGATCTGTTTCGCGGGCCCCCGCGTAATCGAGCAGACCATTCGCGAAAAACTGCCCGAAGGGTTCCAGCGCGCCGAATACCTTCTGGATCACGGGATGCTGGACCGTGTGACCAAGCGCACCGAAATGCGCGATGAACTCATCACCATCACCCGCATGCTTATGAATCAACCCCCAGCAGTCAAAGGCGATCTGCCCGCGCCGGAACCTGTGGCCCAAGACGCCCCGACCGAGGACACAGGCGAGAAATGACCAGCCAGAGCTCGGACCTCATCCTTGAACGGATGATGGCGCTGCACCCCAAGATCATCGACCTGACCTTGGACCGCGTCTGGCGTTTGCTGGCAGCGCTCGACAATCCGCAACTGAGACTACCACCCGTAATCCACATTGCCGGGACCAACGGCAAAGGCTCGACCCAGGCAATGATCCGCGCCGGGTTGGAGGGGGCAGGGCGCTCGGCTCACGCCTATACCTCGCCCCATCTGGCCCGGTTCCACGAACGTATCCGACTGGCCGGTCAGCTGATCTCGGAACCCGCGCTGAGCGCTGTTCTGGACGAATGCTACGCCGCCAACGGTGGCGAGAACATTACCTATTTCGAAATCACCACCTGCGCCGCATTGCTGGCTTTTTCCCGCACCAAGGCCGATTACACACTTCTTGAAGTGGGCTTGGGCGGTCGTCTGGACGCAACCAACGTGATCGAACAGCCCGCAGTGACCGTGATCACACCGGTTTCGATCGACCATGAACAATTCCTCGGCAACACTCTGGGCAAGATCGCCGCCGAAAAGGCGGGTATCATCAAACCGGGCGTGCCCTGCATCGTCGGCCCCCAGGAAGATGAGGCGCTGGAGGTGATCGAATACACCGCCGCCCGTCTTGGCGCACCGCTGATGGTCCATGGCCAGCACTGGCACGTGCACGAAGAAAACGGCCGCCTTGTTTATCAGGATGAAACCGGACTGCGCGACCTTCCGCTGCCCAATCTTCTGGGCGCACACCAAATCCAGAACGCGGGCGCTGCCCTTGCTGTCCTGCGCCACCTGCAGATGGGCGAGGCAGCCTACGAGGCAGCCGTCACTCATGCTGAATGGCCCGCGCGGATGCAGCGCCTGAAAGCAGGCCCCCTGATCGATCAGGCACCACAGGCAGAGCTCTGGCTGGACGGCGGCCACAACGCCGCCGCCGGTATTGCATTGGCGGACGTGCTGGCAAAGCTGCCGAAAAAGCCGACCCATATGATCTGCGGCATGCTGAATACTAAAGACGTCACCGGCTATCTCGCGCCTTTGGCGACGCAAGCCTCCACACTGACTGCGGTCTCCATCCCGGGCGAGGCCAACACGCTCAGCGCCGAAGACACCGCCGCTGCCGCGGCTCAGGTCAACCTGCCCGCGACAACCGCAAAGAGCGTCGCCGAGGCGCTCAGCGCAATCACTGCCGAAGACCCGCAAGCCCGCGTCCTGATCTGCGGGTCGCTCTACCTGGCGGGCAACATCCTGCGCGAAAACCGCTAAAACTTCATCTGGCTAAAAATATCCCGGGGGAGTCGCCAAGGGCGACGGGGGCAGAGCCCCTACCGCCCCCAATCCTGATCCTGCATCTCACGCAGGCGCGACGCAGTACGCTCAAACTCGAACGTCCCTTCACCCTCAACATACAACATCTCGGGCTCCGCCGCCGCGGAACAGATCAATCGCACCTTCGCCTCATAGAGCGCGTCGATCAGGGTCACAAACCGCTTGGCCTCGTTGAAATTGTTTCGCGACAGCCGTGGCACATCTTCCAGCACCAGAACCTTGACGGCCTCGGCAATGGCAAGATAGTCCCCTGGCCCTAACATCCGACCGCACAAATCATAAAACGAGGCCCGTGCCACGCCGTTGCGAAACGCGGGCAGCAGCACCTCGCGGCCCTTGACCTGCAATGCCAGCGGCTCCGCCGGGCCACCCGACAGGTCCTGCCAGACCCTGCGAATTTTCTCGCGCGCCTCCGGGCCGATGGGTGAGAAGTAAACCGGCGAGCCCTTGAGCCGGTTCTGACGATAGTCAGTGGGCGAGATCAACTCCCACACCTCAAGCTGTTCTTTGATATGCGCGATGAACGGCAGGAACAGCTGCCGGTTCAGGCCATCCTTGTACAGATCATCGGGATGCCGGTTGGAGGTCGTGACAACCACAACTCCGCCCGCATGCAGCATGTCGAACAGCCGACCCACAATCATCGCATCAGTGATATCGGTGATCTGCATCTCATCAAACGCCAGCACCTTGGCAGAGGCCAACACCGCGTCAGCCACTGGTGCAAGTGCATCCTCTACCCCATCTTCGCGAGCCTTGTGCAGCCCGGCGTGGATTTCCTGCATAAAGGCATGAAAATGCACCCGCCGGGCCGGAATATCCTCCAGCGTCTCGACGAACATATCCATCAGCATGGATTTCCCGCGCCCAACACCCCCCCACAGATAAAGTCCTTTCGGCGGGGGCGGGGTTTTGCGAAAAAAGCCACGCTTGACTGGTTCGGCCACAGCCGCGCGGATGCGTTCAAACCGGGGCAGAACCGCCTCTTGCGCGTCATCCCGCGTCAGCGCGCCGTCGGCGATGCGCGCCTCGTAGAGCGAAATCAAATTCGTCATAGACCGAGGCATAACCTCCGGCCCGCCCATTGAAAAGAAACCTTTTTCCGGGCACATCAATTTTGCTGAACCGAAGCCGCAAAACTCCTGAATTGACGCAACCTGCGTTGCCGCTAACGTGGGCGTCCCAAGATACCGGAGCCCCCATGTCGCAATCCGCCCGCCTGCTGAACCCGATCCTGATCGTCGGGTGCATCATCATCACCGTCAGCTTCGCGGTGCGTGCGTCCTTTGGCGTATTCCAGATCCCCATCGCAGATGAGTTCGGCTGGCTGCGCACTGATTTCTCGATGGCGATTGCCATTCAGAACCTCGCCTGGGGCATCGGGCAACCTATCTTCGGGGCGATCGCCGAAAAGGTCGGAGACCGGCGTGCCATCGTCTTGGGCGCGCTGACCTATGCTGCGGGAATGGTGCTCAGCGCTTGGTCTGTCACGCCGTTCGGGCACCAGATCTACGCTTGGCTCGTGGGCTTTGGCATCGCCGGAACGGGCTTTGGCGTAGTGCTGGCCGTTGTCGGGCGGGCCTCGTCCGATCAAAACCGTTCGATGTCGCTGGCGATTGTCACTGCGGCGGGCAGCTTTGGTCAGGTGATCGGTGCACCTTTGGCCGAGTGGCTTCTGAGTTTCTTGTCCTGGCAGCAAGTCTTTCTGATCTTTGCCGCAGCAATTCTGGCGCTGGTGCTGACCTTGCCTTACATGCGCGCACCGCAACCGGCTGCCAAGGCCGAGTTGGAAGAACGCATGGGGCAAATCCTCGGTAAGGCGCTACGCGATCCGTCCTATGCACTGATCGCCATCGGATTTTTCAGCTGCGGTTATCAGCTGGGCTTTATCACGGCACATTTCCCAGCCTTCGTAACCGAAATGTGCGGCCCAATCGAACCCGGAGGGGTTCTGCATTCCATCGGCATCACCACCACCTCAGCCTTGGGGGCGATCGCTATTTCTTTGATTGGCCTCGCCAATATCGGGGGCACCCTGTTGGCGGGTTGGGCCGGAAACCATTTTCCCAAGAAATACCTACTGGCGGCGGTCTATACGGGCCGCACCATCGCGGCTGCCGCCTTCATCCTGTTCCCGATCACACCGATGACGGTGATCGCGTTTTCGCTGGCGATGGGATCTTTGTGGTTGGCGACGATTCCGCTGACCTCGGGCCTTGTCGCGCATCTGTTTGGGCTGCGATACATGGGTACGCTTTATGGCATTGTATTCCTCAGCCACCAGATCGGCAGCTTTCTGGGTATCTGGCTGGGGGGTCGCATGTATGACCTGTATGGTGATTACACGTTGGTCTGGTGGATCGGCGTCGGGATCGGCGCGTTCAGCGCGATCGTCCACCTGCCAATCCGCGAAAACCGTGTGGGCACTGTCGCCCCGGCCTGATCAGTCCTGATATTTGTCGATGATATAGCGGCTGGTCATCAGATCCAGATGCGCCCCGCCGCCGTTCTTGAAGATCGTAATCGCCGATGGGTCGGGCGAGAACGCCTCAAGCGCGTAATAATCCGCGACCAGATCATCGCGCGAAACAGCCCCCTCCAGGATCGGGGTTCTGATTTCACCGATGTGGTCCACCGTCGAGTCAAAGCTGTCCACATAGATCATTCCGCGTTGCAGAGCCACGTTATCAGCCTCGCGCATGTCCGGGCGGTAAGCCCCGACCAGATTGAGGTGCTGACCAGGGCGCAGCCATTCCCCTTTGATGATGGGCTGCGTGCTCATCGTAGCGGTGGCGACGATATCCGCACGTTTCACCGCATCTGGCAGATCATAGACGACATCGGCATTGCCTAGCTTGCTGGCAAGGGCCTCGGCCTTGGCGCTTGTCCGGTTCCACAACGAAATCCGGGCGTGCGGAAACCCCGCCGCGAAAGCCTCACACAACGATTCCGCCACGGGACCGGCGCCGACGATCAGAATGCTGCGACTATCGGGGTTGGCCAATCGCAGCGCCGCCAGCAGGCTGTCACCGGCAGTCTTCCATTTTGTCACCAGAAAGAAATCAACCAGCGCAGCCAGCCGCCCATCCGCGTCGTCATAGATACTGACCGAACCATCAATCACCGGCCGCCCGATCTGCGCATTACCCGGGAAAATCGTCGTCGATTTAACCGCAATCCCCAGACCATCCACCCAGGCCGAACGCGACAACAGGGTGTCATCGCCACGGTACAAAAACGTATCCTCGATCTGCGCCTTTGGGCGCTCATGACCTGCGGCAAGGGCCTCGGTCAGTTCAATCCAGTCCAGATTGGCCTCACCTGCGGCGAACGGTATCTGCAACACGCTCAACGCGCGTCATCCTCGGACAGCAGCCCTTCGGCCACCAGACGATCCGCCCAGCCCTTTGGCGACTGAAAGTGATGGGTCCGCCAACCGCGTGCCCGCGCCGTTTCGATATTGTCGATCCGGTCATCCGCAAACAGCAGGGTATCGGGCGGCAAACCACAATCCGCCTCAACCATCTCATAGATCGGCTGGTGCGGCTTGACTGCTTTCATCCGGCCCGAGACATATTGCCGGTCGAACTCGTTCAGAAACGGATAGACCGTGGTGGCATAGTCGAAATTCTGTACCCCGAAATTGGTCAGCGCAAAGACCGGCACATTGCTAGCGCGCAGCGCCCGCAGCAGGCGGACCGAGTGCGTTATTTCAGGCGTTGCAAGCTCGATCCACTTGTCATGCCACATGCGAATCTCATCGCGCCATTCCGGGTATTTCTCGGCCCAATCATAGATTGTGTCGGTGAAATGATGCCCCTGATCGACCAGATCATTCATACCGTGCAGATCGACCTCGGCAAACATGGCGCGGCGGCGTTCTTCTCCAATCACTCGATCATAATAGCGTTCGGGTTGCCACTCGATCAGCACGTTTCCGATGTCAAAGATGACGGCTTTGATGGCCATAATGCGATCCCGTTCAACCTGTTGCGCCCACCCCGGACTGAACCAATCCCCGTCGGGATATGCAAGCACCAACCGCAGCGCGGAACGCGCTGCCCGGCCCAACGGGAGGTGGCGCATCTTCGATGCGTCTCCGACCGGCGGGAGCTTTACCCGCGCAGCGCTGCCCGGATTTCCCGTTCCAAAGCGTCCAGAAACCGGGACCGGTCGGCCTTGCCAAAGGGTTTGCCGCCACCCCCTGCGCCCAACGGGTTCGCAGCACGCAGATCAGCCATCAGATCGCGCATCGCCAGCTGCTGACCGATATTGGCTGCGGTAAACGCCTCGCCATTGGGGCGCAGCACACGCGCGTCAGCCTCGACACATTTGGCGGCCAGCGGGATGTCCGAGGTCACGATCACATCCCCCGGCCCGCAGCGCTCGGCGATCCACTTATCTGCTTCGTCAGCGCCCTCGGACACGATGACAACCTGTACCAGAGGGTTGGCCGACGGCCGCAACCCTCCGTTCGAGACCACGACCATCGGGACCCTATGGCGCGTCGCCACCCGTTCAGCCTCGGCCTTTACCGGGCAAGCGTCGCCATCGATATAGAGCGTTGTCACGCCTCTTTGGCCTGTTTCGCGGGTTTGGCCTTGGCCGCCGCTTTGCGCACCTTGAATTCGTCGGGGATGGGCATCCGGTTGAACGCATCCAGACCCGCAATTTTATAGGCCTCGGCCAGCGTCGGATAGTTGAACGTGTTCTGCACAAAATAGTCCACGGTGCCCTTCAGGTTTAGAACCGCCTGTGCAATGTGGATCAACTCGGTCGCGCCTTCGCCCACAATCTGTACACCCAGAACCCGCCGGGTCTTGAGCGAAAACAGCATCTTGAGCATCCCATGCTCCAACCCCATGATATGCCCGCGCGAAGTTTCGCGGAACCGCGCCACACCAACTTCGTAAGGAATACCACGTTCCTGCAGCTCTTCCTCGGACATACCGCAGGTCGAGATTTCGGGAACCGAATAGATGCCATAGGGATACCACGGGCTTTCCGGCAGCGTTGGTGTTTCCAGCGCATGACAGGCCGCGACCCGCCCCTGCTGCAAGGAGGTCGAAGCCAGCGAAGGATGCCCGATCACATCGCCCGTTGCATAGATATGCGGCACCGAGGTCTGATAGGTTTTCCGGTCCACGCTGATGCGGTTGCGGTGATCGGTCTCGATCCCCACCGCGTCCAGATTCAGGGCCGAGGTCGCACCCATGCGTCCGGCAGCGAACAGCAGCATCTCGGCGCGCACATGACGGCCGTTGTCCAATGTGACCTCGACATGGGCCCCGGCATCCTCGATTTTCTCAACCGCAGATCCCAGACGCAGATCAACGCCGTTTTCCCTGATCTGATGGGTGAAATCGTGGATCAGCGTCTTGTCGATGAAATCCAGAAACGTCTCACGCGGTTCGATCAGCGTCACCCGCACGTCCAGCGCCGAAAACATTGTAGCGTACTCAACCCCGATCACACCGGCGCCAATAACGCAGAGCGAGCGGGGGATTTCCTCCATCTCAAGGAAATCGTCACCATCCACCACGGTCTTCCCGTTAAAAGGCACATAATCGGGTCGATAAGTCTTGGTGCCTGTCGCAATCAGGAACTTGGCCGCCGTCAGCCGCGTTGTTTCGCCCGCGTCTGTGGCCACTTCGATCTCATGAGGACCGGTAAAGCGCGCCAGCCCGTTCAGGGTTTCAACGTGATTGCGGTTAAATTGATGCTCCAACACATCGACCTCGTGATCGAGCGTCATGTGCAGACGCGCTTTCAGGTCCTCCGCCCGGATCTGGTCCTTCACGCGGTAAGAGCGCCCATAAAAGCTGCGTTCACGCCAGCCCGACAGGTTCAACACCGTCTCGCGCAGGGTTTTTGAGGGAATCGTGCCCGTATGCACCGAGACGCCGCCCAAACGGTCCTTGCGGTCGATCACCAATACCCGGCGCTGCAGCTTGCCCGCCTGAATGGCCGCTGACCGGCCCGACGGCCCGGAGCCCACGATGATCAGGTCATAGTCAAATTTGCTCATGCCTCAGTCTCCGTACAGCGCCTCGGCGTGGAATGTGACGTGATCCTCCATGAAGGTGGATACGAAATAATATGAATGATCATAGCCGGGCTGAAGGCGATAGGTGGCCTGCTGACGACGTTCGGCAATCGCCTGCGCCAGAGCCTCTGGGCGTAGCAGGTCCATGAACTGATCATCCGCACCAGTGTCGATCAGGATCGGGCCGTCAAAACCGGTGCTGCGCATCATGATCGAGGCATCATGCTTGGCCCATGCCGCCTCATCATCACCCAGATAGGCGCTGAGCTGCTTGCGCCCCCAATCTGCACCCGTCGGGTTCGAGATCGGAGCAAAGGCCGATACCGACCGGAACCGTCCCGGCAGGTTCATCGCCAGCGTCAATGCACCGTGACCGCCCATCGAATGACCTGTGATGGCCTGACGGTCGGGGTCAATCGCGAAGGTCTCGGTCAGCAACGCGGGAAGCTCATCGGCGATATAGTCCCACATATTGAAATGGGGTGCCCAAGGGGTCTGGGTGGCATTGACGTAGAACCCTGCGCCCTGACCCAGATCGTAATCCTCGTGATCGGCAACGCCTTCACCCCGTGGAGAGGTATCAGGGAACACCAGCGCAATGCCCTGTTCCGCGGCCCAACCCTGCGCGCCTGCCTTGGTCATCGCGTTTTCATGCGTACAGGTCAGCCCCGAAAGATACCACAGCACAGGAACCGGCCCATCCTTGGCCTCGGCCGGAAGAAACAGACCAAATGTCATGTCGCATTTGCAGGCCGAGGAGGCATGGCGATACACGCCCTGCACACCACCGAAACAGGCGTTTTCCGAAAGGGTTTCCATCAGGTTGTTTCCTCGCGTTATGTCTGCGCCATGGCTAACGGTCCAAGGCGCTGGCGTAAAGTCCGGGTGCCTCCGGCGGGAGTATTTTTCGAAAAGGTGAAGATCAGAAGGTGCTGATCCAGCCGATCACGAACGGCACGGTCACAATGCTGGCAAGTGTGGACAAAAGGATCGCTGCCGAGGCCCGCTGCGGCGCTACACCGTAATGCGCGGCCAGCATATAGACATTTCCGGCAACCGGCAGCGACGCCGCCGCGATCGCCACCATCGCCGGAAACGGTGCGATGGGAATCAACCAGATGAGCATGATCGCTACAAAGAGGGGATGAAGACCCAGTTTGCAAAAACTCAACCACCCTGCAATGTGTATCCGCTCGGCGGATTTGTCGGCCAGCGAGGCGCCAATCGCAAACAAGGCGCCCGGCGTGGCCGCACCGCCCAGAATGGTCAGAAAGTCGTTCAATGGCGCAGGCATAGGCACGCGGAGCGCCGACCAGATCAATCCGGCCGAGATCGAGAGGATCATAGGGTTTTTAAGAAGACCGCGACCGATCAGGCGGATGGTGCCAAGGCTTATCCGCCCCTCTCGGCCCCCGTTGATCAGGATCACGATCAGCGAGGAGAAGACCACGAGATCGACTGTCAGCACCAGCATTACCGGGCCAATTGCCGCCTCGGAGAATAGAAGCGCCAGCATCGGCAGGCCCAGAAACCCGACGTTTCCGATAGCCGCACATTGCGCTTCGACCGCCGCAGTGGGAATGTCCAATCCCCTCAGATAGGCTACCAACGTAGCCAGCGCATAGACCCCCATAGTACCCAAAAGATAACCGATGACGAGGCGTCCATCGAAGATCTCGGCAAAGGGCAGGGTGGCCGCAAAGCGAAACAGCATCGCCGACAGGGCAAAGAAGAAAACGAATTTCGTCAGATATGCGGTCGCTTCTGCGGGAAAGAACCGACTGCGACCCGCCCAAAAGCCCAGGCCGATAATCGCAAAGAAGGGAAGGGTACGCAGGAAAATCTCGACCATGCGGAAGTGGTAGCATGGTTTTCTTCTGTCGCAAGGGCGCTTGACCGGCGAGCCGAGTGATCCGTGATAAAACCGCTATCCCCGCGAAAAACATTGAAACTGAACCGACCGGTTTATACTGTTGCAGAATAACCAAATCAGGAGCCACCATGACCCAAGCCGCCACCATCCTGCGCACCGGCCGGAAATTCGACCAAGTTTTGCGCGGGGCCCGAGAGGTGTTCATGGCGGACGGGTTCGAAGGTGCAAGCGTTGATGACATCGCGCGCGCGGCAGGCGTGTCCAAGGCGACGCTATACAGCTATTTCCCTGACAAACGGCTTTTGTTCACCGAAGTGGTGCAGACCGAATGCCGTCTGATGTCCGAGCGGGTCATCGCAATGATCGACGAGACCAAACCGGCGCGTGAAGTGTTGCTCATCGCTGCGACGCAACTGACAGCGTTTCTCGTCTCGGAATTTGCGCAGCAGGTGTTCCGCATCTGCGTTGCGGAACGCGACAGGTTTCCCGATCTCGGCAATGCCTTTTACGAGGCTGGACCGCAGAATGGTCAACGCAAGATGGCCGAGTATCTGACCAAGGCCGTCACCAAAGGTGAGTTGGCGATCGAAGACGTCAATATCGCGGCCGAGCAATTCTCGGAGCTGTGTAAAGTGCGCCTTTGGGGCAAGGCCGCCTTTGGTATTCAAAACAGTTTTGCGCAGAGCGAAATCGATGAGGTCGCCCTGCAGGCAGTCGACATGTTTATGGCGCGCTACGGCGTCTGACAGTGGAAATTCGTGGTGCGGGTGGAGGGACTTGAACCCCCACGCCTTGCGGCGCCAGAACCTAAATCTGGTGCGTCTACCAATTTCGCCACACCCGCAATCCGGTGACACAGCACCGCAATGACGCGCTCAATAGCAAAGCTTTTGGGGGAGGGCGAGAGGTAAAATCCGTCCGGCTCAAAGATTGTGAGACCGCGCGAGGAATGCCGGCGGAGTCGACGGCCTTCGCACAAACCACATCATCATCGCGGCACTTGTGAACACAGGATATCTGTCAGCGTCGCGAAATCTCGCTTGGCAGCTTTGTAGCGCAACACCGTCTGCCTGAAAGGAGCACCATTAAATCCTCAGACGCCACATGACAGGATTTCGGTTTCCGAAACCGCAACAGAACGCCCTTTTGGCGCGATATTGATTACTATCTTAGGTAGAATACCATAATTCTGGCGAAACGAGTTGATCATCGAACCGTTTAACGCCCAGTCGCCATCTCCACATCGCCGCGCTCAAGTGCTTACCCAATTGCGCTGCAGACAGATAAAATTATTCTAGATATAACAATATGTTAAGATTATTTCCGATTACGCGTCAAAACCATACTTCGATCCGGATTTCCAGCTTGAATGACCCACCCGCGTGTTCGCATTTGTTGAAATGACCGCAAAATACCCGCATTGGTTGAGGCATTTCCGTGGGCTTGGATCATATTTACGCCACATTTCAAACGCCAAAAAATCTTATTCGCGTCAAAATAACACCGCGGTGATCATGATTGATGAGACGCAGGAGTTAATGAGTCTTTTTTGCCATCTGGCATCGTACGAGTTTCTGCTCAACTCCAGTACAAGGGTCTCTGTCGTGACCAACCAGATCAATACCGCTGCCTCCGAGCAAGACGTCGTCGGTCTTGCACGCGAAAGTTTCATTGGTGAGCTGAAAACCCTGAACCGCCAGCATCCTGGCACGGGATTCGGGATCGCTCTGCGCACTCACTCAGGCAATCGCTACCTGTTGGCCAATGCCCGCATGCCGTTGCCTGCCCACAAATCACAAGACTTCCCGACCGGACGCCGTGTTGCGTGCCTGGAAAACGGCGAAGGCTTTCGCTCGATCGAAATTCTGGCTGATTCTCTGGCTTATGAGTCCATCTCGCCTCGGACCGAGGCTGCAATCCTCGGCAATGCGCTGGATCTGATCGCGCGTATCGACACGCTGGCTAGCCTGCCTGACGGGGCAGGGGACCAGATCGCCGCAACTGGCACCGGAGGCTGATAATGGCGCGCAATGACCACCTTCTGTCTGTAGGAAACGAGGCCCTGTCAGAGATGACAGAGGCAATGACCTCGTTGACGACGCAGATCGACCAATTGACAGAGGTGGCGGATGCGCGCTCCTCAGCACGGCTGGCAACGCTGAAAACAAAGATGGAGAACTTCACCGCCAGTGTCACGCTGGTGGGGCAGGTGAAAGCCGGGAAATCCTCGATCGTGAATATACTGGCGGGGCGGCCCAATCTGCTTCCTTCGGATGTGAACCCGTGGACATCCGTGGTGACCACGCTGAACATCAATACCCGGACCGAGGGCGACACCCGGTCGAAATTCACCTTCTTCGAACAGGAAGAATGGGACAATCTGATGGTCGGTGGCGGCCGTCTGGGCGAGCTTGCCAATCGCGCCGGCGCCGATGACGAGATGGATGATATCCGCCGCCAGATCGGGGAAATGAAGGCCAAGTCCGAGGATCGCCTGGGCAAACATTTCGACCTGATTCTGGGGCAGAGCCACCAGTATGACTATTTCGACGACGAGCTGATCCAGCGTTATGTTTGCCTTGGCGATGAAGATGACCCGGATATCAATCCCAAGACGGGCCGTTTTGCCGACGTCACGAAATCAGCCGAGCTGTTCATGGATATTCCGCAGTATCCGATTTCGCTGAAACTCTGCGATACGCCCGGTGTGAACGATACCTTCATGGTGCGTGAGCAGATCACACTGCGCAGTCTGCGCGGGTCCGAGGTCTGTGTGGTGGTGTTGGCCGCAAGTCAGGCACTGACCACGATGGATATGGCGCTCATGCGGATCATTGCGCAGTTCGAGAACCGGCAGATCATCCTGTTCGTCAACCGCATTGACGAGCTGTCCGATCCGGTCACGCAGGTTCCCGAAATCCGTGACCGTATTCAGGACACGCTGAAACAGAACAACATCGACACTAACACCAGCATCGTTTTCGGCAGCGCACTATGGGCCGAGGCCGCGTTGACCGGCAATCCCGATATCCTGACCGAGGAATCGCGCGACGCGCTGAACACCTTCTATCTGGCCGCAGGTTTCGGCGATCAGGCGGCGTCGCTGGACAAGATCTGGGCGCTATCGGGGCTGCCGGATTTGTTGCTGGCGATGAACGAACGCATTGCCGAGGGGGCAGGGACCCGACTGCTGGACCGTGTGCGCCACAGGGCGCGCAACATCGCCAGCCAGATCAGGGCGACCGCCGTGGCCAAAACGCTGTCGAACACGGATGGTATTGTGCGCGATCTGGATGGTGTTTCGCCGGAAGAGGCGATCGCGACGGTGTCGGCTGAGTATGAAAAGAAGGTTTCGGACCTGACAACCAAGCTGCGCGACAAGGTGCTGGAACGGCTGGCTTCGGCCGAGACCAACTTTGTCAAACGCGCCACGGATTCGCTGATCGCGCATTTGGAACAGAATGGCGAGCAGGGCACATGGCAATACGACCCTGCAGGCCTGCGCACATTGCAGAAGGCGGCTTACTTCAGCTTTGCCCGTGCAATGCGCAAAGATGCCAGTGCGCTCTATTCCGCTGCGGCAGCAGATGTCGAGGCACTATATCAGAAGCTGCTAGGCAACCATCTGGGCGAGTTCAACATCGAAGCCCCGATTGTGCCGCGCGTCCCACCACCGCTGGGTATCGGCCGCACCATAGCGCTGGATCTGCAAAGCACTTGGTGGCGCCGGTGGTGGCAAAAACGCAAGGGGTTTGAAGCCTATGCCGCAGACTACACTCGTCTGATTGCGTCCGAGGCGAATTCAATCACCAAGGATATCGAGGAAAACCAGATCGCAGCCGTTCTGGAAAACGTCCGCGCCGTCCTGAGTGACTTCATGACTGAGCAGAAAGACACACTGCTCAGCATCTCGCAATCGCCGGAAAGGGCGGCAGCGCAAGTGGCCGAGCAGAAGCCGCAAAAGTCGCGTGACGATATATTGGGCGACATCCTGAAAGACCTTAGTAACGAAGCAGCATAAGAAGAGTTATGGTAAAAGATTCAACAACCCGCTTCGTCTCTCCCAAAGCCTGGAACCGCATCGAGCAGTGGTCCCGCCGCAAACCCGTGTTTGCGCTTATGGGAGAATTCAGTGCAGGTAAATCGACACTGATGAACTTTCTTCTGCGTAAGCAGGCCCTGCCGACGCAGGTCACTGCCACGCAATTGCCGCCGATCTGGTTTAGCTGGGGCAACCGGCCTGCTTACATAAAGCGCCACGATGGCAGCACGCAGACGATCGAGCTGGATCAGCTTGAACAGGTCGGCGTCAACGATGCGCAGTTCGTGCGGATTTTCCTTGAGGCTGACATTCTTGAGGCCGTCGATCTGATCGATACGCCCGGCATCTCGGACCCGAAGATCTCGACCGATGTGTGGCAACGCGCCGTTGGTCAGGCCAATGGCGTTCTGTGGTGCACACATTCGACGCAAGCCTGGCGCGAGACCGAGCGTGCCACCTGGGTATCGCTGCCTGAACGTCTGCAGCACAAATCGTTGCTGCTGGTCACCCGCGCAGATGCCCTGAATCAGAAAGACCGCCAGAAGGTGCTGCGCCGCGTCAACCGCGAGGCCGGGCATCTGTTTAACCGCACCATCCTGTTTTCCGCCCGCGATGCCATTCTGGCGCGGGACAAAACCGGCGATGCCGAGCTTTGGGCGCGCAGCGGTGGCGGCAAGATGGTCGACAGTTTTCTTGAGATCACCGAACAGATCATGGACAGCCGTGCCGACATGCTGGCGCGCTATCAGATCGACAAAACCCTGTCAGATGCGTCGAAAGTGGCACCGATGCGCCCCGCCCAAACTGACGAAGACACGCCGCTGAAACTGGTCGATCCGGTCGAGACATCCTCTGAGACTGGCGATGTGGTCACCAACTTCCCAGTGCGCCCGGCCCGCGTGGAACGCCGGACAGATGAGACCGAGCGGCCCCGGATCGATGCCGGTGAAGCCGAACGGTTGCGCGCCGAAATGGAAGCCGAGGCGGAACCCGCCGACGAAGACCTGCGCGCCCTTTTCGCCGATAAGGAAGAGGAATTGCTGGACCTCAACCTGCTGGCGAACCCGGTCACCGATGTGGACGAATTCGACTTTATGGACGATGACGAGGAGGATGAAGACGAGGCAGAGCTGATCGTTCTTGGCCCGGAATCCGAAGCATCCGACGCTGTGGCGCAGGAAGATGAGACTGCGCAAGCAACCCACGAAGACACGCGACCCTCGGGTATCGAATCCTCGGTCTCGTCGATCACCGCGCTGCTGTCTGAACAATCCAAAGCCGAAGCCGAGGATTATGAGCCGGAACCGGAATCGAACGCTCTGGCCCCCGTTCAGGTGGTTTCGATGAACGCGGATGAGGACATCGAGGATGCACCGGAGGCGTCCGAACCACTCAGTGCGTTCGCGATGTGGAATGAAATCGTTGCAACCGAGTCCTTGCCCGACGATGCAAAGGGTCTGCAAAGCGCATTTGCCGCCTTCCTGACCGAGTTTGACGAGATCGCACGCGAACACAGTGCCCGCATTGACAAAGAGATGCCGCGCGCGGTTCCCGAACCCGGCACCACTGGCGGAGCGGAATGGCATGCTGTTTGACCTGCAGATGAGGGCGATTTGCACAGGCAGGCGACGTCATGTCGATTGACGCTGCTCTGTCCTCGGCCATCGAGACCATACCCGACTGCGTAGCAGCCGGGTATCTTGATATGGAGACCGGGATGCTGTTGGGCACCCACGCATCGGACTCTGACATTGCGGATGCGCTGGATCATCTGGCGCTGGCCGTAGCGAACCTGTTTCAGGGGCGCGGCGTCAAAGGGTTCGAGGATCTTTTGCGCGCCGCGCAGATTGACGACACGGAACACCCTGGATTTGGGGAAATCGCGGTGTTTTCCAATGATCGTCTGCACATCTTCCTCAGGACCCGGGAATATCCTGATCACGTGGTGTGCTATATCTGCCGCGACAGCGCAAATGTCGGGCTTGCGTTAACGAAATCACATCTCAGCCTTGGGCCGGTGGCGGCGGCGGTTTAGACGGGACCAGAGGGGGTCACGGCATGATGGACAGTGAAATTCTTGAGATGCTCGAAGATATCGGGCGCTCATCGGTGGCCAGGCTGTCTCCAGCCACCTACCTTGCGGGCGACAGTGCTCAGTTGCGCCGGGGTCAGGTGCTGGACACGATCCGGGGCACCATTCTGCCGCGGCGGCTAGAATTCACCGCCGCAGATGGCGCGGTATTGGCGATTGAGGTCAACAGTTCCCGCATCACCGATGTGTTCCGCTGCGCCACGGGGCCGGTGCCGGATTTCGAGACCGAAGCCCGCGAAGACCTGACCGAGCAGCTGGCGCGGCTGGTAACGGAAATCGCAACCGCCGCGGGACCGCTTGAACTCGTCTCGCTGCGCCCCGATGCGGCGCTTGAGGCCGATGATGTCGGCATCACCTATTCCGAAATAAAAGCCGCTTGTGCCCGGATCGACCTACCGGATGAACCGCTTATGTCGATCGTGCCGGACGCTGAACCGGAGACCGAGGCCGAGCCAGCGAGCAATGCCAGCATTGCCACCCAGTTCTACGCGGGTTCTGATCGGTTCGCTCTGGGGCGTGTACTGATGGGCTCTGACCAAGACACCGTATTTGACGGCCTCTGCGCCCCGGATCAGCCCGCCCATCCCGGTCCCGAGCTGTTGGCCCGTTTCGCCCGCGATCTGGCAGGTTGGCAGACCGATGGGGCCGACGCCCTGTCGTCGCCTCAGCTGATCGTCATGCGACCTTCGGGGGGTCAGGGAGCGGGACTTGCCGTTGTTACCGATGGCCAACAAACCGCCGCCGCGCTCCATGACGCTCGCAAACTGGGGGCTGTCGTCAACCTGTGGAAGTCCTTGAAACCCGCCGTCGAATGACCGCGATCCCGCCCAATAGTGTCCATTTTGTAAAACTAAATCTAAAATACGAGTTACCAGGGTAAATCTTATGAGTGAACTGAACCGCCGCGAGCTTATTCGCATCGCAGAAGACATGAACGAGATGAGCAACGACGAAACCCGTCAGTTCATCTCGCGGATTGTCGACGACCTGTCGAACCTGAAGCCCTCGATCGCCTTTGTCGGGCAGATCAAGGCCGGGAAATCGCGCCTGATCAATGGCTTCACTGGTCAGGCAGAGTATCTGCCCTCGGACGTAAACCCCTGGACCACCGTCATCACCGACATGCATTTCGGGCACCCCTCGGGCCGCACCTCGGGCGCCGAGTTCCATTTCTTTGACAACCGCCAATGGCAGGCGCTGATCGCCGAGGGCGAAGAGTTGCGCAACATGTTCCCTGATGAAGAGGACAGCTATAAGCGCGAGATGATCGAGGAACAGGTCGAGGCGATGAAAACCCGCGCCAAACTGCGTTTGGGTGAAAGCTATAAGCACCTGCTGGGCCAGCATCACGATCTGGATGAGCTGACGACGGACGATCTGGCGCGCTATGTCTGCGCCGGGGATGATCCCACCGAAGAAGGTCAGCACGATCCCGGTTCAGACCGGGGTCTGTACAGCGATATCACCCGCAAGGCCGAGGTCTATTTTGACATCGGCCATTTTCCGTATCCGATCACCGTCACCGACACGCCCGGCGTCAATGACCCGCTGCTGATCCGCGAAGAGATCTCGCGCCAGTACCTCAAGGAATCCGATTTCTTCGTGGTTGTCCTGTCAGCGCATCAGGCCCTGTCGCGAGCGGACCTGAAGCTGTTCCGTCTGATGCAGGCGCTGGAGCTGGGGCAGATCGTGGTTTTCATCAACCGCGTGGACGAGTTGGGCGGCGGGGCCGAAGATGCCTCGAAGGTGCGTGCTGATGTGATGGACGGGCTGGAACAGGCCCTTGGCAATGCGGATATCGATGTGCTGATGGGCAGTGCCCAATGGGCGCATTACGCCCTGACCGGGGACGAAACCGGCATCGATCACGACGAGATTCTGGCCTGGCTGCGCGCCCATCCCGAACAGATGCAGCAATACCTGTCCGGCGTCGAAGAGATCAAGCAAGGCCCCGGCCCGATCAGCCGTGAAGGCGTGTTGCGCTTTGCTGCGATGATCGCCTCGGGTCTGCCCGATCTGCGCCGTCACGTCACCAAGGCGCTGACCGAGGGTCCAAGGCACGAGCAATTGCATATGGCATGGCAGCACCTCAACAGCTTTGCGCAGGGTGAGCTTGAGCGCAGCACCGCCCATTTGCGGGCGATCGAAGCGCAGGTTGAACCAGACGCCGCAGATGCCGATGAAAACAATCAAACACTGGCTGAGCTGCGCGCGCTGGTCGCCGACAAGACCGAGGCGATCACCAAAGATATGGACGACGTACTGGCCAACTTGCGCGGCGTGATGGACGACACGGTGTCCGAAGCGGTGTCGATCGTGGTACGCGGCCCGGACGGGCAATCGCCGCTGCTGGCCAAGAACGGCGATACCGAGCTGAATTTTACCCCCCTGCGCGAACGGATGCGCGAACTGGTGCAGGGCGCAACTCAAGTCGTGCGCCAGCGCATGCTGAGCGAGCTTTACGCCATCGACATGCAAAGCAACGCCGCCCTCCGCGCCCTGCCCGGCTGGCAAGAACCGGTGGATAACCGCATGAACACAAGCGCGGTGCGCTGGTTCCGCCCCGACACGACCGCCCTGACCCGTGGCATCACGGTTGAGCTGCGCGTCACTTGGTTGTCGCGTCTGATCTCGCGCCGCAGTGTTCTGAACCGGGCCGAGCGGATGATCGTGCAGGAATTTGAGATGATCGGCGATGATCTGGTGGACACTGCCCGCAGTGATCTGACAGAACGGTTGCAAACCGTTTTGGATCACTATCTGGCGCTACTGGCCGGGCATCTGGAACATCGAACCGGTGGCGGCACCAATGCCCGCGCCGAAGCGCAGCGCGCAGTGGATCAGGCGCGCCGCATCACGGATGAGCTGGGGTCGGTGCAGGGTACCGCATCGGCAGATACGCGACAGGCAGAGGCTGCAGAATGATTGAATTCCCCGGAACCGAGCAGGAAGTGCGCCAGCTGGAGCGCTTTTTGACCGTCACCGAAAAGCAACCCGCATCAGCGGACTTGGACGAGATGCGCGCCCGCGCTCTGGCCCATGCCGAGCGGTTGTCGAACGCGGTGTCAATCGGGTTCGCCGGGGAGTTCGGCGCGGGCAAATCCAGCCTCGCCAACATGCTGGCGGGCGCTGATATCCTGCCCACCGGCCCACAGCACCTAAAGCTGCCTCTGGTCATCGTGGCTTATGCCGATGCGCCCGAAACCACCGTCGGCTGGTGGGACAAGGAACCCAAGGTCTATTCCGGCATCGCGCTTGAAAAAGCGGCGGCCGACAATCCCGATTTTATCTCGGTCGGGCTGAACACCCCTGCCCTGCAGGAAATCTCGTTGTTTGACCTGCCCGGCGCAGGGTCTCTCGACGAGTCATATGAGCAGACGTTGAACTTGCTGGAATATGTCGACTGCGCGATTTGGTGCACCAATGGCACCAATGCCTGGCGCGAGACCGAGCGGCATCTGTGGTCGAAAGTCCCGCAAAAGCTGCGTGACAACAGCCTGCTGGCCGTCACCCATGCCGACCTGCCGCCAGTGCGTGACGCCCTGGATCGGGTTCTTGGTCGCCTGAATAAGGAAAAAGAGGGCCTGTTCCGCGCGGTCGTGCCCATCGGAACGCCCGTGGCCGTACGCGCCATGGAACAGGAACCTGAGCCTGATTTTGAACTCTGGGAAAGCTGTGGCGGTCAGACCCTGGCCGAGCAGGTGCTTCAGATCGCCTCAGACCATCGCCAGCACGACCTGGAAGCCGCGCGCAAGGACCTGGCGCAGGAGTTTCTGCCTTATCTGGAAGAATTGGGCGGTGACGCAACCGACACCTCGAATACGGACAGTCAGGCAGTTCACACCAGTCTGGAATCCGCCCTGCCCCCGCTGGATAACCCGATCCTCGAAGACTGGCTTGCGGCGATTGCCAGCATTTATGACGACCTCCGCGAAAGCTCGGAGATCGAACCAGCCGCATTCCTGCAAAGCTGTCAGGAGATCGTCGAGGATTTCGCCGAACGGCTCGAGTCAGGTCAGGAGATTGACCCCGACGCCGACTGGATTCCGGCAGAATTCGAGAAGGCCACAGACTTGCTGTTGCTGCTTCAGTTCGAAAGCGGCGATGCGCCTCTGAAGGACGCCATCAGCATCCTCGCACAACTCAGCGACAACCTCGCCTGGGCCGGAAGCACGGTCGCGTCAGCTCCGCCCAGAACGGGCACCTGAGCCTTACCCGCTAAAATTGAGCCGCAATGCAGCGATTCGAGGCGGCAAGAATCACGCCGCCATTGTTTCGAATCCGTGGACCAACTGGCGAATTCGGCAGGATAGACTCCAAGATTTTCGCCATAAGTTTACAATATGTTGTGCCGCAATCAAATATCGGCACTATATCGTCTATTTGCGATTCTTTGATCCTTAGTGAAGCCATCAGGCGGCCCCAATAAAGTCAAATTTGAAACGTCTAACCGTCTCAAGTGTCCTGCGGTTGTGTTTGGTTGTGAGTTCGCGGGCTGAAGCCCCAGTTATCTATGCCGCAAAACGTATGAAATGGGCGGGAAGATATGAGCCACAACCAGGCTGTCGGCGCAACGCACGACGAACCTCAGATCGAAGGACTGCAACCCGGCGCGAAGCTGCTGCGCGGTCAGTATGAAATCCTCCGTTTTCTCAGCAATGGCGGTTTCGGAATCACCTATCTGGCCAAGGACAGCCTCGACCGAGAAGTTGTGATCAAGGAATGCTATCCGGGTGCCCTGTGCCGGCGCAGCGGTGATGTCGTCGAACCGGCCAACCCCGATCACAAGGATGACTTGCGCGCAATTATCGACCTGTTCATTCAGGAAGCCCGCAACCATGCGCGGCTGGTCCACCCCAATATCGTCGACGTGCATCAGGTGTTCGAGGATAACAACACCGCCTATATCGCGATGGACCTGATCCGGGGTTGTGACCTGCTGGATTATGTCGAAAACCCGGACAACAAAAGTGGCCCGGATTTCATCATTCAGGTCACCGAAAAGATGCTCTCGGCGGTTTCGTTCATCCACCAGAGCGGCATGCTCCACCGTGATATCTCGCCGGATAACATCCTGATCGATGAAAATGGCGAACCGGTCCTGATTGATT
Organism: Ruegeria sp. G7; assembly: GCF_056535465.1. NCBI lineage: Bacteria > Pseudomonadati > Pseudomonadota > Alphaproteobacteria > Rhodobacterales > Roseobacteraceae > Ruegeria > Ruegeria sp. G7. The sequence continues at coordinate 55,020 of NZ_JBQFIL010000002.1, read as the reverse complement.
TTGGCGCTGCACGCGAACAGGCCGCACACAAGTCGGCCGCGTTGTTGACTCTGCGTGTGATCAAGGACGGCTATTCGCCTCATGAATTCTACGTGCGCGGCGCGGAACAAGGGCCCAGCAGCGACCTCTACGTGCTGGCCGCCACGCTATATCACGCGATCAGTGGTGAACGCCCGATTGACGGTCAGACCCGTCTGAACGCGTTCAACAACGGGCAGGACGATCCGTATGAGCCCTTGACCGGGCGTTTCAAAGGCTACCCGGACGGGTTCCTTGAGGCGATCGACAAAGCGATGGAGGTGCACGCCACCGACCGCCTGCAATCGGCGCTGGACTGGCTGCGCATGTTCCGCGGCCCCGGCGTGATGTTCGACTCCTTCGCATATCGCCCTGTGTCGGTCATCGTCGGCATGGATCGGCAGGACGAAAAGGCCGAGAAAGAGCGCATCAAAGCCGAGAGCGAAAACGCCGAGGCCGTCGTGACCGCCCTGCTGGCCGGAAACTCGGATCTGGTACTGGGCAACGAGGATAAATCCGAGGACGAGTTGGCCAAGTTCGCCCCTCAAGAACAAGAAGTTGCAGCCGTCGATACGGTCGTGAAAAGCGGGTCGGGCGGCAGCGGCAAGATGATTGCGGGGGCAGCGGTGGTGGTCGCCGCATTGGCCGCCGGAGGGTATTTCGTTATGTCGGGCGATCAGTCGACGCCCGAGGCAACGCAGGTTGCGGCAGAGGTTCCTGAACCTGTCGCAACCGAGCCGGAACCGGTCGAGCAGACCGCCGAAGCCATAACAGAGCCGCAACAGGCCGAACCTGCTTTGGCACCGGAATCAGCGCAAGATCAACCTGTCGAGCAGGCACAAACCGCGCTGGACGAGCCCGCTGTGGCCGAAGCCCCGGTGGAAGAAACGCCGCCCGCGACCCAGGATACCGTCGCGGTTGAGGCAGCGCCTGTCGAAACTGCTCAGGCCCCGACCACACCCGTGGATCTGGCTCCCGATCAGGTAGCCTTTGGCCATTGGGATGTCGAAATTCCGTTCACCATGTCCAAGCGCCGCAGCTCCACCGGCAACGTCATCGCCATCAATGGCGTCGAAGCGGGCCAGGATATGGCGGTGATCGGAGAGTGGGTGCAGCGCGGCGCGACGATCTTCACGCTGAACGGTGAACCCATTCAGGCAAACGCCTCGCTTGCAGCGCAGGTCCTGAATGATTTCACGGTCGATCCTGATGGATACATCCGCGTCGCAGCGCGTTATCGCCCGCTGGGCCAGACCCGGGCGCAGAACGGCCTGCTGGCCCTGCCCGCATACCGCATGTTCGGCCTGCAAAACGGATATGGTTTCGACGTCCGCCATTCAGGGGATGCCGGATGGCAAACCGTGGTGACTCAGGTTCCACAAGACGCCGCAGGCGGCCTGCAGCGCGGCGATGTGCTGCTGCGCGAGGCGCTGACCGGAATTGCCGTGGACGAGCCGGAAAGCCTCGATGGCATCCTGGCGCAGCTTGTGTCGGACAACGAGCCACAGGCGCGCCTGAGCGTGATGCGCAACGGTGGAGAAAGCACGGCGGTTATGCCGTTGGCGCAGGAGTAATTCAGACCGGTTATTTGTGAAATTCGCCAGCGTGTGTGTGCTGAGGGTGACGGCAACAACCTCACCCCGTCGGGAACCGGCCCGTCGCGACATTACCAGTATCTTCGTTTCCCTTTCATCAGTGCCTTTGCGCGCGTTGCGCAATGGTTTGTAGCAGCCCCGCGGGATGATCCCCGTGCCAGAATTCAAAAAGGTGTCGACACCATGTTCAAATATAAAAGCCCTCTGAGCCGGCTTCTCGAAGGTGCCGGCAAACCGAAAGAAGAAGAAACCGCCGACGTCGAGGCGGTGCAGGAAGAAAAGCCTGAACCGATCGCGGATTTCAACGCCCTGCGCGCCGCACTTGGTGGCGGCAACATGGCCTCTGAAAGCTATGAGGACACCGATGAGCTGATCCCCGAAGAGGCGATGACTGAGTTTGCCGAGGAGCAAGCAGCTGAAACTGCCGAAGTAGAAGAAGAGATCGCCACCGAGACCGTCGCAGAAGAGGAAGATGACCAGATCGTCACCCTTCACCTCAGCCCCGAGGACGCGGTTGAAGATGTCGAGGAAAACAACATACTGGCCGCGGTGGCCGAAGAGGCAGCAGCGCCCGAGCCGGAAACCATCGACGAAGCACCGGCTGAGCCGGAAGTTGTTGCAGAGCCTGCACCAGAGCCGACCCCTGAACCGGTTGACGAACAGCCCGAACCGACGCCGGTGGCCGAAGCGCCTGCTCCAACCCCTGCGCCTGCCCCCGTAGAAGACCGTCGTTCGCGTGTGAAAACAACATTTCTGGGCTTTGAACGCGCCGATACGCATGTTCAGGAACTGATCGAAACCGCCGAACCGGTCGCCAAGACCGAGGCCGCACAGCAGACCTTCCCGGTCGGCTGGCTTGTTGTCACCTCCGGTCCCGGTCGTGGCGCGAGCATCACCCTGACCGAAGGGTTAATGCAGATCGGTCGCAACGACGATCAGGCCATCCAGCTTGATTTCGGCGATACCGGTATCTCGCGCAGCAACCATGCTGTGATCGCCTATGACCCCGAAGACCGGAAATGCTATCTGGGTCATGGCGGCAAGGCGAACCTTGTGCGTCTGAACGGCAAGCCGGTGCTCAGCACCATTGCCCTGTCCAGCGGCGACCTGATCCGCATCAGCGAGACTTCAATCCGCTTTACCGCCTTCTGCGACGATGGCTTTGACTGGCGGGATGCCGATTGATGCTGGCGACCCCTGCATATGACATCGCCCTGATCCTGGACCAGGGTCAGCGCGAGACGCAGGAAGACGCGATTGCCGCGCGGGTCTTTGACTCGGCCAATGCCGGCTATGTCGTGATCGCCGATGGCATGGGAGGGCATGACGCGGGCGAAGTCGCATCCGAGCTTGTGATCGCCGCCTGGCAAGAGGCGCTGGACACGCAGCTTGAAGACGCCAACGTGACGAAGGGTGCTCTGCTCGACGCCCTGCCCATGGCAGCCATGCAGGCAAATGCCCAGGTGGCCAGCCATGGCGAAACCTCCGGGGTCCGGCTGGGGTCCACCCTGCTGGGCACCCTGCTGATCGATCAGAACCTGTTCTGGATTTCGATCGGCGACAGCCCCCTCTACCTGTTCCGCGATGGAACCCTGAGCCAGATGAACGAGGACCACTCGATGGCCCCGATGATTGACGCTCAGATGTCGCAAGGCCTGCTGAGCGAGGCCGAGGCGCAAGCTCATCCGGATCGCAACCAGCTGACCTCGGTCATCATGGGGGCGGCCATTCCCAAGGTGGATTGCCCCGAAGAGCCTTTGGCGCTCACCCCGGCAGACGTAGTGATCCTCGGCAGCGACGGGCTGCAATATCTCAGCAATCCTGAGATCGAGGGCCTGCTGCAGGCGCATGTTCACGCGCCCGCCCGCGACATTGCGGATGCGCTGCTGCAGGCGCTGCACGCCAAGGCGGACCCGGATCAGGACAATATTTCAATCGCCGTGATCAAACCGGCGCAGACATAAACAAGGCAGAGAAACAGGACAACATGAGAACCCATCTGATCATATCCAGCCTGGCTCTTGCGGCCGCAACAGGGGCGGCGTCAGCGCAAGAGGCGTGTTCGACCTATGAGATCCAGCGCGGCGACAGCCTGCGCGAACTGGCAATCCAAGTCTACGCGACCGAGGATTACCGGTTCATCTATGACGCCAACCGCGATGTCATCGGCTCGAACCCCAACATCATCCGGGTCGGTGACGTTCTGACCTTCCCGTGTCTGGAAGACATCGGCCGCGCACCAGAACTGCCCGATACCGAAGCGGGCCGCATGGCGGCTGAAATGGCCTCGGAACTGGTCAAAGCTGCGGAAGAACGTGCTGCAAAAGCCATCGCCGAGGCCGAAGCCCGCGTGGCCGCCGCTGAAGCCGAGGCCAAGAAAGCCAGCGAAGACGCTGTGATCGCGGCCAAGGCCGAAGCCAAGAAAGAGATCGAAGCCGCCCGCGCCGAAGGTGCGGCCCTGATCCGCAACGCCGATGGCGGCGCGCAGCCCGAGATTCGCGATCGCCAATTGCTGCTGATCACCGGCGGCAACTATGCCCCCTTCACGGACGAGGCGCTGCCGAACCGGGGTCTCTACACCGATCTGGTCGAGACCGCGATGCTGCGGGCCGCGCCCGAGCAGCCATACAAGATTCAGTTCGTCAATGACTGGTCCTCGCATCTGGATCTGTTGATGCCAACGCTGGCCTTTGATGCGACTTTTCCTTGGTCCCGCCCGAACTGTGAAGAGGCCGAGGCCCTGTCGGAAAGCGACCGCAACCGCTGCGAAACCTATAACTTCTCGAACCCGTTTTACGAAGTCGTCGATACGTTCTTCGCGAAAGATGGCTCCGGCTATGAAGAAACTCTGACCTACGCGGATTTTGCGGATACCACGATCTGCCGCCCCGAAGGCTGGTCCTTGTCGCACATGGATGCGGTGGGCCTGTATGAGCCCGCAATCACCCTGATGCGCCCGGTGTCGCCTGACGACTGCTTCCACGCCGTCATGGATGGCAGCGCCGATATCGTCGCCATCGAGGCCCATCTGGCGGTCGAGGCCATCAGCCGTCTGGGTTACGAGCATCAGATCATCGAAAACCCCAACCTGGCGGCAATTAAGTCGCTTAACGTCATGACCCACAAAGATAATCCGGATGGGGAAGCGATCCTTGAGACGCTCAACCAGGGTCTGACGATCATGCAGCAATCCGGCGAATGGCGCGACATCGTGTCGACCGCCCTGCGCTATCAAATGGAAAATGGCTAAGGCCCCAATTGGCCTGACAAAACAAAAGTCTGGAGGACGAGGACATGATGAACAAGACACTTAAGAAGGCACTGCTCTCAGCATCGGCCGTGACGACCCTGAGCGCAGGTGCCGCCGCTGCGCAAGAGGCCTGCACCAACTACACCGTTCAGGACGGAGACACGATGGCAACCATCGCTATCGCAGCCTACGGTACGTCGAACTATCAGCCCATCTTCAACGCGAACCGCAACGCAATCACCAACCCGGGCGCGCTAGAGCCCGGTCTGGTTCTGGCCTTGCCCTGTGAGGATGGCAGTCTGCCAAACGGCCGCAGCGCTCAGGAAGTGATCGCAGCCGAAGAACAACGTGCGGCCAGCGTAAAACGCTCGAACGTCTATGCTCCGCCGATCAAGATGGTCGCGGGCAACGGCTGGGAACCCTTCACCACAGAAGCGCTGAGCGGTGGCGGTATCATGACCCGTCTTGCAACAACCAGCTTGCAGCGCGCGGGCAACAGCCGCGACTATTCGGTTAGCTTTGTGGATGACTGGAGCTCGCATCTGGACACCCTTCTGCCGCTTGGTGCGTTTGACATTTCGATCGCATGGACGATCCCGGATTGCACCAACCGCTCGTATGAGTGGTCGGCAGAAACCGAAGCACGCTGCACGCAGTTTGTTGCGTCCGTTCCGGTCTACGACGTTGTGGGGGGCTTCTTCACCCTGCCCGAAAGCGAATATGCCGGTGCCACTGATTTCTCGGACTTTGAGGGCTCGACCATCTGCCGCATGGCAGGCTGGAGCATGGTTGTTCTGGAAGAAGTTGGCCTGAACCACACAAATACCTCGGTCGTGCAGCCGAACTCGGCCCGCGAATGCCTCGATGCGGTTCTGACCGGTACCGCAGATGTGGCCGCATTCGAAGTCGAACTCTTCGCCTCGACCATGAAGGATATGGGTCTGACGTCGAGCGACATCGTCGAGAACCCTTATGTCTCGACCCTGTCCTCGATGAGCTTCCTTGCGCACCGCACCAACCCCTTCGCGCGCGAGTACATCGCCATGATGAACAAGGGCCTGGTCGAGATGCGGGAATCCGGTGAGTGGTACGCGATCATCTCGGACACGCTGCGCGAACAGAACGAAAAGCTGAACGCAGCATCCAACTGATCCCTCGGTCGAAAAGACCATTTTTTGGGGGCCGGTCCAAGGACCGGCCCCTTTTTTATGCCCGCTGGTTTTATGCAGCGTTGGCGAACGCCGTGGTTCGAATCGCGAGGTATTTGCCAAATTGTATGAACATAAGTGTTTCAAATACTGTATCTAGCGCATAAAAGCGGCCTTCATACGGGAATCCCCCAATGTTCAGCGCGATCAATAAGCGTAGGATACCATTAACTGCACCGGTGAGGCGTCAGCCCCGCCACTCACTCAGAAAAGGGTTGGCTATGGGGGCCGACCCTTTTCTTATTGGGGCGAACAAAAAAACCGGCCCCGAAGGGGCCGGATTTCGTTTGCTTTGAGCCAGTGGGGAACTGGGCGTCAGCCGATAATCGCGTTCAAGGTTGCGCTGGGGCGCATCACTGCCGCAGCCTTGACCGGATCGGTGTGATAGTACCCACCCAGATCCGCAGCCGCACCTTGCGCTGCGGCCAGCTCGGACAGAATTTGGTCTTCCTTGGCAGCCAGTTCCCGAGCCAACGGCGCGAACTGGGCCGCAAGCGCTGCATCATCAGTCTGCTGAGCCAGGGCCTCGGCCCAGTAGCGGGCGAACCAGTAGTGGCTGTCGCGGTTATCCGGCTGACCGACCTTGCGGCTGGGTGATTTGTTGTTGTCCAGAATGCCCTGCGTCGCGGCTTCGGCAGCGGCACCCAGAACACCGGCCTTGGCGTTGCCCTTGCTGTCGGCAAGGAAGTTCAGGGATTCACCCAGTGCACAAAACTCACCCATCGAGTCCCAGCGCAGGTGGTTTTCCTCGACCAACTGCTGGACGTGTTTCGGCGCTGAACCGCCCGCGCCTGTCTCGAACAGACCACCGCCATTCATCAGCTTGACGATCGACAGCATCTTGGCCGAAGTGCCCAGTTCCAGGATCGGGAACAGGTCGGTCAGATAATCCCGCAGCACGTTGCCGGTGATGGCAATTGAGTCCTTGCCGGCCGTGATGGTCTCAAGCGACTGGCGGGTCGCCTCGCGCGGGGCCATGATCAGGAACTTGTCAGCCACGCCAGCCGCCTCAAGCGCCGGTTTGACGTATTTGATCAGTTCCGCGTCATGGGCGCGGTTTGCGTCCAGCCAGAAGATCGCCTCGGAGTCTGTCAGGCGCTGACGGTCCATCGCCAGCTGGATCCAGTTCTCGATGGGGGCTTTCTTGACGGTGCAGGACCGCCAGATGTCACCCTGCTCGACCTCATGGGAATGCAACGTCTCGCCATTGGCCAGAACGATGCGGATGGTGCCATCGGCCGGGGCCTGGAAGGTGGTCGGGTGAGAGCCATATTCCTCGGCCTTCTGTGCCATCAGGCCGACATTGGCCACGGCCCCGGCAGTCGCCGGGTTCAGCGCGCCATTGGCTTTGAAGAACTTGATGGATTCATCATAAACAGGTGCATAGCAGCGGTCGGGGATCACGCAGTTCGTATCTCCCTTGGCACCGGTCTCATCCCAGCCCTTACCGCCCGCACGGATCACCGCAGGCATCGAGGCGTCGATGATCACGTCCGACGGTACGTGCAGGTTGGTGATGCCCTTGTCACTGTCGACCATATACATGGACGGGCGGTCGCCTTTCAGCGCATCAATAGCGGCCATGATATCGGCATTGCCCTGAACCCGTTCCAGCAGATCGCCCAGTCCAGAGTTCGGGTTCACACCCAGCGCATCCAGTTCCGCGCCGAATTTCTCGAACACGGGGGCCAGCCATGCCTTGACCGCATAGCCAAAGATGATCGGGTCACTGACCTTCATCATCGTGGCTTTCATGTGCAGCGAGAACATGGTGCCGTCTGCCTTGGTGTCTTCGATGGCCTCGGCCAGAAACGCCGACAACGCCTTGACCGACATGAAGGTCGCATCGGCCACGGTGCCTTCTTCCAGCGGCCAGCCGTCTTTCAGGACGGTCACGCCGCCATCTTTGCCCACGAATTCGATCTTCGCGTTTCCGGCCTGCGCTGCGGTGATGGTGGCCGATTTCTCGTTGGCATAGAAATCATTGCCCGGCATCGAAGACACTTTGGTCTTGCTGTCCGACGCCCACGTACCCATCGAATGCGGGTTCTTCTGGGCGTAGTTCTTCACCGCCCGCGCCGCGCGGCGGTCACTGTTGCCTTCGCGCAGAACCGGGTTCACCGCCGAACCCTTGATCGCGTCATAGCGCGCCCGGATCGCCTTTTCTTCATCGCTCGAGGGCTCTTCGGGGTAGTTCGGAATATCATAGCCCTGCGACTGCAATTCCTCGATAGCCGCTACCAGCTGCGGGACCGAGGCCGAGATGTTCGGCAGCTTGATCACGTTGGCGTCCGGCGTCTTTACCAGCTCACCCAAAGCAGCCAGATCATCGGTGATTCGCTGCGCCTCGGTCAGGTTCTCGGGGAAGGTCGCGATGATACGCCCGGCCAGCGAGATATCCTTGGTGCCAACGCTGACACCCGCGGCGGATGCGAACTTGCGGATGATGGGCAGGAACGACGCGCTCGCCAGCTCGGGCGCTTCGTCTACAATGGTATACAATATATCGAAGTTCGAATTTTCTGCCATATTCCCTTACCTTTTTTAAAGCCTTTCGGGGCGTGCGATCCAAGAGTATGTGCCAACGTGATTCAATGGCACCGAGCCGTAACGGGGCAGTTGTGCCCCACGGGTGACTCTGATTTGACAGGGCATCCCTTAAATCAGGATGGGCTTGGGATCAATCGTATTTGAAGGCGCATATTGACACGGGGTGGTTCAGATCCCGGGGCGGTCAAGAAAGACAAGGTGACTTAGTCCGACTTCAGCCTGTTTCTTGGCGACATAATCTGCAATCAGCGCATCCATCGCTTCCGGAACACCATCGGACGCGTCTTTCGAGATCAAGAAGCCCTCCTTTTTGAAGCCACGCAATACGATCTTGCGACCGTTCTCTCCTGTGTTTGCCAGAAAGGACTTAATCTCAGTTGTTGCAAGGTCAGTCTTGCCGACGCCAGCGTAAAAAACGGCACGGGCGATCGAATCTGTATTCTGCCCGACCAAAAGCAAACTCGAGACCGTTAGCTTCAGTCTCTCAAACAAGTTCCGTTTTTGGTTACCTAACACCAAGTATTTTTCAACAGTCGCAATCCCATCGGCATCATATCCCATACGGAAGTTCGTAGCGGCAAGAAACAAAAGTGCCGTCGACGACTCTGGGAAAAGCTCAACAGCCTTTTCTGCCGTCGATAAAGCGACGTCTGTATCACCCGAATACTGAAGCGCATAACCAATGCGATAGGTATAGACCCATTCTTTATCGGGCCACGCCAATGCAGCCTGATTGAGGAGTTGTTCAACGCGTTCAAATTCGCTTTGATCAGCAAGCAGGTTAATGAGGTCCTGCATCGCGCTCTGATGGTCGGGCACAATCGCCAAGACTCTTTCGTAGTCGCGCGTTGCAGAGCCAGTTTCTCCGCGCTGACAATGCAGCTTAGCCTTGTTGTATAGCGCATAAGTATCGTCTTTGTTGATCCGCAATACCTGTTCAAAATCCGCATCCGATGCTTGCCGATCTCCAAGCGCATTATGTGCGTAAGCCCGCCAAACGAGCATTCTGGAATTGCCAGGCGTAAGGGACAGTGCGTGGTTCGCGTCCGACAGGGCTTTATCGTAGATATTCGCCCGGTAATGTGCCTCAGCACGTTTTGAATAATAAAGAAACTGGTATTCTGGCCGAGGGTCATTCGTACTAATTAGCGCAGTACACGCCACGATGGAATTAGACGGTGCGTCGTGTCCGCTTACGCATTGCGCAAGTAGATCGTCCGACTTCAGAGGCTCGGAATACCATAGCAGAGCGGCGATGCAGATAGTGATTATTGCGGCAAGGCGGACCTTCATTCAAACTCCTCTTCTGATAAATAACTCTACTATAGATAGTATCGGCGCGATTCGTTTACAAGTTAACGACATCCATCAAGCCGTTGGAAAGATTATTTCAAATCGCGCACCAACGGCAGACGAGGCCAGCGAAATCTGCCCCCCATGTGCATCCAGCAGGCTTGCCGCGATGGCCAGTCCCAAACCGGTGCCACCCTGTTCGCGGGCGGTTGTGAAGAAAGGGGCGAAGATGCGATCCCGGTTACCGTCTGATATCCCGGGGCCATCGTCCTGAACCGTCAACCGGCCCGGTGTGGCGCGCAGCGTGACCTGACCCGCGCCGTGACGGCTGGCATTGTCCAGCAACTGCTGCAGAACCACTCTCAGACCTGATGCGGCGAGTGGGAGGCTCTGATCAAGGCCATCGAACCGCAGATCAAGCCCGGTGAAACGCTCTTGCAAATCGTCGGCCAACTCAGCCAGCGTACTTGCCCCGTGATGCTCGGGCACCCGGGCGACGGCGACGCGGTTGAGGGCGCTCAGGTGGGTTTGCATCTGATCGTTTGCGCCCAGAATCTGCCACAGCAAAGCCCGGTCCTGATCCGACAGGTCCGGTGAGTCGTCCAGCAGCTCTCCGGCGGCGCGGATTGCTGTCACTGGTGTCTTCAACTCATGCGTCACGTGGTCGGCAAAGCCGCGGATTGAGGCTTCGCGGCGTTGCAGGGTTTCGGCCATCCCGAGAACCGATCTAGCCAGACGTGACAATTCCTGCGTTCCGTAATGCTCCGGTGGTGCGGCGGTCTGGCCGAATTCGACCGAGGCCGAATAGGCCGCCAAAGCCGAAATCGGGCGCAGTAGCAAACGCACCAGAAGATAGCCCAGAACCCCGGTTGCCACGCCGATCACCCCCGCCAGCAGCAGCGCCGCGTTGCGAAATCCGATCTCGGGGCCGAGATAGCGCAGAGCGATCAGGCCAAGCAGCGACAGGGCCAGCGTAGCGGCCAGCGCACCGCCCAGAACAAAGCCGAGCGAGGGGCGCCACTTGCGCCTTAGCCCGGCCATGCGCCCATCCGCAGACCAATACCATGCACGGTTTCGATGGCGCTGGCCCAGCCCTGCTCGCCCAGCTTGCGCCGCAGGTTGCGCAAATGGCTGTCCAGCGTGCGGTCGGCCACAGCGCTGCCTGCGCCGTAGATCGCGTCGATCAGTTGCGGACGTGAGACGATGGCCTCGGGTGTCTGCATCAGGCGACGCAGGATCGAAAGCTCGGTGGCCGTCAGCGCCAGCGCGGCACCATCGATACGCACGGAATGGCCCGCTGCATCCAGTTCGACCGGCCCGTGGCGCAGAACAGCCCCCGCCCCTCGCGCCGAGCTGCGTTTCAGAATCGCCTTGATCCGCGCCACCAGTTCTCGAGGGCTGAAGGGCTTGGTGACGTAATCGTCGGCCCCCAGTTCAAGGCCGACAATCCGGTCGATTTCATCATCGCGGGCGGTTAGGAAAAGGATCGGCACCTCGGACCGGGCGCGCAGCCGGCGGCAGACTTCAAGCCCGTCCAGTTCGGGCAGGCCCACATCCAGCACCACGAGATCAGGGGCCTCGCGCAGGGCATGGGTCAATGCCATTTGCCCGTCGCGCGCGGTGATGACCTGATAGCCTGCACGCTCCAGCGTGATCGAAACCAGCTCGCGCAGGCGCGGATCGTCATCCACGACGAGGATTTTCATCAGGTCTCTCCGGTTTCGTTTCGGCGTTCAGACTACGGATCACACGATCCGCGCGAAACCCCCATTCCCGCCAATTGCTGATCTGAGGCACCCATGCCGCGCAGCCCGTAGGGCGCGGAGAATTTGCGATCTCAGCCGCTGCCATCGGGCCCAGTTGGCAGACATAATATTCATCGTAGCGCTGCGGATGGCGCAGATTTTCCCGCGCAATCAGCGCCGCAAAATTCACGAAAGAACACACGTAGAGCACTCCGAGACCCAGCGCGGCGGATCGCAGCAGCAGCCACCGGTTCGATTTCCCGCACAGGATTTGCCAGCCCACCAGACACAGTCCCGCTACCACCAAACCCATCCAGATCGCGGCATGAACCCGCAGATAGGTCAGGCCATAAGCCTCAACATACAGCGACAGGCGCATCAGAGACGAGATCACCAGCAGCACGTTCTGACCCAGCCACAGCATCATCCAGCGGGTCAGGCCCTGCCGCTCGGCCAGAAACGGGCGCGCGGCAAGGGCGAAAGCCCCGGCCAGCAACGCGGTGGCCAGCAGGGGATAGGCACCGCGATGGGCGTATTCGGCGTGGCTCATGCCGTCGGGCAGGTCGGCATTGCCCCACAGAAACGCGATATCCATGACCGTCTGCAGCGCCAGCAGAAGGTTGAAGGTGATCAGCGCATTGGCCACGGATCCAGCGTTCAAGCCAAATCCGGGCAGAGAACGGGGTTGCCTTGGCCCACTCCGCGCGGCCAGCAATTCGGGCCGCACCGCGACGGCGAAAACCGGCCAGATCAACAGGGCGCTCCCCAGCCAGAACAGAATCCGGTCGATGCGAAGGTCAAACCGCCAGAGGTGATCGAGCCAGTCCGACAGGATCGGATTGGCAGACATCATGAGCGACATCAGGATCAGACCGCCCCCGACCGGAAATCCCCAAGCCCGCAGCAGGCGCAAAGCCGCACCATCGGCCCGTGATGCGACATGGCCGCTCCGCAGCGCCTCAATGGCGTCGCGGACCGCCAACAACGGGGCCACAGACAAGAATCTGCGCCACGAGGGGCCCTCGTATCGGCCCAGAACCGCCCAGCACAGCGCCACGGTCGAGCCACCCAGCAGAATCGCAACCGACAGCGCCTGCACATATTCCGCCACCGGCAACATGCTGAGCACCAGCAGAACCGCCGGTCCGATCAGGCCCGCCCGCCGCGCCAATAGAAACCACACAACCCCGGCCACGGCGCAGGCAAAAACTGCCAGCGAAACACCCGGGGGATGGTCCAGAAACAACACATCTGCGAGCGCGACCAGAAGCGCCAGACCCCCGGCCGCGTGCCGCCTGCCGGGTCCCGTGTGGCCATCCCGTCGGTTACCCGGCTGCTCGGGCGCATCAAACCACCAGCTGTCCTGCAGAACCGAGGCCGGAACCCCGCGCACGATAAACTGTCCCATATCACTGCTCCATTTGTTCTAGTGCACCTTCTTTCTGACCTGCCGGGGGTGCAGAACATCGCGCATGGCTCGTGCAGTTTTCGTGCAGGGCGTCAAAGCCCCTTCCCCTCGCCTGCACCTCTGGCTAAGACGGTCCTCCAACCGACTATCAGGAGGCCCCCTTGGACCGCATCGCCCGCACCATCGCCACCGAGATCAACGCCCGCCCCGAACAGGTCGGGGCTGCGGTCAGGCTGCTGGACGAAGGCGCAACGGTGCCCTTTGTCGCCCGCTACCGCAAAGAGGTGACCGGCGGACTGGACGACACGCAGCTGCGCACGCTGTCCGACCGCCTGACCTATCTGCGCGAGCTTGAGGCCCGGCGCGAGGCCATCGTGAACTCGATCAAAGATCAGGGAAAACTGACCGACGATCTGGTCAAATCCATCGCGCAGGCCGAGACCAAGGCGCAGTTGGAAGACATCTATCTGCCCTATAAGCCCAAGCGCCGGACCAAGGCCATGATCGCCCGCGAAAACGGGTTGGAGCCGCTGGCCAACGCGATTCTGGCCGACCGTGCCGCCGATCCCGAAGCTCTGGCCGCAGGTTATCTGGGTGAAGCCGTGCCCACCGCCAAGGACGCCTTGAATGGTGCTCGCGATATCATCACCGAGCGCCTGACCGAAAACGCAACCCTGCTGGGGGAACTGCGCAATTTCATGCAGCGCGAGGCCCTGCTGTCCGCCAAGGTGGTCGAGGGCAAAGAACAGGAAGGCGCGAAGTTCAGCGACTATTTCGACCATACCGAGTTGTGGGCCAAAACGCCGTCTCACCGGGCGCTGGCGATGCTGCGGGCCTCGAAAGAGGGCATCGTGACGCTGGATATTGCCCCCGAGCCCGAAACCGGTGCCGCGCGGGCCGAGGCGATGGTCGCCGCCCATTTGCAGACCCGAGGCGACGCGCCGGGCGACAAATGGCTGCGCAAGGTGGCGGGCTGGACATGGCGGGTGAAACTGTCCCTGTCGATGATGGTCGAGCTGATGTCCGATCTGCGCAGCCGCGCGCAGGACGAAGCAATTCAGGTGTTTTCGCGCAACCTCAAGGACCTGCTGTTCGCCGCCCCGGCAGGCGCGCGCGCAACCTTGGGGCTGGACCCGGGCATCCGCACCGGGATCAAGGCGGCGGTCGTGGACGCAACGGGCAAGGTGGTGGCAACCGATACGCTCTACCCCTTCCAGCCCAAGAATGATCTCCGCGGCGCGCAGGCGGCGATCCTGAACCTGATCTCGGCGCACGGGATCGAGCTGGTCGCCATCGGCAACGGCACCGCCAGCCGCGAAACCGAACGGCTGGTGGCCGACACGTTGGCCCTGCTGCCCAAAACCGTCAAAGCGCCCACCAAGGTTGTGGTGTCCGAGGCCGGGGCCTCGGTCTATTCCGCCTCGGAACTGGCCGCGCGGGAATTCCCCGATCTGGATGTCTCGCTGCGTGGCGCGGTCTCAATCGCGCGGCGACTGCAAGACCCGCTGGCCGAACTGGTGAAGATCGAACCCAAAAGCATCGGTGTCGGTCAGTACCAGCATGACGTGGATCAGCATCGCCTGTCTCAATCATTGGAGTCGGTGATCGAGGATGTGGTGAACGCCGTCGGCGTGGACCTGAACACCGCCTCGGCCCCTTTGTTGTCCCATGTCTCCGGCCTCGGACCCGGTCTGGCCGAGGCTATCGTCACCCACCGCGACCTCAACGGAGCCTTCGCCTCGCGCAAGGACCTGCTGAACGTCGCACGCCTTGGACCTCGGGCCTTTGAACAATGCGCGGGCTTCCTGCGTATCCGCGACGGGGCCGAGCCGTTGGACGCCTCATCCGTCCACCCCGAAGCCTATGACGTCGCCCGCCGCGTGGTCAGTGCCTGCGGGCGCGATATCCGACAGATCATGGGGCATGACGGGGCGCTGAAAGGCCTGCGGGCCGAGCAGTTTGTGGATGACACATTCGGTCTGCCCACCGTGCGCGACATCTTCACTGAGTTGGAAAAACCCGGTCGCGACCCGCGCCCCAGTTTCAAGACCGCCACCTTCACCGATGGCGTGGAAGAGATCACCGACCTCAAACCCGGCATGGTGATGGAAGGCACCGTCACCAATGTCGCCGCCTTTGGGGCCTTCGTCGATGTCGGGGTACATCAGGACGGTCTGGTCCATGTCAGCCAACTGGCCGACCGGTTCGTCAAAGACCCGCATGAGGTGGTCAAGACCGGTCAGGTGGTCAAAGTCCGGGTGGTCGAGGTCGATGTGCCCCGCAAACGCATCGGCCTGACGATGCGCAAAGATGGCGGTGCGTCCGCGCGAGAGGATAAAGCCGCGCGCGGCCCGCGCAAACCCGCGCATCACGGAAAGCCTAAGGGTAACCGGAACGCCCAGCCCGTTCGAGGCACGCAGAATAGCGCATTTGGTGACGCGCTCCGGGACGCTCTGAAGCCCAAATAGTCAAAAAGAGAAGTTCGGGTGTTTGCGAAGACCTCGCGCGACGGATCACAAAAAAGGGCCTCAAACTGAGGCCCTTTCTTATTTCAAACTCCTCCCGCTCACCTTGGCCATGGCAGGGAGTATGTTTTGACGTTAGTGAAGAACTTGATGGCTTCGATGACGCCTTCTTTGACGCCGTTGCCGGAGTCTTTGATGCCGCCGAAGGGGGACATTTCGATGCGGTATCCGGGTTGTTCCCAGATGTTGCAGGTGCCCACGTTGAGGCCGTTGATATAGGCGATGGCGCGGTTGAGGTCGTTGGTGCAGACACCCGACGACAGGCCGAACTCGGTGGAGTTCGAGATGCGCATCACCTCTTCATCATTATCCGGCACGCGGACGATGGGGATGATGGGGCCGAAGGTTTCTTCCATCACCAGCTCGCTGTCATGGGGCACTTTATCCACCACGATGGGCGGCAGCAGCGCGCCCTGGCGACCGGGGTGGTAGAGGATTTCTGCCCCCTCCTTCTCGGCCTGATAGACGCGGTTTTCGAAGATTTCCGCGGCCTTGTCGTGGATCACACAGCCCAGCTCGGTCTCGGGGTCCTGCGGGTCGCCAAACTTGATCTTCCTGGCCTTCTCCAGCACCAGCGGGACAAACTTGTCCGCCACGCTCTCCTGCACCAGAATGCGCTTGATCGCGGTGCAGCGCTGGCCCGAGTTGCCGGTGGCTCCGGCCACGGCAATGGTGGCCGCCTTATCCAGATCGGCATCGGAGAGGTCGTTCAGAACGATCAGCGGGTCATTGCCCCCCAGTTCCAGCGCCTGACGTTTATAGACCGCCTTGGCCGCAATCATCTTGCCCACCGGCACACCGCCGGTGAAGGTGATGATGTCGATCTTGTCATTGACGATCATCTCTTCGCCAATGTCCTGCGGCCAGCCGGTGACCACTTGGAACATCTCGGGCGGCAGGCCCGCCTCATACAGGATATCCGCCAGCGTCAGCGCCGTCAGCGGCGTCAGCTCGGTCGGTTTGCAGACCATGCAATTGTTCGACGCGATCGACGGCGCGATCTTGTGGCTGACCATGTTCAGCGGGTGGTTGAAGGGCGTGATCGCGCTGATCGCGCCCACCGGTTCGCGGGTGGTGAAGATCTTACGGTCTTTGCCATTGTGGGTCAGGTCGCAGGAAAAGATCTCGCCATCATCCTTCAGCGCCTCGGCGGCGGCGAACTGATAGACATCCTGCGCGCGCTTGGTCTCGTAGATCGCGTGCTGGTGGCAGATGCCCAGTTCCAGCACCAGCCATTTGGCCAGATACTCGCGGCGCTCACCGATCAGTTCACCGGCGCGTTGCAGGATCTGGCTGCGTTCGTACCGGGTCAGCTTGGGCTTATACGCCGCCGCAATCTCGAACGCCTTGCGGGCGTGCTCGGCCTTGCCCGCGGGGACATGGCCGATCACTTCGTTGGTGTAGGGATAGAGAACCGGCACCGTCTCGTCGGTAAAGACGATCTCGCCGCCGATGCGCATCCCCTCGTTTCTGATCTCAGACACGGTCTGGTCCTTCATGGCTTACTGCGCCGCCGCTGTTGTGGCGTAGAAAACGCATCAAAGTTGCGCAGATCGGGCGCGTTGCCCAGATCGATCACCCGGTTGACGATGAAGGGCACCTCCTGCTCGGTCAAGCCGCCATGGCTGCGCAGCGGCTCACCCAAGGCGGCCAGATCGTGACGATCCTCAGAGGTGCCGATGGTCATCTCGCCGGTGCAGACCATGGTCAGGTCACCGATGCGGTCAGCGGGCAGTTCGTATTTGGCAACCGCCTCTTCCTTGGTCAGCACTTCCAGCATCTCGGGCAGGGCTGCAACCTTGGCCTTGACCTCATCCCGGTCAGCGCCTTCGGGCAGGTAGACCGTGGCAAACGAGCCAAGCGCGCCGTGGTGAACCACATACGGGTCGGTGATCGGCAGGATTACACGGGCCTTGCCCTCACCCAGCCAGTCGTCAAACACGTCCTGCATGTAGATGACCGATGGCTCTTTCGAGACCGGCTCATGCTTGGCCTTCATGCCGTGGTCGGCGGTGACGACGATGGCCGCGCCCATCTCATCCAGTTGCGCCAGATACTTGTCGAACATGGCGTAGAAATCCAGCGCGCCCTGCTCTTCGGGGGCGAACTTGTGCTGCACATAGTCGGTGGTCGACAGGTACATCACGTCCGGGCGCATCTCTTTCAGCAGCTTCACACCGGCAGCAAAGACAAATTCCGACAGCTCGGCGGAATACACTTCCGGAACCGGCATCCCCAGCCAGGCGCTGGCATTGTCGATGCCGTGCTCGGCCTTGGTGGTCTCACCCGAACGTTCCGCGGAAAACGCAACCGCGCGGTCGTCGTCGAACTTCAGCCCTGCGCCCAGCAGCGCCCGCAGCTTGTCCTTGGCGGTGACCATGGCGACGCGATAGCCGGCCTCGTAGAATTGCGAGAAGATGGTCGGCGCGCGCAGGAAGCGCACATCGTTCATCATCACCTCTTCGCCGGTTTCCGGGTCATAGAGGAAGTTGCCGCAAATCCCGTGCACGATCGGCGGGCGACCGGTGGCAATCGACAGGTTGTTGGGGTTGGTAAAGCTGGGGATCACCGAATGCGCCAGACGGTCGGTGCCGGTCTCGCGGATGCGCTTGAGCGTCGGCATCAGGCCCTTGGCGATGGCCACTTCCAGGTATTCCGGCTCGCAGCCGTCCAGGCAGATGGCAATGGCAGGCACTTTGGGGGCCGGGTAGACGCGCTCATTCGCGGTCACGGGGGTTTGGATGGTCATTTGGGGGGTGTCCTTGTTAATTAGGCTGCCAGTTTGGCGCGTTCTTCCAGCGCAAGAGCCGGAGGTGCCGCGCTGGCGACCCCCATCTCGGCCAGGGTTTCCTTGGCGGCAGCAACAACCTGCCGCATCACATGCTCATCCATCTGCCCGATGCAGCCGACGCGGAAACTGTCCACAACCGTCAGCTTGCCCGGATAGATGATAAAGCCTTTGTCCTTCATCAGATCGTAAAAGCGGTCGAACACGAACTTCTCGTCCGCAGGGCAGAAAAACGTCACGATGATCGGGCTCAGCCAGCGGTTCTGCAGCAGCGTCTCGAAGCCCAGCTCGCGCATGCCCGCGACCATCACGTCACGGTTGCGGGTGTAACGCGCGCCCCGCCCGGCAACGCCGCCTTCAACCTCATGCGCCTTCAGCGCTTCGAGGAAGGCCGCAACCACATGGGTCGGCGGCGTGAACCGCCACTGGCCGGTCTTTTCCATATGTGCCCATTGCGCATGCACATCGAGGCTCAGCGAGTGGCTGTTGCCCTTGGCCGCTTCCAGCTCATCCTTGCGGGCGATGATGAAGCCAAAGCCCGGCACGCCCTCGATGCATTTATTGGCCGAGGACACCATCGCCTCATACCGGATCTCGGACGGCTTCAGCTCAATCGCGCCAAAGGCCGACATCGAGTCGATCAGCAGCTTGCGCCCTGCCCCGTAGACCGCCTCGGAAATCTCCTCGACCGGGTTCAGAATGCCCGAGGAGGTCTCGCAATGGATCGCAACCACATGGGTGATCGCAGGGTCCTTGGCCAGGATCTCGGCCACTTCCGACCCGCGCGGCGGCAGGTAATCGCCCTTGTCCAGCACCAGATGATCGCGGCCCAGATACTCCAGCGTCTGCGCTGAACGCTGCCCATAGGCCCCGTTCGCCAGCACCAGCGCCTTGCCGTCCTTCGGGATAAACGAGGCCAGCATCGCCTCAACCGCAAAACTGCCCGAGCCCTGCATCGGAACACAGTCAAACGCCTCCGCCCCCTCGCCCAGCAGCGCCAGCAGCCGCGACCGCATATCCCGCGTCATCGCCCGGAAATCATCATCCCAGCTGCCCCAGTCCCGCAACATCGCCTGCTTCACCGCATAAGACGTCGTCAAAGGGCCAGGCGTCAGCAAATAAGCCTCCCCCATACGCGGCGCTTCAAGCTTACCCTCAAATCCCATCACCAAATCCCTCCAACACATCCCGATACACAATCATTTGCAACCTCATACCCCATATGTAAAATCGAGAATATCAATCACTGAATAAAAAAATCCTATAGATGGATTGGCAACTCAAAAGCAGATACCCGCAGCTAGAGACTGCGGGTATTTATCTTTTTATGAAGATGTTAGCGATTGCGCCAAGCTTGGGTTCGACTCAGGATTCCTTTGGACGCAATCAGGTGTAAAATCCGCGCCGCCGCATTGGTGTAAAAGATCATCATCCCCATCGCCGCAGCGGGTGCGATATCACCCGCATCGTCCATGTTCAGCACCGCAATCGAGGCCAAGGTGGTCTTGGGTGAATACAGGAACACGACCGCAGATACGGTCGTCATCGCGTTGACGAACAGGTAGATCGAGATATCAAGCACCGCAGGCAAACAGACCGGCACCGTCACCCGGGCGAACAGCTTCATTGTCGGCTGTTTGAGTGAGGCAGAGACAGATTCAAACTCTCGGTCCATCTGCTTGAGCGCCGTCACGGCGGTCAAATGTGACACGGTGTAGAAATGTGTCACCGAGCAGATCACAAGAATGGCCATGGTGCCATAGATCGCGTTCAGCGGGTTGGCAGGGTTGTTGAAGAAGAAGATATAGGCTAGGCCCAACACCATTCCGGGGATCGCCATGGGCAGCATGGCAAACATCTGGAACAAAGCACGCCCGGTTTTGAACCCGTTTGACTTTTCAACAAGATAGGCGCCGAAAAACACGACCGAAGTGCCGATCACTGCAGTCAGCAGCGCCATCCTGATCGAGTTAAAATACGACGCCCAACCACCGCCATCCATGCGGTTGAAGTCATAGTTGCGCAGGCTCAGGCTTAGGTCATAGGGCCAGAACTTGATCAGTGCAGCGAACTGACAAACCGCCAGAATTCCGACAATGAACAGGGCGACCAGGCTGCAATAGACCAGCATGATACGATCCTTTTTTGGGTTCGGATTCGGCTGATAAGGCACGGAACGCGCCGACAGCAGCGCCACCTGTTTCGACTGCACCAACCGGTCTATTGCAAAGGCCAGGATCGCCGGCACCACCAGCACAACGGACACAACGGCGCCCATCTCAAAGTTCTGCTGACCGATCACCTGCTTGAAGATATCGACGGCCAGAACGTTGAACTGTCCGCCAATAACCTTAGGCAGACCAAAATCCGTGATCACCAGGTTGAACACCACGAAGGCAGCAGAGATCAGGCCATAGCGCACGCCGGGGATGGTCACGGTCCAGAAGGTCCGCCATGGCGTCGAGCGCAGACTGGCAGCCGCTTCGTAAAGCCGGGCATCGGAAATGGCCAAAGCTGTCGAGATGATGATGAACGCATGTGGAAAGGTGAAGAAGACCGAACCTATGATGATCCCGATAGGCCCGTAGATACTGGCACCAAACAGCAGTTCCTTGATCATACCCTGATTGCCGAAGAGATACACCAAAGCGATCCCCGGCAAGAGGGACGGCACAAGAATTGGAGCCATCGCAACCAGACGAAACAGGCCTTTGAAGCGCATGCAGCTGCGGTTCAGCGCATAAGCAAACCAGAAGGCCAGCGTCACAGTAATAACCGTAACAACGACTGAAATCCAAAGTGAGTTCTTGATCGAGTTGAACAGTGCCGGGGTTGAGAAATAGCTGACGAAGTTGTCCACGCCCGTCGATTTGACCGGCCGCAACTGAACCCTGCGGAACGTGTTCGAATCTAGCTCGACCCAATCAGTGCCTGTTTGCAGATTGGACCCGATCAGGAACCGCCCATCTGGCACGGTGTTGCGGATCTGGTACATCACCGGGCTGCGGAAACTGAAATCCGGGAAAAACGGAGTGACTGACAGCCGTCCGTCCGAGCCTGTTGACAAATCTTGTTCGCTATAAGCTCCGGTTTCAGCATTCAGTTGAGCGCCATTCAGTACGGTGCCGCTGAATACGCCATTGTCGTCGCTGACCTGAAACTCGTATTGCGACAATTCCATACGAAAGGTTGAAAACGATTTGGACAGCATCGCCCAAAGCGGGAACGCCAGCGTCACAACCAGATACAGGGCGATGATGATCATGCCACCGCGCATAATGATGTCGTCGCGGCTCAACTTGCCCTTGATGATCGGGCCGGCGGGCAGAGAGGTGGTATCGGTCATCAGCCCTCCTCCGCCGGGGTGAAGGCCATCAGGCGGTTGCGGGGCAGCTCGATCATCATCTGACCACCCGCTTCAAGGCCCAGACGACGCACAGCGTTGATCGAGAAATCTGCAATCAGTTCTTCGTCACCAAAAATCTGATGCGACAGGCGGCAGCGCCAGAACGAGCCAAGGAACTCCATCTCGGTGATCGACACCTCGAACGCGTTTTCCGGTGTGGTGATCACATCCGGCGCACCGGGCGAGCGCGCGCCTTCGCCATGTGGAATGATATCCTCGGGGCGTACCGCCGCCACGATCCTGCTGCTTTTCTGCAAGCTGTGCGGCTCGCATTTCAGAATTGAACCGCCAAGCTCCAGCGTCTCGGTATCACCCGCGACCGCAGGCAACTGGTTCATCTCGCCGATGAAGTCGGCCACAAAAAGGTTGGCCGGGTGGCGGTAAATCTCGGTGGGCGTACCGACCTGTTCGATTACGCCGTGGTTCATGACCACGATCCGGTCGGCCATGGCCAGCGCCTCTTCCTGATCGTGGGTCACCATCACAGTCGTCACGCCCAGCTTGCGCTGCAATTCCTTGATTTCATGCCGCAAATGTACACGCACCTTGGCGTCCAGCGCCGACAGCGGCTCGTCAAGCAGCAGCAGGCCAGGATTGGTTGCAATGGCGCGCGCAAGAGCGATCCGCTGTTGCTGACCACCCGACAGTTGGGCGGGATACTTGCTGCCCTGATCCGGCAGGCCCACCAGTTTCAGGAGCTCGGCCACCCGCACCGCAATCTCGGATTTGCTGCGGCCCGTGTTTTCCAGCCCGAAAGCGATATTCTTTTCGATCGTCAGGTTCGGGAACAGCGCGTAAGACTGGAACACGATCCCGAAATCACGCTCGGACGGGGGCAGGTTCGAGACATCCTTGCCGTCCTGCATGACCGTCCCCTTGGTCTGCAGGTCCAGCCCCGCAATGGCGCGCAAAAGCGTGGTCTTGCCGCAACCCGAGGGCCCCAGAAAACAGATGAATTCGCCTTCGTTGATGTCCAGCGAGATATCCCGGAGGGCCAGAAAATCACCAAACGCCTTCCAGAGGTCTTGGATACTCAGATAGAGATCACCGGGAGAGGTTTTCTTAAGCACGGGGAGTGGTCCTTGAGCTTTGCGCAGCAGCCATGGCGGAAGAATGGCCAGAAATTCGCCGCGCCGTTCACATGAATTGTAGGGGGAAGCTTATCCAAAGGCCGGAGGGGCGTTAAGCCCCTCCGGCCCGAGTGGTTTATTCTTTGGGTTCGGACTTGCCGTCGTAACGCTCTTGCCATTCCGCAAGGATGGCAGCGCGGTTATTGGCGGCGAATTCGAAGTCATTGTCGATCATCGCGTCCAACAGGCCGTCGGGGAAGTGCTCGACGGGTTTGGCAACACCGGGCATCGCGACAACTGCATAGCCTACGTTATACATCTCGTTGGCTTCTTTGGTGACCGAGAAATCAACCAGCTTCTGTGCGGCCTCCAGATTTGCCGTTCCGGCAACAATCGCGGTCGCTTCCATGTCCCAGCCGACGCCTTCGCTTGGAACAATGATGTCAAGCGGGGCGCCATCGGCCTTGGATTTTGCGCCGCGGAACGCAAAGGAGATACCGATCGGAATCTCACCAGCAGCAGCCAGCTTACAGGGCTTGGAACCAGAGTGGGTATAGCGTGCAATGTTCTCGTGCAGCGCGTCCATATATTCCCAGCCGCCTTCTTCACCAAACATCTGCAGCCAGCTGGACACGTCAAGGAAACCGGTGCCCGACGAGTTCGGGTTCGGCATGATGACATGACCCTGGTATTGCGCGTCGGTCAGATCTTTCCACGACGTCGGCGGTGTCAGACCCAGCTTTTCAGCCTCGACGGTGTTGTAGCAGATCGAAGCGACCCAGGCGTCCATGCCAACCCAGCTGGGTACATCGCCACTGTCCACGAATTTAGGGTCCAGTTTTTCAACACCAACCGGCGCATAGGGCTCTAGCATATCTTCGGATTTCAGGAGCAGCAGCGAGGTCGCAGCCAGTCCCCAGACAACGTCAGCTTGCGGGTTGTCGCGCTCGGCAAGCAGTTTCGCGGTAATGATACCGGTCGAATCCCGAACCCAGTTGATGTTGATGTCAGGATGTACCGCGTTGAACTGTTCAGCATAGCGGGCCAGATCTTCGGCCTCGACCGCAGTATAGACGGTCAGCTCGGTTTCGGCGGCCGCTGCGGTGGCCATCAGGGCACCGGCGACGATTGCTGCAAACTTGGACGTGGTTTTTTTCATGTTTTCCTCTGTTGAGTTGATTTTGACGCTCGCGCCATTCTTCCGGGGCGCTTGATTATTTATTTTAGATGACAGTAATTTGACAGAAACTAGAAACTAAAATCGATAATACCTACTATATTATAAAATTAACTTATAGAACTTTTTGCACCTTAATTATGTTGCATATCAATAACTTATGACCGATCAACCAAAGCGATAGCGATCGCCTTCCTGGACTGTTTCCGAATTAACCCTCTGCCCAGCAATCTGCCGAGGGTCATGTGGCTGGCCGCTGTACCAAACGACCACCGAAACTGTGACGCAGAAGCCAAGAAGAAGGGCCCTTGGACGATTCTAGCGAATCATTTGAGACGATCATGTCTGCGCCTCGCGCTCACGCGGCGGCAAATCCTCGATCAGCCGTGTCTCGAGCAACTGACCATTCGAGTACAGGATTGGTGTGGAAATGGCCGCGATATGGCTGTTGAATTCACGCAAGGCACGCAAGGTTTCGAGATGCACATCGCTGGTCTCGAAACTATCAATCATACCGTTCTGCAGTCGGCGGAAATGCCGTTTTCGACTGTCACGTTCGGCACGTTTGATTTCCGTCTTCTCCGAATTCAACAACCGGGCACTTTCCAGATCTTCCGAGAGGATCACATTGGTCGCCAGTTTCAGATTGGCCAGAATCTTCTCGTGCATTTCCTGCAGTTCGGACCAGCCCTCGGGAGAAAACTGCTTGCCGGTCTCTTGCAGCTCTTCCGCCAGTACAGTCAATCGCTTGGCCACCACATCACCGGCAGTTTCAAGCCTGACCGCATATTCCAGCACATCGCGCGCCTCATCTGAATGCCGCGAGTCCATTTTTTCTGATGGCAAAGACGCCACGAAACTTCGGATGTCCGTCAGGCACTGGTTCACATCCAGATCAATCGCCCGCACGGCTTCGATCTGCTCGGCATCACCCGAGCGATACAGCCCAAGCAACGGGCTAAACATCATTTGCACCAGATCAGCCATCCGCAGAAGCTCGCGTTTGAGCGCCGAAACCGCCAGTGCCGGAGTGCCGGCCAACTCCGGATCCAGTGCGCTGATCGGGCGCGCTGTGGGATCGGTGCCCGCTTCGGGCGGCACATCCGGGAACATGCGCAGGAACGGGGCCTGAAGCAAAGCACAGAACGGCAGCGACAGGATCAGCAGCGACGCATTGAAGGCAAGATGTGCATTCACAAGCATCTGACCATGATAGTCGCCGCTCAGCACTCCGGCGCGCAGGGATAGATTGGCGGCAAACAGACACAGTATGGCCCAGACCCCCCTCAACGCCAGATTCGCGAATGGTATCCGCCGGGCGCAGGGCTCCATCCCGCGGGTCAGCCAAACCGGGATCAGTGCACTGCCCAGATTGGCACCCAGGACGAGCGACAGGCCCGCCGAAAAGGGTAGCGCGCCAATCTGCACCAACGTGACGCACATCAGAATGGCCGCGACCGAGCTGTGCATAACAAATGCCAACGCACCGCCCACAAGAAAGGCGGTGATATAGTCGCGGACAAGGTAGTCGGCAATTGCCGGCAAAAACGCGCTGTCGCGGATGGGGTCCATCGCTTCGCGCAAAAATCGCAAAGAGATCAGAATGAAAGCGACACCCATCAGGATGCGCCCGATCTGGCGCGGCTTCTTGCGTTCGGTCTTGACGAACAGCCAACCACCTACGGCCAGCAGCAGCGGCACCAACCAGTCCAGCCGGAACGACAAAATCTGGATCACCAACGCCGAGCCCAGATCGCCACCCAAAACAATTGCCAGACCCGCCGGAAAAGCCAGATACCCCCCCGCTGCGAAGCCGGAAGACAGCAACGCAACCGCGGCCGAACTCTGTAGGACCACCGCCAGAACCATCCCTGTCAGACTGGCACCCAACATACTGTCATTGCGGGTGAGCACCCGCTGAAATGATGCGCCATAGCTGCGTTCGATCCCGGTGCGCACCATACGAACAGCAAACAGCAGAAGCATCGTGGCCCCCGCCAGTTGTGTCAAAAATATTAGAATTGCCATACTGCTTTTTCTTTCTGCCCGTTCTGACTGCGGGTCTTCTGGTCTGGGGGAATTTTGTTAAGATCGCCTTGAGAGGTCAGCACCATCATCCGATAACCTCCACCTTGATCTGCCAACGCTCAAGCTTTGCGGACAGCTTCTTACCCGGAGTTGCGTCGCTCACCAGCTTTGCAACAAGTTGCGGGTTGAAGCCCTGATGGGGTGCCACTGCACCAAACTTCTGATGAACCATGGCCACAATCAGCTGCTCGGTCCGTTCAGCAACGACCGAGGCCAGCTCGGCCTCCGCCGGGTCCTGGTACATGAAACCCGCTTTTGCGTTCAGGGCATCCGCACTGAGGATAGCGAAATCATACAGATAGCGCCGCGCCTGACTTTCCGCGACAAAACCAAATGCACCCAGATTATCGCTTTGCATCTCGCCACCCAGCAGGAAAACCCGGTTGCCCTGATGCCCCACCAAACTGTGGGCAACTTTGGCCGAATTGGTCACAACGCGAAGATTGCTTTTGACCCGCAGCGCCTCGGTTACGAAGGCGGTGGTGCTGCCGACATCCAAAAACAGAAAAGCACCATCTGGGATCAGTCTTACGATCGCCTCGGCGATCTGCTGCTTCTCGGTGATGTGCTCACCCAGACGCTGGAAGTAGTTCCCATCATATTGCGAGCCTGACAGACGCGCCGCCCCGTGCGCACGCGAAATAAGACCAAGCTTCGAGAGGGACTTGACCGTCCGTCGGATCGTTTCCTCAGAAACATCCAGAAAACTGGCCAGCTCTGCATTTCGCGCATCCCCACCGAGGCTGCGCAAAGCTTCCAGCAATTGCATCTCACGGGGTGAGAGAGATATCTGATCCGTCATCTTCCCGTCCATCCTTGACGGACGGGTTTAGCAAAACGGGCGCAGAAGTCCACATTTTTGTTGGCAGGTTACAATAATACCCACACCATTGCCCAATGAATTGCTCAAAAATCCTGATTTTCGGTCATATCGTGACAGTGCGGATGCCCGAATGCGCATGCCAGTCCACACAAAGGTGGCAATATATCAATCGATCTTGTTTTTCTGCATTTGAGGCGTGATGCCGAAATATGCCCGATACACACGCGAGAAATGGCCGGGGTTTTCGAACCCACAGGCTATCGCGACATCCGTGACCGAGGCTTCGGTCTGCAACAAGAGCTTCCGCGCCCGGTCCAGCCGCATCTCCATAAAGTACTTTTTCGGCGACGCGTTGAGGAATTTGCCGAACAATCGCTCAAGCTGACGGGTCGAGATGCCAAGGTCGGCCGCAATTTCTGTAGGCGAGATCGGCGTTTCGATACTGCGTTCCATGATGTGGATCGCCTTCGCCAGATGTGCGTTGCGCATTCCATTGCGTGATTGCAATGAAACACGCTGTTCAGCGGTGGCATTGCGTACTGCGTTGTAAACCATCTGATCAGAGATCGAGACCGCCAGGTCATGACCATGATCCTGCTCGATCAGGTGCAGCATCAGATCCGCCGTCGCGGTTCCACCTGAGGCGCTGATATACTTGCCGTCTGCAGTGAACACGCTGCGCACAAGACGGACCTCGGGAAAGGCCTCCATAAAGCTGTCATGGTATTCCCAGTGGATTGCCGCCTCGCACCCGTCCAGAAAACCGGCCTCGGCCAACAGCCATGAGCCGGAGCAGAGCGCTCCGATTGGGGTCCCCAGCGCCCGCTCGCGCCGCAGGGCAGCCAACAGCGGGCGGGTTACATGGTTTCGCATATTGATCCCAGACAGCACAAACAGCCTGTCGCATTTGGGAATTTTCGCGATACCGCCATCGACAAGCGTAACGATGCCGTTGGAACAGGTCACCCGCTCTGCATTCTCGGACAGGATTGACCACTCGTACAGATCTGCGCCCTGCAACAGATTGGCAATCCGTAGCGGCTCGACCGCGCAGGAAAAAGCCAGATGCGAAAACTCTTCTATCAGCAAAAATGCGAAATGCTGGGGCTTGGACATCTTTACCTTCGTACCAGTGTTCCGATTGCGCGCCAAAGCCAGCCATGACTCGAGCCGAGCAATCGTCTGCGTATTTCTATCGTGATCAAATTGCATACTGCATATTTTTTTATTGTACACAATTTGAATTTTCTTGTAAGGGTGCACCGAACGAATGGAAGCGATAGCGCTTTCGCAGCGGAGTAATTTGATGAAAGATGCAGCCCGGCGCCGGAAGTCAGAGCTTTATGATCATCTGAAAACTTCAATCCTGACACTGGCGCTCAGCCCGGGCGCAGATCTTGATGAGGCCTCGCTTTCTGAAGAGTTTGAAGTTTCACGCACCCCGCTGCGCGAGGTGTTCCGGCAGCTTGCGGGCGAAGGCTATGTCGAGCTGCGCGAAAACCGCGGTGCGCGCGTGTCTGGCATGTCATACACAACACTGCGCGATTTCTTTCTGGCCGCACCAATGATTTATGGGGCGATCCTTCAACTGGCCGCAAAAAATGCCAAGCCTGCGCAAATTGAGCACCTGAAACAATCGCAGGACGCATTCAGAACCGCGCTGCGATCTGGGTCGAGTGCGGAGCGCGCGTTGGCCAACAATCGGTTCCACGAGATCACCGGTGACATGGCCGACAATGTGTATCTGCAGCCGTCTTTCAAACGCCTGCTGATCGACCACGCCCGAATCGGAATGACCTTTTATCGGCCACAGGATGCATCGATGGCCGAGAACCTGTCGCAAGCCAGCGCCCAGCACGACGCCATCATCACCGCCATCGAGGCGGGTGATGAGGCGGCTGCTGCGCAGCTGGCCATCGATCACTGGAACCTCTCACGCGACCAGATCGAGCTGTTTGTCACGCCTGCAGGGCTTGACCTGCCGCTGGGCACAGTGGCGCGAAAAACCCCTGCATGAGGATGTAAATGACTCCCCTGTTCAGATTTGAAGGGATCTACACGCCCGTCGTGACCCCTTATTATGAGGATGGCAGCGTCAATTGGGACGCCTTGTCGGACGTGATCGACTACCTGATCGAAAACGGTGTGCACGGTCTGATCTCGGGCGGCTCAACCGGCGAGAACTATGCTCAGACCGTCGCCGAGCGCCTTGAGGTCGCAAGGTTCACCCACGAGCGCCTCAAGGGACGTTTGCCTCTGGTGGTGGGCACGGGTGCGATGATGACGCCGGACTCGATCGCACTGGCTGCGGGCGCGCGCGAGATCGGCGCGGATTCGATCCTGCTGGCCAGCCCGGCCTATTCAGTACCGACCGACCGGGAAAACGCCTTGAATGCGCTGGCCATCGACAAGGCCGCCGATCTGCCGGTGATGCTGTATAACTACCCTCACCGCACCGGCACCATGATGGGTGAGGAGTTTCTGGACCGTGTGGGCCGTAGCCGGAACTTCTGCGGCATCAAAGAAAGCTCGGGCGATATCAACCGGGTGCATCTGCTGGCGCGCGACTATCCGCATATTCAGCTGGGTTGCGGCATGGATGATCAGGCGCTGGAATTCTTTGCCTGGGGCGCGCCCTTCTGGGTCTGTGGTGGATCGAACTTCCTGCCTGCGGAACACGTGGCGTTGTACAACGCCTGCGTTGTCGAGGGCAATTTCGACAAGGGCCGCCGCATCATGAGCGCGATGCTACCGCTGATGCATGTGCTGGAACAGGGTGGCAAGTTCATCCAGACCATCAAACATGGTGTCACCATGAACGGCATAGACGCTGGCATCATGCGCCCCCCGCTGCGCGGGTTGAACAAAGATGACAAACGCGCGCTGGAACAGGTGACCCGCGTGTTGAAACGCAAAATCGCAGATATCGTGGCGGAGGGATAAGGCATGAGCTTGCTGACACAGGACGAGTACAAATCCATCGCAGCAGATCTGGACCTGCCCACTGGCGCTTTCATCGATGGCAGCTTCCGCCCGGCAATGTCGGGCAAGACCTTTACTAGCACCAACCCGGCCACAAGCGAGACTCTGGCCGAGATCGCCGCCTGCAGTGCCGAAGACGTCGATTTCGCGGTGGAAAAGGCGCGCGAAGCCTTCGAGGATGGCCGCTGGTCAAAGCTCCACCCGTCCGAGCGCAAAGATGTGCTGATCCGGCTGTGCAAACTGATGACCCGCAACGCGCGCGAATTGGCCGTGATGGAGAGCATCGACAGCGGCAAGACGATCTTTGACTGCGAAACTGTCGACGTGCCCGAAACCATCCACTGCCTGAAATGGCACGCCGAGGCGATCGACAAGATCTATGATCAGGTCTCACCCGCGTCTGACGATCACATCGCCATGGTTGTGCGTGAACCGATTGGCGTCGTGGGGCTTGTGCTGCCGTGGAATTTCCCGCTGCTGATGCTGGCATGGAAGATCGGCCCGGCCCTGGCCGCCGGATGTTCGTTGGTTGTTAAACCGGCTGTCGAAACCACGCTGACGGCGCTGCGTGTGGCCGAACTGGCGATGGAGGCGGGCGTCCCGGCTGGCGTGCTGAACATCGTCCCCGGCGGTGGGGCCGATGTGGGCGAGCCAATCGGGCGTCACATGGATATCGACATGGTCTCATTCACCGGCTCGACCGTGACGGGCAAGCGGTTTCTGACCTATTCGGCAGAGTCGAATGCGAAGGAGGTCGTGCTTGAGATGGGGGGCAAGAACCCCGCCATTGTGATGGACGACGCCGAGAATCTGGATCGCGTGGCCCATCATCTGGTCAATGGTGCGTTCTGGAACATGGGCGAGAACTGCTCGGCCAGTTCGCGGCTGATCGTACACAGGAAAGTGAAGACTGAATTGCTGCAGCGAATCGCGCACCATACCAAGCATTGGAACATCGGCGACCCGCTGGACCCCGAAACCCGCATGGGGGCCTTGGTCTCGGAAGGACACTACAACAAAGTGCGCAGCTATCTTGAACAGGCCGACACTGTGATCATCGGGGGGCATGCAGACAATGGCTTTGTCGAGGCGACTGTCGTCGAAGTGCCTGACAACACTTCAATTCTGGCGCGCGAAGAGATTTTTGGACCGGTATTATCGGTCATCGAAGTCACGGGATTCGACGAGGCGATTTCAGTTGCAAATGACACCGATTACGGACTGTGCGCGTCGATTTTCACTGCCAATGCAAAACGCGCCATCCGTGGCGCACGGGCCCTGCGCGCAGGGACTGTGACAGTTAACAGCTTTGGCGAGGGCGACATCACGACGCCGTTTGGAGGCTATAAACAGTCGGGTTTTGGTGGTCGCGACAACTCGATTCACGCCCATGATCAGTACACCCAACTGAAAACGATCTGGATTGATCTGTCCGATGACGCTGATGAGGCCGTGAGTTAATGCGGTACACCGCGAAATCGCTGCCGGTTCACCGCGGACCTGCAGCATGGAACGCCATACTGGGCGGCCAGGCTCCGGCAACGGTGCTTGAGGACAATCAGCGCGCTGACTTTGCAATCATCGGAGCAGGTTTTGCAGGCCTGTCCGCCGCCCGTCGTATCCTGCAACTGCAACCCGAGGCCAGCGTGGCCGTTATCGAGGCCGGACGTATCGCGGAAGGTGCCGCAGGCCGCAACTCGGGCTTTATGATTGATCTGCCCCACGACCTGGCCTCGGAAGACTATTCGGGCGGCGGTGACGACCGCAAGGTAATCGCACTGAACCGTCATGCGATCAGTTTTGCGCGTACAGCGGTTGAGGAGTACCAGATCGATCCGAACTTCTTTGACGAGGCGGGCAAGGTCAATGGTGCGGTCAGTGCAGTCGCCGAAGCACATAACAAAAGCTATGCGCAGCATCTGGCGACGCTGGATGAAGACAGCCAGACTTTGGATGCGCAACAGATGCACGAGTTGACGGGCTCGCGCCACTATCGCTCGGGGCTTTACACGTCCGGGACGGTCATGCTGCAGCCCGCTGGCTACATACGCGGGTTGGCCGATGGTCTGGCCGGACAGGGCGTGCGTATGTTTGAGAACAGCCCTGTCCTTGGTTTTGAACGCGCCGGCGATAACTGGTGCGTGAAAACGGAAAAAGGAGCGGTCACGGCCGCGAAAGTAATCCTGACTGTCAACGGCCATCTGGAAAGCTTTGGTATCGCGCGCAACCGCCTGATGCAGCTATTCCTATTTGCGGCGATGACACCCGCGCTGGACACAGATGCGTTGAAGAAACTGGGTGGCCACACGCGCTGGGGCGTGACGCCATCGGATCCCATGGGCACAACAATGCGCCGCATCGATACCAGACAGGGTGGGAACCGGATCATCACACGAACCTGCGCGGCCCTGCGTCCGGGCATGGCCTCTTCCGGCAAAGATCTAAAGCGCGCCGGTCGGGTTATGCGGCACAAGTTTGACCAACGTTTTCCACAGTTGGCCGGGACCCGGATGGAATACCAATGGGCCGGACATCTGTGCCTTAGCCTCAATGGCGTCTCGGTTACACGGGAAATTGATCGTGGTGTCTACTCTGGTTGCGTCCAAAACGGGCTGGGGACCGCACGCGGCACGTTGACAGGTATTGCCGCGGCCGAGCTTGCCTGCAATCATAAATCAGACATTGTCGAACACTTCGGTTCCGAAGACAGACCAAAACAGCTGCCACCGCAACCCTTTCGGGAGATCGGAGCAAATGTCGTCCTAAGATGGAAGGAATGGAAAGCATCCGAAGAATAAGACTGCTGTGCAATCATGCCAACAAGAATAGCCATCGAATGGCGACCGAACGCGACACGGGAGGAATTAGATGTCGATAAAAGAACCATTTACAGATCTGGACATAAAAACTGCGGATGGCGGTTTTTATGAGAACTACAGCGTACCCATTGCACTGATCAGTAAGGCGATCATGGTTGGTCTGGTGCTATGGGCCCTGGTGTTTCCAGCCAACGCGAATGGCACGCTGGGCAGCCTGAACGGCCGTCTGCTTGAAAGCTTCAACAGCTTCTACGTCATCATCGTAGGGCTGTTTTTCTTCTTTCTGGCCGCTGTGGCGATCATCCCCGGCACGGGCAAGCGGATCATGGGTACACCCGGCGAAAAGCCGGAGTTTTCGAACTTCTCATGGTTCTCGATGATGTTTGGTGCTGGCTTGGGCGTCGGCCTGATGGTGTTCGCGACCGCCGAGCCTCTGGGGCTGTGGGGCTCGAACCCCGTGGTGGTCGCAGGCGACGTGCCGGGCAACGAGCCCGAAGCAATCCAGTCCGCTTATCGCTACACCTATTTGCACTACGGCTTTCACGCATGGGCGATCTATGTGATCACCGGTTTGTCGCTGGCCTACTACGCCTACACCCGCGACATGCCACTGACCATTCGATCTGCCCTGACACCCTTGTTCGGCAAGCTGATGAACGGCTTTCTGGGCCACGTTGTCGACGTGCTGGGCGTTGTGGCAACCATTCTGGGTGTGTCGGTGACGATCGGCTATGGCATCAGCCAGTTCATTGACGGTGTATATGCGATCACCGGCATGGAATGGGTGATGGATCTGGGCGGCGAAGTTCCGACCCCATCCAAAGTCGGCCTGATCGCTGGCTTGGTAACCATCATGACGCTGTCGATCATCTCGGCTGTGTCGGGTGTTGGCCGCGGTGTTAAGTACCTGTCGAA
Organism: Ruegeria sp. G7; assembly: GCF_056535465.1. Classification (NCBI taxonomy): domain Bacteria; kingdom Pseudomonadati; phylum Pseudomonadota; class Alphaproteobacteria; order Rhodobacterales; family Roseobacteraceae; genus Ruegeria; species Ruegeria sp. G7. Next base: position 21,360 of record NZ_JBQFIL010000002.1, on the reverse strand, counting down.
CCTGAACCTGGTTTTGTCGATCATCCTGCTGGGCACATTTGTCGTCTTCGGCTCGTTCGTTTTCGCCATGACCACCTATGGCACGGCGATGGTCGACTACATCCTGCACTTCATCTCGCTGAGCTTCAGCGCATATGGCCCGCTGTCGGCCGAAGCGTTCGCGGCAGCTCTGCCTGCCGAAGCACAGGCGCATGCAGAGGCTCTGATGGGCGGTGCAACCAATGCCTGGGGCAGCTTTGACGGCTTCAAGAGCGGTCTGGAAGGCGCAGCAGCAGAACTGGATGAGGCGACGCTGGCCGCGGCATATGCCGCAGGTGAGCAGGGTCGCCAGTTTGGCTGGCAGTCCGGCTGGACCACGTTCTACTGGGCCTGGTGGATCGCGTTCTCGCCGTTTGTGGGCCTGTTCCTGGCGCGCATCTCGAAGGGTCGCACCGTGCGCGAATTCATCCTGGGCTGTGTCTTCGCACCGGCGCTGGTGTGTTTCGCATGGATGACCGTTCTGGGTGGCACCGCGATTGATCTGGAACTGGCGGGTGAAGCTGGTGGCGCGATCATCGGGGCATCGAACACCAACAAGCTGTTCGTGACGCTGTCCTACATGATCGATGGCGGCCTGCTGTCGATGCTGAACGTGATGTGTGTGATCCTGATCATGACCTTCCTCGTGACCTCTGCGGACTCGGGCATCCTTGTGATGAACACCATCATGTCGGGCGGCAGCCAGGAGACCGGTGTCAAGCACCGCATCATCTGGGGTCTGATCCTGACCGCTGTGATCGGCGCACTGATCCTTGCGGCGGGCGAAAACAACCCGCTGGACGCATTGCGCAACGCGATGATCATCGGGGCCCTACCCTTCACGATGGTGATGGGCCTGATGATGATATCACTGGGCAAAGCGCTTTATCGCGATGGTCTGCGTGACAAAAGAGGTGACACTGCGGCTCAGGCCGCCGAATAAGCCACCTCGGCAACGCTAAAAACCAGGAAACGCCGCCCCGTAACCGGCGGCGTTTTTCCCGTCATCCGACCCCGTCCAATACAACCAGAAAAACAAAAGACCCATCTCAAAACAGAGATGGGCCAGTAAAGCGGAAAACCGCCGCTTCAATAGGTCTGATTCAACTCATCTGCGGCGGGGATTTCACGTTCTCGGCGCGCAATATAGTCCAATAGCTCTTCGTTCTTGGCTTCGTCCAGCTTCGGCTCCTGGTACTCGGCCAAGAGCTTACGCGCATGTTTGAGCGCACGTTCAGTGACCTCGACGCTTCCCTCGGCCTGCCATTGCTCGATCGAGTTGTTGTCGAACAGGTCCGGCATGAAGAAAGCCTGTTGAAAGTTCTCCTGCGTGTGCGGATGGCCCAGATAATGACCCCCCGGCCCGACATCAGGAACTGCCGCCACCGCCTGATCAAAATCATGCCATTTGGGGCCTTCCGCCATGCGATAGGCCATCGCACATTGCTCGGCATCGACGATGAACTTGGCGACAGAACAATGCATCCCGGCCTCATTCCAGCCGGCCGAGTGCCAGATGTAATTTGCCCCAGAGTGGATCACAGCGCTCAGGGTGGTGGCGGATTCGTATCCGGCTTGCGCGTCAAACGTCTTGGCGCCACCCAATGTGTTCGAAGTGCGCCATGGCACGTCATAGAACCGTGCCATTTGGCCAATCATGAAGTTCATCAAACTGATCTCGGGCGTGCCAGCCATGGGCGCGCCAGACTTCATCGACACCGTGGAAAGATAGTGCCCGTAGATGGCAGGCGCTCCGCGCCGGATGACCTGTGTATAAGCCAATGCGCTCAGCGCTTCTGCATTTAGCTGCGCCACCGTAGCGGGTACGCTAGCGGGCGTATTTGCCCCACCCAGCACAAACGGCGAGCACAGAACCGGCTGATTGCGACGGCAAAGGCCCGCATCGCACCCAGCATTGTCTCATCCCAAACCAGCGGAGAGTTTCCGTTGCAGTTGCCCGTGGTCACCGGATGATCCTCAAGGTACTTTTCGCCAAACAGGATCGCGCACATCTCCATCACATCTTCGGCGTTCTTGGGCGAGGTGGTCATGCCCATGAAGGTCTTGTCCGAGTGCTTCATGGATGAATAGGTGATCCGCAGATGTCGCTGGCTGATGGGGTGATCATAAGGCTCGACAATATGATGCGCCGAGGAATGCAGCGCTGGCATCATGTGCGCCAGTTTGTGGAACATTGCCAGATCGTCCAGCGTCGGGTTGCGGCGCACGTCATCAAGATCACGCAGAAAAGGCGCGCCGGTCATCGGCACAAAGATCGAGTGATTTCCACCCAACCGAACGTTCTTTGCCGGGTCGCGCGCGTGATAAGTAAAACTCGACGGGATCGTTGCGATCAGTTCGCGCACCATCTCCCGGTCAAGGAAGACGAGTTCGCCTTCCACCTTGGCGCCGGCTTTCTTCCAGTCTTCCAGCGCAATCGGGTCACGAAACTGAACACCAACATTCTCGAGAATATCCATCGAGGCCGCATCGATCCGTTCGACATGCGCCGGATCCATCACTTCGCACAGCGGTATGCCGCGCTTCAGGCCCGGAAGCATGTCAAACTTGGGGGCAGTTCGGATAGCGCGGCGGGCCGACCGACCGCCCGATCGGGACCGGGTTACCGTTTCTGTCGTCATCAGGTTTCTCCAGCAGTTTCCACGATCTTCTCAGCTTTGACCGTTACAAACTTGACGATTCCCGAAACCCGTTTGCAGGAAACGACATCGCACATCACCCGGATCAAAAAAACTCAACAACGCATGTCGCCTGCTGGGGTGAAGACTTCGGCTTTGCTTTTTCGCACCACCAGTGGCTTTCTGTAGCCAATGAGGCGGGCTGTACCGCAGCGCTGGAGGTCTGCGATACAGCCGTTTGGTCAAACGAAATAGACCCCGTTTTCGTTCATCGGCAGCTCGGAAACCCGCAGGTCCAGCTCGGCGATGGCATTGGCCAACGCCGGAGCAGCGGGCGGTGTTCCGGGTTCGCCGATGCCGGTGGGCGCGTGATCCGAAGGCACGATATGGGTTTCAATCGCTTGGATATCCGAGATCCGCAGTGGCTCATAATCGGGAAAGTTGGATTGTTCGACCACGCCGCCATCCAGCGTGATCTGATCCCGCATCGCATGGCCGATCCCATAACCGATGCCACCTTCGATCTGGGCCTTGATCACGTCCGGATTGACCGCGATACCACAATCGACGGCTGCGGTCACTTTCTCAATTCGGATGCCATCATCCAGATTTCCTGAAACCTCGACCACCTCGGCCACGTATGACCCAAAGGATTTGTGCACCGCCACACCCTGCACGTTTCCAGGTGCGGGGCTGCCCCAATTGCCTTTCTCAGCCGCCAGTTTGAGCACACCGGCCTTGCGAGACTGATCGGTGTCTTCGCCGCTCAGATACGCAAGGCGGAATGCGACCGGGTCCTGACCTGTCGCCTTTGCGGCCATATCCATCATAACTTCCATGACATAGCCGGTATGCGTATGACCAACCGAGCGCCACCACAAAACAGAGGTCGCCTTTTCGGTATCCGTCAGGCCCACAGCCATGCCCGGGATCGCATAGGGGCTGTCTGCCAGACCCTCGACACTTGAATGGTCTATACCGTCATGGACCAGCACGGCCTCGAACGGGGTGCCTTTGATTACCGGCTGACCGGCCACTTGATGCTGCCAACCTACGATGGCACCGGTCTCGTCCAGACCCACCCGCACCTTGTGACCGAAGGCGGGGCGATAATATCCGCCGCGGATATCGTCCTCGCGATCCCAGACCAGTTTGACCGGGCGCGTCCGATCAGTCAGCACGAAGGCCAGCGCAGCCTCAACCTGATAATCCGCATCCGGTGTCGCGCGGCGCCCGAATGAGCCCCCGGCCAGCATGGTATTGATATGGATCTTCTCTGTGGGCAGATCGAAAATCTGCTGATAGGCCATGTGGGGACCGGTCGGCATCTGGGCACCATCGTGCAGCACGATGTCACCTTCGGCGGTCTGCTCGATGGTACAATTCAAGGGCTCCATCGGGGCATGTGCCAGCAGCGGGAAGTAAAAGGTCTTCTCTACCACCGTCGCAGCGCTATCCACTGCAGCGGCGACCGCCGCCTGATCCGCTTTGTTGACATTGTAGGTCGGTGCCGCGTCCAGCGCCGCCATGATCTCGTCCCGGATTTCCTGCGAGGACCGGGTTTCTGCAGCCGAGAGGTCCCATTCTACATCCAACGCCTCCCGCGCTTGCATCGCGGCCCAGGTGTTTTCGGCATAGACTGCAACGCCATGTTTGGTCGGCAGCGTTTGGGCCATGATAAAACCTTTCACTTCTTTGGAGGCGCTGTCGTCAAAACCCGCAACAGTGCCGCCGCGCTGCGGGGTTCGCTTGACCATAACGACCATTTGATTGTCCAGATGTATATCCATGGCAAACTTGGCAGCGCCATTGACCTTGACCGGGCTGTCCTTGCGGCGCGTATCCGGATTGCCGATGATCTTCCATTCGGACGGGTCGCGCAGGCGCGGCGTCTCGGACGGTGCAAAGCTGGCTGCGGCAGCGACGAAAGTCCCCAAAGGGGCCGACTTGCCAGCACCTGTGATCATACCCTGCTGAATATCCAGCGCGTCAGGCTGGACCCCCCAGGCCTCAGCCGCCGCTTTGATCAGCATCTCGCGGGCATTCGCACCAGCGGTCCGATACTGCATCCATGAATTTGCCATCGCGGTAGAGCCGCCGGTACCCTGAAACGGGCCGAACAGGGTGTTATTGTAGACGTTTGGGTCAGACGGCGCGAATTCGTAGCCGATCTGCTCCATCGTGACACCCAATTCTTCGGCAATCAGCGAGGTCAGGCCGGTGGCAGGCCCCTGCCCTTTTTCAAAGTGCTTTACAATCGCGACCACGTTGCCATTGCTGTCAATCTTGACGAACGGGTTCAGCATCGCGTCCGGCTGAGCGGACGCGGCCATCGCGCCTTTGGCATTGGTGCCAACATACAGGATCGTCGCGGCGGCGGCGGCGGATTTCAGGAACCCGCGGCGGGAAAAATCAGCTGTCATTTGTCTTAGACCTCCAAAATCTCGGATGCACGCAGAACTCCGGCACGAATACGCTGGTAAGTGGCGCAGCGGCAGGCGTTTCCATGCATGTATTCGTCGACATCTTCTGCCGTGGGCTTGGCGTTCTCGCGCAGCAAACCAACCGCATTCATGATCTGACCGGATTGGCAATAGCCGCACTGAACCACATCCAACTCAAGCCACGCCTGCTGCACAGCCGCGCCGATCTTGTCCTGATCGATAACCTCGATGGTGGTGATTTCGGCGTCTTCGACATCCTCAATGTACGTCTGGCAAGACCGGATCGGCTCACCATTCATGTGAACCGTGCAGGCTCCGCATGACGCTACGCCGCATCCGAACTTGGTACCCGTCAACTTCAGCTCATCCCGGATGACCCACAAAAGCGGTGTACCGGGTTCGGCCTCGACGGTATGGGTCTGACCATTGAGTTTCAGTTCGATTGCCATGGGTTCAAACTCTCCTCTTTTTGCAAATTTTTGCGAATGTATGGCAGCGGCGTGCTTCGCTGCATTGCGCGAAACCGCTGACAGGGGGACGTCAATTGTCTGATTACAAACCTAGCGCTCTGCAGCCGAAAGCCACTGCCTTATTCTCCGAATGATCTGCCCAATCCTCCGGCAGGTGTTGGTTGGTTGTTTTCAGACTGCGCGAAACCTTTATATCTCCAAGGACAGGAGGGTTGGCGATGGTACCGACGGATCTGGTTTCTGACGTATTCGAACTGGTTCAATCTAACGGCGCGATGGGTGTGGGATGTACCACCGGGGTCGATGGGCTGTATGCGTTTTGTAATGATCAAACCACCGAATGCGCCGCTGGGTTCTACGAACCCGTGATGTGTCTGGTGTTGCAAGGCGCGAAAGAGGCCTATATTGGCGGCCGCGTGATCCGCTATAGCGCAGGTGACACCTTGATCGTCAGTCATGCGGTACCGGTCGAGGCCGCCGTCATCAAAGCCAGCACCGAAGAACCTTACGCAGCACTGGCGCTGACGCTGGATCTTTCGATGGTGCGCAGTCTGGTCGACGAGATCGGCGAGGTGCAGGACGGCGACGCCCGAACGCTGGACGTTGCCGCCTCGGATCAAGCGTTGATCGACGCGGTGGCGCGCCTTTATCGCCTGTCGCACGATCGGGTCGAGGCCCGCGCGCTGGCACCGCTCGTCCTGAAGGAAATCCACTTCCGCCTGTTGCGCGCGCAACATGGCGCCATGCTGCGCCAGCTGTTGCGGCACGAAAGCCCTGCGAGCCGTATCTCAAAGACAATAGCCTTCATTCGAAGAAACTATAAAACCAGTATCCCGGTCGCTGATCTGGCCACTGAATCCGGCATGAGTCTTTCGGCCTTTCACGAACATTTCAAAGCTGTGACCGCCACGACTCCGCTGCAGTACCAGAAAGACCTGCGCCTGCTCGAAGCCCGACGTTTGCTTCAATCCGGCAACACATCCGTGGCCTCGGCGGCCTATGACGTGGGATATGAAAGCCCGACGCAGTTCAGTCGAGAGTACTCGCGCAAGTTCGGGCTGTCGCCCAGCGATCAGAAACCCGGCAGGACACTGATGGCGGGTTGACCACCCCTTTGCGCGAAGGTCGGCCATAGTCCGCCCCTTTCGCATGATCCGTCGCCGTTGCCATGGGTTGCGAATAAAATCGCCTTGATCCCTTAAGGTGTTCGCGCTTATTCGTCTCCAACGAGGCTAAGGGCGCGCAAACGCACGTTTCTCGTTACGAAGGATCAGATCGCCTGACAACCAGCGCGGTTTTGGTCAGGGATAAAGGTGGCGGACACTCCGCCCGGCAGGGGTCTGCCAGACAGCAGCCCGCCGCATAGAAGGATTTGAAATATGCGTATTGCAATGATCGGCACCGGGTATGTCGGACTGGTCTCAGGCGTTTGCTTTTCGGATTTTGGTCATGATGTGATCTGCGTCGACAAATCCGCCCGCAAGATTGAAATGCTGCAAGCCGGAGAGGTTCCGATTTACGAACCGGGCCTTGACGTTCTGATGGCGAAGAACGTAGCCGCTGGTCGTTTGAGTTTTACCACCGATCTTGCCAGTGCGGTTGACGGGGCCGACGCCGTGTTCATCGCCGTGGGTACGCCGACGCGCCGCGGTGACGGACATGCCGACCTGACCTTTGTCATGGCCGCTGCAGAGGAAATCGCCAAAGCGATCACTGACTATACCGTTGTCGTGACCAAATCGACCGTTCCCGTTGGCACCAACCGTCAGGTCCAACAGGTTGTCTCTGCCGCCAATCCCAAAGCTGCGTTTGACGTGGCCTCGAACCCCGAATTCCTGCGCGAAGGTGCAGCGATCGACGACTTCATGCGCCCTGATCGAGTGGTCGTCGGCGTTGAAAGTGAGCGCGCTGCCGAAGTGATGGCCGAGATCTATCGCCCTCTTTATCTGCGTGATTTCCCAATCCTGACCACAGATTTGGAAAGCGCCGAGATGATCAAATACGCTGCAAACGCGTTTCTGGCAACGAAGATTACCTTTATCAATGAGATCGCGGGCCTGTGCGAACGGGCCGGCGGCGACGTCAAAGAGGTCGCCCGCGGCATCGGGCTGGACGGACGTATTGGAAACAAGTTCCTGCATGCCGGCCCGGGATATGGCGGATCCTGCTTTCCAAAAGACACGGCAGCCTTGGCGCGGATTGGTCAGGACCACGCCTATCCGATGCAAATCACCGAGACCGTGATGCGCGTCAACGACGAGGTGAAAAAGCGCATGATCGACAAGATCCGCGAAGCTTGCGATGACAGCTTCAATGGCAAAACCATTGCCGTACTCGGCGTGACCTTCAAACCCAACACCGATGACATGCGCGACGCACCTTCGTTGACCATCGTTCCCGCACTGATCGGAGGAGGCGCGCAGGTGCGCGTGGTTGACCCACAGGGACGTTCAGAAGGTGAAGATCTTCTGCCCGGTGTTCACTGGATGGACGACCCCTATGCGGCCGCGAAAGATGCTGATGCCGTTGTGCTGCTGACCGAGTGGAACGAATTTCGCGCGTTGAACCTGAGCGATCTGGCAGACGCGATGAAAACTGCACGCATGGTCGACCTGCGCAACATCTATTCTTCAACCATGGTGCTGGGTGCTGGCTTTGACAACTATGTCGGCGTGGGCGTCGGCGAGGCGACAGACAGCAATAAAACCTAGCACATCATACCTTTGCAGGTGGGCCCGGGCCTGAATGGTAGGCCCACCTATGCAATCCGCGCGCGCTAGACCTAGAGCAATCAGGCCCCGATCTCTGATTGCAAGAAAAGCCCGCGCCAGAAGTCCTGACCGTCCCAAAACGGTCCGAAATTATGCATCGCACCAACAGGCACCAAACGAAGTACCCGGCTGTCAAACAGCGCGCGCGACCACGTCCGAACGGTATCTGGTGTCGCGATATATCCAACAGTCTGGATATTGTCCGGAAGCAAAGTAATGGCGGCTTCACGAGTTTGAGCCATGATACGTAAACTCATGAGCCCTGGCGTGCCCCCGGATGACGCGCCACCTGCGACAAATACCGCGCTGCCATTCGATGCGCGCGCTGCATAGCTGCCTTCGGCGCGCGCAACCTGTTCTGCCATGAAAGTGTCGGATGCGATATGCACTGGTGGACGTGTCGTGATCCGGTTGTCGCACAGCGCTTTCATGCGATCGGCGATAGCAGCCGCCTGTTCGGCTGTTCCATCTATCAGCACAAGGCTCTGCGGCGACGTGCAGCCCGCCTTTCCATAGACCCTGAACACACGCAACAACGTTTCCAGAGCCGCATCATCAAGCGCCGATGGCTCTCCCCAAACCAAAGAACTGTGATCTCGGAAGGCAAAAATGGCGTACCTGCTTTATGTGGCAAGGCCTCGACTGCCAAAGCTGCCGTATCACTGCCAAAGAAAACCCGCGCATCAGCGGTCAAAGACCAGTCTTTGTTGCGCGGGTCGTATCGGTCAAAACACTCGGTTATCAGATTGTCTGTCCAAAGGTGGGTTAGAACAGGCCCGGCGCCGGCGTTCAGGATTTCCTCTCGCAGTGCGGCTGTCAGATTGACTGACGCCTGACCTGCTTTGGCCAGAACGCGCGCGCCAGTCAGCAGGCAAAGTATGGCGGCAAGCGGACCAAGTAGGCTTACATTGTTCGGCAACCAGACTGCTATATTCGAACGCGGGCGCGCCATGCGATAGGGCATCTTGGCTTGTCCGTCACAACGGGAGCCAAAACTGTTGGTGAAGACTGCACGCAAGCTTGCTCCGCGCATGAAACTCAGCAAATACCCCCACTCATCGCGGCTAAATGCGGCGGGGCACCGCCGCGCCATGCGTGCTGTTATGTCGTCATACTCATCACACAGAGCATCCAGCGCGAAAGGCAGCGCGACTTCGATGATGCGGTCGCTTGCGTCGCGGAAACTATGGGGAACAAGCACCGGATCAGACATTTGCGCAACCCCGCGTCTCTGTCTTGGGCAAGCGCCCAAGCAACTTGAATCGGCGACCGGTGCGGCCACATGGACACGGATTGGTGCTGACCTCGCCTTGATCCTCGGTCAGCACATTGTGGTAGGGGCTGCCCCTAGGCGTCACATTCATCAACTGCAATTGCGCCGGGGCATCGTAGACCAGACCATGATCAAATGGGTCGCGGCCCAGCACGTCCGCCCATACCGGGACATGCCGCCACCCGGCCGCGCATTCCGGGTAGACTATGCCGTTTTGTTCAACCAACCCATAGTAATCCACCACACATGACCCGGGGCCAGAGATACCCAGCAGCTTTTGCGTCATGGCGTCTTTGGAAACACGCGCGGCCTCAAGCTTTTTCCAACCACCACTATGCACATAGGTGATCTGGACCTCGCGCAGTCGTTTGGCGATGTGCGATGGCATATCGTTCCCCGCCCAAAGCCGCCACAATACCCACGTGAAGCCATAAACCACGACCGCATCATTGCTGTGCAGGGCATCCTCCAAATGGTCCCATAGGACCGGACTGTCCTGTTCCTGCGATGCCAGCCCGAAATACAGCTTGGTTGCAAAAGGACGCAACGCAAGCCCCGCCGCGATACGCGCGCTCACCGTTCCGCGCTGCACCAACGCGGACTTCGTATCCAATATGATCAGAGGTCGTTTCTGGCCGCCGATGTAATCGGCCAGGATCGCCTGACTGCTTTTGGCCTGCAGGTCGCTACTGTAGCGGTCCAAAGCGACCTGACTTGACACATCGGAAGACGTGGCGGACGAGTTCAGCACACGCTCGTGCCTGATCGAACCGTCCTGGGTTCGAAAACGCACATGCTTGAATGTCGAGACATGAAGAAACGGCAAGTCTTCAACCCGGCCGACTGGCGAAATATCCGGAAAGATACGCGCATACTCGGGGCAGTGCGTTTGGTGGAACTGTGTGATCCGGTTCATTTCCGTCAGAAAAGCGGCGTCGTCACGAACCCCGTAGACTGGCATGTCCAGAAGATCGCTCATTGGTTTTGAACCTGCGCAATCAGATCATCAAGAGTGCCGGGGCGTACTGTGGCAACATTCGTACGTGTACACATATCGCGCAGTATCAGCTTCCAGTTCTGCCGGATCAGAGCGGGCCAATCCAGCGGCAGGCGCAGCGCCGGGCCGGAAAGCGCGCTTGCGAATGCCAGCAGCGCATCTTTATCGATGCCTGCAGCATCCAGATGTTCAGCCGCCTTGCCTGAGCGCATAAAGTTATAACGCAGAACGGGTGCCAGAAACCCCGAGCACAGCCGCGCATGGCCCAAACTGTCGCTTCGGCCCAGTCGCACCATTTCGGCGCGCGCGGGCGCCTCGAGCACATGCGCCAACCCGTGCACCAGTCCGACGGATGACTGCGCTTGTCCGGCGCTTGCCAACGCGCTGAGTTCGAACCACTCAGGGTCGGTCGTCACACCCAGTCTCAGCATGCGATGCACCAGATCCGAAAGACTTTGCCGTACTGCGGCACTTGCCAGAGGTGACAGCAATCCTTCCAAAGCATGAGTAAGGGAATCTCCGACGGACCAGGCGATATCCTCGTCACTCAAACTGTCCAGCGCGAAGGGCAGATACGCCCTGAAATCGGCACGGAACTCAGGCCCTTTCAAAACAGTTTTGGCACCCTGATTGTCCAGAACCGCAATATCGTTGGCCTCAGCGCCGCTGCCAAAGCGCGTCGCGATGGCAAGAAGCTTACATTCCGGGCGGCTGCGCGCCCGCCACGCTTTTGCGGCATCAATGCGCGTCCCCCCACCCAAAACAACCAGCAGTTTGGTGTCCATTGGAATGTCATCGAATACATCAACCACTTGCAGAGAAGCCAAAGCCGGAACCCGCGCCGCCGTCGCGGTTCGGCCCGTCATGACTACTTTCTGACCTGAAATCAGATCAGCCAATTCTGACGGTTCAAGGCGCGGGGTGCATTCAATCAAATACGACACCCCGAGCTTGCAGGAAACCGACAATATCGGCGACGCTGGACAGGGCGATCGCCTCTTCTTCGCTAGGATGATGCCCAAAAACCTCTTCGATGCCGATCGCAACCGCGACAGTTGCCATCGAGTCCCAGGTATCTAATCCGTCGCGGGTCAAATCACGAGAGAATTGCCCATCCTCCAGCAACAGAACATCCTCCAGCAGGTCCTGAAGTTTTTCGAGATTGGTCATAAACATCCGTTCCTTTCAAACGCGCTGATCCCAGAGGATTTCCTTGTCTGGCAGCCCCTTAAGGGCCTTCAGGTCAATTTTTGAATTGCTCAGTCTCGGCAGGTTGTCAACGCGAATGATCTGCAAGGGCCAATGCGCCCGCGGATGCGTCGCCCGAATGGCTTGTAGGACAGCGCGCGCGATTGCACGATCGGCGTGTCCCGAAAGAAAAAGCTGAACACCCGGTTCGCCCGCGCGATCAAAAGCAGGAACAAGTGCGTATTCCTGTTGCCAGGCTGCCTCAATCGAGCTGCTCAGGCGCAGCAGCGAAACTTTCTCACCATGGCGTTTGAAGACTTCATTCGTGCGGCCTTGTAGCTGCCACGGGCCCGTTTCGTCCTGCTCGGCCCGGTCGCCGGTCCCGATCCATCCATCATCTGCAAACGGCACATAGCCCTCGGGCGTCACAGTACCAAGCGCGGCGTATGGGCTATGGAACATCAACTCGCCTGTCTCGGATTTGCGAAACGAAACGCCTGACAGAAGAGGGCCTAACTGACCGGCAGGTGGTGTGCTTTGAGACCGCACGTTTGCGGTGACATCTTTTATGGCAAGTCGCGGCATGGCTTCGGCACAGCCGTAGTTGTCAAAGAACCGCGCATTCGGGAACAGCTTTGCAAGGTCAGCGCTATGCGCCCACGGAAATGGACTGCCTGCAAACGCAACCGTTTTGACCCGCGGAAAGGACCCGCCCCCCAGCGCTTTCAGCAGAGGCACCTGCGCCGCCACCAGGCAAATCAGCGCCCGTTCGCTGTCGTTTAGGATCCCGACGAGTTTGCCGGGGTCGGACAGCCGCGCGAAAGCCAGAGGTAACCCGATTGTTTGCGACAAGACCCATTGGTTCACAAACGAAAAGCAATAGCTCAGCGGCAGAGTCACAACAGCCGTGTCACCTTTGGCTACACCTTGCAGTTTTCCGATCTGGTCGGCGATTGCGATTGCGCGTGTGCGGCTTGCGACCAGAAGCTTGGGCGCTCCGGTCGAACCCGATGTGCTCAGCAACACATGATCGCGGCGCAATGGGTCCGGCAGCGCTCGCAGCGCACCTTCGATCCAGGTCTCATCCTGATCAAATTGCTGCGGCAAAACTGCGAACGTGTCTGTGCCGGGCTGCCAAAGCCGTTCGAGGCTGTCCAGAAACGCGCTGTTGGTCTGGTCGTACAGGATCATGAGTTTGCCTTGGCCACCTGATCAGAGTTCTTGGTTTGCACCTCTTATCGCCAAGACCCGGAAAATGAAACTCGACCCGGACAGTTTACCTTTGATGCCATCGCGATGCGGCCTGACATCCCAGCTTTTGTGAATGGCGTCTTTGGACCCATTGTAATAGCAATTGGGTTGATACACGAACCACAAGGTCGCGATGCCATGCAGGGCAACAACTCTACACATCCTGCCGACGTGCGGGCGGACGCAGAAGCGTGGACCGCCCTTGAAGCCGAGCTTGACCAATGGCAGGCGCTGGGTCGGACGGCCACGTTCTGGTGGCGCGACGATGATGCATCGCGCACAGGGCCGCGCCTTGCACGCTTGCTGTCGCTGTCGCAGCAAATGAAAGCACCAATCGTTCTGGCCTCGATCCCAGCGACCTCGGACGCGGCCTATGCCGAGGCCGTTCTGAACTGTCCAACGGCGTATGTCGCGCAGCATGGCTATGCTCATATCAACCATGCCAAAGGCAGTGGCGACAAAGGCGCGTGGGAATTGGGTCGTCACAGACCCCTCGAGGATGTACTGGCCGAACTGCGGCAGGGCCGAGATATCTTGCTGGGGCTCTTTGGAGCCCGCCGGTTCCTATCTGTCATGGTGCCACCATGGAACAGGATAGACCCCACCGTGACGCAGAAGCTGACAATGCTGGGATTTAGTGCGCTTTCTTTATGCGATGCGCGTCCGGCGCCCGAAGCGGCACCAGGGCTGCGCCTTGTAAACAGCCATTGTGACCCGAATGGAAAGGCGGTGCACGGTTTACCGGCACCGCCAAATCGGTTTCATTCATAACCAGCCATCTTGCATCCCGTCGAGCCGGAACAGTTGATCCGCACGAGCCCACCGGGCTTTTGACCCATCATATCGATCACGACGCAGCCACGTGGACTTTCTGCGAAACGCTCCTGTCGCTCCTTTCCGAACACCCATCAGCCCGGTTCCCATCGCCAGAGGACATCTTTGCCCCATGATCGTCAGGCCCGCCCAGAAAGAAGACACCGAAGCTGCGGTCGCGTTGCTGCATGGCAAAATGAACTCAAAGCTATCGCTGGAACGTTGGCGGGGCATCTTCGATTATGATTGGAATATGCCCAAACCCAACTATGGCTACGTGGCCGAGGCAGATGGCCGTATTGTTGGCTATTTGGGCGCGGTGCATTCGGAACGCGCTCTGCCCGAAGGTCGGCTGAAACTGACGAATATGTGCGCGTGGTATGTCGAAAAAGAGTATCGCGGCAGCGCCGGGTTGCTGCTGATGATGAAGGCCACCGCCGACCCCGAGCGGCACTACACAAGCATGACCAGCACGAGCAATCCGCGCACCATGGCGGCATTGCGTGCTTGCGGATTCGCCTCGCTGGACGACTACCGCTGGGACTGGCAGAGACGCGACGCAGGGTCAGACGTGTTGACCGTAATCACCGATCCGGCAGAAATGGAGCCGCATCTTCGCGCACATGAAAAACGTTACGTCCGGGATATGCTGCGCTATGGCGTACGGCCCGTGCTGATGCAACATCCTGAAGGTGAGAGCTTTGCCATGTTCTCGGTCACCAAGAAGGGTGCAGATCAGCCATGGTGGGATGTGCTGTATATACGCACGCCCAAGGACGGCTTTCTGACCCAGTTTGGACAGGACATCGCAAACAAGCTGTTGCCCTCGGACGACGCGGTTCTGTCCGCTGACCAACGGTTCTGCGGCGGCCAGCCGCTTGACGGCACGCGCATCAAGCTGCCGGCACCCCGTTTTGTGAAATCCAAAAGCCTGAACGGACCCGAGCTGGATCATCTTTACACCGAACTGCAACTGCTCTCGCTCAAGCTAGATTGAATGACGTGCGCTTGGGTGCTGCGTCCAGTTGTGCAAAACAGATCGGGACAACAAATCTGAGGCTGCGGATGCTCACAAATTTCAGAAAAATGTTCTATCGCGCCCGGGGGTATTACAACGGTCGCCTGAACGGTGATCCGTTCCGCCTTGATCCCTACCATTCCAAATTCTGGCGCAAAGCAACCGCAGGAGACTGGGAGCCCGAGACCTTTGCAGTTCTGGACAAGTACCTTTCGCCTGATGAAGACTATCTCGATATCGGCGCATGGGCCGGGGCGACCGTCCTTTATGCCGCCCGCCGTGCGCGGCACGTGGTGTTTCGAGCCTGACCCCGTGGCCTATCGCTATCTGATTTGGAATCTCGAATTGAACGGGATTACCAATGTATCCGCTTTCGGAGCAGCCTTGTGGCACGAAACCGGTGTGATGCGCATGGCCAGCCTGGGTGGAGAGCCTGGTGACTCCATGACCTCGGTGCTGGGCGATACCAGCCAGGGCTCGGATGTCCTGAGCCTCTCTTGGGAGACATTCAGGAACGCTGCAGACCTCAGCAGCGTTTCGTTGGTCAAAATGGATGTCGAGGGTGCCGAGTTCGCGCTGGTTCCATATCTGCGCACGTGGTTGCAGACGCAGCGCCCTGCATTCTACCTGTCCACACACGCCCCTTTCTTGGAAAAACCCGACAGTGCGGATGCGATGCTAAAACTGTCTCAAAATCTTGAATTTTATGACACGCAGTTTGGACGGTGTTCAACAGCCGATCCAACAGGCGTTTTCATCGGATCGCGGTCTCAGCCAGTTCCCAAGCTATTTATTCGAGTAGGGACGTCTCGGACAGCACGGCCAAATGCGACGTGCATTGAACGATTATGGCCCAAGGCACGGCACCATTCGATCTTGGTGCCCGTTCGAGACGAAACCGTAGTATTCCCGATGCGATCAGCCTGCGCTGCACCTCAGGCGCTGGTCGCACGGGCTTTTTAATACTCAACCCGCCTATCTGCGCAACAAGAGAAACGATTTCCTCGATACCTTCGCGTTTGCGCAGAGACGAAAACACAAAGGGCCGACCATTGCGCATCTTTGTGGCGTCACGGTTCATGACCTCAAGCGATGCCCCCACATAGGGTGCAAGGTCCGTTTTGTTGATAATCAGAACGTCCGACTTGGTGATCGCCGGGCCGCCTTTTCGCGGTATTTCTTCCCCAGCCGCCACGTCTATCACGTAGAGCGTGATATCCGCGAGTTCCGGGCTGAACGTGGCGGACAGATTATCGCCGCCGCTTTCGATCAGCACCACATCCAGTTCGGGATGCCGCGCCTGCATTTCAGCAACCGCTGCGAGGTTGATCGAGGCATCCTCGCGTATCGCAGTATGCGGGCAGCCGCCGGTTTCTACGCCGATGATGCGGTCCTGCGGCAGGATCTGCATCCGCATCAGGGCCTCTGCATCCTCCTGCGTATAAATATCGTTGGTGATGACGCCCACGGAACAGACGTCTCGCAGGGCTTCAGAAAGTGCGGCGGTGAGTGGTTTTTCCGGCGCCGACCGGGCCGCCAATCCCCACGCGCAGTGGGCCGTTCATGCTGTTCATGTGCGAAACATCCTTGAATACTGGGTTTCGTGTTTCATCGACGCTATGTCCGACAAGAAGGCTGTCGCGCCCAGAGCATCGAGACCCGCGTCAACCGCCTGTTCGGCGACCCGCTGGCACACCGGCGTCAGATCGCGGATCAGGCGTTGGGCATCGGTCTCCAAAGGCACAAGCCGTGTCGCGCAGGTGATCAGGTTCGCCATGAATGCCTGCAGATACATCTGCGCAGTCAATCGCAACGGCAGGGATTGAAGACGCGCCGCGTAGCCAACGGCAACCGGATAGGTCAGATCGTTCAGATTTACGTCCCAAACGCCCCCGGTCACGCTGCTGAATGCTTGGCCCAGTAATTGCGTTTCCATCAATCGCTCGGACGAGGCGCTGAACGCGCGCGCGGTCTGATCAATATGCGCGAGCGTGTCGGGCGCACAAGCCTTGTAGGCGGACGCAAGAAACAAGCAGTCATTCCATCCACTGCCATGTTCGACAACATCCTCAACCCAGCGACCTGCCGAGGCAGAGCATGTAACCGCACCATTTTCGATGGCCCATTCCATCCCGTGCGAATAGGCGAAAGCGCCCACCGGATATGCGGGTGAAAGCCACTGAACCAGTGTCAGTATTTCGGTATCAGTGGGAGTGGCCATGGGTCCTGCCATGCCCATAGGCACCACCTTCAGGGGTAAAGGGCTCGACAGTTTCTGTTATGCGCGCCCCAAGTTTTTCAAGCATGTCGCGGATGACGTGGTCCCGCTGGATCAACAATCTTCCATCCTCGATCTGACAGGGTGTGTGGCGGTTGCCGATATGCCAGGCCAGCTTCAGCAGGTTGTCACCCGTTACTTCCAGCAGGTCTTCGGGCGCCGCCACAACCTCGATCTCGCGCCCGTCCTCAAGGACCAGCACCCCGCCGTGGTCCAACGATCTTGTTTGCGCCAGATCGACCAGAAAGGTCTCGCCCTCATCGGTAGCCAGCATTTTTCGGCGAAGGAAACGTCCGTCATAGTCCAAAGACACCTGTGCATGGGCCTGAGCGTGATGGTGATCGTGATAGATACGAGCAGTTTTGATAGCGGTGGTCATCTCGGCCTTCTTCTTGTCTCAGAACATGAAATAGCGCTGCGCCATCGGCAGCACTTCGGCGGGTTGGCAGGTCAGCAATTCGCCATCGGCGCGGACCTCGTAGGTTTCAGGATCAACATCGATCTCGGGCGTTGCGTCGTTCAACAGCAAATCACGCTTACCGATGTTGCGCGTGTTCTGCACGGCGACGGTTTGCTTTGCCAACCCAAGCGTTTCTCCAACCCCTGCCGCCTGCGCCGCTGCCGACACAAAAGTGATCGCAGACCGTTCAACCGCGCGACCGTAGGCTCCGAACATCGGTCGACTGTAGACAGGTTGCGGTGTGGGGATAGACGCATTCGGGTCGCCCATCTGCGCACAGGCAATGGTTCCGCCTAGCAATACCATCTCGGGCTTCACTCCGAAAAAGGCAGGGTTCCATAGGACCAGATCAGCGCGTTTGCCTTCCTCGATGCTACCGATTTCGTGGCTCAGGCCATGTGCAATCGCAGGGTTGATCGTGTATTTCGCGATGTACCTCCGAACCCGCAGGTTGTCATTATCGCCCGTTTCCTCGGGCAGGCGACCGCGCTGTTTCTTCATCTTGTCAGCGGTTTGCCAGGTGCGGATCAGCACCTCTCCGACCCGGCCCATGGCCTGGCTGTCAGAGGCGATGATACTGAACGCGCCCATGTCGTGCAGGATATCCTCGGCTGCAATGGTTTCGCGCCGGATGCGGCTTTCGGCAAAGGCCACATCCTCGGGGATGGATTTGTCCAAATGATGACAGACCATCAGCATGTCCAGATGTTCCTCGACCGTGTTGACGGTAAAGGGCCTCGTCGGATTGGTGGATGAGGGCAGAACATGGCTTTCACCACAGATCTTGATGATGTCCGGGGCGGCCCCGCCCGCGCCCTCGGTGTGGAAGGCGTGGATGGTGCGGCCTTTCATGGCAGCAACGGTGTTTTCGACAAAGCCGGATTCGTTCAGCGTGTCGGTGTGGATCATCACCTGCACATCCATCGCATCAGCAACCGAGAGACAACAATCGATGGCGGCAGGTGTGGTACCCCAATCCTCGTGCAGTTTCAGGGCACAGGCCCCGGCGTTGACCTGCTCCTCCAGCGCGGCGGGCAGCGAGGCATTCCCCTTGCCCGCAAAGGCCAAGTTCATGGGAAACGCATCGGCTGCCTGCAGCATGCGCCCGATATGCCAAGGACCAGGCGTGCAGGTGGTGGCCAGCGTGCCATGGGCAGGTCCGGTACCGCCGCCCAACATGGTGGTCAGGCCGGAATGCAGTGCGTCTTCGATCTGTTGTGGGCAGATGAAGTGGATGTGGCTGTCAAAGCCCCTGCGGTCAGAATACGCCCTCACCCGCGATGGCCTCGGTGCCGGGGCCGATGATGATATCCACGCCGGGTTGGGTATCGGGGTTCCCGGCCTTGCCGATTTTGGCAATGCGCCCGTCTTTCAGGCCCACATCCGCCTTGTAGATACCCGAATGATCCACGATCAGCGCATTGGTGATGACCGTATCCACGGCTCCCTCGGCGCGCGTAGCCTGAGACTGACCCATCCCGTCGCGGATCACCTTACCGCCGCCGAATTTGACCTCTTCACCGTAAAGCAGCGCATTGTCGCCGGTTCCCCCGGTCGCGGCAGCGCCCGCGCGTTCGGCGGTTAGATCGCGCTCGACCTCGATCACCAGATCGGTATCGGCCAGCCGCAGTTTGTCACCGGTGGTGGGGCCGAACATGGCGGCATAGTCAGAACGTTTGATTGTTGCCGGCATCAGAGCGACCCCATGACCTTTTGATTGAACCCATAGACCTTGCGCGCGCCGATCGGGATCAGCGAGACCTCGCGTGCCTGACCGGGCTCGAACCGAACGGCGGTGCCCGGCGCGATGTCCAGACGCAGCCCGTGGGCCGCAGCGCGGTCAAAGTCGAGCGCCGGGTTGGTTTCGGCGAAATGATAGTGTGAACCGACCTGAACCGGGCGATCGCCAGTATTGGCGACCATCAGGGTGATCGCCTTTGCGCTTGCATTCAGGGTGATCTCACCCTCGCCGGGGAACAGCTCACCCGGGATCATTTGTTCAACTTCACCATCAATGCGATGACGGCCAGCGCGAAAACCGCAAGACCGACGCCCAAAGTCGCGTAGTCTGAACCGTGGGCGTGGACGTGAGTGCTGTTATGGGCGGCGGCTGGGCCAGCAAGTATCAGGGCGGGAAAGAGCATGCGGGTCATATCAGACCTCCTTTTCAGCGAATGGGATTATGTACCGTCACCAGTTTGGTGCCGTCGGGAAAGGTTGCCTCGACCTGAACCTCATGGATCATCTCGGCACGCCTTCCATGCATTGATCGCGGGTTATGACCGCCGCCCCCGCCTGCATCATATCGGCGACGGATCGGCCATCGCGCGCGCCTTCGACCACCGCATCGGTGATCAGGGCAATCGCCTCGGGATGGTTCAGCCGAACCCCGCGCGCCAACCGTTTGCGGGCGACCTCGGCGGCCATGGCGATCAGTAGTTTGTCTTTTTCGCGTGGGGTCAGATTCATGTCAGAGCATCCAGCATCGGGGAAGAGAGCCATCGTTCAGGCAGCGCAGAACCGGCATCAGTGTTCGGCGCAGGGCAAAACCGGTTTCGGCCAGAAGCCGGACGACCATGAGATCCGGTTGGATCAGTGTGGCGCCGGCTGTCTCAGGCAGTATTTGCACACGGTCCAATTGCGCTTCGGCTTTGGAAGAAACCAAGACGACCAGCGCCATCGCACCCGCGCCGCCCGCAATGGCTGCTCTGCTCAGATGAGAGTCAAGATCGCCACTGAACCGCATCACATCCAGAAACAGCGGCTTACCATCACGCCGAAGTTCAATCCGGTCGCGCAGGCGGACCTGCGTCAGGGTTTCCCCCATCGCTTTGCGTCCGAAGATCAGCGGTTCGACCAGCAAGGCGGCGGCATCCGGCGCAAGGTCGACAAGCAGGTGCCGATCCAGAGCGCTGCCATCGAACAAGATCAATTCTTGCGGCAACCAGTTCAAACGCGCTCCGGCATCGACGACCAGGTGGTTCACAATCTGGCCCGACTGCCGCGGCATGGCTTTGTACGCACGCTCGCACGCCTGAGTGGTCACCGTGAGCGTCGTCCCTTTGCCCGCGCGTCCATGAAACCGAAACTTGTCACCGCCGGTAATACCACCTGCGGTATTAAGCAATACCGCATCCAGGGCCGCCCCAACTGCACGTGGGAACAGGCATTTGAACGAACCCGCCTGACGCAACCCATCCAGAACCGAGCGTTTTCCCAACCGCTTCGCACTCAGCTGCACCGACCCCTGCGCACGCGGCGGTGGCGCCGATTGGGTCGGTAATATCGGGGCAAGCTGTGTTATGGCGCACCTGCAGATCGAAGGACTTCGCCATTTGTTTTTCCGTTCAAGCCGCAGAACACTATCTATCCGGCGCAGGTTCGACGGCTTTACAGCGTATGTGCGTAAGTTTTGGGCGCTCAGGCGCGCTAGTGTCTATAAATTAATCATTCGAGGTTGATCCACCCTGGCCGTCCGGGAGCCATACCCCCCACTTCTTCTGATCAGCATTGGCGCTTGATCACCCAAACTCGGCGAGGAAAGCCGACACCTTTGACAGCCCCGCCCGAAGGATCGCCGGATTGTTGGCGTAACCGATCCGCACACAGCCTTCGAGCCCCAAGGCGGACCCGGGCGTGAACATCACACCGGTTTTCTGAAGCAGCTCAACACAGAACGTCCGCGAAGGGATATCAAGATCATAATGCAACAGCGCGGTCGTCCCCGCCTGGGGTTTGGT